>JBHJMN010000029.1:0-80443 GCA_042219835.1 Paenibacillus elgii
TTGATTGAGTTCGATTTACGTATAAACATTTTTCCTCGTGAGGCTTCCGGGGATCTAAGCGATAGTTCCATTGCGAGGGACGGGTACAATGGTTGAATAAGACACCACGACGGCAGCCGGCCAGAATGATCAGCTGCAGGTCAACAGCATGACTCCGTGTCCGGTTACGCACAGTTCCAAAACCTTGAACTCGCAGGCCGTACGGTCATTGCGGACAGAAGAGTGTGGTGGAACGGCTATTTATTATCGTTCTCTATTTTGCCAGAGTAACACATTCGCTTCACCTACAATATGATGAGTCTAGAAATCTAAAGAGGTGAGCCAATGGCAGTCGTAAAAGCCAGAAAGCAGGATATTGATATGTTGGCAAGGTTGCTTCGGGCTGAAGCTGAGACCGAAGGCGAAACGGGCATGCTCCTTATTGGAAACGTTGGCATTAACCGAATAAGAGCGAATTGCTCCGATTTTAAAGGAATCCGGACAATTCCCCAAATGATCAACCAGCCGCATGCGTTCGAAGCGTTGCTACATGGTTTGTACTATCAAAACGCAAGAGAGAGAACGCCGTCTGGCGAAACGGGCTGTGAATGGGGTGCGGAATTGGCCAGCCAAATTCCCCCTATGGTATTTCCGTCCAGGAACGTTCGAAAATCCCGGACCATGTCCGTCAACTTGGTATAATCAGCCGCTCGCAGGACGATGGAAGAAGCACTGTTTTTATGAACCGACCGCGAAAGAATGTGAAAATGTATATAGTACGTTTTAATATTATGAACGAAAAGAGCTCAGGATCTCTTAACCTGACTTGTCACAGCCATGTGTCGGTTGACAAGAACTTTATTTCATTTAGTGCCGCGTAAATCGCGGCTTCTTCTTTGGGTTTAGCGGAATAAAGTTGTTGTCACGGTCGTTTTTCAGAAACTATGCCCACGTGACAGGCCTTCCGATGTCGGATGTTGCCATGCTTTTTTCCGGACATTCATTTTCGTATAAACACTTTATTTTCTATAGACACCATCAGCGCATGCTGCACCTTCCCTTCATGCCGCTGATCGTGAATCCCTTGAAAACACTTCGAAAACAGGCTCGCTCCGTTTCCCGCTCCATTCGTCATGACTGCACACCCCCTGCTCTTGTTCTCTTGGCAACAGTAGGGGGCTGAGTAGTTACTCCGAAAAGTCTCTTCCGGCTCCCCGTCCCGCGTCGGTTTCAATTCCGCATCATTTCATTTAAAATACGTGTAACGAAAAAATGTACTGGAAACGGAAGGATATGAACGCGCATGGAGATGAACATTTTCATCGTCGAAGACGACGCCCATATATTTGACGCTTTGAAGGAAAGATTGGGGCAATGGTCGTTCCGCGTTGCGGGGCCGGAGCGGTTTGACGATGTGCTGACGGCCTTTGTGAAAGAGCAGCCTAAGCTCGTCATCCTCGACATTCAATTGCCGAAATATGACGGCTTTCATTGGTGCCGCGAAATTCGCGCCATCTCGAAAGTGCCGATTCTGTTTTTGTCTTCGCGGGATCATCCGCTGGATATGGTGATGGCGATGAACATGGGGGCCGACGACTTCATTCAGAAGCCGTTTCATATGGACGTGCTGCTGGCCAAAATTCAGGCGATTCTACGCCGAACTTACGCATACGGACACGGGGAAGAAGCGGCTGATTTGATCGAGTGGAACGGCGCCGTCATCGATCTGAAGCGCGGCGTCATACGCAAGGACGGCCGGGAAGCCGACTTGACGAAGAACGAGTTTTTTATTCTCTCCTTCCTGGTAAGAGCGAACAATGAAATCGTCCCCCGCTACGACCTCATAAGCAAGCTGTGGGAAGACGAACAGTTCGTCAACGACAACACGCTGACCGCCAATGTGGCGCGACTGAGGCACAAGCTCGCCGACCTTGGACTTGAAGAAGCCATTGTCACGAAAAAAGGGCTCGGCTACATGGCCGTCACGTTAAACTAGGAGGCGCATCGCAACCATGTTCATCCGGTACCTCGGTTACCAAAAAAGCTGGCTCTTCTTGTTCATGGCATTGCTCGGCTTTGTAGACGCGCTCGTTTGGCTCGACAGCGGAATCGCCGTCCGCTTAAGTTCGATCGTCTATTTGAACGCACTGTTTTTGCTCGTTCTGATCGTGTTTGTCGTTTGGCGATATATGGCAGAAACGAAGTTCACGGCAGCGCTGGCGGATCTGGCGGCCCGGGACGAAGCGGTGGATGAGGACTGGGTGGAGACATTGTCCCGGCCGGAGCGGTTCCCGGATGAAGTCGCCTATGAAGCGTTGCGGGCAGCCGATCGGCGCTGCAGGCGCATGTTGTCCGAATATCGGGAATCGCAGCTGATCGAAAACGATTTTATGGCCTCCTGGATTCATGAAGTGAAAGCGCCTCTGACCGCGATGAAGCTGACCTTGGACGCCCGCCGCAGCGATCCCGCCATTCGCAAAATCGAAGCGGAGTGGCTGCGGCTCCATCTGTTGATCGATCGCCAGCTATATATGACGCGCCTGCCTTCCCTGGACGCGGACTATGTCGCAGAACCTGCGTCGCTTCAGCGGCTGGCCGCCGCAGAAGTTCGCGACCTCGGCTCCTGGTGCATCGAGAAAAATATCGCGGTCGAGTTTGCCGGAGACGATGCGGAAGTGATCACCGATCGCAAATGGTGTCGCTTCATCCTCCGCCAATTGCTGACGAACGCGATTAAATACAGCCCCGAAGGCGGGACAATCGCCATCGTCATCGGAACGAGCGCCGGCGGCTCCGGGAACGCCATCCTTGACATTTGCGACGAAGGACCGGGTATTCCGACGCATGACTTGCCGCGTATTTTTGACAAAGGTTTCACCGGCGGGAACGGCCGCATTCACAATGCCGCCACCGGCCTCGGCCTCTACCTGGCGAAAACCGCCGCCGCCAAAATCGGGATCGCGCTCGCGGCGCAACCCGGACTGTCCGGAGGAACGAAAATGCGCGTCATATTCACGGCCAAAAACGACTTCGAGTCGATCCGCAGAGGCATGCTACTGTAGTTAAAACGTCAAAAGCAGCCGGGCACTCCGTATTGCTTTTTGATTTCGCGCGCATGACAAGATTGTCACATTGCCCGCCTTCCTTGTCATCTGAAACAGGCGACAATCGTTCGCGGTTCGAAGTACAATGAACGCCTAGCCTAACTTTAGGAGGTTTTACGATGATGACCGGAACGGAGACACAACCGCGACAAACTGTACTGTACGCCCAGAATGTCCGCAAATCGTACGGGACGAGGAGCAGTGTGCAACCTGTGTTGAAAGGGATCGATCTTCGCGTCGCCGAAGGCGAATTCGTCGGCATTATGGGGCCTTCGGGATCGGGCAAAACAACGTTGCTGAACGTGTTGGCCACCATCGACCGAGCAACGGAGGGGATGATTCGGATCGCCGACGCCGACATTTCGAATATGAAGGATGCTGAGCTTTCCGCTTTCCGGCGCCAGAGGCTGGGGTTTATTTTTCAGGACTATAACCTGCTGGATACGCTGACCGTCAAGGAAAACATCCTCCTGCCCATCTCGCTCAGCAAAATGAACAAACGGGCGGCGGAACGGGAATTCGACGCCATTGCCGATATTCTCGGAATCAAGGAACTGGCGCATAAATATCCTCACGAAATTTCGGGCGGGCAAAAACAACGAACTTCCGCCGGCCGCGCGCTCATCCACCAACCGTCCATGGTCTTCGCGGACGAGCCGACAGGCGCGCTCGATTCGAAATCCGCAGCCTCGTTGCTGGGCACGCTCGAAGAGCTGAACCGCAAGCGCCGGGTGACGATCGTCATGGTAACGCATGATCCAGTCGCTTCCAGCTATTGCAGCCGGGTTGTCTTTTTGAAAGACGGACAGATCTATTCCGAGCTGTACCGCGGCGACAAAACAAGGCCGTTGTTCTTCAAAGAAATTATGGACGTACAAGCCGTACTTGGAGGAGACAACGTTGACGCTGTTTGAACTGGTCGTCCGGAGCATGCGAAAAGACCTCAATCATTACTATCTTTATTTTTTTGCGCTCATCTTCAGCATGAGCCTGTACTTCGTGTTTGCTACCCTGCAGCATGATCCGTCCGTTGTTGAGCGCGCGGGAATGGATAGCAACTTCGCCTACGTGTTTAACGTCGCTGGTACGTTGTTGCTGGCCATCGTTATTGTGTTCTCCGTTTATGCGAACAGCATCTTTTTGAAGCGTCGCAGCCGGGAAATCGGCTTGTATCAATTGATTGGCTTGTCGAAAATGGGCACGGCCCGCTTCCTGATCATTGAAAATGTGTTGCTCAGCCTCGGCGCCCTGTTTGTCGCGATTGGATTCGGCGCGCTCATATCGCGGCTGTTCCTGCTCATTTTGCTCAAGTTGCTCGCTTTCGAGGGCGTCGCTGGCCTTTCCTTTTCCTTTGCCGCGGCCCGGCAGACTTCGATCGTATTTGCCGCGCTGATCGCGCTCACTTCGATCCAGATGATCGTGACGGTGTCCCGCAGCACGCTGCTCGAGCTGTTCCATACGGACAAACGGGGCGAACATCCTAAACAGCCATATCCGATCGTCGCCGCTTTCTTTTCCCTACTCGGCATTGCACTGATCGGGTACGGCTACGACCTATCGGGGCGCATGAGCGACCCAATCGACATGCCGTACATTCTTCTGTTGACAATTGTAGGCACGTATTTGCTGTTCCGCGTTTCGATCGGTTGGCTGCTTTACTTGTTTCGCAAGGGGCGGAACGGGCATTGGGGATTGAAGAACAGCCTGTCCCTGGCTCCGCTGATGCACCGGATGAAGGCAAACGCCAACTCGCTCACGTTGATCACCGTGACGTCGGGTATGACGCTGACGACGCTTGCGTTCTCCTATTCGCTGTATTTCTCCGTGGAGAGCGATACTCGCATGAGGTTGCCGTATGATATTGTCTTTGAGAATAAGGAACAGGACGCTGGCGCATTCACTCGCGATCTTGAGCAGGCGGGTATCCGCTTCCGGCATCAGCCGGTCGAAGCCGTGCGGCTGACTGACGCGAACCATGATCTGCGCATTTCATCGGAGGCATCGGTTCAAAACTTGCTTTTACTGCCCGCCGAACAGTTGCAGCAGGCTGGCGCCCAGGTCGAAACGCCTTCAAACGGCGAGACCGTGCTGTACGAAGCTCGGGGAAAACTCAAAGGCATATTCAACGAAAGTGATCGGACATTTCCGAAAGAAGTGACGCTCGGCCAAAACGGAACTGCGGGGAAGTTGCGATTAAACGGAATGACCGCGAAATATTTGATGAATGTCAACGTTTTCGGCTATCAATTACTGGCCTCCGAAGCGACTGTGCGCGACATCGGGCAGAAGCTCTCGGGCATGACCGGTTACGAGGCGGTACATCTGGATACGTACCAGGTTCCTGATCGGGAGGAGCGCGCCCAGGCGTCCGCTCTGTTTGTCAAATACGTAGGCAAAGACGAGTACATGTCCGATTTTCAGAAGAGTTACGTAGAGTCACTCCGTTCGCGTGGACTATTTGTGTTTATTTCGGCGTTCCTCGGTCTAGTCTTCCTTATTTCGACCGGAAGCATTTTGTACTTCAAGCAAATGACGGAAGCGGAACAGGAAAAAAGAAGCTTCAAAACGTTGAGGCAGCTCGGCTTTGACGTTAATCACATCATGAGCGGCATTGTGCGCAAACAACTGTTCGTCTTTGCCCTCCCGCTGCTTGTTGGGCTGTCACATTCCATCTTTGCGGTCAAAGCGTTGACAGAAGAAATAATAATGTCCGATATTACAGTGCCGGTAGTCATCACAATGAGCGTGTATGCGTTGATCTATTTTGTTTTCGCCGTGTTGGCCGTCGGTTACTACCGCCGAATCGTCAAAAACGCGATGTATACAAGTTGACCATTGATGGTAGAGTGACGGACCTCAATTGAAGCTCATCCAATAACTCTTATCCAAACTTGTCCTGTTTGCCAAACTTCAGACTTTGTCATTCGTAAAGGTAGCAATCGGGATAATTATAGGTCACCCGTTTGGAACCTAAACATTTAGAAAGAGGATTAAAAAATATGCATACTACAAAAAATAGTTCCACGCGTACTATGTCCCTTGATATTATTCGTGGCGTTGCCTTACTTGGGATGTTGATTGTACATGCCGCTGGTTTTTCAAAGGCAGGCCTTAATCTTTCAATCCATTCTTTGGATCATTACCTGTCTATTTTTAATACTTTGTTTTTTGATAATAAGTTTGTTTCCATTTTTGCATTTTTATTTGGTGTTGGATCTCAAATGTTTTTTTTACGTGCACAACAACGCGAATTGCGTAGTTATCAACTTTTTTCAAGGCGACTGATTACTTTGCTTCCTATAGGGATTATATCGATGCTAATTGCTCCTCAGGTAACCCCTATTTTAGTAATGTATAGTTTATTAGGGTTTATCTTGGTTCCTTTCTTTAAACTAAAGCCTAGAATTATTCTGCGCATTGCTGGGATACTAGCATCATGTAATATGATATTAATGATTGGAACTATGGTATTTGTAACTGCTGATAACAGTATTTTACCGATGATTATGCATTTTATTTATTATATTTTGTTAATTGTTAGTATGTTTTTACTAGGACTTTATGTAGGTAAAATTGATCTTTTTAAGCAATTATCACAACATATGAGTAAAATTAAACGAATTCATAAAATTTCACTTTTCCTAAGTTTACCATTTGTTTTGGCAGGGGTGTGGGCTGGTTATATAAATCCTAATATCAACGAAAACATATTTTTTCTAGGAATAGGTGATTTAGCATCCTATCCCTTCCTAATTTTTTATTTGTCCTCTATGCTTATTTTATATCATAAGAATTACTTTTCGTTTATGTATAAACCGCTTAGTTATGTAGGACGTATATCGTTAACCGCCTATGTAGGACATTTATTACTTCTTAAGCTCCTTATTGCATTACTAGGTTGGACACATGGATATACACTTGTACAAAGTTTGGTACTCGTCTTCATTGTGTATACTATACTAATTATATTTAGTTTTGTTTGGATGCAGAAATTTCAGCAAGGGCCTCTTGAAAAAGTTTGGCGTCTTTTCACATATGGAAAGTCTATTAAAAAGCTAAGCAGTTACAAATAAAGAACAAGGCATATCTATTATGACGGTTACTCATGATCCGTACAGTGATTATAGATGAAGATAATTTTAAGGATTTTGAACTTATGCATAAGGAATTGATTGCGCAGTAGTTATGAGGTTTTTGGACATCCTGATGGGGCTCCCACCCACTAGAATGAACGATACAAAGAGGGTGTCCATCAGCCATTTTCATGGCTTTCGGGACACCCTCTTTTGTTTTGAGATTTTACATTAATGTTTGCGACCTTCAACAGCTAATAAATACATTGTTTGTGAATAGCGATTTCTTTAGTCCATTCTCGATATTCCTTCTCGGCAATTGAACGCTCACTCTCCGCAATAAATCCATCTTTAACCATCTGAATTCCTCTACTAGCAGCTACGTTTGCCCAAATACCTATGCGTGATTCAAAATCGTTAACCATTCTTTTTACTATTTCATGTTGAGGGGTGATAATTACTTCGTTGATTCCAACCTTTTCAAATAAGTTTGAAAGATGATCAGCAATTCCGTTATCCATCCCCGCATCAGAACGCCATTTTAAAAATGCGGAATAGAAAGATTTCATGCTTGAAGGAGGTTCTGGTTCCCAAGTTATCTTTTCATGGTTATAATCAAGAACCAAAACTCGTCCACCCGGTTTGGTTGAAAATTCCAAAACAGTTATAGCTTCTAGTGGATTGGATAACCATTGCAAAACTCGTGCAGTAGTAACTATGTCGAATTCATCTTGATAAGGAAGGCTGAAGATATCGCCAACTTCAAATTCTAGTCCTCTAATATTTCCGAAAGACTTCCTAGCCTGTTCAATAAGTGCAGGATTACTGTCAATACCAAGAACCCGCCCTTCTGGTCCAACAATTTCAGCAATTCCGCGAGTTATCGCTCCCGTACCACAACCAACATCAAGAACCGAAATATCTTCAGTGAGCAACTCTGCCAATCTTTTATGAGAGGATGCTAAAGTTCGAGAATCTAGAACATCCGTTGCCTTCCCTGAAAGTTCAGCCCTATTACGTGCAAGATTGGATTCCATTTACCTAATCATTGAATGTTTTCAACAAATTTAATATATTTGATTATTGATATCAAGACTTCCATGGATTTATAAATTAAATAAGTCCTTATCTATCTCGCCGCAAGTCATGGGATAGCTAACACGGAAATGCCCGGGTTACTGTTGATACTTAAAGATATAGTTAATATATTTTTCTGCACTTTGATTGATTTCCTCATCGCTAGCTTGAAACGAAGCTCCAAAGACAGCAAAATAGGGTAATGCCACTGCGCCTACATGTCCTGCACTGGCTTTGAAAGGCGTGATCACTTCATCCACGGTAAAAGAAATAGAGCCTTCCGGCCGATAATTTTCTTTTTTATCACCGATGGACATGGAAAGGCCTAACTTTTTCCCTTTAAGTTTGTCACCTTTTGATCCATAAGCCCATCCGTAAGCAAAAACATCGTCAAACCACTTTTTCAACAGAGGCGGATAACTATACCAATACAGCGGGAATTGAAAAACAACATGGTTATATGCTTCTAATAGACTTTGCTCTCTAGGGACATCAATGTTCCAGTTAGGATATTCTTTGTAAATCTCATGAATTGCAATATCGTTTGGATACTGCAGCAATTCTTGTTTCCATCGCTGGTTTACCCTTGAAGTCTCAATGTTTGGGTGTGCCAAAATTACCAGTGTGTTCATTATGAAATCTCCCTTCGCAGGCAGAAGTGTATCTTCGAAGTGCCTGTCCTAATTTTTTTGAATGTCATCATTATCTTGCAGGTTTAAAAAAATGAAAATACACACAATAAAGTAAGATGGTTACCTCAAAGTACGTACTGGACTCGAAAAAACGTATATGCAATAATAAGAATTTAAACAATTTTATAAGATCAGCATGAACGAGGTGCTATTCTATGAAACAATATAATCTGGGTATAGAAGCAACACTTGAAATAATCGGCGGAAAATGGAAATCCTTGATCATATGCTTATTAATGTCCGGTGTAAAGAGAACAAGCGAATTACAACGCAATATTCACGGCATTTCACAAAAGGTTCTGATTCAGCAGCTTCGTGAACTTGAGAAGGATGGACTCGTAAAAAGACATGTGTACCAGCAGATGCCGCCAAAGGTCGAATATAGCCTCACAGAATATGGAGTTACAGCCAATAAGATCGTTGAAGTTATGTGTTCTTGGGGTAAAGAAAATATTAAAATAAGACAACAACAAGGAGAAGATATTGTCTTGCTGGAGGATAAGACACCGGGGAATTTTGAAGATTTCGAAAAAGATAAATAAATTGAATGAAGTGAAACAATGACATGTTCAGACTGTTTTTGACTCATACTGCTCAGACGAATATTTTCGCCACAGCAGCGTCAATAGTGTGCATCGCAAAATGACCGCCGTTCGCAGGGAAGGCGGTCTTTTTCGCGATTCTTGCACAGACTTCAATTCGGAGGCTATCCGCCTTCCCCGGCCTTGCGAAGCGTCAGCAGTCCGATGCCGAAATCGGCGCTGGCAAACAGAAGCAGAACCGACTGTCCCTCCCGAAGCTGGTCACTGTCCTCCGCCTCCTGCAAGGTAATGAACGGATCGCTGCCCAAAAAATTAATCGTTTTCCGCGTTTGCCTTACATAGACGGAAATCCCACAGCGTTCCCCAGCCTCGCCGACAGCCGTCACGAAGGCATCGGACACATTCTGAATCACCAGCCGATCAGGCGCGTTCCCCGCCGCCTTCATCTCCTGAAGCGCTTGCCCAGCTAGACGGGCGAGCGCCAGCGTCGTCTGTTCGTAATCGGCCGTCGTCCACGCTCGCATCGGTCCGGCTTGAAGGAACGGCCGAATGCAGCCTTTCGTTACTTCGTACTCGCCCGCTTCGGTTGCTACCGTGCATAACACCGCAGCGTCCCCTTTGATCGAGCCTGTCCAAGGCGTCCGGCTGAACGGATACTCCGTTCGATCCGCAATGCAGAGCAAGCCGTCCGTCCCTTCTCCATACTCCAGCATGCGCCTGTACCAGCTGATCGCCTGAATGCAGGCGAGGCTTCCGAGCTGTCCGAGCACGAACGGCAGCACATGACGATGCCCGAACTCGGCGCACAGCTTGAACCCCGGCAAGGTCGTCAGCGGATGCTGCACCGTTTCGTGGCAGTAGCAGATCAGATCAAACTTCCGGTCCGCTCCGAAGCGGCGCTTCCCTTCCTCGCACAAATAGTCGACGGGATGCTTTTCGAACACCGGAATCCGTACTGCGGGAAGCGAAGAATGCGGCGGACCCGGCTCCACGGCCGGCCAAGGCGAGGACATCCCAGCATGCGCGAACAGCCATTTGGGCGGACTATCTTCCCATGGCTGTCCCGCCTCCGCGCAGTAGGCCTCCAAGGAGCTTTCCGCCTCCGGAACGATGCACCGAAGCCCGCTAATATACAGCTTCTTGCCTTCCGGAAAACCTTGCGCGCTCATGGCTCCCCTTCCTCCTTGACCGGAATCCCGGGCCGGTTCATCGGCACATACCGGTGCAGGGCACAGCCGAGCGTGCCAGCCGTGCCGATGGTAACCGTCAAATAATAGTCCCCCGGCAGCAAGGCCCCGTCGGCTAACGCGCGCCAAATATTGTAAGGGATGTCCGTATTCGTAATATGCCCGACTTCGCGCATGGTGGCGTAGTAAAACATATCTGGCGAAAGACGCAGCGAATTGGCTACCGTATCCCAAACCTGCCGGGTCGTATTGCCGCACACGACGAGACGGATGTCGGAAAAGGTGAACCCGGCTTCGTGAAGCGTCTCCAGCATCATCTTGCGAAGACTCATATAGAACGTCGCATGGAAGCGCTGCAGGTGAGATGGATCGTTATCGTAGACCTTGCCTGCCGTTTTATACTTTACGGCAAGCGTTTGATGATCGCCGTATTCCCGGCGGAATAAGCAGGCGCTGGCGCTGTCCCCGCTAAGGATGAATTCATTGATATAGTAGAACGGATGGATCCCGAGATCGGCGGTCACGAACAGCACCGCTTTGTCCGGATCGCGAGCCAACGGATAGGCGGCCATGCGCAGAAACCAGTGGAACGTCGAGCAGGAATGCTCCTCGACCGGGTACAAGGGAACCTGCTCCCAGCCCCAGCGCAGCAGCATCGTTTTGAACAGATTGCATTCATGCCAAGCTACCTGTGACGTATGCGCAAACCAGATTTCCCCGATCTCGATGCCTTCCCGCCTGCAACGCTCCGCTACAGGCTCAAGCGCCCGCTCCGCCATTTCCTCCATCGACAGGCGTCTTTCGACCGCAACGGTCTCAAACCCCCGCTCCCGGTAATAAGCCTCATCGTGCTCAAGAGGGTACCCGCATTTCACCGCGTTTGAAATGATATCCGCCATCGGCACCGTCAGCTCGGGCCGATAAACGGAGAAGTCATCCATATGGAACCGCCCTTGCATCATCCGCAGCCCTCTTTCCTGTCGCCGCTTGGTTGCGGGATTTATCGGCCGTAGTTATAAAGCAGCACGCATCGCGAACAGATCGGCGTCAATCCACGGCCGAGCGTCTCCCGGTGCCGCTTGAAGCTTTCGCTATGATACACGTCCTTCAGCTCCGTCCCGTTCAAGTCGCCGAGCGTAAACTCGGGGAAAAACTTGCACGGGTTGACCTTCCCGTCCGGCATCACATCCACCCGGTTGGCAATGGCCAAGCATTGCTCCCGCTTCATCGCCGGCTTCTCGGAGCCAAGAATGAAGTCTCTGATCTCATCCCGCTCCAGCGCCGGCTGAAAACGGATTCGGCTGTTCCACACCCGCCCGTTGATCCGGTCGATCTCCGCCACGAGCGGCTCGATATTCGATTCCGAGACGCGGAAGGTGAAGGAATGCCAGCTATACCGCTGCTGCTGCTGCGCCGCTTCCAGCCAAGGGAAATACCGCGTATAGTAGTCGTCCATCTTTACTGCAATCTCGCTTGGGATGTACCAAGGAAATACGAAGTAGACCGTATCGACGCCGAGGTCTTCGAAATATTCCATGAAATCGTACAGCTTCGTAACCATCGCATCGCTAATGGTCAGGCTGAGCGAAATGCGGCCTTGATACTCGCCTGTTCTCTGCAGGTCTAACAGCAGCTTCACCGTTTGGACGACTTTCTTGTACGTGCCCCTCCCGCGAATGGCGTCGTTCTCCGCTTCAAAGCCATCCAAGCTGATGAGCAGCGTCATATCCTTCGATATTTTCAGCACGGAATCCAGCTTCTGCTCCACGAGCAGCGCATTGGTACAAACGGTCGTATTGCGGGGATCGCGTTCCAGCAAGTCGGCCAATTCGTCAAATTTGCTGTAATACAGCGGTTCGCCGCCCCAAAGGAACAAACGGGATTTCCGCTGGCGCGTTTGCTCCAGCAGGCGTTCGAGCAGGGAAAACTCAATCTCCTGACTCTTTATCTCCTTGGCCATATCGTGATGAAAGCCGTCGCTCGCCCATTCGAAGCAATGCTTGCAGCGCAGATTACAGCCGTTGTTCAGCTTGATGCCGATGTCCTCGGGAATATCCAGCGCGAACGTCGGATCGCGCCGCAGCGCTTTGCTGGTCACGGACATGTTGCGAATCGTCCGCTTCATATTATGAAACGTGTTTCCGTCAAAGGTAACTTTCGTTTTCGGTTGCATGAACGGCCCTCCCATCTTTCGGCGAACGGTTTTTCATGATTCATCAACAACGGGCTGCTAAGCCGTCTGGCCGCTTGCCCCGTTCGAAGCATCCGCTCTCACGCTCTCCAAGAAAGCGACGAAAGCTTGAATAGAGTTCAGGTGTTCGAGCTGGAAATCATCAAAGTCGATTTCCACATCGAAAGCATCTTCAATGGCCAGCACGAAATTGATCATTTGCAGCGAATCGAGTCCTACCTCGTTAACGATATCCGTCTCCGGCTTTAATGTGGACAGCAGCTCCGGAGACTCCTTGATTTCACTCAAAATTTTCATCACGGTTTGCATCACCATAAGAAACTCCTCCTCATCTAAGTCAGTGGCTGGCCTGAGGCCAGCGGATATCCGGGCAGCTTCGCCCTCGCCAGCGTCAGCAGCCGCTCGTGCATCGCCATGCGCTCGTACGATTGAACGATCGGCACATTGCTTGTTATCCCATCCAGCACATCGCTGAAAAACGCCAATTGATTCACGAAATAATTTTGCGGATCGAAGGCCAGCTTCTCTACCGCCCCGGTCTGCTTATCCCGGATGCGAATAGCAATGCGGTACGTTCCCATGCTGGCGCGGAAAAAATCGTCCACGGTCACAACGGCACGCTCAAATTCAAGCGTATGCCGGGAAGCCGCCGGCAGCTCGAAGGAGGCGACAAGCTCGGCGCGCACCCCGTCCACGTAGTCCAGCGCCGCCCGAAACGTCCAATCGCAGCCGCCCGGTCCCGCAAAATCCGACTCCGCATCGCAGATCGACGGCTCCAGCCCCAGCACCGCTTGCAGGAATTGCAGCCAATAGCAGCCGAAATCATAGAAAGCGCCGCCGCCGCGTTCCGGGAAGCTGCGATAATTTTGCCGCTCCGGGTCCTGGAACGGAACCGAGATTTGCGAGCTTACCTGCAAGAGGCTGCCGTATGCGTTGCGGTCGACCATCCGCTTAATCTCGCTCTGCCAAGGATGGTGCTGCACCATCAGGCCTTCCAGCGCGGGCAAGCCGGACGCGGCCTGCGCGTCCATCAGCCGCCGAAGCTCCTCCGTGTTCAGACAGATCGGCTTCTCCACCAGCACCGGCTTCCCCGCCTGCATCGCCCGAATCGCCCATTCCGCATGCAACTCGTTGCTGAGCGCAATATAGACGAAGTCAATCTCCTCGCAGGCCAGCAGCTCCTCGTAGCTGCCGAACGCGTGCGGAATGCCGTACTTGTCCGCATTGGACTCGGCTTTGGACTTCGTCCTGCTCGCAATAGCGTGAACGCCGAGGTGTTCGAGGCTCTTAAGGGGCGTGAACAGCGCCCGGTCGAGGATGTGAGCGCAGCCGAGCACGCCGATTCGTTTCTTTCTCATAGGCACGACCTCGTGCTTCCTTTATTTTTCCGTTTTCGTCTTGAAGTTCAAACAGCAGGCCTGACAGATCGGGAATGAATTTTTTTTCAAATAATTGCGGTATTGCTTATACTTCGGTCCGTTCCAGATATCAATCAGCCGCTGCTCGTTTACGTTGCCGAGCGTCAAGTCATAGAAGGCATGACAGGACGTCACGTCGCCTCTCGCATTGATCTCCGTGCTAAGCCAAGGGAATTCGCAGCGCTTCTTGGCATGTGACAGCTTGTGGCTGTTTCCGCTGAAGTACAGCTCGACCGTCTCCTCGGTCATGTTCTGCGGATAGGCGTTGAAATAAACCCCTTTCTCCTTACAGTACTCCTCGATGTTGCGCACTTGGCGGGCGATTTCCTTTGCATCCATCTCGCTAAACTCGGATAATTCACGGACGAAGCCCCTGGAAACGGCCGCATTCGTGTCCAGATCAAAATTATCTTTCAGAATATTCCGGTAATTCACGTGATCTTCAGGCGTAATAAACGACTGAAACTCCAAACTGATATGATCCAGCTTCGTAATATCCATGCTTTTGAAGAAAAGCTCCTCCACATGCATGTATGTTAGAGGGGTAATAATGAAGATCGTACCGATCTTCGGAAATTCCTTGCCCTTCTCCTCCCGGAGCGCATGAAGCTTCTCAATGCCGCGGATCGCTCTCTTGAATACGCCCTTGCCGCGCTGCTGGTCGTTAATCTCCTCCGGACCGTCCATCGACACCCATACGCGATGCGGCTCATTCTCGATAATCATCTCCGCGTGCTTCTCCAGCAGCGTTCCGTTGGTCGGGAAAGCGACTTGGCTTCCGTAATATTTTAATGCAGCCAGAACCTCATCGATGTGCGGATACATCAGAGGCTCTCCGCCAAACAGATCGTAATAAGGCTTGACCGGGCTGCAATCCTCGATAATTTGCTTAACCACTTTGATATCCAGCTGCGTCAGCATCGTTCGTTCCTTGTAGGCGCCGTTATCGCCCCATTCATAGCACATTTTGCACCTTAAATTACAGGCCTCCAGAAGCTGCAGCCAAATCCACCGGGGCGCCGACGTACTCAAGAGCGGTGAAATCGTTGAAGCCGTGTCGTTGCGAAGTTGTACGGACATCGTCTAACCTCCTCCAATTTTCATGTCATGGTTGGTATAGGACCTGTCGATTCAGCCTACGATTGCCTCATCTGTGGTGCCTTCCCGCCTGCGCTTGCTCTGGACTTCATCACCTCCCTTATCGTCATTTGCCGCTTCGGACGAATGTTCAGCTACAAACTTGAGCTGCTGTACACGCTCAGCGCCCGCTTCCACAGAAAGCGGACCAGCAGGAAGCAGACGACCGGGGCCAGCGCGCCCCAGGCCAATTCAGCGGCAGACAGCTTGCCGAGCACAAACATCGGGGCAAAGTTCGTAATCAAAAACACAGGAACGACAAACGTCCCTATCCGTTGTATCCACTTGTTGTACATGGATGCGGGCATATTGTTGGAATCCCATACGGAGTACGAAATTTCGCTGGCGGCCGACGTGTTCACGAACCAGAACGAGAGCAGCGAAGGAATGATCATAATGCAGTACGTGAGGACGGTAGCAGCTAGCAGAAAGGCCACAAATCCGGCGACATGGAGCAGCGTAACCGGAATGCCCGCGGCGCTCCAGCCGATCGCGATCATGATGGTCCCCACAATCATATTCGGAATCGGCATCCCGACCTCGATATACCGCAAAGACACAAGAAATTGCAGCGACATCGGCTTGACCATCATCAGATCGAGACTGCCCGTGCGGACATGATCGCTGAGACGCAGGAAATTGTTAAAGAACAACCCCATGTAAATGCCCGTCAGCCATAAATGCGTCCCCATAAACATCAGAATCGTATCGGGCGACAGCCCGTTGATCCGCACATTCGTTTTGTACACGACGACCGCATACAGCAGCTTAGACATCAGAAACGCCGCCTCCACGAATATGCCCGTTATGAAATTAAAGCGGTATTCCATCTGGGAAATGACCGAGTTTTTGGCGAATAACGCCAGGATGTGCAGATGTCGTCGCAGTTCGGTAACGAAGTTCAAAGCTCAGCCTCCTAGCCCCAAGTACCGTTTCATCCCACGCTTCCAGACCAGATGGCAGACGATCAGCATTACACCGATCCATAGGCCTTGTCCGGCGATACCTTGCCAAATCAGATCACCTGCTATTTTTCCATTCAATACGTTGACAGGGAAGTACACCATATAATGGAAGGGCAGGAAACGAAACAGCTGCTGCAGCCCTTCGCCGAATATTTCAAGCGGAAACATGCCGCCGCTCATGATATTTACCAGCAGGCTGGTGACGACGAAAAAGTAGGAAATTTCCGACAACCAGAAGGCGCACGCGCACAGGGCGTACGAGATCAGAAAGCTAATAATGACAGACAGGCACAGAGAGAGGAAAAAAGCCAGCAATCGTTCAAGTCCGGTATGCTGGTTATAAAACGAGTTCAATGCGAAGGTTAAAGCCAGAATGACGAACAGGGAAATCGTCACATAGATTAATCGCTGCCCGATAAACGAGCAGATGCGGAAGCCAAAATACGCAATCGGCTTGACCATATATTTATTCAATCCGCCGCTTTTGATATCTTCGGCGATGGCGTGCTCCATATTCGTAATCATCAGCTTGGAGACGACGGCGGCAATGATCGTATACATGATCATCTCTTGATAGGAATAGCCGAACAAGCCGCTCTCTCCGGCGCTCGCGTACACCGCCGTCCATATATAATATTGCACGACGATCGGAAATACCGCGCTGAACAGAGAGAGAAAAAAATTAAAGCGGTATTCCAGCGAGCTTTGGAAGCCGATGCGGAACGCGACGACATACTTGTGATGGGCCATGGCGCTACCTCTCAACGGAGTCCGACGATACCGTCTTCGGCGTCGGTCCTCAGTTTTGTGAATGATGGGAGTTTCGGCGGTTTTCGTCAAAATTTTTGCGAATCAACAATTTTTTCAGAAAAGACCGCGCATTCTTCATCTTGCCGTACTTAAAGCACTTGACAAATTTGGGGATGAAAAAATCACCTAATTCCCAGAAAGAAATTACCATATAACTTGTAAAATAACCCATCCCTTTCATTCATTGTATTGAAAAGCCGGGTACTTTGTCCATAGTGCGTCGGGATCATTTGCCATCCAGGCGTTTGGTGAGAACGACGACAGCTGTTATCGACAGACAGCAAACGATGTAATATGATGTCGAATTCGGCCCAGGAGTGTCATAATCCGCAATCCGCAATCGTTAAGAAATCATAACCAATGTGACATGCTAACACGATTCTGGTTCACCAAAAGCAGCGGAAGGCTGGAAACTGGAAAACGCGTCCGGTGGGATTGGGAAATGTATGGCGTTTCTACCAACGTCTATGTCAAAGAAATCGAGGAGAACAAACGCATCCTTATCGAATGGGAGGCGTCTTACGGTTATAACGCGGTCGAATAGAGCTTTATCCGCCGGGCAGATAATGAAACCTTCGTGACGATAACGAATACAGGGTTTCAAGGAGAGGGGGATGACATTGTCAAACAAGCGATCGGTTCGACGGAAGGATTTACGATCGTACTGTGCGGGCTGAAGGCGCTTCTTGAGCACAACATGGAGCCGGCTTATAAAGAATTAGACCGATTCAGTTTTTGCGAATCGGTCTTTGGTCTTGCCGCGTTCCCGCTTAAGGCACTTTCACGACAAAAGGAACGGTGAATACCTTGCCTTCGTGCTGGAACTGGCCCCACAGCTTGTATATGCCGCTTTTCGGGAATTTCGTCATAAATTTGGCGTCCGGCCCGGAGACCTTCTCCTCCATCGGATGAACGTGCAGGTACTGCTCGGCATCGTCGCTCAAAATAACCACATGCCCGACCGCTCCGAGATAAGGCTGAAGATTCGTCACCGGCTGCTTCGAAGCGGCGTCGCGAATCGTAAAGGTCAGGTTCGCGTCCATCCCCGCTATCAGGTGGTCGATCGCAAGCGTGACTTCTTTGCCGTCCACCGTTTTGACCAGCGTGGACTCGGGTTCGATCGCCGCGGCTGCGGGCGCATTGCCCTGTACGCTGATCCACGACGTCTGCGTTACTGCGCCTTGACCTGTCGGCACGAAGTCCGCAATCAGCTTATAGTCGCCGCCGCCTGGAAACTGCGTCGTGATGTCGAACCGGCCTCCGCCCTTATAGTCGGGATGAATGTGGTTAAAGAACGACAGGTCTTTGCTGACGACGATCAAGTGAAGCTTCTTCTCGTGCGTAATGTCGAAGTTTTCCACCGGCTTGTTGTTTTTGTCCGTAATTTGAATCGTAAGCGGGGTATCGTTTCGTGCCTGCGGCTTCTCCGGTGTCAGCTTGAAAGAGGTGACGACCTCGGCGCTCTTCGGCGCTTCGGACGCCCCGTCACCGTGTTTGCCATGTCCGGCTTCTTCCTTCGGTGCCTCCTTCGGGGCCGAGGCTTCTTCCTTCCGAGCCTCCTTCGGGGCCGAAGCCTCTTTCCCCTGCTGACCGCATGCGCTTAGAAGCACCGCCGCACCCAGCAATGTCGCTATGGCTGCTTTTTTCATAAACACCCTCCTGTTTTCTCTCGGTTGTTTTTAGTGTAAGGGAAGCTTTTGAAGATCTTATGAAGATCATCCCCCCGCCCCTAAGCTTTATCCCGGAAAACAAATCCGCACCACCGTCCCCCGGCCCAACTCGCTGTCGATTTCTATGTGTCCGCCGTGCGCTTCCGTCAGCCTCCGGGCGATGGTCAGTCCGATGCCGCTTCCCCCCGTAGTGCGATTCCGCGATTTGTCCGTACGGTAGAAGCGCTCGAACACATAAGGCAGCTCCTCGGTGGAAATGCCGATCCCGGTATCCGTGACGACAACCCGCGCCACGCTATCGGCCTGTTCCACCTTCACCTCGACCCGGCCTCCGGAGGGCGTATACTTCCACGCGTTGCTAAGCACATTGGCCAATATTTGCCCGATCCGCCGCCGATCCGCTTGGACCAGCACCGGTTGGACCGAGGCCGCGAACCGGAGGGCAACCTTTTTTTGCGCAAAAGCGGCTTTGACGGTCTCCACACTCTGAGCGGCGATGGCCGACAAGTCTTCCGTCTGCAGGCGAAGCCGAAAATGAGGGGAGTCCATCTGCGTCAGCTGCTCCAAATCGCCGACCAGATGACTCAGCCGCTCGACCTCCTCGTGACAAGCCGCAAGCCGGACCTGCGTCGGCTCCCAGACGCCGTCCACCATCGCTTCCATATGGCTCTTCAAGGTAGCCAGCGGGGTACGAAGCTCATGGGCAACGTCGGCGGTCATCGTCTTCCGCAGGCGCTCCTGCTTCTCCAACTGCGTGGCCAACTCGTTAATCGCTTGCGCCAAATCGGCCAGCTCGTCGTTCCCGCGAACCTCCGTGCGCGCTTCCAGCTCGCCCCCGGCCATGCGGACGGCCATCGCTTTCATCGCCATGAGCGGCGCTGCCATCCGCTTCGCCGCGTACAACCCGGCCAAGGCCGCCAAGACGATACCTCCGGCGGCAATCCAGACGACCGATTGGACAAGGGCCTGCTCCAGATGCGCGTTGAACATCACCATATCCGCGCCCGCCGCCTGCTGTTGGTACATCATAAAATGGCGGTGCGCCTGCACGAGCAGCACCATAAGCGCCATGATCAGAATCCCGCACGCCAGTCCGATAAACACGAGCGCAAATCTGGCATACAGCCCTCTCACGGCAAGACTCCTCCGGCAAACCGGTAGCCTGCGCCGTATACCGTTACAATATATCTCGGCGCTTTCGGAACCGGCTCGATCTTCTGCCGCAGGTTTTTGACGTGTTGATCTATCGTGCGCTCGTCGCCTTCGAAGTCGAAGCCGAGCACCTTCTCGATCAGCTCGTCTCTCGTGAAGCAGCGCTCCGGGTGGCGGGCAAGCGTAAGCAGCAGCTTGTATTCGTTGGGCGTTAGAGCGACCGGATCGCCCTGCTTGTATACTTCGCGCTTTAACGTGAGAATAGCCAGCTCGTCGCCGCGGAACGCCATGCGATCCGCCAGCAAAGCGTCGTCCTGCGTGCGGCGCAGGATCGCCCGGACCCGGGCTGCCACCTCCCGCGGACTGAACGGCTTCAGCACGTAGTCGTCCGCGCCGATGGACAGCCCGGTCACCCGGTCGTTCTCAGACACCTTGGCCGTTAGCATCAGAACCGGCAGCGAGGACCTTTGCCGGATGCGCCGGCATACCTCTTCACCGGACATATCGGGCAGCATCAGGTCCAAAATGACGAGATTGACCGCCTCCCGCTCCAGCACGTCCAACGCTTCCGAGCCGCTGGCGGATTCCAGCGTGCGGTACCCGTCCTTTTGCAAATAAGAAGTGACGACATCCCTGATTTTCGCCTCGTCGTCGACCATAAGAATCGTCTTGTTCACCGCGGCTTTGCAGCTCCTTTCCGATCCTGCCGTATTCACCGAAAGAAGGGCGCCCGGCAACCGGGCACCCGCCTTACGCTCTGCTTAGAGCTTCACCTTCTGCAATCGGAGCGCATTGAGCACCACCGATACCGAGCTCAGCGCCATCGCGGCTCCCGCCACCCACGGGGCAAGGAAGCCCAGCGCGGCGATCGGAATGCCGAGCGTGTTGTACGCCAGCGCCCAGAACAAGTTTTGCTTGATGTTCGCCATCGTTTTCCGGCTCATCGCCGCGGCGTCCGGCAAGCGGATGAGATCGCCCTGCATGAGCGTCACGTCAGCCGCTTCGATGGCGATGTCCGTCCCCGTGCCGACGGCGATCCCGACGTCGGCCGTTGCAAGCGCCGGCGCATCGTTGATGCCGTCGCCCACCATGGCGACTTTGCACCCTTCCGCCTGCAGCTTCTTCACCTCGGCGGCCTTCCCTTCCGGCAGCACCTCGGCCAGCACGCGGTCGATGCCCACCTGACGGGCGATCGCCTCCGCCGTCCGGCGGTTGTCGCCGGTAATCATGATGACCTCGATGCCTTCCTGCTTCAAACGGGCGATCGCTTCCTGCGAAGTTTCTTTGACCGCGTCCGCTACCGCAACCATGCCGGCATACCGCCGGTCCACGGCGATCAGCATCGCGGTCTTGCCTTCCGATTCCAGCCGCTCCATGACACCCTCAGCATGCGCGAATTCGATCCCTTCGCGCCGCAGCAGCTTGCGGGTGCCGACCAGCACCTCGCGGCCTTCGACGACGGCGGCGATACCGTAGCCTGGTATGGCCTCGAACCGTTCCGCTTCGGAGAACGCGATGCCTTTCGAGCGGATGCCTTCCACAATCGCTTCCGCCAGCGGATGCTCGGACTGCTTCTCGGCGGAAGCAACCAAGCGCAGAACCGTCGCTTCGTCCGCAGCTTCGATGCTCACGTCGGTCAGCTCCGGCTTCCCTTTGGTGACGGTGCCCGTTTTATCCAGCACAATCGTATCGATCCGGTGCATCGATTCCAGATGCTCTCCGCCCTTGAACAAAATCCCGAACTCCGCCGCACGGCCCGATCCAGCCATGATGGAGGTCGGCGTCGCGAGCCCCAGCGCACAAGGGCATGCAATAACGAGAACGGCGATCGCTTTCTCCAGCGCATTGGCGAATTCGCCCGGAACAACCGCAAAATACCAGATCAAAAACGTAAGCACCGCAATCCCGACGACGATCGGCACGAAGATGCCGGAGATCCGGTCGGCCACCCGCTGAATCGGAGCCTTCGAGCCCTGCGCGTCTTCGACGACCCGGATAATTTGCGCCAGCGCCGTTTCTTTGCCGACCTTCGTCGCTTTGATCCGCAGGCTGCCGTTCCGGTTGACGGTAGCGCCGATGACGGCGTCGCCCGGCTTTTTCTCGACCGGGATGCTTTCGCCGGTCAGCATCGATTCGTCGACCGCCGACATGCCGTCGAGGACAAGGCCGTCGACCGGAATTTTCTCGCCCGGCTTCACCAGCACGACGTCTCCAGCCAGCACCTCTTCCACCGGCACGTTCAGCTCGACGCCTTCGCGGATGACAAGCGCCGTTTTGGCCTGCAAGCCCATCAGCTTCTTGATCGCTTCCGAGGAGCGTCCCTTCGCAAGCGCCTCGAACCATTTGCCCATCACGATCAACGTGATCAGCACGGCGCTCGTCTCGTAATACATGGAAGGCATGCCATGCGCCGGAGAACCGGCCGCGGCCCACTCCAACGTCAGGTACAGGCTGTAAAAATAAGCCGCCGACGTACCCAGCGCGACGAGCACGTCCATGTTCGAGCTCTTGTTGCGCAGCGCTTTGTAAGCGCCGGTATAGAACGGCAAGCCGATGATGAACTGCACCGGCGTCGCAAGCGCAAGCTGCACCCACGGATTCATCAGGGCGTCCGGTAAGTAAATCCACGAGGTGAACGAAAAGTGGCTGACCATCGCCCACAGAAGCGGGAACGAAAGAATAGCGGAGAAGATCAGCTTCGTGCGTTGCGCGGCAATTTCTTTTTGCCGGTGGTCGCCGTCGTCCTTCCGTTCCTCCTTCAGCCCCGCTTTATACCCAAGCTGCTCAACTTTCCGGATCATCTCGTCAACCGAGACCGCCTGCCCGGAGTATTCGACGTGGGCCGTCTCCAGCGCGAAATTCACGGTCGCTTTCCCCACGCCGGGCAGCTTGTTCAAGCCTTTCTCGATCCGGTTCGCGCAGGCTGCGCAGGTCATACCCGTAATGGCAAGCGAGGCTTGCTGCTGATCCTGCTGCTGTTGTTGTTCCAATCGCTGTTCCATCGCTAAGCACCTCTTCTCAAATATACCCGTATGGGGTATATTTTAATCAAAAAAAGAGAGCGGCCGGAGCCGCACCTCGGCAAAACCGGTGAATCCCGGATTAAACTACGTCGTAGCCTTGATCTTCAATCGCAGTCTTGATCGCATCCGGATTCGTTTTCGACTCTTCGTACTGCACTTGAACGGATTTCGCGGCCAAGTCAACCTTGCCGGTTGCACCGATGTTCTTCAAAGCCCCTTCAATGGAATTGACACAATGATTGCAGGACATGCCTTCGACTTTCAACGTAATGGTTTGCATAGGGGATCGCTCCTTATTTCATTAATTTTTGGATGGTGGTAAGCAATTCATCGATGACTTCATGCTCGCCCGTTTGAATGCGCTCGATGACGCAGGATTTCATATGACCTTCGAGCAGCAGCTTGCCGACGCCGTTCAGCGCCGATTGGATCGCGGCGATCTGGTTAAGGACGTCGTCGCAATACGTGTCTTTTTCGATCATGCCCTTCACGCCCCGGATCTGGCCTTCGATGCGGTTCAATCGGGTGATGAGATTGGCTTTGACTTTATCGGAATGATGGCTTTTTCTCGCACTGCTCGTGGAGCAGCAATGTTCCGCCTCCTCAATGTTTTCCATTGTGTTCCCTCCTCTTGGCTTTATATTACTATACCCCCCTACCCTATGTCAACAGATAAATTGCATTTTTTTCATGCAGCTGTCTGGCTTTAGTTTTCCATTTTCCAAGCGCTTCTAAACGAAGCTTGAGCGTCGGGTCCGGCCGGCTTTTTTGTCCGTTCGTGTAGTGACTCCCCCCATAGCGTGTGCTACAATATTTTTAAATCGTGACACGATGGAGCAGGACGATAAGATAACTATGGATTTGGAGTTGAGAAAACGTGAATAAGCCTGCAATGTTCAGGGTGATCTTATGGGGAATTATCCTTGGCCTTATCTTGACCGGATGCACCCCGGCCGCTAAGAAGGAAGAACCTTCGGTGGCCGCCGCCAAGGACGAGCTGATCCTGGCCGTCGGCTCTGAGCCGGAGGCCGGTTTCGATCCGACGACCGGCTGGGGACGGTACGGCTCGCCGCTGTTTCAAAGCACGCTGCTGAAGCGGAATGCCGAAATGAAAATTGTAAACGATCTGGCTACCGGCTACGAAGTGAGCGGCGATGGAACGGTATGGACCGTCAAGCTGCGGAGCGACGCGAAGTTTTCCGACGGCAAGCCGGTGACCGGCGCCGATGTGCAGTATACGTTCGAAACAGCGTCTAAAAACGGCTCCATTATCGATCTCACGAATATGAAGAGCGTCGAAGCCGCGGATGCCGCCACGGTCAAGTTTACGCTCAAGGAGCCGCAATCGACGTTTCTGACGCTGCTCGTACAGACGGGCATCGTGCCGAAGCACGCCCATGGCAAAGACTACGCACAGAAGCCGGTCGGGTCCGGGCCGTACAAGCTTGTGCAGTGGGACCGGGGCCAGCAGGTGATCGTCGAGGCGAATCCCGATTACTACGGGTCGAAGCCGTTTTTCAAAAAGCTGACGTTTCTGTTCCTGAATGAGGATGCCGCTTATGCCGCCGCCAAAGCCGGAAAAGTGGACGCCGCATACATCCCTGCCGCCTTCAGCAAGCAGCCGGTCGCCGGGATGCGGGTCGAAGCCGTACATACCGTGGACAACCGCGGCATCGTATTCCCTTATACCCATTCCGGGCTTACTACGGAGGAGGGCAATCCCATCGGTAACGATGTGACGGCCGATATCGCGATCCGCAAAGCCGTCAACATGGCAATCGACCGCAAAGCGCTGGTCCAAGGCGTACTGGAAGGGCACGGTACGCCGGCCTACACCATTAACGACCGGCTGCCCTGGTGGAATCCGCAGACGGTCACCCCTGACGCCGATGTCGAAGGCGCGAAGAAGCTGCTTGCAGATGCGGGCTGGAAAGACGCTGACGGTGACGGCATCGTGGAGAAGGGAGCGCTCAAAGCGCAATTCCCGCTCATCTACCCTTCGGGCGACGTGTCGCGGCAATCGCTGGCGCTCGCTGTGGCCGACATGCTGAAGCCGGTCGGCATTCAAATGAGCGTCGAAGGCAAGAGCTGGGACGATATCAAGAGGCTGATGCATTCCAGCGCCGTCATGATGGGCTGGGGCAGCAGCGATCCGCTCGAAATGTACAACGTGTACAGCAGCAAATACCGCGGCGTCGAATATTACAACAATGGGTATTACAGCAATCCGGCAGTCGACGCTTGGATGGACAAGGCGCTCCGGGCCACGAAGGAAGAAGACGCCTGGGAATTTTGGAAAAAAGCCCAATGGGACGGCACGACCGGCGTCAGCGCACAGGGCGACGCGCCATGGGCGTGGCTGGTCAACATCGACCATCTGTATCTGGTCAAGGACAAGCTGGATATCGGGAAGCAGCGCATTCATCCGCACGGCCACGGCTGGCCGGTTACGGACAATATCGAAGAATGGAATTGGAAGAACTAGGCCCGGAAAATGAGGTTATGAGATGATGCGCAGCTTGCTTACGTTTTTAGGCTTGAAAGCGGTCCGGCTGGTCACTTTGCTGGCGGCGATCAGCGCGATTTCCTTCGTGCTCGTCAGCGCCTCCCCCATCGATCCGGTTCAAGCCTACGTCGGGGCCGACATGATGCGGGTGAGCCCGGAGCAGCGGCAGCAGATCGCCGAGCATTGGGGACTCGACAAGCCGCCGGCCGAACGATTCGCGAATTGGGGGGCGGCCCTACTGCAGGGCGACCTTGGCACCTCCATGATTTACCGCCGGCCGGTGGCGGAGGTGATCGGAGAGCGGTTCGCAGGTTCGCTGGCGCTAATGATCGCCGCCTGGCTGCTGTCCGGCCTGCTCGGCTTTGCCGCAGGCAGCTTGGCCGCGATGAAGAAAGATACGTGGATCGACCGGTCGATCCAATGGTACTGCTACACGCTGGCCTCCACGCCCGCGTTCTGGATGGGCCTGCTGCTGCTTCTGCTGTTCGGGGTGTGGCTGGGCTGGTTTCCGGTCGCGCTGGGCGTCCCTGCCGGGATGCTGGCGCAGGAGGTCACGTGGAGCGACCGGGTGCAGCATATGATTTTGCCCGCGCTGACCTTAAGCGTCGTCGGCATCTCGAATATCGCGCTGCATACGAGGCAAAAGCTGCTCGACGTGCTGGCCAGCGACTACGTACTGTTCGCCCGGGCCCGCGGCGAGCGCGGCTTCCGGCTGTTCCGGCGGCACGGCTTGCGCAATATCGCGCTTCCCGCCCTGTCACTGCAGTTCACCGCGTTCAGCGAGCTGTTCGGCGGGGCGGTCTTGGCCGAGCAGGTATTTTCTTATCCCGGCCTTGGACAGGCCACCGTCGAAGCTGGGCTCCGGGGCGACGTTCCGCTGCTGCTCGGCATTGTGCTGTTCAGCGCTCTGTTCGTGTTCACCGGCAATCTGATCGCAGATCTGCTCTACCGCTTGGTCGATCCGCGAATCCGGGAGGGACGGGCGCTATGAGTAATCTACGGACGATCAACGATACGGAGCGCTTGCGGCCGCGTGCCCGGCTTGGCCGGAGGCATCGGGCGCTGCTTGCGGCGATCGGCGCGGCCGTGCTGATTCTGGGAACCCTGTTCATCGGGCTGCTGCTCAGCCCGGACAACCTGTCCACCCGGCTGGAGTGGCGCAATCTGCCGCCGTCGCTGCAGCATCCGTTCGGCACCGATTGGCTTGGACGGGATATGTTTACCCGCACCCTCAAGGGACTTGCATTAAGCGTGCAGGTCGGCTTGATCGGCGCCACTTCCAGCGTCGTCATTGCTGCTTCGCTCGGGCTGATTGCCGCGACGATGGGCCGGACGGCCGACCGGATCGTCGCATGGCTGATCGACTTGTTTCTGAGCGTGCCGCATCTCGTCACGCTCATTCTAATCGCGTTCGTCTGCGGCGGGGGCATGCGCGGCATCGTAATCGGCATCGCCTTGACACACTGGCCGAGCTTGGCGCGGGTCATCCGCGCGGAGGTTCTGCAGCTGCGCAGCGCCGAATTCGTGCAAATTTCGCGGCGGCTGGGGCAGTCCCGCTGGCAAGTGGCGACGCGGCATATGCTGCCCCACCTGCTGCCGCAGCTGCTCGTCGGGCTGCTGCTCTTGTTCCCGCATGCGATTCTGCACGAAGCGGGCGTGACGTTTATCGGCCTGGGCCTGTCGCCGCATCAGCCGGCCATCGGCATTATTTTGTCCGAGTCGATGCGGTATTTGTCGACCGGCATGTGGTGGCTGGCCGTCTTCCCCGGCCTCTGCCTGCTCGTTGTCGTCCGGGCGTTCGACCGGGCCGGGGAAAGCCTGCGTCTGCTGCTCGACCCGCGGAATCCGCAGAGCTGAAGCATCCGACCCCGCAGCATGACCAAAAGAGGAGGCTTGGCGCAACGTGCCTGAATCTATACCTGAACCTATTCATGTGCCCGTACTTGAAGTGAACGATTTATCTGTCGCCTTCACGCGGTACGACCGCGGACTGCGGCAGTCCACGGTCGAGGTTATCCGCAGCCTGCAGCTGACGGTCGGACGGGGCGAGCTGCTCGCTGTCGTCGGATCGAGCGGTTCCGGCAAAAGCCTGCTTGCCCACGCCATCCTCGGCATCCTGCCGGACAATGCCGCCGTCTCCGGGACGCTGCGATACGAAGGAGAGCCGCTGACCCCTGCCCGACAGGAGGCGCTGCGCGGCAAGGAGATTGCGCTAGTGCCGCAATCGGTCAATTTCCTCGACCCGCTGATGAGGGTAGGCGACCAAGTGCGAAGCTCGGTCCGCGAGGGCGATGCGGTCGCCGCGGTCCGCCGCATCTTCGACCGCTACCGTCTCGCCCCCGGGACCGAGCGGCTGTTCCCGTTCCAGCTGTCGGGCGGCATGGCGCGGCGGGTGCTCGTCTCAACGGCGACGGTCGGCGGCCCGCGGCTCGTCATTGCCGACGAGCCGACACCCGGCCTTGACCCCGCGGCGGTGCGGGAAACGCTAAGCCGCTTCCGCGAGCTGGCGGACGAAGGCTGCGCCGTGCTGCTCATCACTCACGACATCGAGTCGGTGCTTCCCTTCGCCGACAACGTCGCCGTCTTTTATGCCGGGACGACGGTCGAAACGTCGCCCGCCGGCGACTTCTCCGGCGACGGAGCGCGGCTGCGCCATCCGTACAGCCGGGCGCTCTGGCAGGCGCTGCCGCAGAACGGCTTCACGCCGATTCCCGGCGTCCAGCCGCATCCGTCCGCGCTGCCGCCAGGCTGCTTGTTCGCGCCGCGCTGCGCCGCCGCCGGTCCGGATTGCAGCCGCGAACGGCCGGAGATGCGGGAGCTGCGCGGCGGGACGGTGAGGTGCATCCATGCGACTTGAAGCGCGAGGTCTTGGGTACCGGCGCGGCCGGGACGCCTGGCTGTTCCGCGGCGTCGATCTGACGCTAACGCCGGGGGAATTGACCGGCCTCGTTGGGCCGAGCGGCTGCGGCAAGACGACGCTCGGCCGGCTGCTGGCCGGGTATGAGGAACCGCCGGAAGGGCGCATTACTTTAGGCGGCAGCCCCCTCCCTCGCAGCGGCTACCACCCGGTGCAGCTTGTCTTCCAGCACCCGGAGAAGGCGGTGAATCCGAAGTGGCCGATGCACCGCGTCCTGCGCGAAGGCGGAGAGCCCGATCCGGCGCTGCTGGAGGCGCTGGGCATCCAGCAGGAATGGCTCCGCCGCCGCCCTGGCGAATTGTCCGGCGGTGAGCTGCAGCGGTTCTGCGTAGCGCGGGCACTCGGGCCGCAAACGCGGTTTCTCATCGCCGACGAAATGACGACGATGCTCGATGCGATCACGCAGGCGCAAATTTGGCAGGCCGTGCTCGCGATCGCCCGGCAGCGGCAGCTTGGCGTACTCGTCGTCAGCCACGAGCCGGGCTTGATCCGGCATCTCTGCACCGACGTCGTAAACTGGAACGAGCTTACGGACGCAGACTGAGCTTCGGATGTCAATGCGTTGTCGCGGTGAAGCTTTCCCGAAGAGAGGATTGACAGCCGAAAACGACCCGTGCTATAGTACTGTTAATTTATTTTTCGTGAAAGACAACGATGGGGAAAGTAAGCACGGTGTATTTCCAAGCGACCCGGGGAAGGTGCGAGCCCGGGAAAGAAACCCTGCCGAAAGCCACCCTGGAGTCGCCCTCTGAAGCTTGCAGCCGTAGGAGTTGGCCGGTGTTCTGCCGTTATAGGACCGAGTGGACTTTGGATGTATTGGAGTCAACGAGGGTGGTACCGCGTGAGCATAGCTCTCGTCCCTTTTTTTGGGGACGGGGGCTTTTTTATTTGCAAATTTGCACGAACAAATCCATGAAAAGCTGGTGAATGGTTATGACTTTGAATTGGTCCGAACGACTCTCCCCCGTCATCCGGGATATGCCGCCGTCCGGCATCCGGCGGTTTTTCGATCTCGCGTCGGAGATGACCGGCATTATTTCGCTCGGCGTCGGAGAGCCCGACTTTGTGACGCCTTGGGCGATCCGGGAAACGGGGATTCAGTCTTTGAGGCAAGGATACACGATGTATACATCCAACGCGGGCTTGCTGGAGCTGCGGGAGGAAATTGCCGCTCACCTGCACGGGTTTTACGGCGTGCGCTACGAGCCCCGCAGCGAGGTGCTGATTACGGTCGGGGTTAGCGAAGCGGTCGATCTCGCTTTGCGCGCAATCGTCCATACCGGGGACGAGGTGCTGATCGCCGAGCCGTGTTATGTCTCCTACGCGCCATGCGTCACGATGGCGGGCGGCGTGCCGGTTCCGCTGACTACGACGGCCGACAACGATTTCCGGCTGACCGCCGCACAGGTGGAAGCTGCGATCACGCCGCGAACCAAGGCGCTGCTGTTCAACTATCCGAACAATCCGACCGGCGCGACGATGCCCCGGGAAGATCTGCTCGAAATTGCTAAAGTCGTGGAAAAGCATAACTTGATCGTCATTTCCGACGAGGTGTACGACAAGCTGACTTACGAGGGCGAGCATACGTGCTTTGCGTCGCTGCCGGGGATGCGGGAGCGGACGATTTTGCTGAACGGCTTCTCCAAGGCGTACGCCATGACCGGCTGGCGGCTCGGATACGCTTGCGGACATCCCGAAGTCATCGCCGCGATGACCAAAATCCATCAATACACGATGATCTGCGCGCCCATCACGGTACAAAAAGCGGCTATCGAAGCGCTACGGAACGGGACGGAGGAAATGAAGGAGATGGTCAGCTCGTACAATCAGCGGCGGCGGCTCGTGCTGAAGGGCTTCCAAGAGATCGGCCTGCCCTGCTTCGAGCCCCGGGGAGCCTTCTACGCCTTCCCGTCGATCCGGCACACGGGACTTTCCTCTGAGACGTTCGCCTGGCGGCTGCTGGAGGAGACGAAGGTTGCGGTCGTGCCCGGCAACGCTCTCGGCTCCGCCGGGGAAGGCCATATCCGCTGCTCCTATGCGTCTTCGGTGGAAAATTTGACCGAGGCGATCGAGCGGATGGGCCGCTTCCTGAAGCAATTCGAGTGAACCGGATCAGCGGGACGCCGTCCCGGTCGGAGAATCGGTCTCCACAGCAGGATCACACGCCGCGTCCACCGCGTCCCATTCATTATAAAACTGCTCCAAATACCGCTCCATAAAGCGATGACGCTCCTCCGCCAAGGCGCGGGCAGCATCCGTGTTCATCAAATCCTTGAGCTTCAGCAGCTTCTCGTAAAAGTGGTTGACCGCCGTTCCCGGATGGCTGCGGTATTCCTCCGGCGTCATATGCTCCCGGACCGGCAGCTCCGGGTCGTGCATCGGCCGGCCTTTCCAGCCGCCATAGGCGAATACCCGGGCGATCCCGATCGCGCCGATCGCATCGAGACGATCCGCGTCCTGCACAATCCGGCCTTCGGCGGTGCGCATCGGCTGGCCGTGTCCTCCTCCATAGGACATCGTCGAAATGATGTCCATGACATGGGCGCGGTCCACTTCGTCCGCTCCCGCTTCGGCGAGCCAGCTCTCCACCTTTTGCAGGCCGGCTTCCTTGCTCGGGTTCAGCTTTTCATCGGCTACGTCGTGCAGCAGGGCCGCCAGCTCGCAGATGAACGCGTCCGCGCGTTCGACCGCCGCCAACCGCTTGGCCGTGCGGGTCACTCGGACAATATGCCACCAGTCGTGGCCACTGCTGTCTCGTTCCAGTTCGGCTCTCGCATAAACGGCCGCCTGCTTCAGCAGCTTTTCTCGTTTGATCGAGTCCATAAGCGTAGTCATCCTCTCCGAGTTCTGTATCGTCTCGCTATTGTACTACGCCTCGGAGCGGCACGCAAAGAAGGCCGCCATCGCATGAATAAAAGAAATCAATGAATGGTAGCAGAGAAGGAGAAGCGGTTACTTGCCGTATCGCTTCAAATATTCAGGGTACGCGCGAAGATGTATTTCTTTTGCCTGCTGCTGTGTCCGTTGCTTCACCTCAGGCACATTCTCCGCTTCAATGTAATCGGCGAGTACATCGATCACGTCGTCAAGCAGCTTCGCCCTGAAATAAACCTCCATCCGTTCGAATCGTCCGCTGCCTTCCAAATCGCGGATCCACCAGCACGTTGTGCCAGTTTATATCGTTATGTATGGTATCCCTAGTTTTCATTTGAAAAGAAGGCAGTTGATGTACAAGCTGATTCAAGTTCTCTACTTCCGATTCAAACCAACCCAGGTCATCATCTGTCACGAAGTCCAGCAAATGGCGTTCGGACCTGATCGTCTCCAGATCCTTCTCGAACCGGACAATGTATTCCTCGGTAAACGCCTCCGAATACGAGCGGGTGTGGACCTCGGCTCCCTTCTTGAGCTCTTGATCCGCATGCAGCCGGTTCAATGCTTTCAGGACGTTTTCAACGACGGCTTTTGGATCGGAACAGGAGCTTAGCGGGGTTCCTTGAATATAATCAAATACTAAACCGTATGAATGACCGGGAACGACTTCTTGAGTCACCTCTTCGATAAGCCACGGCGCGTGATAATGGCTGGTCAAATACCCGCTCAGCCTGGCCCACTTCTGCAGAAGCGGGGCTCTATATTCTTTCGCGAGCTTTAGATGCCGAACCGTTTCGCCATCGGATAAGCGATAGGACTGGTTGACAAACCCTCCCGGATTCCAAATATACTTCGCTTCGATCTTCGAACCTTTGAATCCTAACGAACGTGCGTTGGCTTTTGCCCAATCCTGCACTTGTTTTTCGGCGAACTGCACATCCATTCTTGATCCCCTTTCCTACACCTCTGTCGTCTCTTCGACCCGCGGCGCATCCGGCGGGAGAAACGCTAGCAAGGACGGCGCCGGCTGCCGGGATTTGTCCGCCGTCTTCCAAGGATGGCGCTCGTCAATCCATTGGCGGATTAACGCATTCACTAACGATGCCGATTTGGTCGGAAGCTGGTGGCCGACCTTAGGCAAGAAATGCAGCGTGCTGTCGGGCAGTCTGCGGTGGAGGATATGGGCATACCGGTGAAATTCTTTATCTTTCTCCCCGTAGAGGAGCAGGACCGGCGTTTTAATCTGTCCCAGCTTGTCCGTACAGTTGTACGTCAGGCTGCACTTGAAATAATCGTTCACGTTCCGCAGCTGTCCTTCCTTGGCCGCGCGGTAAAGACGCCGGAACGTCTTCCATTTGTTTGAGTTGCCCCAAGCGATGACCGCCGCGACAATCCGTTTGGCGCGTAGCCCCATCATCCCGACCGCCGCCCATGCCTCGCTGCGCCGGTACCAGTCGCTCAGCTCCGACATGCCGCTGATCAGAATCGCCCCGTAGAACCGGTCGGGATAGCGGAGCATCGCTTCCAGAGCGACCGACCCGCCGGTCGAATACCCGCATAAATAAGCTTTTTTCAGCTCCAAATGGTCGAGCAATCCGCAAATGTCTTCCGCCAGCAGGGTGTATGTAAGCTGCTCCGAGGACTGCCCGCTCCGTCCGTGGCCGCGAATATCGAACGCAATAATCTGGTACCTGCCCGAAAGCTGCTCCATCTGGTCCGCAAAGTTGCTGCTCGTCAGCATCGGAGGATGAATGAACATGATCGGAACGCCGGAGCCTTTCACTTTATAGTACAGCGTCGTTCCGTTAATCTTAGCGAATGGCACGACCGCTTCACCGCCTTTCTTTTCCGAATTGGAAGCAAATGCAATTCCTAGCATGCCCCTCCTCTTCGCAAAAGATGCGCACTTCCGTTCCCGCCGCTATTTTCTATCCCGGATGTTCACGATTCCATGATTAACGTAAGTCCGCAGGACGGGCATTCCCGCTCTTCCGCCCGCACACGCGCCAAACAGGCCGGGCATTGCTCAACGGCTCCCGCTTCCGCTCCGCATGCATCGTCTTTGTCTAACGGCAGCAGTGCGTCCGGATCGGCCAAGCTCTCAAACCATCTGCTCACAGGCTTGCCGTCGATTTCAAGCACTTGCAGCTCTTCCGACGGAAACCAGCGGATGATTCCGTTCCCGTCGCACACCGCCGCTACCACGATTTCGCCCGATTCCTCGTGCGGAAACCAATCGCCTCCAAGCACACCCGCTCTTTGCGCTTTGTAAGCTCCGAATCCCGGGCCCAGAAAAAGATATTTCCGCCCGCTCGGTTTATGCCATACGATCGTTGCCATCAGTCCATCCTCCCGCCTTATGTAACTTTTACCCATTAGACCTGACGAACCATAAAAAGGTTGCTCCGCTTGCAAAAAAACCGGCCGTTCCGCCATTGAGCGAAAACGACCGGCTTTCATTTGCAAGAAGGGGAATGTGATTCGAGCCTGTTACAAATACGTCCGTCGGTAACCTGCCGCCGGGCGTGTCTACAAGCCGAGCACCTTGTTGACCGACTCGATGACGCGGTCTTTTTGAAACGGCTTGACGATAAAATCCTTCGCTCCTGCCGTAATGGCTTCCAGCACCATGCCCTTTTGGCCCATGGCGGAGCACATGATGATCTTCGCGTTCGGGTCATGCTTGCGGATTTCTTTGACCGCTCCAACCCCGTCCAGCTCTGGCATCGTAATATCCATCGTGACCAGATCGGGCCGGGCAGATAAATAAGTGTTAACCGCCTCCATACCGTTTGTCGCTTCCGCCACCACTTCGTGTCCTTCCTCCGTCAGCATCGTTCGCAGCATCATCCGCATGAAAGCGGCGTCATCGACTACCATTACTTTAGCCATAGGCAAAACCCCCAACCGTCTAAGGTGATGTTGTATCTCTATTATGACAGAGCTTTATTAAGAAACTGTTAGGATAAGGAAGGTTTTTCCGATCAAACATTCAAACGCCAAAAAGCCGGGGTTCTCTTGAACAAGAGAACGCCCGGCTTCCCGGAAGCGGCGGAGGCTGCTATTGAAAATGAGTCTGGTAAGGCTGCTGCGGCTCCGCAGGCTGCACGCCCTGAATCATGGTGCGCATCGTATGGTCGGCCAGCTGCGGGGCTTGGTAGAAGCCCTTGTAGTTCATGTACTGGAACAGCTCCCAAGCCATCTCCTGGCAGATGTTCGCCGAGGTCGCATGGTATTGGCGAATTTGCGGATCTACGCACTCGCAGGCCCACAGCATGGCCACGGCCGAGCCGGTTTTGTGCAGATTCAGCGCAATGGTCGCGATGGACACATCGGACAACTGCGTAGCGTTCGGATTCGGCGCAGGCATGGACGGCTGCTGCAGTCCGGCTTGCGGTCTTTCGTAAATGCGCAGCTCCGGCGTATGCGGCGTCATGGCGATGCCTCTGCCTTGCAGCAGGCCGATGCCGTAATCGTAGCCTTCCAGCATTCGACGCTGCTGATTGAACAAAATATCTTTCAAGTGCGTATCCTGCGCCATCGAGAACAGAACACCGTACAGTTCGATGTGCGCCGCTTTCGTGCGGACCGCCTCTTGGGTTTCCAGAAATTCGTGGGCGGCAAAACGTTGCTGCGTGTGCATAAAAACCTCCTGAACTGGAATGGATATTTCGGAACACCGATAGTATGTCCAAGGATTGGAAACCAATATGCGCCACGTATCCAAAATTTTGCATACGCCAGCAACCACCAGCATTCACCCTGCGTCTAATGTATTCGATGTCTCTCCCACCGCGCAAAAATAAGCCGGCCCCGAAGGAACCGGCTTCCAGCCTAATTTGCGGCGGCGGACCCGCTTGTGGAGCCGTCGGGATATACGGTGAAGGTAGAAACGTTACGGGAGCCGTCCGCGGCTTTCTTCACTGTCCACAGCTCGTACCGGTCGACTTGTGCGCTTGCGTTCCAACGAATGAACAACTGCCCCTCCAAGTCGCCGCGTCGCAAACCATCGGCATCGGCGCTAAGACCGCCGCTTCTGTAGCCGGCCGATGCTCCGAAGTCGTAGCGCCACAGCTGCTGCTTGGAGCTGTCGATCAGTGTCAGGAAGGACGGTTCGCCCAGCACGCTCTTCACGTCTTTGGCTTCCATACCGTGCTCGAGGCGGTACGTTGCCGCCCATATTTTTTTCTGTGCATCGCTGGCGCTCTTCGGCTCGGAAACGACCGAGACGGTACGGGTTTCTTTGTCATAGGCAGCCCCGGCCCCCAAGTTTTCGGCCATGAAGCGGAGCGGGACATATGTATGACCGTCATAATTCAAAATCGCGAACCGGGAGCCTGTATCGCGAGCCTCTCCATTGAATTGCAATTTTACGGGAAACAGCGTCGCCCGGATCTCGTCCGAAGCGTAAACGGCGGTAGACGCGGCAAGTATGGCTCCGCAGAGCAGTCCAAGTATAAATTTTTTCATGAGTACCTCCTTGGATTCGTTATTGCGGTCCTATTCATTATACTAGGGATAAGGCGAGGTTAGCATGTAAAAAGATTACAAAATTGTTCATCAAGAGGGTGAGCTTATGGAGAAAGAACTTCTTCCATTCAGAGTGAAGATGCTACTATTTTTAACTACATTGGAGAGTGAGTAAATATGGAACATAAACAATTTGACAAAGGCACTAAACCAAGAGAAATTTTTGTATACACCTGTCAGCGGATAGCTGAGCCTCTTATCGATTTGGGTTTTAAATATTACAAAAGTAAAAATGAAATTACAAAAAAAGATGACCTGTTTATTTACAGTATCTATTTTCAGCCTTCGATCAAATTGGGGTCAACATGTTTTTTGGTTCATGTCAACGTTTATTCAAACCATTTGAAAGAATGGCGGCGCAGTAAGGTTGAAACCGAATTGGCAGATGATGTTGTATTTTCTACATCACTGGCCCGATTAACCAAAAGAGCCGATGATTGGCCGCTGTATAGTGTTGATGCCTTTTCGGAGCGGGAACGAGTCATTGCAGAAATAACTCAGCAAATACACGAATATGCGCTTCCCTTTTTTGAGCGCTTTAAAAATCCGAGGCAGCTAGCTGAAGATGTTAAAAAGCAAGGATTTCTCCCGCACAGAAAAAATCAACAAATACTTTTAAGAAAGGATATGGCGCCGAGTTTTATCGAATGCTTCGGTGGAGATTAAGCATTCCTTAGTTTTCGTCAAATGGAGACGCTGTTCTACCTGACTAACAAGTACCTTTCTTCGGTATTGCGGTCAAAAACACAAAATGTTAGTTGATAGCGATACGGTTTTTGTCGAAGATTGAACTTATTAATTTCATTGTGCTACTCTGATGAAGCGAAGCTATTTCAAGATTTAAAAGTGAGGGGCGGATCAAAATGACATTTGATGAACTCTACATGAAGGCAAAAAGTGTAATAAATTCACGAAAGCTATCGGAATATGCAAGTGCAGGGGGAGTTGGAGCAGCAATCCTTTCCGAAAGTGGAAAAATATATACAGGGGTTTGTATCGATACGGCTTGCTCTATGGGTTTTTGTGCAGAACATGCTGCCGCTGCAACCATGATAACGCAAGGTGAAAATAGAGTATTAAAGATGATTGCAATCGGGAGTGATGGGAATATTATGCCGCCATGTGGACGGTGCAGAGAATTTATAAGTCAAATACACGATGATAATTTAAAGACAGAAGTAATGGTAGAAAATGGGGTGATTGTTACGTTGAAAGAACTGTTGCCATATGATTGGCGGTGAGACATCTATATTACGAAACCCGTGGCGACGGGTACCCGCTGATCGTGCTGCATGCGCTTGCGACCGACCACCGGTCGATGATGACGTGGATGGAACCGCTGTTCGAACGGAGGCCGGGCTGGAAGCGGATCTACGTCGATATTCCGGCTCACGGACGGAGTCCGGTCGAGCCTTGGATGAAAACCTCCGACGACCTGCTGTCGGTTCTACTGGACGGAATTCGGCCGATCCTGCCGGAGAACGAGCGGTTCGCGCTCATGGGGATGTCGTTCGGCGGCTACATGGCGCAGGGGATATGGCGCGTGGAGAACCTCCGGGCGGACGGGCTGTGTCTTCTCGCCCCGACGCTTCACCGGAAAACCCGCACCCTCCCCCAACGAAGCGTGTCGGTCCGGGACGAGACGCTGCTGGAGGAGCTTGAGCCGGAGGTTCGCGCAGCCTTCGAAACGTTGGCCACCGTGCAATCGAGGGCAAGCTGGGAGCTTTTCCGGGAGGAGTGGCAGCCGGGGCGTCTACTCGCCGACCGCGCGTTTCTGTCTTCGGACTGGCGCGCGCAAGGGTACCTTTTTCAATGCGATCCTATCCCGGAGGACAGCCGTTTTACGCAGCCGACGCTGTTTCTTCTCGGACGGCAGGATGCGATCTGCGGATACAAGGATCATTTTGCCGTACTAGAGTCGTTCCCTCGTGCGACTTTTACCGTATTGGACGGGGCAGGTCATCTACTGCAGATCGAACAGCGGAAGCTGGTGCAACGCCATGTCGGCTACTGGTTGGATATGGTGGAGCGGGAGAAGACGGCGTTTAGCTCTAACGGAAAATGAGAAAAACAGAAGCCCGCCTGATCCTAAAAAAAATTGGGCGGGCCTCCGTTTTTCTCCCACTCTTCCAAGTAGATCATTTGCGTCAAGGGAGACGTGCCCAGCTCAATCGGGCAAATGAATTCCAGCGAATTGCCGTCCGGGTCCTCAAAATATATGGCTGCGTGCGCATGCGGCCGGTTGGGCAGCACGATGGGACCTGTCGGCGCAAACCCGAAAGCTTCCCTCACCTCGATCCCCTTGTCGGCAAGCCATTGCTTGGCCCGCTTTATATCCTCGAGCTCCACTTGAAAGGCGATATGCCTCAACGACGGATGATACGGGACGTTTACCTGTTCCGCCTCCCACAGACCGAGCCAGCTCTTTCCTTTCTCTATCCAGAAAAAGGTCAGGCCGCGGCCTTGATGCGCCAACTCCAGGCCGATGCTTTCATAAAATACGATGGATCGCTTCAGATCTTTTACCGGCAAATGAGCTTCATATAGCCCTTGGATCACAGAGGATAGCCACCTTTCTCGTTTAGAATCATCCCTTTCGATAACAGTTTAGCACAATACCGCACGGACGCCCATATGTTTCCAATTCATTTTAGCAGCCAAAAAATTTACCCGGAAGATACCTAACGATTTTATCGGATTTTGTCGATAAAAGAAGATAACCACAACAAAGGAGAGAAACATGATGGGGAAACATCGCTTTATGTTATCGGTCGGGAGAAAGCTGTTCTTGTCTTTTCTACTCCTGATCTTGCTGCTAGCCGGCTTCGGACTCACTTCACTGGGTCGAGGGGCAAAGATGCAGTCCAAGACGGAGGAAATCACCAATGTTTGGCTTTCAGGAGTGGGAATTGCCAACAACGTCAACTATTTGACAGAACACGTTCTTGTTCTGCAATATGAAATTTTAAGCAATCCGAATGTCTCCCAAAAACAACAATACACCCAGGAAGCCGCTGCCACGTTTGCAGAGATCGAAAAGCAATTGAATTCGTACGGCGAGCCGTACGCCAGTGACGAAGATCGCATCAATACGGAGCTGCTTCGGGCGAAATGGAACAGTTACAAAGAAGTTTTTGACCGCACCGTAGGGTTAGGCAAGCAAATCGACCTGGTTCGAGGAGCACAGAAGCAGGAAAAAGAACTCGTGGCATTGATGGTACAATCCCAACAAATCTATGAGGAAATGCAGAAGCTGCTGAATATAATGATCAAAATCAATAACGACGGCGCCAAGAAGGCGACGCAAGAAAGCAGACAAATCTACCAAAGTAATATCAGGCTTACGATTGGGATGATCGCCATTTCGGTCGTGATCGGAATCGCCTTGGTCATCGTAATGATCCGCATCATATCCAGACCCGTGAAGCTCGTATCCGAAGCGTTGCACCGAATGTCCGGCGGCGACTTGACGGTCGAACCGCTCGTAGTCAAGCAAAAAGACGAGATCGGAAGTCTGGTCGTTTCCCTGAACGAAATGGTATCCCAAATGAAAATGAGCGTAATACAAATCCAAGAGGCATCCACGACGGTTGCCGCTTCGTCCGAGGAGCTGCAGGCCAGCTCGGAGCAAAATACGATAGCGACCAAAACCGTTACGCTCTCCATCCAAGAGATGGCCTCCGGTGCGGAAAGTCAGCTGATGCGCTCGGACGAAACCGGAAGAGCGATGGAAGAGATGGCCGCAGGCATTCAACGCATCGCCGAAACGACGTCGGACGTATCCGAGCTGTCTCAAGAATCCGCCATCCAAGCGCAGCACGGCAATGACGCCATTCAAGCGGCGAGAAGCAAAATGAACGCCCTGAGCGAATCGGTCGGGCACGCAAGCGCCGATATACAGACGCTGGAGACGCATTCCGTGAACGTCGGCAGCATTCTGCAGATCATCAACGACATCGCTTCGCAAACCGGTCTGCTAGCACTCAACGCTTCTATCGAGGCGGCAAGAGCGGGAGAGCATGGACAAGGCTTCGCCGTCGTCGCGAACGAGGTGAAGAAGCTTGCCCGGCAGTCCGGCGAAGCCGTCCAAAGCATCTCGGACATCATCTCGCAGATTCAAACCGATACGTCCAAAGCAGTGCTCACGATGAACCGCAGCTTGTCGGAGGTGCGGGTCGGGCTCCAAGCCGTTACCGAGGCGGATGAAGCGTTCCAGCAAATCACTCGCACCGCAAACGATGTATCCGGCAAAATTCAGGAAGTGGCGGCGGCAGTCCAAGAAATGGCGGCAGGCTCGGAGCAGGTGTCCGCTTCCGCTTCGGAGATGAATCAAATTTCAAGACATGCCGCCGAGTCGGCGCAGACGATTGCCGCTACAACCGAAGAACAGCTCGCATCTGCCGAAGAAATCGCTTCGTCCGCGGAATCGTTAAGCCGGACGGCGCAAGATTTGTCCGAATTGGTCAATCGGTTCAAATTGTAAGGGCGCTTCAGGCGTCCATGAAAGGGAGGAAGCCCCTGCAGCGTTTTTGCAGCGGACTTCCTCCCTTTTTTACATGTTCGCACGATGGTTCATGCTTATATGTTAAACTTGCGGACCATCGTCTCCAGATTTTCCGCCTCCCGGCTCAGTCCTTCGGACAAGGAGGAAACCTCCTGCACCAGAGCGGTTTGCGCTTGAGTTTTGTCGTTGACGATCTGCACACCGTCCAAGGATTCTCTGGCGACGTCGGCCATATCGGAGACGGAGGCGGCGATTTCCTCCGAGCCTGCCGCCATCTCCTCGGAAATGGCCGAAACCTCTTGGATTTGGGCGGCGACCTCTTTGGTAGCCTGCAATATTTTTTGGAACGAATCGCTGGCAGCCCGCACCTTGTGGCTGCCCAATGCCACCTCTTCGCTTACCTGCCGCATCGCTTTGACCGTTTCTGTCGAATCGCTGCGAATTTCCTGGAGCAGCTCAGCGATCCGTCCTGCCGAGGCAGCGGAGCCTTCCGCCAGCTTGCGGATTTCCGCCGCCACGACCGCGAAGCCCCGGCCATGCTCGCCCGCCCGGGCCGCTTCAATCGAAGCGTTGAGCGCAAGCAGATTCGTTTGGTTGGACAACGTAGCGATCGTATCGGCAATTTGCCCGATGTGGGATGAGCGTTCGTCCAGCTTGGCCACAATCTGAGCGGATTTGGTAACGGACTCGTCGATCTGATCCATTTGCCGTTTGGCCTGCTCCATATGTCCGAAGCCGTCCACAGCTTCTTTCTCCGTATCCACGGCGGCCTCAGACAGCTCGGTAGCCGATTCGGCCACCCGCTGCACGCCCTTGGCCATTTCTTCGATGGCCCGCGATCCGTCCAGCGTATTCTGTACCGAAATGACGGCCCCCTGCTCGATCACCGCCACCCGCTTGCCGATTTCTTCGGTTGCGGCAGAGGTTTGCTTCGTATTGGCAATCAGCTTCTCCGACGTCTCCCATACCTTTTCGGAGGTGCCGGTAATCTCTTTGATCATGCCGTGCAGGCTGTCCAGCATCCGGTTAAGCGAGCCTGCGATTTCGCCGATCTCGTCCTTCGTATTCGAGGTCAGCCTGGCCGTCAGATCGCCGCCGTTGCTGGCCAGCTCGGCAATTTTCTCATTCACCGTTTTTAAAGGCCGCAGCTTGATAAAGATCAAGATAAAAATGCCGAACAAGGTCAAGAATGTCACCACCAGCAGGATCACGGCGAAGCTCATCATGGCAGTAGCCGTCTGACGGGCCGCGTCCGCTTCCTGCTGCGCCCGGGTGTTCATCTTGGTTTGAAACTGCTGGATATAGCCCATAATTTCTTTCTTGCTCGCATCGTATTGTTCACCGAACATCAGCTTCCGGGCATTGTCGAAATTTTTCTCCTCCACCGCCTTCATGGCGGCTTCTTCGGTTTTGATCAAGGTGTCGGAGTTGGTCTTTGCTTTCTCGATCAAATCCAGCTCTTCCTGCGGCGATTCAAGCGCTTTCAGTTGTTCGACGACCTTATCGCGCGACTTGGTCTCGTTGACCTCTTTCCAATAATTATCGTAGTGCCGTTTGTCCCCGAACTGAACATACCTTCTCATCTCTTCGGTCAAGTAATCGGAGGCGTTCTTCAAGTCAAAGCCGAGCTGCTTGAACTGCGCCTGCCGTTGTACCGACAGCCGTTCCTGAGCGATCCCGCTCTCCAGCTTGCTGACACTGAACCAGTTGAGCAGCGATAATACTAATAAAAGTCCGCCCATCACCTTTAACCAGCTTGAAATCTTCATCCGCAGTCCCCCTGAATCCCTGATATTATTCGACATTTTTCAACATATTTATCGACAATTTTAGACAAAAATTTGATATGCAAAATTTTACAATAGCCTTTTTTCGACAAATTCAACGAGGAGAAAAGGATACGACGGGCGGAAAAAGAAAGGTGAAAAGCAATCTGAAACGTTAGAGTCAATTAGGAGTGAGGGACCGGGAGCAGCTTACATGCCTGTGCATAAATAAGCCGGCCCGGAGAAGAGGTCGTTGCAGGAAAAGGAGGCGCAAAAGGGCAGCTTCTGCCTTGCTTGAAAAGCAGGCGCAGTGTTCCGTTGAAATTTCGCGAACGTCCGGGCCGGTCATAGAGCGCGGAAGCACCACAGCTGCGAGAGTTCCGGTTCGCATCTTCTTTGCGCCGACGTACGAAAAACCGGCATATCCCTAAAGGATATGCCGGCGGGCGGGTGACGCTGCGGACTACCTCTCCCCCGCCGATTCGGCGAGAAAATCAACCAGATGCATCGCTTGCATCGTCTCATCTTTCCCGTGGCGGTGAACGCCCCATTTCATCTGAAGCAGACAGCCCGGATTCGCCGTCAGAATGACGTGCGCCCGGGTGCGCTCCACCTGCTCCATCTTATGGTCAAGCACACTGGAGGACATTTCCGGCTGCGTCAAGTTGTAGATTCCAGCGGAGCCGCAGCAGCGGTCGGCGTCCGGCAGCTCCTGCAGCTTTGCGCCGGGCACGGTCCGGATAAGCTGCCGCGGGGCCGCTGCGACGCGCATCACGTTCCGCAGATGACACGAGTCCTGGTACGTGACCGTGACCTGTTCCTCCCCTTGGCTGAGCGGCTTCAGCGGCAGCGGACGCCCTTCGGCGAGCAGCTCCGACACGTCGCGGACCTGTGAGGCAAACCGTCGAGCCTCCGCCTCCCCAGGATCGCCATGAAGAAGGTGATCCACCTCCTTCAAGGTGGCGCCGCAGCCGCCGGCGTTGCTGACGACGGCATCGACGCGGGCCGCGCCGAAGGCGGCGATGTTGGTCCGGGCCAGACGGCGGGCGCTTTCCCGTTCGCCAGCATGGTTGTGCAGCGCGCCGCAGCATGTCTGCGAGGCCGGGACAACGACCTCGTAGCCCGCCAAACGCAGCAGCTTGATCGTGTTCACGTTCGTCTCCGTGAACAGCACATCCATAATGCAGCCGCGGAACATCCCGACCCGCCCGAGACGTTCGCCTTCGGCCGGGATCACGAGCAGCGATTGTCCGCCTTCACCCTGTTCCCAACGGGCAGGCAGGCCGAGCTTCTCCCAACGGCGGATGACGCCGTCGCCAGCCGCTTGCGGCAGCACCGCTTCCATCTCGCGCATATGAGTCGGGAACAGCTTCATGACGCCAAGTCCGCGCGCCAGCTTCTGTAACCCGCTCGTTTGGTACAGTTTCAGCGACGAGCCGAGCAGCCGCATCCGGCCGTGATGCGGAAACAGCCGCCCCATGAACAGCCGCTTCACCGTCCGTATCGGCCATCGCTCGGCGCTTACCGCCGCGATCGACTCGCGGGCCTGTTCGATGAGCTGACCGTACTTGACATCCGACGGGCAGGCCGGCTCGCAAGCGCGGCAGCCGAGACACAGGTCCATCTGCGAGCGGAACGCCGCGTCCGGCTCCATTTTGCCGTCATAAACGGCCTTCATCAATGCGATCCGGCCCCGCGGCGACGCCGCCTCCAGCCCCGTCTCCTGAAACGTCGGACAAGCCGTCTGGCAAAAGCCGCAGCGCATACAGTTGGTAAGCTGATCGGGATCGAGCGTAAGCTGCAGCTTCTCGGTCAATTGTTTGATCTCCGTGCTCATGCGTCACGCACCGCCTTTCGCCGAAGGCCCGCGGCCATCCTCAAACGGAGCGTTGAACGAGCCCGCTTCCCCGGCGCCGGCTTGCTCCTGTCCCGCGTTTCCGCTCGCTTCAGTTCCCGGCTCCGACTTAAACACAATGCGCTTGCGCGTCTCCGCGAACAGCTTACCGGGATTGAGCAAGTCGTCCGGGTCAAACGCATGCTTCAGCCGCTTCATCAGGCTGATGCCGGACGCGCCGACCTTCCATTCGAGATACGGCGCTTTGACATGCCCGACGCCGTGCTCCCCGGTGATCGTGCCTCCGAGCCGGATCGCCGCGTCGAAAATCTCCTCGAACGCGAGCTCTACCCGGTGAATCTCTTCCGTATCCCGCGCATCGGTCATCGCCGTTGGATGCAAGTTGCCGTCTCCCGCATGGCCGAACGTACAGATCCGCACGTTGTGTTTTGTCGCAATGCGCTGCACCTCCAGCACCATATCGGCAATCTTCGAGCGCGGCACCGTCGCGTCCTCAAGAATGGTCGTCGGCCGCAGCCGTGAGAGCGCCGCCAGCGCGCTGCGCCGGGCTTCCATCACTTTGGCCCCTTCCTCCGGCGTCGCGGCCACCTTCACCTGGATCGCCCCTTCGCGTCTGCAGATCGTCTCGATCAGCCGCAGGTCCTTCTCCACCTGCGCCTCGTCGCCGTCCTGCTCGATCGCCAAGATCGCCTGCGCATCGACCGGAAGGCCGATTTTGGCAAACGCCTCCACCACCTCGATCGTCGCCTGGTCCATAAACTCAAGCGTACAGGGCGTAATCCGGTTCGCGATAATCTGCGATACCGTCCGCGCCGCCGCAGGCAAATCGGCGAACACCGCGATCATCGCCCGCCGGTACGCCGGCTTCGGCACAAGCTTAACCGTCGCTTCCGTCAAAATCGCCAGCGTGCCTCCGGACCCTACGAGCAACCTCGTCAAGTCGTAGCCCGTGACATCCTTCACGAGCTTGCCTCCCGTCCGCAGCACTTCGCCGCTCGCCAGCACCGCTTCAAGCCCGATGACGTAATCCTTGGTCGTGCCGTACTTGAGCCCGCGCAGCCCGCCTGCGCCAAGGGCGATGTTGCCGCCCATCGTGCAGATGATCATGCTGCTTGGGTCCGGCGGATAAAACAGCCCTGTCTCCTCGACGGCCGTATGAAAGCGCTTTGTATTCAGACCCGTCTGAAATGTCGCCGTCAGGTTGTCCTGATCGATCTCCACAAGCCGGTTCATCCGCGTCATAACCATGATCAGCCCGCCGTGCAGCGGCACGACGCCCGCGCACAGATTGCTGCCGGCCCCGCGGGTGACCACCGGAATCCTGTGCCGGGCGCAGACGCGCATCACCGCCGACACTTCTTCCGTCGAAGCGGGGAAAATAACGCCGTCCGGCATCGATTGATACAGCGGCGTAGCATCGTAGCTGTACGAAACGAGCGTTTCGGTATCGTTGCGGAACCAGGCGTCCCCGACAATGCTTCTTAATTCTTGACAAACCGTTGCAGCCAGCAAAGCAATCCCTCCCGTATGCCCCTGAATTAGTCAGGTCATCTGATGACTTTATTATAAAAGGACCCGGCTTCCTCCGTCAATGCTAAAGACGTCCCGCAAGCCAATGATTCGCCCGGGCAAACATGGTACAATAAGGGAAATCTTGCACGCGGCCGTGTCATGCATAACGGCCGTATTATTTCGGTGTACGTCTCTACTGGAGGGAATGCCATGGATTTTTTCCCATCTCCAAGGGGCCCTTTTGGCGGGCCTCCGCCCATATTCAGCTTCATTTTCACGCTTGCCCTAATCATCATCGTAGTCACGGTCTTGTACAAGATCTTCTCTTCCGTCTCCATCTGGTCCGCCAACAATACGTCCGAGCGCCTTATCGTCCCCTGCCGGGTCGTCGCCAAACGCACGCAAGTGTCGGGCGGGTCCGGGGATTCGAGCGCGTTCACGAACTATTTCGCGACCTTCGAATTCGAGGACGGCGGGCGCGTTGAGCTTCCTTTAAAAGGTCCCCAATACGGACTGCTGGTCGAAGGGGACTTCGGCGAGCTGACGTATCAGGGCACCCGCTTCATTGATTTTGTCCGCATGAGAAAGGAAGAGCATTCATGATCCGTAAAGGCTATGAAATCGTCGCCGACGCCCTTCGCGAGCAAATCGAGCAGGGCGTCTGGCCGGTCGGTTCCCGGATCGACTCCGTCGAGCAGCTTGCCGTGAAGTTCGGCGTCGGCCGCTCCACGATCCGGGAAGCGCTCATGTCGCTCAAAGCGCACGGCTGGGTGGACGTCCGCCACGGCGGCGGAACGTTCGTGCTCCGCAATAGCGGCGCGCTTCAGATCGAAGCGCCCGAGATCGGGAACGTGGAGCAGCTCCGGCAATGGCTTGAGCTGCGCTTCATTCTGGAAACCGAAGGCGCGGCACTGGCCGCGGCGCGCCGCAGCAACAACCATCTGAACGAACTGGATGGAATCCTCACCGAGATGGCTTCCCTGACCGACGAGGACAAGCTGGAGCAATGCGATATCCGGTTTCACCTGAAGCTGGCTGGAGCGTCCGGCAACGAACTGCTCGTACGCACGCTGGAGACGCTCTTCCTGACCATGGGGCCGGCGATGCGGGAAAGCCGCCGGTTGTGGCTGTTCGCGGAGCAGAGCCAGACGGCCCGGCTCTCCGAAGAGCACCGGGCCATCGTCGACGCGGTCTTGCTGCAGAACGCAGCCCTTGCTCGGGAACGCGTCGCCTCCCACTTGCGCAAAGTGGAGCAGATGCTCCGCCGTTTAACCTACGAAGCCTGACGGCGCACGGCTTCTCATACCGAAAAAGCCCGCCGGCTCACTCCGGCGGGCTTTCCTCGTTTAATGGGCGGCTCCGCCCTTTTTCAACCATTCGCAGCCGTCCGCGCAGGAGCAGAGCGCCTTCTGCACCGAGCACCACGAACGCTTCGCATAATAAATCGGCACTTCCTGTTCCTTCGCTTGCTGCTTGATGGCTTTGGTCAGATTGTGATTGACGTAATCCGTCAGCACGAGCACCGCGTCCACCTTTTCCGGAATCCCCTTCTTCACCATTTGGCATTTGCGTCCGGACATATGCACCACTTCGTCAAAACCGATATTCGCCAGATGATCGGGCATATTGCCCAAATGATCCGCTCCTACGACTAAAATCGACGGCATGTTTCGAGCCTCCTTTTCGTTAACGGGCTATCTCCAGGGACAGCCTTCCGTGCATGTATTTTTATCGCGTATGCCTTCGATTCTCGTTATTTCGCGCCCGCGAGCAGCTTGAGCTTCCGTTCCTCGCGCTCGGCACGGCTCATCCGCGGACAGGTATAGCAATATCCGTGATCCGTATCCGTCTTGTAAGCAAGACAGCAGCTGACTTTCATCCGCAGCTGCTCTCCGGGCTTCCGCGGATCGTCTATGTAGCGGAACTTCACATCGAGCGGATGCCGCGGCCGGCCGAATACGTCCAGCGGCAAGTCACATAGAAGCGCCTGAAAGTCCTCCGTCAGCCTAGCCCGAAGCTCTTCGCTGTCCGCTTGGGCAACAGCCATATCCCGCGCATAGTACATCCGGGTCGCAATCTGTCCCCACAATTGCCCCGCATCAAGCCCTGCCGCTTGCGCCAGCGATGCGAGCAGCGGCCGAAGCGTCTTTCCGTACAAAGCGGAGAGCACTTGACGCCTCCACTCGGCCCGGTCCCCCTCAGGTACCAACAACGTTCTGGCGTCATGCAGCCGAAACCCGAACATCGGGCGGCCTTCCTTCAGATACAAATTGACTGTCAGATTGCCGGGCGAAAAATCGAACGCCGCATCATGCCGGCTGATCATATGCTGCTGCGCCGCGCACAGTGTTCCGAGCCAGCTGCTAAAATAAGTGGCCGGCGCTTGCTCATCCAACGCGCGGATATGCTTGCCGTAATTCGTCAGAAGCATGTCCACATGCCGACATTCGAATAGCTGCGACAGCTTGACCGATAATTCCCCTTCGTCGGGAAGCTCCCGTATGAAAAAAAACTGCGCCTCCAGCTCGCTGAGACCTTGCTCCGCCAGCGCTTCATTCCTTGCCTGCCCCATTGCCGCTCTCCCTTCCCGTTTCGGTTATTGGCGCTCGGGCGCTCTTTCGAAGCTCCCCTGAGCCTTTCCCTCTTCCAACATTTGAACCGATATCCTCTGTATGTATGAGCCGTACCGGCGATTTTCCGGCTGCGACTGTGGTGGTCTGACTGGAATCGAACGGTCCGCAATGCTGCCTGCCCGGCTAAGGTTTCTAAGCCTGATCAGCTCATACAGCAAACCCACGGACGGCTCCTCCTATTATTGTATGATAATGATTCTCAATAACATGCATAATACAAATGATAATGGTTATCATTATCGTTGTCAATGGGTTGCCACTTTTCTCCTAATGTTCATAGCCCCTTCAGCCGGACGATGCATAAAACTTACAAGGGAGGTGCTGCATTTGATCCGGCTACGGCCACATCGAAGTGGATCTGGTTCAGGCCGCAAAATAAATAAATCGGCCGCCATATTCTTTGCAATGAGAAGCACGCTTCATATCGGAAAGAGCCCGGCCCTCACCGATGCCCGGCTTGCTGTTATTTTCACGCGTGAAACTCAGAAGAACAAGATGCTGCAGCTAACAATCACAAGAATGAACAGAACCGGGATGACGCCTGTCGATGCGAAACCGCCAAAACCAGCCACAATGATTACTCCTTCGACAAAATTGTATATCCTGTATACTCCCCAAGTCGGATATTCGCAATAATAATGTATGCAGAAGACGAATGACCGGTATGGACGAGTAATCACATGCCAAATCCCGACAATAACAACGCCGAAACGACAGGATCAACCATTTTTCGACTGAATGTGTGATTTTTTTCACATCATTTTTTCTCTCGGACATGCTATAGTAAAGGCGTAGGGAGGAAGCAAATCCCGACATCAATCAAAGGAAAGGAACATGCGATATGAACACGGTGCTTCGTTCCCAATCCGGCCGACGACACTGCTATAGCAGCCGATCTTCTATTAAAAAGTAGGTTTATCTTATTGGAACGCAAGCGAACAATTTTTCTTGCGGATATTTGTGAATATTTTCACGAACTTTGGCAAAAAATCGAACGATTTCGAAGGTCCTCCTATTCCTGTAAGTTTAAATGGATATTATCCCTGAATAGTGGTAATTTATCCCTCTTGATCTCTTTAGCGATGTGTAATAATGAAAAAAATGAATGTGTCAAAATTTAGACACAATTGAACAAAAGGAGCGATTACGATGATTATGAAATGGTTAAGAGAAAACGTGTATGCTGCCGGCTTGCTGCTCATATTACGCGTATACGTCGGATGGACGTGGCTTACGGCCGGGTTCCACAAACTAACCGGCGGGTTCGACGCCACCGGCTTCCTGAAGGGCGCTATTGCCAAACCGGCAATGGACAAAGCCACAAACGAATTGATTTACCCGACCTTCACGGCGTTCCTGCAAAACTTCGCTTTACCTAACGCGAAGCTGATCAACTTCCTGATCCCGCTCGGTGAGTTTCTCGTCGGCCTCGGCCTAATTCTCGGGACGCTGACGACGGCGGCCGCCTTCTTCGGATTAATGATGAACTTCATGTTCCTGTTCGCCGGAACCGTAAGCACGAACCCTTGGATGGTGCTCCTTGGCTTCATCGTCTTGGCTGCAGGAGCCAACGCCGGCAAATTCGGCGGAGACTACTACGTGCTGCCTTACCTCCGCAGAGCGTTCCGTAAGATGAACAAAGGCGGGGACGGTCACGACCCCAACAAAACCGCCGGCGGCACCTGTGCCCCAATGGGCGTGTAACGCAAGCATACAATAGAGAAGACCACGGATCGATTCCGTGGTCTTACTTTTTTTTATTCACAATTAGCATCATCATAAACGAAATGACGATGATCGAGCCGGTCCACCACCAGGCGAGCGTCATGCGGCCGGATTCCACCGACATGTAGATCGCGGTAGGAACTGTCTGCGTCTTGCCCGGGATGTTACCGGCGATCATCAACGTCGCCCCGAACTCGCCGAGCGCCCGGGCGAAACCCAGAATGTAAGCCGTAACGAGGGAGCGCCAGGCCAGCGGCAGCGTAATGTAGCGGAGCACCTGCCACTCGCCTGCGCCCGCGGAGCGCGCGGCGTCCTCCAGGTTGCGGTCGACCGAAGCGAAACCAACCTTCATCGTTTGGTACACGAGCGGAAAGGCGACCACAACCGAGGCGATGACGGCGGCCCACCACGTGAAAATGAGCGGAGCCGCGAACCACTCCTCGATCCAGCGGCCGAACCAGCTCTTCTTGCCGAGAAGCACCAGCAGGATGAAGCCGATCACAGTCGGAGGAAGCACCAGCGGCAGCATCAGAGCGGTTTCCAGCAGCGTTTTACCCGGAAACGCACGGCGGGATAAGCCCCATGCCGCAGCGATCCCGAGGAGGAACACCAGCGCGCTAGCAAACAGCGATACTTTGACCGATAGCAGGACCGGCAACAGAAAAGCGTTCCAATCGATGCCAGGCATGCCCGCTACTTCCCGGCAGAAATGGTGAAGCCGTACTTCGCGAACACGTCCGTCGCCTCTTTACTCTGCAGATACGTGTAGAAGGCTTCGGCTTCTTTGGCATGCTTCGTCGCTTTGACGATACCGGCCGGATATTCGACCGGCTTGTAGGTTTTCGGATCGACGTTGAAGGCGATCTTCACCTTCTTGGACGTGAGCGCATCCGTCTTGTAGACGAAGCCCGCTTCCGCGTTACCCGATTCGACATACGTCAGCACCTGCCGCACGTCTTTCGACATGACGAGCTTCGGCTGCAAAGCGTCCCACTGCTTCGCGTTCGTCAGCGCTTCCTTGGCATAACCGCCCGCCGGTACGGATTCCGGCTCCCCGATGGCCACGTGCTTCACTTCCGGCTTCGCCAAATCGCCCACCGTGCCGACCTGCCCTTTGCCGCCTTCCGGTACGACGACGACGAGCTCGTTGACGAGCAGATTTTTCTGCTGCGCCGCATCGACAAGCTGCTTGTCCACCAGCGCCTTCATATTTTTGGCGGCGGCGGACAGGAACACGTCGGCAGGAGCACCCTGTTCGATCTGCTGCTGCAGTGCGCCGGAGGCTCCGAAGTTGAAGTTCAGCTTGATGTTGGCGTTCTTGCTTTCGTATGCAGTCTGGATTTCCTTGAGCGCGTCGGTCAAGCTCGCCGCGGCGGATACGGTCAGCTCCACCTTCTCAGCGGGGGCGGCTTGACTGGCCTGGCTCTTCTCTTGCCCGGCTTTCGGCGTGTCCGCCGGAGCCGGCTTGGCTCCGCCGCAGCCTGTTAGCCCGATGGCTAGAGATAAAGCAAGCAGCAGGAATAAACAAAAAGCAATGATTTTGCGCATAACATCTTCTCCTATCTATTTAATTATGTTTAGATATAACTAGATATAATTAGCTCGAAACTCATTATAAGCGAAAAAAAGGAACCCTGTAAACAGCGGTTTGAATCGCTGCCGCTTCCATCGTATGATAGGTGTGACGACTTCGTGTCCAAGCCGGAAGCAAGACCGGCGCTGCCTGCGAAGACGAATGCAAGACAGGAGGTTTCAGCGCCATGACCAACGACGTTTCCTATACAACTGAAGAAATCGCGAAGCTTTTGAAAATATCCAAGCTGACAGTATACGACCTGATCAAAAAGGGCGAGCTTCCTGCCTACCGCGTCGGCAAACAAATGCGTATCGATGCCGCGGATCTGGAAGCCTATAAAGCCAAAACCCGCGAAGGCCGCCTGCCGCCTGCAGCCGCTCCGGCGTCATCCGGTCCCTCAAGGCCGGAGGCCGTTTTTGCTCCGGGCAGCCGTCCGCTCGTCATCACGGGGCAGGACATCAGCCTCGACATGCTGGCCAAGCATCTGGAGAAGCAAGCGCCCGGCGTCCGCCCGCTCCGCTCGTACGTCGGCAGCTTGGACAGCCTGATTTCGATGTACCGCGGTGAATCGGATATCGTGAGCACGCATCTGCTGGATGGCGATACCGGGGAATACAATCTTCCGTATATCCGCAAGCTGCTGGTCGGCTTTTCGTATATCGTCGTGCATCTGCTTACCCGGAATGCCGGGCTTTATGTGCCGCGGGGCAATCCGAAAGGATTGCGGAGCTGGGGCGATTTTGCACAGCCCGGCCTGCGTATCGCCAACCGGGAGAAAGGCTCCGGCGCGCGCGTGCTGTTGGACGAGCAGCTTCGGCTGCACGGCATCGCTCCAGGCAGCATTGCTGGCTATGAAACGGAGGAATCCAGCCATATGGGCGTAGCCGGCAAAGTCGCTGCGGGCGAAGCCGATGTCGGGGTCGGGATTGAAAAAGCGGCGAGCATCGTCGGAGGCGTCGACTTTATCCCGCTGATCCGGGAACGTTACGATCTCGTAATGCTGAAAAAGCCGGATAACCGCGAATGGATCGAAGCGGTCCGGCGTATCCTGCAATCGGACGTCTTTCTCGGCGAGCTGCGCTCCATCGGCGGATACGACTTGATCGAAACGGGCAAGGTTTTACTGGAAACGTGACGGACCGGTTACAATATACGCTGCCCGGCAGGACTGGAGGTGAGGGCATCTGAAAAAATGGGTATGGGGCATCATCGCCATCTGTGTCATTATTGTGGCTTGCCTTCCCTTCTATCCGAGACTGCGTTACGATCTTTATGAGCAAGACCGATTGCCAAGCGACTACGAAATTTCTTACGGGTACGAGTTATACGACTACAGGAATAAATTTTTCCCTCCGAAGGCCGGATGGAAAAGGTTCTCCGCGGACCCCCGGACGGCGTTCCCCGACGGCAAAAACATTCTCGTGCTTGTGGCGCATCCGGAACTCGTATATGGGGAGCACGCCTTCCGCTTTCTGGTCATCCGCGTTCGCGACGGTCTGCCGGTCATGACGGAGCCAGCTTATCCCCAAGGCGGCTTTTTGTTTACCGCCAGATTGCGTTCCGATCGTTGGGAGCCCGGAGAATATAGAGGAGAATATTGGAAGGACGGTTCGCTCGTAGCGACCAAAACGTTTACTATCCAAGGAAAAGGCCTTGAGGCCGAATAAATCGTGATGGCCGCTTGGCACAAAATCTAACTGGACTCGGGTGATCGCATCAGCATGGATTTTCCAATCATCCAGCATTTGACAGAGGGCAACATTAAGCATTGGCTGGAGCAATACCGTTCCCTGGGGCCGCTGCCCGGCATCCTGCTCACGTTCGCCAAGTCGTTCATTCCTCCGCTGCCTACGTTGGTTATCGTCGGAGTCAACGCGGCGGTATACGGCTTATGGCTCGGCTTTCTATATTCGTGGATCGGCATGATCGCCGGCTGCCTGACGACCTTCCTCCTCATTCGCAAAGCGGCCGACCATCCATACTTCGAGCGGTGGAAGCGCAAGCCCAAAGTCGAAAAAAGCATGCGGTGGGTCCGCCACAACGGGTTCAGCTATGTGTTTCTGCTGAGCATGTTTCCGGTCGGTCCGTTCGTGCTTGTCAATATGGCGGCGGCCGTTGCGCGCATGCGCTTGCATACGTTTCTGATCGCCGTAGCCGCCGGCAAAGCGATCATGATTTTCTCCGTCTCGTACATCGGGTACGATCTGGAACGATTCGTCCGCGAGCCGCTTCAGCTGCTCTATGTGGTGTTGTTTATCGGGGGTTCGCTGTTTCTCAGCAAAAAAATCGAGGCGCATTTTACAAGAGTGGCTGCGGCCAAAGAGGAGCAACGGGGTCTGGACGGAGATGAGCGGGAAAGCGGATGACTTCCGGCGTACCGCGCCAAAGGTAGTAATCCCTTCCCCCTTAGGGGGAAACTAGAGAAACGGCTGCAACCGTTTATTCACAAACCTTTTCCAGTTCGGCCATGCTGGTGATGCTATTCACGTCGTTGATTTGACAGCTTAGTTCCCTCCTATCTTGTTTAGACCGTTGTTCAATCCACATCCTGTTAATGCGAAAACTCTTCGCCAGATCAACCACTTTATGCACATTTTTCAACTCGTCCCCATGTCGCCGACCCGGCAAAATGACGAAATCCGGAAGCATAGGCTTCCGGATGACCCCCTTGGTTTTTGGCCCTCAGGGAGACGGTTTTCGTTTAGGTAGCGCGGGCCGGCTGCACGGTTCCGCAAGGCAGGCATCTGCTTCCTTACAGGGCATGAATCCACGTCACACCCGAAGCTTGAAGGTCGGCTTCCCATCCCTTCGGCATGTTCACATCACTGATAATGATATCGATTTCTTTGAGCTCGGCCAGCTTGTAGAACTGCCCCTCGCCGATCTTCGAGCGGTCAGTCATAACGATCGATTGCTTGGATTGCTCGATCAGCTTGCGCGCGAGCTGCCCCCGCTCGGCGTCAAAGCTGGTAATTCCGCGGTTTATCATCATCCCGTCGATCGAGATAAACGCCTTGTCCGCATAAAACTGCTCGACCATCCGCTCAGCCATCGAGCCGGATACCCGCGCCTGCGCGGCATTGACCTTGCCCCCGATAAAATAAACATCGCCGGAGAACAGCTCCTTATTCTTGTAATCGATAAGCAGATACAGCGCCGCAGCAGAGAAGGCCAGCACCGTAATGTTTTTTTTATTGAGCAAAAAATGAATCATCTGCTGGGTCGTCGTGCCGTCGTCGATGAAGATCACGTCGTTGTCCTCGACCAGAGACGCGGCCGCCCGGCCGATCCGCTTCTTCTCCTCGGCGTACAGCACTTCGCGCTTCAGGTGCGGCGGCTCTTCCCGCGCCAGATTGATTTTGACCGCGCCGCCGTAAACCCGCTTCAGCTTGTTCTCCGCCTCCAGCTCCTCCAAATACCGGCGGACCGTCTCCGACGATACCTTCAGCTTCTCGACCAGCTCAAACGTTTTCACTTTTCCTTCCAGGTTGAGCGTGTTCAAAATAAAATCCTTGCGTTCTTCCCCAACCAAAGACATCGGCGCAACCTCCAGCCCTGCGTATGATACTTGCATTATAGCACCAGAGCGCCGCGGCTTACACGATTTTCCTGTCCGCCGCCTTACAACCAGAACCGGTTGCGCCGGGTCGCCTCCAGCAGCCGCCCGATATCGTCCGCATGCACATCCCCGATATTGCCGATGCGGAACGTGTCCGCGGACGAGATTTTGCCCGGATACAGCACGAAGCCTTCGAGCTTCATCCGCGCGTAAAATTCCACAAACGAAAACTGCGGATGCGCCGGGTACACAAACGAAGTAATGATCGGCGATTGGCACGAGGCCGGAAGCAGCGCTTGAAACCCAAGCTCCTCCATCCCCCGCACCAGCATCCGCTGGTTGTTCTCGTACCGCTGCTGCCGCTTCGCGATGCCTCCTTCGTCCTCCAGCTCCAGAAGCGCTTCGTGGAACGCGTGCACGACATGGGTCGGCGAGGTGAACCGCCACTTGCCCTGCTGCCGCTCCATCGTCTCCCATTGATCGTACAGATCGAGCGAGAGCGACCGGGTGCGGCCGGCGCAGGCAGCCAGCTCCTCTGTCTTCGCAATGACGAAGCCGAAGCCGGGAACGCCTTGAATGCACTTGTTGCTGCTGCTGATTAAAAAATCGATGCCGAGCGCCGCCACGTCGATGGCGATGCCGCCAAAGCTGCTCATCGCATCGGCGATCAGCGTCTTGCCGTGCTTCTTCGCCGTCCGGGCGATGTCCTCCAGCGGATTGCGCATTCCGGTCGTCGTCTCCGTATGAACGACGGCCACATGCGTAATGTCCGGCTGCGCGGCCAAGACGGCTTCCAGGGCGGCTGCGTCCGCAGGCGTCGTCTCGCCGAGCGCGATCCGGACGGTCGGGATGCGCAGCCGCTCCGCCATTTGCGCGATCCGCTCGCCGTAGGCTCCGTTAATGAGGACGGCCAGCTTTCCGTCCGCAGGGATCGCCGAGCCGATCACCGATTCCACGACGAACGTGCCGCTTCCCTGCATCAGCACGGACGTATACCGGTCCGTCTCCGTCGTCGCCAGCCGGACCAGCCTGCCGCGAATGTCCTGTACCAAGTCGTTGTATTCGCGGTCCCACGTGCACCAGTCCTTCAGCATGGCCGCCTTCACCCGCTTCGTCGTGGACAAAGGTCCCGGCGTCAGCAGCAGATATGGATTATCCGGCATTGTCGGAATCGTCATTGTTTCTGTCATAAGAATTCATCCTTTCGTTGCGGCCGCCGTGGAGCATGGGGATTCCCCTGCCGCCAAGCGCCGGTTGATATCTGCGATGACCGGGTCCAGCGCGCCGATGGAGTCAATGACATAGTGCGCGCCCTCCGACCGGTACCGCCGCCCGATCTCTTCGAGCTTCCGATGCAGGACGGCGGGATCGCATGTGTTCACTTCCGCTTCGCTCAGGCCGAGCTCGCTGCTGCCCATGAGAATGCCGACCGACCATGTCCCGGCGTTCAGCCCTTCACGGATATCGCTAATCGTATCTCCGACTTTGACAATATGCTTCATCGGGTAAATGCCGAGCCGAATTGCATTCTCGTAGATCATCCACGGATACGGCCGGCCCGCAGGCATTTCATCCGGGGTTACCAGCCCGTCCGGCGCATAGCCCTGCTTCTTCGCCTCGGCGGCGACGATCTCCATCATCTCCGTCGTATATCCCGTGGTCGAGCCGATCTTGATCCCCTGCGACCGCAGCCGCGCCACCAGCTCAATCACTCCCGGAATCGGGGTCGCATACTGCTTCAGGATGCTGAACAGCATCAGCTCGAAATCCGCGTACAGCGAATCGACATCGGCTTCCTCCGGCATCCGGCCGAAGGCCGCTTTCCACTGCTCCGCCACGCTGTCCAAGCGGCAAAGCTCGCGAAGATGGTCCCGCTTCAGCATCCCCATCGGTCCTCGCGCTTCCTCCGACGTCAGTGCAATTCCCCGCTTCGCGAACACTTCCACGAATACCGCCACTGGCGCGAAGCAGCCGTAGTCCACGGCCGTTCCCGCCCAATCCAAAATGACTCCTTGTACCGTCATATCTTAATTCCTCCCATATCATTTGTGCATTTGCCAAGCTTCCGTCCGCCGCCTCACGCCCCGCAAAATCAGCTCGTAGAGCAGCCGGACGGCGATATTCGTTCCCAGAATCAGTACAGACATAGCCGCCGCGGCCGCCGTATCGCCCGCATCGTCCATATGGACGATGGAGACCGCCGCCAGCTTGAAACCCGGCGAAGTCAGGAAGACGAGCGCCGACACCGTCACCATGGAGTTGACGAAGAAGTACATCCCCATCTCGATAATCGCCGGCAGCGACAGCGGCACCGTCACCTTGAGAAACGTCCGGTAGAACGGCACCCGCATCGACTCCGCCACCAGCTCGAACTCCTTGTCCTGCTTCTTCAGCGTCGTCGTTGCCGTGATGAAGGGCACCGCGAAAAAGTGAACGACGTTTGCCAACACCAGAATGGCTATCGTGCCGTACATCGGATGCAGCGGGTTGTCCGGCGCGTTGAAGAAGAAAATGTACGCCAGCCCGATGACCATGCCGGGCAGCGACAGCGGCAGGATAGCCAAGAAATAGCCGAGCTGCCGGGCGCTTCGCAGCATCCGCGTTTTTTCGATCAAGTATGCCGTGACGAACGCAAACAGCGTGCCCAAGACTGCCGTCAGCAGTGAAAGAACCAAGCTGTTCCAAAACGGGTCGAACCCGGCCGCCGCCATCGTGGAGAAATCAAAATGCTTCAGCGACAGCGACAGGTTGTAAGGCCATACGTTCACCAAGGAAGCATAAACGATCGCCAGCAGCGGAATGAGAATTCCGATGGACATCAGGGCGCAGAACAGCGTGAACAGTATGTCCCGCAAACGGCCGCTCACAATGCGGTACGGCGTCGATTTGGACGTGATCAGCGCATTTTGCTTGCGCTGCACGAGCCGGTCCACGACGAAGGCGACAACCGCCGGGATCGTCAGCAGAATGCCGACCGCCGCGCCCATGGACATATTTTGCTGGCCGATCACCTGCTTGTAAATATCCGTCGCGAGCACGTTGAACTTCCCGCCGATGACCTGCGGCGCTCCGAAATCGGTGAAGCATGCCGTGAAACAGACGAAGATAGCGCTGATCAGCCCGAACTTGACCGACGGCAGCGTCACTGTGAGCAGCCGCTTGAACCTTCCCGCACCAAGCGTCTCCGCCGCTTCGTACAGCCGGTAATCGGTCACAGCCAACGACGCCGCGAGGATAAGAAACGCCTGCGGGAACAAGTAGATGACCTCTGCCAGAATGATGCCGACCGGGCCGTACAGCTCGATTTTAAACCCGGGCACTAGTCCAAACAGTCCGTTCGTGACTAGCCCTTGGTTGCCGAACAAATACGTCAGCGCGATGCCGTGCATCATCGTAGGCGCGAACAACGGCACAAGCGCAATCGTTTTGAAAAATGCCTTGCCCCGGATCGCCGTCCGGATGACCCCGTACGCGTAGAAGAATGCCAGCGTAACGGCGATGCCCGTCGAAACGAGCGAGACGTAGATCGTATTCGTTAGCGATTGGGACAGCGCCGGCGTCGAGAAGTAACGCACAAAGTTTGCCAGTCCGACGAAAGCTCCCTCACGGTCCATGAACGCCTTGGCGAACAAGACGCCCAGAGGAAACAAAACGGACGTGAGCAGCAGCAGGACGACGATGACGACAATCGACATCTGCCAGAGCTCCGCGCCCCCCGCTTTCGGGCTGAGCGCCCGTGTTCGTGCAGTCCACATGATGAAATCTCCTTCGCTTGGATTCAATGGGCTAAGGCTTCCGCCTGGAACGACAGCAGCTTCTCCGCGGGCACATTCAGCAGAACGCGGGCATCTTTGGCCAGCGGCAGCTCGCGGGTGGCTTGGGCGGGAACGTCCACCGTTACCAGCCCGCCCGCGCCGGAGTGCAGCATTTGGAGATTCAGCCGGTAGAACGAACCGCGGAATTCGACGTTACGGACGACGGCCGGGATGCCTTCTCCCTCATTACCCGCTCTGACCTCAATATGCTCCGGCCGGACGGCCATTCCCCGCTTGCCTTCCTGCCCGGCTTGCCATACCCCGTCTTCCAGAAAGTTGATCGCCCCAACAAAATCGGCGACGAACGGAGAGTTCGGGCGGTCATACACATCCTGCGGCGTGCCGGTCTGAACGATCTCCGCATTGTTCATGACGACGATCCGATCGGCCATCGTCAGCGCCTCTTCCTGATCGTGCGTCACCATGATAGTCGTGATGCCGAGCTTGGTCTGCAGCTCGCGTATTTCCTGTCGCAGCTTCACGCGCACCTTCGCATCCAATGCCGACAGCGGCTCGTCCAGCAGCAGCATGTCCGGCGACAGTACGATGGCCCGGGCCAAGGCGATGCGCTGCTGCTGACCACCCGACAGCTGGGACGGATAGCGCTGCATGACATGCTCCAGATCGATCAGCGCGAACGCTTCGCGCACCTTGAAGTCGATGTCTGTCTTGGACCACTTCTTGTTCTGCAGCCCGTAAGCGACGTTCTGGTAAGCCGTCAGGTTCGGGAACAAGGCATACGACTGGAAGACCATGCCGAAGTTTCGTTTCGCGGGCGGCAGAGCGGTGATATCTTTTCCGTCGACGGCAATCCGTCCTTCGGTCGGACTTTCGAGACCGGCGATCAGGCGCAGCAAAGTCGTTTTACCGCAGCCGCTCGGCCCGAGCAGGCAGACGAATTCGTTTTTGTTCATATCGAGATTGACCTGTTTCAACGCCGCGAACGAACCGAATGATTTGGACAACTGCCGGATCGATAAATATGGTTGCATAAGAGCCTCCTTCAGGCCGCCCCGCAAGGGACCGGCATGCTTGCTTTCAATTCAAGTATAGGCCGGGTTTGTTATCGGAGTATCAAACGCAAGTTAAGATTATGTTATTTGTTTTGTTTAGTTGCAGTTACGTTGTTTTATCTGGAAGATGGCATAAAAAAGCGCAGAACCTATGGCTCCGCGCATCCGTTTAGTTGTGATTTGTTCGACTGCGTGCTACTTTTTAGCTTCGCTCTTGTTGTCGTAGCGTTTGCTCCACTCGTTCAAGACGCTTTCACGGTTTTTGGCTGCTTCGTTCAGGTCGTTCTTGATCAATTGCTTGATCGGGTCCTGTTCATAGCCTTCCGGAATTTGGCTACTGCCGCTCTTCACCGCCAAAATTGCAAAGTTTTTGCCGTATTCCTTCATGGCGTCGTCGCTGATGGCCCAATCGAGGAAATCTTTGGCCGTCTGCTTGACCGTCTTCTTCTTCAGCAGCGCATTGGCTTCCACATCCCAGCCGGAGCCTTCCTTCGGAAACACGACCTCCACCGGAGCGCCGGTTTTCTTCTCTTGAATCCCGCGGTAGCCGAAGGAGATCCCGATCGGAACCTCACCCGTTCCGGCCATCTTCGCCGGTTTGGAGCCGGAATGCAAATACATCGCGATGTTGTCGTGAAGCTTGTCCATGTACGCCCATGCTTTGTCCTTGCCTTCCAATTGCACGAGTCCCGACACGGTCAGGAAGCCGGTTCCGGAGGAGGCAGGATTCGGCATCGTAATCAGTCCCTTGTACTCCGGCTTAATCAAATCGGCATAGCTTTGCGGAACCGGCAGGCCGCGCTTCTCCATCTCTTTCTTGTTCACGATAAACGCCGTTTCCCAAGCGTCGATGCCAACCCAGCGCGTCGGGCTGTTCTTATCCTTGAAGTCCGGTTGCACTCGGTCTACGCCCTGCGGCGAATACCCTTCGAGCATTCCGTTCTGATCCAGCACGAGCAAGCTCGTTGCGGCAAGCCCCCACACGACGTCGGCTTGCGGGTTATCCTTCTCGGCGACCAGCTTCGCCGTAATGATACCCGTCGAATCGCGGACGATGTTCAGCTTCACATCAGGGTACTTCGCTTTATACGTCTCCAAATATTTTTTGATCTGATCGTCTTCCAGCGCGGTATAAACCGTCAGTTCTTTGCTTTTCGTATCGATGCCCGCATCGGCGGCGGCACTCCCGGTATTGCCTGCTCCCGCAGCTTGCCCCTTTGGCTCAGGCTCTGTTTTTCCACAAGCGGCCAGCAGCATGGAAATCGCCAGCATGAGGATCATCATAAGCGATAAAAACTTTTTCACGTCAACCTCTCTCCTTTAATTGGGTATGACACCTTGGGCTTGGCCCGTTATCCTAACTATAAGAGAGTTTTGTAAAATACATATTAAATACACGTTAAGTTATTGTGTTGCTATTCTTTTAATTGGCTTTAATTTGTTTTATATCCACAACCGGATTTCTGTTCGTCGCCCCGATAGGCTCCCGTGCATATGGTAGTAGCATACTTGCGAAACTTCTGCGAAGGAGCTGCTCCCCATGCCATACCGCATTATCGTCGATTTGTCACAGCGGATGCTTCATCTGCTGGAAGGCGACCGCGTGATCCATTCGTATCCGATCGCCATCGGCAAAATGCTGACACAGTCGCCCGTTGGCGAGTACAGCATTGTAAACAAGGCGCCCCATCCGGGCGGACCGTTCGGCGCCTTCTGGATGGGCCTGTCCCGCCCGCATTACGGCATCCACGGTACGAATAACCCGGCGTCCATCGGTCATGCCGTCTCTCACGGCTGCATCCGCATGTACAACGAGGACGTGCTGTCGCTTGCCCGCCTTGTCCCCATCGGCACGCGGGTCACGATCCGTCCGTAGCTGCCGTACAAGGCAGGAGCTTGTCCGCCCGGTTCCTGCCCGCGCATGGCGGGTACTTCTTCGTGTTCGGCGTCATGTTCGCCATCGGAGCGGGGATGTTCTGGTGGTTCAAGCGGAAGGACTGATTCGACTGAACCGGCGGGCCGTGCTATACTTTCTGAAGAGCTTATGGAAAAGCTACGTTCGTTATAAAGGAGAGCGAATTCCGTGATCATCCAGTTCATTCGTTATCGTTAATGTGAGGTGCAGAACAGGCAACCCCCCATTTTTTTCAAGCAATGGGACGGGTTTCTTTGTGCTGTGCCTTTTTCATTCAACGAAATCGAATGAACGAGGTGTTTTTTGGTGTTGAAAAAAATCGATGCAGCCGCCCGATTGATCGGCCGGTACAGCTCTCTGTTTCAATGTCCCGTCTGCGGGCTTGCTATGGAAATGAACGAAAATCGAACGCTGCTTTGCCGGAAACGGCATGGCTTTGATACCGCGAAGCCCGGCTATATTTCGTTATTAACGAAGGCCGTCAAAAGTGATTATGGAAAAGCGATGTTCGAAGCCCGGAACCTCGTGTGTCGAAGCGGTTTTTTTCATCCTTTGATCGGGCAAATTGGTCAGACGATGCTTGCGAATATAAGCGGCGGCCGCTTGGGGCCGATCACCGTACTGGATGCCGGATGCGGCGAGGGCTCTCATTTAGCCAAGCTTTCTGAAGTATGGAAGCATGCGACGTCTGCCGGCTTCCTCGGCGCTGGGCTCGATCTGTCCAAGGAAGGCGTCGCGATTGCCGCGAGAGAGTATGCGGACTTCATCTGGTGCGTGGGCGATCTGGCGCGAAGTCCTTTTCAGGACCGGTCGTTCGATGTCATCCTGAACGTATTATCCGCTTCGAATTATTGGGAATTCAGCCGCTTGCTGCGCAAGGACGGCCTCTTGATCAAGGTCATTCCGGGCAGCGAGCATTTGCGGCAGTTGCGGCACGTCTTGTATGATCGTTCGCCCAAGCAAGCTTATTCTAACGCAAAGACAAGGGCGCTCTTCATGCGCCATTTCGACATCTTGGATGAACGACAGATACGATATGACGTCACTTTGCAAAAGGAGCAACTCGAGCCTCTGGTCCAGATGACGCCGCTGTCGTGGGGAGCCCGGGATGAGCAGATTCAGCGGGTGCTGCGGCTGGCGATCCGGGACGTTACCTCGGACTTTACCGTGCTGGTCGGACGCGCCAAAGTCCGGTAACCTGGCTCAGGCATGGAAATAGGGGACACCTCCGCTGTGATTGCGAAGCAGGCGGAGGTGTCCATTTTCAGTTTGCATTCAGGTTCATGTCATGATTTTTTCATACTTGTCTGCCATAATCCTATAAAAAGCAGGCATTCTATGCAAGAAAGGCTGGACGGAATGGAGCGGAAACACAATTTCTTTTATATTCAAGCGGCCCGCGGCGTTGCCGTTCTGCTGGTGATGCTGTTTCACGCTTCGCAAACGGGCCAGCATTATTTCGGATACAATTATCTCGGGATCAGCGAAATGGGACGTTCGGGAGCCTATACGTTTTTTTTCGCTTTAACCGGTTATTTAATGTTCACGCTGTACCGCGAACAATTCGGAAGGAAGGAATTATTCGGAACGTTTCTGCTGAAACGATTCTACCGCATTTATCCATTATATTGGCTTATGACGGCTGCGGTCGTCCCGATCTATTTTTTGGTCCCGTCGTTCGGCTTCGGCTATGAGCGCAATCCCGCAGTCATTTTTAAATCGATGCTGCTGTGGCCGCAGGCTCAAGCGCCCATTCTCGGCGTCGCTTGGTCGCTGACATACGTCGTATGGTTTTATCTGATGTTCTCCTTGCTGTTTCTCTTGAAGGAAAAAACCGTCGCCGCGATCTATTCGGGGTGGTTGACGATCATTGCCCTGAACGAGATCGGGTGGATTCAGGTGAAGTCAGGGCTGCTGGAGCAATTTTTGTTTAACGAGGCACATTTAGAGTTTTTCGCCGGAATGCTCGTAGCCTATCTCGTCCACAAGCGTTCGCTCGGCCACAGCCTATGGTGGATCGCGGGGGGCGGCGCCGTCTACGCAATTCTCTGGGTGCTGCGGTTCGAGCAGGCCGGTCTGCGGTATACGGATCTGCTGCATACGTTCGGATCGGCGTTGGTGCTGGTCGGGGTAACGACGTGGAAAGTCCCGGTATACCGCTGGCTGAAGCCGCTCGCGCTGTGCGGGAACGCCTCCTATTCGATCCTGCTCGCCAGTCTGCCGATGATGTCGGTCACCTTTAAGCTGGCGCGGGCCGCGAATGCGGTGGAGCGGATCGGTCCGGCGCTTACGGTCACACTTTGTTTTCTGTCGGGACTGCTTCTGTGCCTTACCGTGTACCGCTGGGTCGAAAGACCGCTGAACGCGCTGACCAAGAAAGCCGTGGAAGCACAGAGCCGCCGCAAAGCCCAGGAAGCCTATTCGCGCGCCACGTAGATTCGAAAAGCCGTATTCCATAAGAGGAGGGAACCTCCTGCTTGCGGAATACGGCTTTTTAGGTTCTCACAATCATGCCGGGGGCGGCTTCCGGCGATGGCTAAGTTATTCCAGCGCATGGTCTGCCGGAGTATACCCCCCGGACCATGCTTTGCGCGACGTCCAGTCCGACGCTTCGACCTGCCAGAATGGGCGATCCGGAGAAAGCCCGAGCGGCAGGAAAATGGTGGCGCACAAGTACAAGCTGCCGGTGGAGATGTACGGCTCCCCGATTTCCGGCTGATGTCCGCAGAAGCCGATCGTCAGCCAGCCGCCCGCACCGAACGTGCCAGGCACTTCGATCATGCGGCGCATCACCGCGGTCAGCGCGCAGCGCACTTGGGCCGGCGCGACATCGTCAGGCAGCTGCTCGCGCAGCGCCATCTGGGCCAGCAGCTGGAACGCGCCGAAGCGGTAAGCGAGCGAACGTCCGACAACGGGAAACGTCCCCTCCGGCGAAATGGACCGCTCCTGCACGGCGGCGTAACGCACCGCCCTCTGCTGAACACGCTCCCGCAGGCCCGCCCATTCGGGATAGCGGTCGCCGACCGTATCCAGAAGATCAAGCAGCATCGGCTGAATGACGAAGCTGTTGTAGTAATCCGCATGGTAATGAGGTCCGTCGCCGTACATGCCGTCGCCGAGATACCACTGCTCATGCTGCTTCAGCGCGTAATCGATCCGCATCGGGTCCCACGCGTCGTCGCCGATGACGCAGAGCGCCGCTTCGATCATGGCCGCGAACAGCAGCCAGTTGTTGAACCACGGCTTCCGGGAACGGGTCGCTCTCAGCGCTTCCTTCACGTTCGCCTTGACACGATCGTCCAGCCCGCCCCACAACGCCGTCGGCGCCCGCAAAATCGCATGGGCCAGAAAGGCCGCATCCACAATCGGCTGGTAGCCCTCGGAGAAGTTCATCCGGTCCGGCGACTGCGGATCGGTCGCCGCATCCATCGCCAGCTGCGCCAGCCGGACGTATTCGCGGCGCAGCTCTCCCTCCGCTCCCGTCCTCGGGCCGTGCTCCAGCCACGGCGCGATGCCTGCGAGCATCCGGCCGTATGCTTCCAGATACGTGTACAGCTCCCGGTCGTCCAGCTTCGCCTCCACCGGCATCCGCTCTCTCAGCTTGCGCTGCGACAGCGTTTCGAGCACCGGCTTCGCGATGCGCTGCATCGTTTGCAGCCAATAGTCTCGGTCATCGGCATGAGTCGCCACGTTTGATCTTCCTCTCGTTTGATGTGTGTTCTGCAAGCGCCCCGCTACATCATACCGGACCTCGACTTGTACTCCCCGGGCGTGACGCCGATGTATTTTTTAAACACCTTGGAGAAGTACGTCCGGTCCGAATAACCGCAGCGCAGCGCGACGACCTCGATGGAATCCTTCGTCTTCTCCAGCAGATCGGCGGCGATTTTCATCTTGTACCGATGGACGTAATCCGTGAAATTTTCGCCGGAGAGCTTCTTAAAGTACCTTGAAAAATAACTTGGGTTCAAGTACAAATGCGTCGCAATATCGATCGAGGTGATCGTCTCCGCCAAATGCTGCGCAATGTACTGGTCGATCGTCTGCAGCTTCGGCTCCTTGCTCGTCTGCGGCTCCCCGATCCGTCGGCCGTTCATAATCTGCCGCAGCTTCAGCCCCATCAGCCCGAGTGCGTCACCGAGCGTGAGCGTCTGCTGCAGGCAGGCGTACAGCGTCTCGCCGCTGAACGCCCGGTATTGGAGCTCGACGAGCCGCAGCCTGTCCGCGCACTGATGCACGAACGACGCCGGTTCCGGCTTCAGCTGCAGCGCCGACCGCCGGATGTCCGCCAGCGCTTTCTCCAGCAGCGCCTCGTCGTGATCCCGAACCGCCTGGGACAATTCGGCGTACTCCTGATCGAACCCCCCGGCACCCGGATGATACGCTTGCGACAAACCGGCCGCGGGCAGCACGGTCACCGGATGCTCCGTGTAGAAAGCGGTGTAGCTCTCTGCTACCATGCGGCGATGAGCCGCGCCAATCTCCGTAACCGCCAGCTTATCCGCACCCGCGCTGACGAAGAACGTCGTGCCTACGCCGAGAAACTCCTTGCATTTGGCCTGGAGCTTCGCCAGAAATGCCAGCAAATGCTCCTGCGCGTTCCACTTCAAGGATGGCCGATAATTGAACAGCACGGCCAACCCTTCGCCGTCGTTGAAGGTCGTGATGCCTTCGAACTCGCCCGCCAGCTCGGCCGCAATATTCGCGACGCCGTAACGGATGAGCGGCAGGTCCTTGTGTGCGTAGCGCGAGAGCACGTCGTAATACGACACGTAGCCGAGCGCCAGCAAAAACGACGGCTGGTCCCAGACGAGGCCGAGCCGTCCGGCGGAATCGGTCAGGTAAGCGGCTTCTCCGCCGCGCAGCAGCTGCTTGAAAAATGAATCCCGCAGCACATTGGCATGCCGGCTCCAATCCTCGCGGTACGTCAGCTGTTCCGTCTGCGCTTTCGCCGCGCGAATGAGCCTCACGGATTTCTCCAAGCTTTGCGTTAACTGCTCGGCCGTCAGCTCGTCTTTGATCAGGTAATCGTCGACGCTCAGTTTAAGCGCCTTCTGTGCATAGTGGAAGTCTTCATGACACGTCAGAAATAACACCCGCACCTCCGGCCGCCGCCGCCGCATTTCCGAAGCCAGCTCCAGCCCGTCCATTTGCGGCAGCCCAATATCCGACAAGACAAGGTCCGGCCGGAGCTCATCGAACAGCCGCAGCGCCTTGACGCTGGAGTACGTATCCGCGACGATCTGCAAGCCGAGCGCGTTCCAATCGATCAGCTGCTTCAAATACTTCAGCATCGGCACATCGTCGTCGATGATCAGGACTTTGTACATGATTAATCCTCTCCCATTGTCCATAGTCGCTCGTCAGGCCCGCATATTCAAAATAACGGTTAGGCCCCCGGACGGGTTCGCCCGAAGCTTCATCGTCGCATCCGGCCCGTACGTCAGCCGAAGCCGCTGCAGCACGTTGATCAGTCCGACCCGCCGGTACGTCTGCGGCTTGTCCGTCTCGGGTCCCTCCAGCATCCGGTTCAGCGCCTCCCGCTCTTCGTCCGGCATCCCCTCGCCGTTATCCGTCACCCGGATCTCAAGACGCGAGTCCAGCCGCTCGGCGCCAATGTCGATTCTTGCATCGTCCAGCTTCTCGGCGAACCCGTGCAGCAGCGCATTCTCGACGATCGGCTGCAGCAGCAGCTTTGGCACCTCGAATTCGGCTGTCTCAGGAGCCAACGTTACCTTCAGCTCGACATGTAGCTCGCTGCGCAGCCGCATAATGTCCATATAATGCTCGAGCAGCTTGCATTCAGCGGCCAAGGAGGTCGGCTCGTTCACCTTCATGTACGCCCGCAGCAGGCTCATCAGCGCATCGATCTGGCGGCTGTGCCGACGGTCGCCGTCCAGAATCAGGCTGCATTTGATCGAATTGAGCGTATTGATCAAAAAATGCGGCCGGATTTGCGCGAACAGCGCCTGCAATTCGATGACGCGCTTTTGCTCCTGCTCCTGCTCAATGTTCGTAATGAGCTGCTCGATCTCGTCGAGCATCCGGTTCCACGTCTGTCCGAGCTGCGCAATCTCATCCTTGCCCTTGCCCTGAAACCGGATCAGGCGGTTTCCTTGGCTGAACTGCTTCGCCATGAAGTCCAGCTTCCGAATCGGCCGGTGCAGCCGTTTGGCCAGCAGCAGCGACACAATAAAGAACAGCGCGAAGAACGGAATAACGAACAGCATCGCGATATAAAAGATTTTATAAATTTGCCCGGCCACTTCTTGATCGGGCGTCTCGTAGATCATTTTCCAGCCGGTCTTGGATAGCACCGCTTCGCTCCGCAGCGCTTGGTCGGACGGACTTCCGCCGCCGAACTGAACAGAAGCGTCCCCCGCGATCAGTCCGCCTTCCTCATCGTATAGCGCAAAAGCGCCGGTGGCCGCCTGCCGGAACAGCTTCTCGAAGTACGGATTCGTAATGCCGATGTAGAGCGTAGCCAAATAAGCGTTGTCCGCCGGGTCCCGGATGACCCTGGCCGCGTAATAAACCGGCTCCCCCTTGCCTCCTTCGGTTTGGACGCGGCTCAGCCATTGAAGCCGCTTCGGCGTATCAGGGTCGACCTGGGACCGGAGCTGCTCCCAGTGCTGCCGGAACGGAGCCAGCTGGTCGAACTCGCTGGATGGGATGATGAAGCCCTCGCCGTTGACCAGAAACATCCGGATGTCCGTGTTAAGCGTCTTCGCCAGCACCAGGCCGAAAAAATCCTGAATGTGCTGCTGTCTCTGGTAATCGGCAAAGCTGGCGATTTGCCGGGTATGGGTGAAGCTGCGAAGCAGAGCCCTCGCGCTCGGGTCTTGTATGAAAAAATTCGACGCATACGTCAGATCGTCGATCGTCTTCGTAATATCCTTCGCCATCACGTCGACGACCGACTGGTTGGTCAGGCGAATTTTGTCCATTACCGCATCCCGCGTCATGGACAGCAAAAATACGGACACGATGACGATCGGCAGCAAAATGAGAATCAGAAACGAGAGCTGAATACGCCGGTAGTAGGAAAATTGAAACATGCTGTTCATGGTGTCAAAAAGCTCCCCTTTCTTTCCTACCCCTATTGTATCATAGAACTCATGCGTCATATCGGGTCCCGGCGCAAAGAAAGGACGCCCTGCGGCGCCCTTTCCCTGACTATTTTTTGCTGTTCTCTTTGATGATTTTGTTCGCCTGCTCGACCATTTGCTTTTGGGCGTCCTCGGCAGACTTGCCGTCCAGAATGAACGCGCTGAAGCCGTCTTCGAGCACTTTCTTCAGCTGCGGCGCATACGGCGCAACGACCTCGGACGGAGCCGGCGCGTGAATGCGTTTGTCGAACAGCGCTTTGTCAAGCGAGTCGGTGTTGAAGAGATCCTTGCTTTTCGCGATCGCGCCTTCGATGATCTTCTTGTCATCGGCTTTCTTCCAGCCGGACAGTTCCTTCTTCGCATCCGACGTATTCGTCGTCATGAAACGGATGAACTGATACGCTTCGTCCTTGTACTTCGATCCGGCCGCGACGGAAATGAACTGTCCGCCGATGCTCGTTTGACCGAGCTCCGCATCCTTCGAGGAGCGCGGCACCGGCGCGAACGCCACTTTGAAGTTATGCGGATACTTCTGCACGTCGGCCGAGTCGGCAACCATCCAGCTGCCCGTCACGAGCATCGCCGCTTTTTCGTTGAAGAACTCCGTCCGGTACGCCAGCTTCGCGCCTACGACATCGGCGAACGGCGTCGTGGACTTGTCTTCTTTCTCCATCGCGCGGCGGAGGTTGAAGAACGTCAGCGTCGACGGATCGTTGAATTGGGTCGTGCCGTCTTCCTTCAGGAACGCGTTCTGCTTCTCGTTGAACAAAATCGGGTTGGCGTAGTCGCCCCAGTTATGGAAGTAAGCACCATATCGTTTGTTGTTGCCTTCGCCTTTGGTCAACTTCTTCGCGTATTCGCGGAAGTCATCCCAGGTCCAGCCGATCTCCGGAACCGGCAGCTTCGCTTCGTCGAGCGCCTTCTGGTTCAGCAAGACGATCCAGTTGCTGCGCTGGTACATCGCAGCGTAGTTTTTGCCTTTGTATTTCGGATTGACGTAGTACTCTTCTTCCGGCTTCACGTTCTCTTTAGCGTACATATCGTCCAAAGGAGCTAGCACGCCTTGCGCCGCGCGGGCCAGCGTCTCGTCGATGCTCGGGAACAGTACCAGGTCGATCTGCTCGCCGGAGGACATCGTTACGTCCAGCTTCTTGAGCGTCTCTACCGAGTTGCCCGGCACGAGCGGCACGGACTCGACTTTGATGTTCGGATATTTCGCTTGGAATTGATCGATGAGCGCTTTGGTCGTCGCGCCCATGACCTCGTTATCCCAGTTGTAATATTTCAGCGTCACATTCTTCTTTCCGCCTTCGCCGGACGCTTCCTGCTTCTCCGCCCCTTGGCCGCAACCGCTCAGTACGGAAACCGCAAGTACCGCTCCGCTCAACAGCAACGCGCTTGTTTTCTTCATGTGAACTCCCCCTCGGGTCATGATGATGTAGGTCTCTATAGCTGCATTCTAAAGCTTTCCCACTCAAAACGATGTGTCTAATTTTTGCCTGTCCCGTGCAATATTTTGACCTTTATCCCTTGACCCCGCCGAGCGCGATGCCGTTAATGACCTGCTTCTGGAGCACGACGAAAATAATCAGCAGCGGCAGAATCGCAGAAAGCGAAGCCATCATGATGACCGCGTAGTTGTCGGCGAATTCGTCCTTGAACATTTGCATCCCCAGCGGGATCGTATACAGACCTTTGTTGATCAGAAAAATAAGCGGCGTCTGGTAATCGTTCCACGTCCAGATGAACTTGATGATGCCGACCGTCGCCAAAATCGGCTTACAAAGCGGCAAGATGATGCTCCAGTACGTTTTAAAATAACCCGCGCCGTCGATTCTGGCCGCCTCGATAAAATCGTTGTGAATCCCCATCATAAACTGCCGAAGCAAAAACGTGAAGTAGATCGAGAACATGCCCATCAGAACCATGCCTTCGTGCGTGTTGTACATATGCAGCCATTTCATCAGAAGATAGCGCGGCACGAGCGTCGCCTGCTCGGGAATGACCATGAACGTAAGCAGCACGCCGAAAGCGAGATCCCGGCCCTTGAAACGCAGCTTCGTGAACGCGAACGCCGCCATCGACGAGAAAAAGATCGTGCACGCCGTCATGATCAGCGCCAGCTTGAGCGAATTCAAGTAAAAGAGATAGAACGGCACCTTGCCCAGCCACACCTCTTGAAAGTTGCCGATAAAGTTCCAATCCGTCGGAATCCAGCGGATCGGGAATTCCATGACGTCCTTCTCGAACTTCGAGGCGGCCGAGATCATCCAGATTAGCGGAACCAGGAACAATACGGAGAACGCTCCGAGAAGGATTGTCAGGAGCCATTTAGTGAGATCGAATTTTCGTGCAGGCATACCCTTCTACTCCTCTCTAGTAATGTACTTTGCGCTTCTGGAGCTGCCAAGTGGCTAGCGTCGCCAGTCCGACAATCGCGAACAGGAGCCAGGAAATCGCGGAAGCGTAGCCCATCTTGAAATTGCGGAAGCCTTCCTCGTAGATGCGGAAGACGATCACCGTCGAAGAATCGTTCGGTCCCCCGCCGGTCATGAAGGCGACAAGGTCGAACACCTTGAACGACGACATCAGCAGCGTGATGAACAAAAAGGACGTCGTCGGCCCGAGCAGCGGCAGCGTGATCTTCGTGAACTTATGCCAAGGCGAGGCGCCGTCGATGCTGGCCGCTTCGTACATTTCTTCGGGAATGTTCGTCAGGCCCGCCAAGTAAATGACAATCTGGTAGCCGATGCCGGCCCAGATCGCAATAATAATGATCGAGAGCAGCGAGTAGTTCGAATCCGCCAGCCATTTGGGCGGGTCCGTGATGCCGAGGCTGATCAGAAACTGGTTGATCGGCCCTTTCGACGGATGGTACAATGCGCTCCATACCGCTCCAAGCGCGACGAGCGACGAAATGTACGGGATGAAAAAAGCGACTTTAAAATAGCTTTTCCCGTAAACGCGCGAATGAATAAGCACGGCGAGAAGCAAGGCGAGAAGCATGCCGACCGGCACCGTGAGTACCGTGTAAATCAAGTTGTTTTTGAGCGCCATCAGCACTTTCTCGTCATCGAAGAGCTTCGCAAAGTTCTCGAGTCCGACGAATTTAATCGAAGAAATCCCCCCGACCAAGTTCCAATCGCTGAAGCTGAGATATAGCGAGAACAAGACCGGAAATACGTAAAGCAGCACGATCCCGATAAATTCGGGAGCCAGAAACAGCCAGCCGACCAGCGCTTCCTTCTTGGAATTGTTCCACTTGGATTTTTCCGCGACGCCCGGCGTCCGGTTTGAAAGCTTGTTTGTCTCCATCGTTATCACCCCTGTAAGTGAACAATACTATCGTTGATTCTTACTATATAAGAGGCGGCGATCCCCGCGCTGCGGACGATTCTGACCGAGTTGTGCAAAATTTTTACCATGCCGGCTGGATGGGAAAGAGTGCAGCGGGCAATTTCATGCGGCGTTGGTCGTAGCAAAAAGGACAATCCCGGTTGAGTCTCAACCTGAATTGTCCCGACATATCTGCGACCTCTCCCGGGCCCGCTTTTAACGTATATTCCTTCCCGTTCAACTTGATTTTGCGTTTGTAGCCGTTAACCCATTCGCCACCCAATTCCGATACGGCCGAAACGCGCTCCCGGATCTTGAGTCTTCGCGGGAATGGAGCTCGTCGCGGCCGTAACGTTAGCCAATTCAATCGTTTGGGTCTGTTCATTAAACGATACGTTGTAGCCTGTTAACTTCCCGATCTCGCGCACCGGCAAGTAAGCCGTACCTTCGTACACGATATCTTCCGCTGCAAATGCTGTTGCCACCGATCCAAGCATCATTCCCGCCGCGAGGCCGATTACAAGTTTTTCATTCATTTCTATCCGGGCAACCTATCAATTTCATTTTGCCAACAAGCCGGGATTCCGTGTAAGATAGTCGTGAATACTTCTATTTTAAAAGGAGGGATGGCTGTGACATTTGGAGCCCGCGTGCTGAAGACGGGGTTTGCGGTTACCCTAGCACTGTATATTAGCGTATTGGTCGGGTACACACCCCCTGTGATCGCTGGAGTCGCTGCGATTTTTGCCATGCAGCCATCCATTTACCGCTCGTGGCGTTATTTCCTCGAACAACTGCAAACGAATACGCTAGGGGCCGTGCTGGCCTTGGTTGCCGGTATGATTTTCTCGAATGACCCGATCGCGGTCGGTATTGCTTGTATCCTTGCCATTATGATCTGCCTGAAGCTCAAAATGGAAGAAACCGTCGGCCTGACACTGGTGACTGTCATTGCTGTTATGGAAGCGTCCGGGCAGTGGGATTTCGCGCTAAACCGGTTTTTGCTCAGCTTAATCGGGATCGGCTCGGCGTTTTTGATCAACATTACGTTCTTCCCTCCCCGTCCCAAAGTTCAGTTCGTGAATCAGATCGAATCGATCTTCTTCAAAATGTCTCTGCTGCTGCGCACGGTCATATCGGACGAGATCAAGGAAAGCGTGTTCCGCGACGAAAAGCAGGCGCTCGAAGGAGCGCTCAAATCGCTGACGGACAAGTACACACTGTTAGAAGAAGAGCTGCATAAGCTCAAGCGCGCCAAATTCAGCGAGGCCCGCCATTTGGTCGTCTACAAGCAAATGCTGCACACGCTGCACAAAGGGATGGAAGTGCTGGAAGCCGTGGAGGAGCATTATTTTCAAGCGTCCCGCACTCCGGAGCTCGACCGGGAATTCGACCGCCATATGGAGAAGCTGATCAGGTTCCACGAGCACGTGCTCTTGAAATTCGAGAATAAGCTGAAAGCGGATATTTCCGAAGCCGCGGTCATCGAAGTAGAGAACGAGCGCTTCCTGAAGCAGCTCATGAGCCGGTATGCCGATGCCAGCGACGGCGACCTGCGCCTCTCGATCGTAGCCGCGGCCATGTATGACTACGGCTACCAAACCGGCAGGCTGAACAAGCTGGTCGAGCAGTTCGACCGCGGCGCGGAGGACAAAGAAAACGATTTGCTGGAATCCGTGTCGGCGTGGATTAATAAGAAGTAGGCGAACGGCCCTTTTGCAGACGGTGTGCTGTAAGAGGGCCGTTGTTTTATTGTTACATGTTGATGAAATGTGAGGTGACGATCTATGTCCGTACTTGCCGAACGATTAGGTATCAAACGCAGCAGCACTTACGCCAATTGGGAGTAAGGGATACGTGATCCGGATACCGAAACATTGGTTAAGCTTGCACAAGTCTTTGAAGTGACCACAGATTATTTAACTTCCCTCCGAAAGAAGTCTCCCACTTCTAAATCTTGCGAAGCTTGATGAAAGTGGGGGATGAATTTCGGTAGGCGAAGCCTAAGGTCTTTTTTATTGCCATATTTTCTATGATGAGATATAATCAGTCTTATATAAAAGAAAGGCTGTTATATCAGTGAAATTAGACAACAATAATCATTCGGTGTTCTCTCTGTATTACCATCTTGTTTTGGTTGTAAAATATCGTAGAAAAGTGATGGATGATACCCTATCTGACTATGGGAAAGAAATGTTTGTTCGATTAGGTGAAAACTATAATATATCCTTAGTCGAATGGAATCATGAGTTGGACCATGTGCATATTTTGTTCAAAGCACACCCGAACACCGAATTGTCAAAATTCATCAATGCGTATAAAAGTGCAAGCTCGAGGCTGATAAAAAAAGAGTTTCCACAAGTGAGAAATAAACTTTGGAAAGAATACTTTTGGTCAAGAAGTTTTTGCTTACTTACAACAGGTGGCGCACCTCTTGAAGTGATAAAGAAATATATCGAAAATCAGGGGATGAAGTGAGGTGACTGGGCATAGCAAACAAGGCCTATAAGTTCCGATTGTACCCAACGTCTCAACAAGAACAACTGCTTGCAAAAACCTTCGGTTGCGTTCGTTTTGTTTATCACAAAATGTTGGCTGAACGAAAGGAAACCTACAAGCAATTCAAGGATGATCAAGATGCATTGAAGAAACAAAAGTTACCTACACCTGCGAAATACAAGAGTGAGCACCCTTGGCTAAAGGAAGTAGATAGCCTAGCCTTAGCAAACGCTCAGCTCCATCTGCAAAAGGCATACCAAAACTTCTTTTCCAGACGTGCTGAATTTCCGAAGTTCAAAAGTCGCAAAACAAAGCAGTCCTATACAACGAACGTGGTCAACGGGAACATCATGCTCTTGGATGGCTATATCAAATTACCGAAATTGAAACTTGTAAAAATGAAGCAACATCGAAAAATTCCGTCACATCAGGTCATCAAGTCTTGTACGGTTTCTCGAACAAAAACAGGAAAATACTATATTTCTATTCTTACCGAATACGAACATCAACCTGTACCAAAAGAAGTACAAGCTGTTGTTGGCTTGGATTTTTCCATGAACGGCTTATTTGTTGAAAGTGAAGAGGGGAAGACAGCCAATTCCCCTCATTTCTATCGACGAGCCTTGGAAAAATTAGCGAAGGAACAGCGTATTCTGTCACGCATAAAGAAAGGTTCTAGTCGTTGGCATAAGCAGCGATTGAAAATTGCAAAACTACACGAAAGAATTGCAAACGGGCGAAAAGACTTTCTACATAAGGAATCGCACAGATTAGCGAAACGGTATGATTGCGTAGTTATCGAAGATCTCAACATGAAAGGAATGTCACAAACCCTTTATTTCGGCAAAAGCGTTGCCGATAATGCATGGGGCATGTTCACGACATTTCTCCAATACAAGTTAGAGGAACAAGGGAAAAGGCTTATCAAAATAGATAAGTGGTTTCCCTCATCCAAAACGTGTTCAAGTTGCGGTCAAGTGAAGGAGTCTCTATCTCTTTCTGAGCGCTCATTCCACTGCAATTGTGGTTTTGTAGCAGATCGAGACTGGAATGCTTCGATCAATATCAAGCGTGAAGGATTGCGAATGTTAGCATAATCATATATAGAGCATGGAACAGGCTCGATAGCTAAGTAAATTTCGTATCGCTGGGTACGATTACCTTAGAAGCCCCCACCTCTAAACAAAGCGTAGGTGGCGGATAGTTCACCCGGAGCATCGGACCATGGTTCCGCCATTAGACGAGTTGGATCTGAAGTTATTTCAAGCGATTCGCAGCTTGAGCGATGAAGATAAGGAATACGTGCTAGGATTCATACAACGGATTAAGTGATTGAAAGTTCCGCGGCATTAGAGATTGCTGAAAGTGCTATTGAATATGTAAATCTCTTTGACCTTATGGATAGATGAGAGTAATCGAAATGTTAAGTCACAGCATATTAACAAATCTGCAACTGGTTTATCATATCTCACACAAACACCAGACCTCGATTTTACTTTAATGTATATACTTTTTAGTTGGGGGCGGTTCCATGTTTCAGGTTCAAAAATGGGGAAACAGCTTGGGCATTCGCATCCCGAGGTCCCTTGCCTTGAAGGTGGGACTTGAGGAAGGCTCCGAGGTCGATCTAGACGTGGAAGATGGTCACCTTGTAATTAAGCCGAAGTCGTCCACTCGGGATGAACTTCTTGCCCAGGTTACGCCGGAAAATCTCCATAAAGAGGTTTCTACTGGCGGGCCACAAGGACGGGAGTCATAGTAACCAATACGTATGTGCAAGGGCTATCCATTCGAGGTCATCATTCCGCAGGATTTGCCTATTGAGGGGGTAATTCTTTCCGATCAGGCGAAAAGTCTCGACTGGCAGTCCCGACTGGCAACTTTCATCTGTAAAGTTCCAGATAAGACGTTGACTGAGGTTGTTTCAAAAATGGAGTTGTTGATTCGATAACAGCTTTTTGCCTTCCAAATGGGGTTACTTGGAAGGCGTTATGGGCTTAGTTACTGAATATTGTTGCTACTTCCTAATCAAAACCCTTTTCCCCCAATCGGCCGGACCTTTACGCCGCCGACTTCCGCAATCAAATGCCGGCAGTGCCCGATGAGCTCGCGCACTTTTTCGTTCTTCAGCGACGCGGCATGCGCCTCCTGACTCTCCCACAGCTCCGTGATCCACAAAACGTCCGGATCTTCTTCAGCTTCATGCAGAATATAATAGATGCAGCCTTCCATGTCGTTCAGCGTATCGGCTTCCAGCATCATCTTCGCAAGCTCTTCCCGTTTCCCCGGGTGGGCCGTCAATTTTCCAAACATGGCGTATTTACTCATGATTCATCTCCCCTTCTACTTGTGTGGTTGGATAACATCGCTTCGTAAGGTGCAAATATGCGGGCGCTGGCCCCCGACTTGTTCCGGACGAGCAGCTCCGGCCCAATCTGCGATGCCGTACCGTACGGCGGTGCCCGAGCGCCCGTTAAGCCCGCATCGCCTTCGCCAGCGCGGCCAGTTTGTTCATTGTATTCCAGTTGCGCGTGGTTACCATATCGCCTAGCTTGTTCAAATGTTTTGCCAGCCTGGAATCCAGTATGCTTTGACGGAACAAGAAATAAATCTCGCGTCCGTGGATGTAGTATTCATCGTTATCTCGTTCGCTGGCGGATAATAGGTCGACCACCTTCTGCGGCGGCGCTTCGGTCAATAAGGAGATGTGGATGCTTTCGCCTTCCGCCAAGGAGATAGCCGCATAAGGGCAATCTGCAATGATTCGCTCCAACTCCTCGGCCATCCTTAAGACAACGGTGATCGAAATGCCGAAAACCGCTCTAATCTCCTCTTCGATCCGCAGGCGCAGCGTCTCCGGGCTCTCTTCCGATTCGAACAGGACATTGCCGCTTTGAATATACGTTTGGACCCGATGCAGGCCCATCGTTTCCAGCGTGCGCTTCAATTCAGCCATCTTGATCTTATTGTGTCCGCCCACGTTAATTCCTCGCAACAGCGCGATATAAATGGTCATTCTGCCACCTTCTTCTTCGGAAGTATAGTTTTGACAACTCCCCATGCCTAAAGGCAGGGGATTCTTGAGAGCAGCCAGCTACCGCCAGCTTCATATCCAAGCTATCCCTGTGTGTCCCACAGTTTGCCCGCTTACCCGAGCAATCGTAATCCTTCTTGCAGGATGTTTCGCGCCGCATTCACGTCTCTGTCGTGGGTTATACCGCATTCCGGACAGTTCCATTCCCGCAAATTCAGATTCTTTACTTCCGGGTTTCTATGTCCGCAGCATGAACATCGTTGGCTCGATGGGAACGATTTGCCGATGATCGTCACCACTCGCCCATACCATTTCGCTTTATACTCCATCATGGCGCGAAACTTCCCCCAGCTTGCATCGGATATACTTTTTGCCAGCTTGTGGTTCTTGACCATATTCTCCACTTGCAAGTCTTCCAAACCGATGACTTGGTTTTCGTGAATCAGCCTGGTTGACAGTTTGTGGAGAAAATCATGACGGCTTCGCTTCCGTCTCGCAAAGCAAGGATACAAAGTATTTACCGCTTGGATTGCGGCGGATCGTCGCTGAAAGAATCCTGCCGCCCACTTCCCGCGACTTGGCGAATGGAACCTCCCCAAGCTTAGGCAGCCGCAAGTTGTTCCCTACAGCACGAATCGTTCCGTTGTTAACCGATGTATAGCTTTGGCTGACATGGTGCTTGCTTTTGAACTTCGGGAAGTCGTTCTGCTTCCGGAAAAACGCTTGATAGGCTTCATCCAGCGCCCGTAGACTCCGCTGCAAAGCGGTGCTATCGACTTCTTTGAGCCATTCTTTTTCGCTTTTCAGTGCGGTCAACTCCGCTGAACAGGTGTTGTAGCCCAGTGTCTTTTGTTCGTTTTCATACACTTCTTTTCGGCGGGCAAGGAAGTGATTGAAGACGACCCGGGCGCATCCTATCGTTTTGTTGATTAACGTCCGCTGTTCCGGTGTTGGATACAACCTGAATTTGAATGCTTTGTGCATTTTCTCACCTACCTTTTTGTGCTTCTATGTACTACAGTAGCAACAAAATAGGAGTTGTCCAAAGACGGCAACCGTGAAGTTAACGTTTTACATTCTGATCGGAGCACTTTGGACGTATAGCCCTTCAGTTGTTTCACAACCTTGTGAATTCCGAATTGAGGATCACACTTGACCAGCAAATGCACATGATCGGGCATGACTTCCATCTGCAAGATCTCCGCCTTCAACTCCTCTGCTTTTTCCAAAAACAACTCCTTGATCTACTATCGATAGGAGGAAAGAGAACCTTCCGACGATATTTCGGACAAAATACAACGTGATATTTGCAATCAAAGGTTACATTATGATTGCTCTCCACCATTCTTGACACTGGATCACCGCATTTTCAGCATATCTAAAACAATAGATAGTTCAACACCATCTACTGTCGGATGCTTAAGGCAGCAGAAGCTGCCCCGCATCCGAAGCTCCTTTCATCCCCATAGCTAAAGCAAGGGGTTTTTCGGTGCTGAATTATAAGGTCGGGTCGTGCTTGGCCGTAAATTTGCTATTCTTTAGTATACCTTCGACGCCCCTTTTTGAGTATGTTTTCATGACGGACATTAGCAAGTACTTTGTTGTTTTTCGCGGCAAACCAAATTTTGGTATACTGATCTTCAGGAGTCATTTCGACGGAACAGCGAGAGGTGAAATGAATGATGAAAGACCCGGTAATCGTCTTACCTTACAACGATTCGTGGCCTGATGAATTCAAAATCATTGGAGAGCTTATAAGACAAGCCCTAGGAGACGCCGCCATACGAATCGACCATGTTGGGTCCACTTCCGTGAAGGGGATCGACGCGAAGCCCATTATCGACATTCAAATTTCGGTGAAGCAGCTTGCATCGCTGGAGACTTATAAGCCGCAGTTGGAAAGCATCGGCTTCATTCACCGGGAAGATGACCCCGACAAATCCAAAGCCTATTTCAGAGAACGCCCGGAAACGAAAAGAACCCATATCCACGTCAGAGAACATGGCAGTTGGTCCGAGCAGCTGACTCTTCTATTTAGAGACTACTTGCGCTCTCATCCGGAAGCTTGTACGGCCTATGTCAAGGAGAAGTATCATCTCATGGAGCTGTACCGGAATGAGCGGGAAAGCTACGTGGAAGGGAAAACCGCTGTGATTTGGAGCATTTTGCAGCAAGCCCATTCCTGGTCTCAAAAAACGGGATGGAGGCCCGGAAATAGCGATAGATAAACCACGAACTGGAGGAGAAAACCATGAACTACCATTTGGAAAGAGTCGCCAGCGGATCGGACGAACACGGGTTCGTTCGGAATCAGCTGCTGGCCTACAATCTCAAGAACGTTGACGCTTCCTTCGAAACGATCAACTTCGTTGTAAAAAACGAAAACCAAGAGATCATCGGCGGCCTATTTAGCCGTCGGTTCGGTGAAGGTATTTTTGTTGAAATGCTGTGGGTAGATGAAGGCTCGCGTAAATCGGGACTGGGATCGCGCTTGCTTGAAGAGATCGAGCAGGCCGGAAGGCAGCAGGACGTAAAGCTCATTTATTTGGACACCTTCAGCTTTCAGGCTCCGGATTTCTATAAAAAGCATTGTTTCGAGGTGTTCGGGACTCTGGAGGATTTTCCGGTTCAAGGATGCACGAAATACTTTTTGAAAAAGACTCTGTAGCAGTTGAGCCTCCGACACGGCTAAAGCCGTGGGATTCTTAGCTAGTTAACGCACGCAGGCCATTTCTGTTTTGTGCC
>JBHJMN010000003.1:0-230455 GCA_042219835.1 Paenibacillus elgii
AGGCGATGCTGGCGGAGCAAGCGCGCGAAGCGGAGATGCTCTATGCCGAGCGTGCGGCGGAGCTGGAAAAGCAGCGCGCAGCCGAGCGTGCGGAATTGAAGGAACAGAAGCGCCGGTTGGAGGTGCAGCTTGGCGAGCAGTTGGAAAAGACGCGCGAGCAGTTGCAGCGCGGCGACGGACTGCAATCGGAGCTGGAAGCCCTGCGCGGAAAGCGGCGCGAACAGGAAGACGAGCTTGCGCTGCAGCAGGAGCTGTACAACGAGCTCGAAGGCGAACTGGCCGCATTACGGGAGCGGAACGGTGCCCAAGAAGCGGAGTTGCAGCGCAAGCTGGAAGCGCTAGAGCGGAAGCGTGCCACAGAGCTTGCCGAAGCGAAGCAGCGGTTCGACGAAGAAGCGGCCGCCTTGGCGGCGAGCATCGCGCAGCTCGGACAGCGGCTTGCCGAACGGGAACAGCGCAGCGAGACGCAGGCGGCGCAGGTTGACGAACTGCGGGCTAAGCTTCGTGAGCAGGAGGAAGAGATTGGCCTGCATCAGGAGCTCTATGACGAGCTGCAAGGGCAGCATGACGAGCTGGCGCGGCGTTCGGCCGAGCAAGAAGCGCGCTGGCGCGAAGCGGCCGTTGCGCAGGAGGCGCGTCACGAGGAATTTCAGCGCCTTCTTGGCGAGCGTGAACGCGAGCTTGCCGACCAGCGCCGGGAACGCGAAGCGGCCGTAGAGTTGAGCCGCGCCCTACAGGAGCAGTGTGCCGCGCTAGAGGATCGGCAGCAAACGACACAGAGCGAGCGGATGACGTTAGAGCAGCGGTTGAATGCGCAGGAAGCGAGAATCGCCGAGCTGGCCGAGCAAGCGGCGCAGGGAGCTCAGCTGCGGATCGAGCTGGCGGAGCAAAAGGACGAGCTAGAGCTTCAAATCGAGCTGTATAGCGAGCTTCAAGAGCAGCTCGCTGAGCAGATAAAACAGCACAAAGCGTTGCAGGCCGAATACGGACAGCATCAGGCGAAGGCGGCGCAAGTATTCGAAGAATTGCAAAACTTGAAATCCGAGTACAAGAAGCTCCAGATCGAATATAACGAATGGATCGAGCTCGTGGAGAAGGAATAGCGAATGAACGGATTGGATTACACCGTTCTGGCGGTACTTGCCGTCGGAACGGTTCTAGGGTTCGCGCGCGGCATTATCGGTCAACTGATATCGGTCGTCGGTCTTGTGGCCGCGTACTTGATCGCCTTTTTCTTTTATGACGACGTGGCGCCGCTGGTAGGAAGTACGCTTGCGTTATCCGGGCATGAAACGTACCAGAAGTATGAATTTTTAGCCAAAGGCTTGAAGCTGGACACTTACGTGTATAATGCGTTGGCGTTTGCGATACTGTTCTTCGGAGTCAAAATCGCGTTCAGCATCGGCGGGCGGCTGCTGAACTGGCTGGCGGCGGCGCCGGGACTTAAGCAGGCCAATCAATGGAGCGGCGCCGCGCTCGGCTTTGCAGAAGCGGCAGTCATCGCGGTGATCGCCGTCCATGTCATGACCGTGATCCCGAACGACGGTGCGCAAAATCAGCTTAAACGCTCCATGCTGACGCCATACGTTCTGGAACATACGCCGATTTTGACTGATAAGCTGCAAGAGCTTTGGAACAATCGCAGCGGAAAGGTCAAAGCGGGGGAATCCTGAAACCGCAGATCGAATGACGGAAAAAAGGGCTTGCTTCATCGCTTGGAATAAACCAAGCCGTGGAGCAGGCCCTTTGTTATCCTTTAATGAACAAAATTTTAAATAAAAAACGGCCCCGTCCGTCCCACAGACAAACGAAACCGCTTTGGAAAAATTCATCGTCAGGCTGTTCTTATTCCACAATAAGCTTGGATTTCATCGTAGCATGACCTTGGCCGCAAGGTAGCGAGCAGATGATATCGTACGTGCCGGCCTTGTCGATTTTTACCGTTTTGGTCTTGTTGTTGTTGTCCAAACCGACGTTTGCGCCGCTGATTTGCACAGCATGCATGCCTTGCTTGTTTTCCAGCGAAAACGTCACGTCCTCGCCTTTTTTCACTTTATATTCTTTTTGATCGAACTGGAAGTTCGTGGCCACCAATTTTACCTGCTGAGCCGCCGGATTTCCGTTGGCCGGCTCCGAAGCCTTCGGTGCTTCTTTCGAGCCGCACGCGGACAAGGCAAAGATCAAGCCGACTGCTGCCATACTTACAATCCATTTTTTCATTCCAGTTAAGTCCCCTTTCACAACCATCATGGAATATTTTTCTTACCCCATGATACAGCAACCGTCGGCCTTATGGCTGTGTCGGAACGGTGACAACAATATGAAAACATCGTGTCGCCCCCTGTCGGATCTTGCTTTGGTTAGGAGCTAAGCTCCCGGATTAGTCCGGCAAGCTTTCGAAGGCCAAAATTAAGGCGTTCTGCCGATTCGAAGGAATAAGAAAGCCGGATGTATGGCCCGCCGAGCGAATCGTACACCGTTCCGGGATTGAACAAAATGCCCTCCTGGAGCGCACGTATAAATAGCGCATTCATGGACACCGGAGGCACGATCCGCAGCCATATGTAAAAGCCCCCAGCGGGAACATTCCATACCGCAAGCTCCGACAAATGCTTCTGCAGCATGTCCAACACCTCGTCGCGTCTTTGCCTCAACACGGCACGCACCTGGCTTAAATGCTCTTCATGAAAGCCCCGTTCGAACCATTCCGTCAGCGCCCATTGGGAAAGCGAGCTTGACCCGTAATCGGTCTGCATTTTGAGATCCGCGAGCCGCCGGATGACCGGCTCCGGTCCGACGATCCAACCGGTGCGCAGGCCCGGGCCAACCGTCTTGGAGACGCTTCCCAAGTAAAGGACGAGTCCGCTCGGATCTCGCGCTTTCAAGGGCGGAGGCGGCGGGGCATCCAACCATAGCTCGCGATAGACGTCATCCTCGATCACCGGCAGCTGCAGCCGCTCGCATTCCCGCATCAGCTCGATGCGCCGCCGCTCCGACATGACGATGCCCGTCGGGTTGTGGAAGGACGGAATCGTATACAGCATACGGTTCGACTGGGGCTTCAGTTCGGTCAATCCGCGAAGGCGAATGCCCTCCGAATCCATCTCCAGCCCCGTTAACCGGACCCCGGCGGAGTGAAATACATGCAGGGAATGCAGATAGGAGGGACTCTCCGTAATCATGGTGGCTCCGGGTTTGACGAGTCCGAGGGAAATAAGCTGCAAGGCTTGCAGCGCTCCTGAGACGATCAGGATGGAGGCCGGAGAAACGACGATGCCGAATGCTTGGAGGTGGCGGCTTAGCTGCTCCCGCAGCGGCAGCAGCCCACGCGGCTCTTCGTAGCCGAGCGTGTGAATGCGGGAGGCAAGCCGTCCGAACACCTCTCCGAGCAGCGGCTGTGGATACAGCGATGGAGACGGCTCTCCCGTGCTTAAACGGATCATCCCAGCTTGAAATTCCGTCTCATTGATCGTTTGGATCGTCGGCAGATTGGGCCGGTGCCAGCCGGCTTGGACATACGAATCCCAGTCGGGCGGGGTGAGAGAGGTTAACAGGGACCACGGATTGTTTACCACTTTCGTGCCGCGGCGGCCGTCGCCTTCAAGCAGCCCGTCGGCGATTAACTCCTGAAGCGCCGTGACGACTGTGGACCGGTTGACGCTGAGCGCCTCAGCCAATTGTCGCTGTGTCGGAATGCGGCTGCCGATCGGCCACTCGCCGTTTTCGATTTTGCGTTTCATATAGGTCTTGATTTGCAAATAGAGCGGCAGCGGCGAATTCTCGTCCGGCTGCCAGTCGATGCGGTACATAAGCGGATATCCCTCCGTATGAAGTCGGTTACTTTGATTGTAGCAAACATTGTTTTGGTTGGGTACTTTACCAACCGTTTGGTTGAAGACTTTTCCGCCGGAGGAGGTATGATGGACGAAGATCAGATTTATTCAGATAGCTTCAGGAGGAGAGAGGACATGCAAGCGGTACTGCACGGATTTATTTTGGCTTTGGGATTGATCCTCCCATTAGGGGTGCAAAACTTGTTTATTTTCCAGCAAGGGGTTGTTCAGCGGAGGTTCGTCCTTGCGCTGTCTGCTTCGGTCACAGCGGCCCTATGCGACACGATTCTGATTTTGGCCGCCGTTTTAGGGGTTTCCGTCGTCATTTTTGCGTTTGCTTGGGTGAAGACGGTGCTGCTCATCGCGGGCGCCGCCTTTTTGCTCTATTTGGGCTGGAATGCTTGGAAAGCTGCATCGGCTTCGGGACCGTCCGTTCAAAGCTCGCCCGAGTCATTCAGGATTTCGAAGCAAATTGCCTTTACGGCGTCAATCTCGCTGCTCAATCCGCATGCGATCCTCGATACCGTCGGCGTGATCGGGACGAGCTCGCTGAACTATACGGGAGCGGACAAAGTCGGGTTTACCGCTGCGGCCATCATCGTATCATGGCTGTGGTTTATCGGGATCGCCACCGTCGGGCGGATTACTGGAAAGCTGAATGCTTCCGGACGTTTTCATGCTTGGTTAAACCGGATATCGGCTCTGATGATTTGGGGGACGGCTTGTTATTTGATTTACTCCTTATTTGTATGACCATATTCCGTGAAAACGAAGAAAATCGGCCGCAGACGCTCATGCCTGCGGCCGACTTGTTTACTTGGCGTTCTCACGACCGGAGCGGCCTTGCTCAAACGGTGTTTTCACCGGAATGAACAGGTCGATGATTCCGATAACCAAGGCAGCCAAGATTGCACCGATAATGCTTGTCGATACGCCGCTCACGATAAACTGGGCGAGCCAAATGATCAGCGCGCTCGTTAGAAAACCGACAATCCCCCGGCCGAACGGAGTGATCTTTCTGCCAAAGATTCCTTCAATGACCCACGCTGCGAGCGCGATGACCAAGGCCAGGAAAAAGGCGCTCCAGAACCCTCCGACTCTAAAGCCGGGAACGATCCAACTGACAATCAGCAGCATTAAGGCGGAAACGATAAACCTGACTAGATGTCCAAGCAAGTGCATCGTGCAGCTCCTCCTTCGTGTCTTTGCGGTACTCGTCAAACGCTTTCGGTGCTCCTCATAGGTTTTCCCAAGTCTTCGGCTTTATGAATGGCAATCCTTAGCGGAATTCATTAGCTTTACTCCCCGGACTTGGATATAATAGCAATGAAGAGCTTTTACCGGCAAGAAAGGCAGGTTTCTATAACGAAAACGATGAATACGAACAAGACATCATACAATCAAAAAATATTGGCGACGCTGGATTTCAGGGCAGTGCTCGAGCGCTGCGCGAACCATGCCGCGACATCGCTCGGCAAAGGCCGGGTGGAGGAGCTTGAACCGAGCGGCGACTTTCATGAAGTGAAGCGCAGGCTGCAGGCGACCGACGAAGCGGTCAACGTGGACCGCTTGAAGGGCGGCGCGCCGTTCGGCGGCATCCGCGATATCCGGGCTGCGGTCCATCGAGCGCGAATCGGCGGTATGCTGAACCCGGTTGAGCTGTTGGATATTGCGATGACGAATCAGGGCGGCCGCCGGCTGCGCAGGTTTCTGGAAGCGACGAACGAAGATTACGGCATTCCGCTGCTGCTTGACCTGCTTGAGCCGATGACGGACCATAAGGAATTGGAAGAACGGATTCGCGGGTGTGTTGACGAGAACGCTCAAGTGATGGATACCGCAAGCCCGGAGCTGCTGAAAATCCGTCAAGAGCTGCGGTCGAGCGAATCGAAAGCCCGCGAGCGGCTGGAACAAATGGTACGTACGCCCTCCATTCAAAAGATGCTTCAGGACAATCTCGTAACGATCCGGGGAGACCGGTACGTCATTCCCGTAAAACAGGAATACCGCGGTCATTTCGGCGGCATGATCCACGATCAATCGGCTTCCGGGGCGACGCTGTTTATCGAGCCGGAAGCGGTCGTGCAAATGAACAACCGCGTGCGTGAATTAAAGCTGAAAGAAGAGGCGGAGGTCGAGAAAATTCTCCGCATGCTGTCCGCCCTCGTAGCGGATAGCGCGGATACGCTGCTTGTCAACGTAGAGTCGCTGACGGAGCTTGACTTTATTTTCGCCAAAGCAGGCGTCGCGCGCGAGATGAAAGCGGCGCTGCCGCTGCTCAACGACCGCGGCTTCATCAAGCTCAAGCGCGGACGTCATCCGCTCATTCCCGCGGAAAAGGTCGTTCCTCTTGACGTGGAGCTGGGCAACCGCTATTCGACGATCATTGTGACCGGACCGAATACGGGCGGCAAAACGGTTTCGCTCAAGACGATCGGTCTGCTGTCGCTAATGGCGATGGCGGGGCTGTTCGTCCCGGCCGAGGAGGGCAGCCAGCTTTGCGTGTTCGATGCGATCTTTGCGGATATTGGGGATGAGCAAAGCATCGAGCAGAACCTCAGTACGTTCTCCAGCCATATGACCAATATTATCCGGATTCTCAAAGAAATGACGCCCAAGAGCCTTGTGCTGCTCGATGAGCTGGGAGCCGGAACCGACCCTGCGGAAGGCTCGGCGCTGGCCATATCGATCTTGGAGCATATGCACCGGATGGGCTGCAGGATCGTAGCGACGACGCACTACAGCGAGCTGAAGGCGTATGCCTTTGACCGGCAGGGCGTCATTAACGCCAGCATGGAGTTCGACGTGCAAACGCTGCGTCCGACGTATCGGCTGCTAGTAGGGGTTCCCGGGCGAAGCAACGCGTTCGCAATCGCGGAGCGCCTCGGTCTGGCGAAAACCATTATCGATCATGCCCGCGGCCAGGTCGGCGAGGAGGATCAGCGCGTCGAATCGATGATCGCCACGCTCGAAGAGAACCGGCTTCAAGCCGAGGCCGAGCGCGAATCGGCGGAGCGCAACCGCCGCGAAGTCGAAACGCTGCGCGAGCAGCTTGCCGCCGAACGCCGGCGCTTCGAGGAGCAGAAGGATAAGCTGTTCGAGCGTGCGGAGCGCGAGGCGGAGGAGGCGGTGGCGAAAGCCCGCCGCGAAGCCGACGAAATCATCACCGAGCTCCGCAGAATCCAGCGCGAGGAAGCGGGCGGCGTGAAGGATCACAAGCTCAGCGAGCTGAAAAGGCGGATGAACGATGCGGCTCCCGAGCTTCGAAGCAAGTCAAGGGCCGGTACGCCGCGTAAAAAAGCCGATCGTATCGAGCCGGGCGACGAAGTGCTAGTGACGAATCTCGGTCAGCGAGGACACGTGGTCGAGGTCGTGAGCGAGTCGGAATTCACCGTACAGCTCGGTATTCTCAAGATGAAAGTGAACAAAGCGGACCTGGAGCTGCTGAAGCAAGCCTCCGCCCAGAAAAAGCCGCAGCAACAGGCTACTTCCAGCCTGAAGCGGACGCGCGACGAGAACGCCAAGATGGAACTGGACTTGCGCGGGGCCAATGTGGAAGAGGCGATTATCGAAGTGGACCGCTTCCTGGACGAATCGTACTTGGCCAATTTCGGCCAGGTGTTCATCATTCACGGCAAAGGCACCGGCGTGCTGCGGACCGGCATTCAAGAGTTTTTGCGCAAGCATAAGCACGTCAAGAGCTTCCGCATGGGAGCTTACAACGAAGGCGGCGCAGGGGTCACCGTGGCCGAGCTGAAATAGAAGCAGCTCGCTCTTCCTTTCGGTCCGCAGCGGGACCGCACTTATCGTTAAAAAAATTTTATTCGACAACTGAAACTCCGGGCCGCAACTTCCGTATATACGAGTGTAAGCATCGATGTTTGTGAAGCTCTGCTGGCTGAAGCGATATTTTCAAACCAACGTACGGGAGGAATTTTAACATGGGAATTTTCAAAAGATTGCGTGACATGACGATGGCTTCGATTAACGATCTTCTGGACAAAGCGGAAGACCCGGTAAAAATGCTCAATCAATTCCTTCGGGATATGGAAGAAGATATTTTGGAAGCCGAGTCGGCGGTTGCAAAGCAAATCGCGATCGAGAAGAAGTTCAAGCAGCAGTACGAGGAAGCGCAGGAAATGGTTCAAAAGCGCGAGGAGCAAGCGCTCAAGGCGCTGGAATCCGGCAACGAGGATTTGGCCCGCCGCGCGCTGCAGGACAAGAAAGAACATCAATTGCGCTACGACGAAATGAAGCAGCAATACGATACGGCGAAAGCCAACGCCGATCGTCTGCGTAACCAATTGTCCGAGATGAAGGACGAACTCAGCAAGATGAAGAACAAAAAGGATATTTTGGTAGCCCGTGCGGAAGCGGCCAAGGCCCAAAAGCAAATCAACCAAGCGATGAACGGCTTCGGTACCGACAATGCAGCGAAAGGCTTCGACCGGATGAGCCAAAAGGTGATGGAGCTTGAAGCGCAGGCTGAAGCGAGCAACGAACTGCGGTCCAAAGACAAGAGCCTCGACGACGAGTTCGAAGCGCTCAACAAAAACACCGGCGTCGACGATGAACTGGCAGCGCTTCGTGCGAAGCTGGCGGCCAAGAAGCAAGCGGAGTAACGACATAAGGAGACTGAAGGCCTGACGCCTTCAGTCTCTTCGATGTTAAAAACTCACCTTGATTGAGGCGAAAGGCAGGGTGGATTGTTTATGGCGGATAAAGAGGTGGATTTTTTGCTGAGCAACCCTTATGTTGAGACGCTGGCGTTTTTTTCGATCGCCGTGCTGGCGCTGATTGTCTTTTTGGCGATTTTCGAGCTTGTTACCAAGTATAAGGATTGGGACGAGATCAAGAACGGCAACTTGTCGGTAGCGATGGCGACCGGAGGCAAAATATTCGGGATATGCAACCTGTTCCGTTTTGCGATCTTGAATAACGATTCGGTGCTGCATTCGTTGATTTGGGCAATGTACGGTTATTTACTGCTGCTGGTGGCTTATTTTATTTTTGAGTTTTTGACGCCGTATTTCAAAATCGACGAGCAAATCCAGAAGGACAACCGGGCCGTAGGCTTTCTTTCCATGGTCATTTCAGTTTCGCTGTCCTATGTGATCGGCGCCAGCGTGACCTGATGCCGGGGGCCGGTGAAGGGCCGGCCACAATCGGATCGTTCTTCAAGACCGGAGGAGGAAGAGTCCTTTGAAATATTTATGGGGCACCTTATTTGCGCTTGCGCTTGTTTTTTTGGGCGCGGGCGTTTACTATTTTATTAAATTTGCATAGCGTGAAGGCGTAAAACAGACCTTCGCCCGCCGCCGCTAAGGGGGATGACGCGTTTTGTCGCAATCAGAGAATCAGGTTTGCCCGTGGTGCCATACGGAGATCGTATGGGACCCGGAAATCGGTCCGGAAGAGGAATGTCCGCACTGCTTTAACGAGCTGGGTGATTACCGCAGCCTTAATTTGCAGGTAGAGCTTTCCGAATCAGGCATCCAATATGACGATGAGGAAGAACCGGATAACGAGCTGGAGCTGTCGGACGAGGAACTGCAGCTGGCAGACGACTATGGGGAAGGCGTTCAGCAGCTGCTGGACAGCCAAGAGGAAGCGCCGGAATGTTCATCTTGCCACAGCTTTATGCTGCTGGCCGGCACCGAACCGGTTTCGGAGGCCTTTGTTCCGTTCGTGCATTCAGCGCTTGGCAAGCCGCTTCAAGCTTCATTCGGCGTTCAGGTTTACTTATGCCCGTCCTGCTTCAAAGTTGAACGGCAGCTGACGGAAACAGACCGGCTGGCGTTGGTGGAGCAGCTTCGGGAGCATGGGGCCAAGAAATAAGAACGACTAAAAAAGGAATTCGGAGCAGGCGTTTGCCGGCATCCGGGTTCCTTTTTTTGGCCTTCATTCATGATTTCCGCCGAACAGGGAAGCTTAACTAAGACATTACGGATACAAGGTGAGAGCATGCATTCCGGAGCTAAACATTTTCCGCACGATTGGGTGCGAGGCAAGGATCGTGCGGGGGAGCACAGCTGGCGTGACGTGGAGCAGGCAGGCCCGGCCGTCGGAGAGCCGAAGAAGAAAAAAGGCGGCCCGTTATCAGGGCAATCCCGGCTTCTGCTGACGGTAAACGGCTTGTTTGCCACGGCCAACGCCCTGTCCGGCACGTTCGTCAATGTGTATCTATGGAAAGCCAAGCACGATTTTACGGTTATCGGATGGTTTACGCTCATTCATCATTTGACGATGGCGCTAACGTTCTGGATTGCGGGCAAATGGGTCAAAGAGCATAATAAAATGAACTGCTTGCGCACGGGGGTTGCGGTTGCGGCTGTCTTTTACATGCTGGTGCTGTGGTTCGGAGGGAGAGCGGCAGACTATTTCGTGCTGCTCGGAGCCGTTCAAGGCCTGTCATCGGGCTTGTTCTGGATTGCGTTCAACGTCGTCTACTTCGAGGTGACGGGCCCGAACGACCGCGACCGGTTTAACGGATGGGCGGGCCTGCTTGGATCGGGCGCCGGGATGATCGCCCCTTGGATTTCCGGTTATTTGATCGTCCGGATGCATGCGGCGACGGGCTATCGGCTCATTTTTACCTTGTCGCTGATCGTTTTTGTGGTCGGGGTGATTTTCAGTTTTTTCCTGAAAAAGCGCAAGATGTCGGGAACCTATGAATGGTTTCTGGCCTGGCGATGCTTAAGATATCAGGATACGGCTTGGCGCAAGGTCGGGCTTGCGCTTGCGGCCCAAGGCGTGCGGGAGGGCGTATTCGGCTTCATGATCGGGCTGCTGGTGTACGTTCATACGGGGAGCGAAATGTCGCTTGGCAATTTCTCGCTTATCACTTCTGCGGTAGCGCTGCTTAGTTTTTTGATGGCGGGCAAGCTACTCAAGCCCCGATTTCGGGGGAAAGCGATGCTGCTCGGCGCGGTGATGCTGGTGCTTGTGATTTTACCGTTTTTTTGGAAAGTCAATTTCTTTACGCTGCTGCTGTTCGGGGTGGGCGCGGCCGTCTTTTACCCGCTGTACGGCATTCCCATGACCTCCATCGTCTTCGATCTTATCGGGCGGGAGGAGGAGAGCGTGAAGAAGAGGGAGGAGTATATCGTCATGCGGGAGCTGGCGTTGAATACGGGCAGATTGCTCGGCACCGCTGTGTTTATTGCCGTCGTATCGTTTACGCAGTCGCCCGCCGCCATGAACTGGCTGCTGCTCGGCATCGGCAGCTCGCCGCTCGCCGTATGGTATTGGATGCGCAAGGCGGAGATGGCATGAACTCCCGTTAGCTTGCTAAAACCATACCTTCCCGATAAAATAAGAGGGATAGGGAAGGGAGCGGCAGGCAGCATGAAGAGGACTACAGGAAAAATGGTAAACAGCATTACGGAGCTAATCGGCGACACGCCGGCCGTGCGCATCCGCAGGCTCGTGCAGGAAAACGACGCGGAATTGTATGTGAAGCTGGAATATTTCAACCCGAGCGGAAGCGTCAAGGACCGCGCCGCGTTCAATCTGATCGTGCAGGCGGAGAAGGACGGCCTGATCGGCCCGGGCGCGACGATTATCGAGCCGACCAGCGGCAATACCGGGATCGGTCTGGCGATGAACGCCGCGGCCAAGGGCTACAAGGCGATTCTGGTTATGCCGGACAACATGACGAAAGAGCGGATCAATCTGCTGAAAGCGTACGGAGCGGAGGTCGTCTTGACGCCCGCCGAGCAGCGGATGCCCGGCGCGATCCGCAAGGCGGTGGAGCTGCAGGCGCAAATTCCAAACAGCTTCATCCCGCAGCAGTTTGAGAATCAGGCGAATCCGGACATTCACCGGACGACGACGGCGCTGGAAATCATCGAGCAGATGGAAGGGCGGCTGGATGCATTCGTTGCGACGGCCGGTACGGGCGGTACGATTACAGGCACGGGCGAAGTGCTTCGAGAGAAGCTTCCGGGAGTGCAAATCTACGTCGTCGAGCCGCAAGGCTCGCCGGTTCTGTCGGGCGGCGAGCCGGGACCGCACAAGCTTGTGGGCACCAGCCCCGGCTTCGTGCCGAAAATTTTAAACACCGGCGTCTATGATGAAATCATGCAGGTATCCGACGAGGATGCGCTGCAAACGACGCGGGATCTGGCGCGTCTCGAAGGCATTCTGGTCGGCCCGTCCGCCGGAGCGTCGGTATGGACGGGACTTCAAATCGCCCGCAAGCTCGGCCGCGGAAAGCGCGTGCTGTGCATTGCTCCGGATACCGGAGAGCGCTACTTGAGCATGGTCATTTTTTAACTTTGACAGAACGCAGGCTTGTCCGATAAGGGCAAGCTTATTTTATTTGTAAACTGTGCGAGGTATATTGAATAAATATTCAATTAAATGTATAATAATCAATAGAGATCAATCTCGCCACCGAAAAGCAGTATGGAAGAGAGGGAACCAAGGATGAAAATCGCGCTGCATAACGAGCTTCCGGGCGAAGCGCAGTTTCAGCAGTTGATCGACTCCGTGTCCGAACGGACCGGCGAGCGCCGGCCGCTGGCTTACGAAGTTTTATGCGACGGAGGCCCTGTCATCGCGGCCTACGACCAAGGAGTGCTGATCGGCCTCGGGCGGCTGGTAAGCGACGACATCGGACAGCAAGCGTTTGAATGCAAAATCAGGCCTGGCTATGAGCGGCGGGAAATTGAAGCTAACATGCGCAAACTGCTGGCTGTTTCCCCGGTACCGAGTCACTGCTGATACGGGCTGCCCATAAGCCGTTATCGACCTCCGAGCGTTCGGAGGTTTTTTGCTGTGCATGGAGAAGAGTGTTTCCGCTAGCCGCTGGAAAGCGAGCCCGCATAATTTTACTTTGCCAAAGCGTGGTTGACGGGTGTAATATGGAGTAATAAGCTATTGGTTCAGGCACTCGTTGCGAGGCTGCGACCCCGCAGGCTTTCCGGCTCACGGTCGATTCGCCGGGTGAGGCCGTTTGCTTCGTATAACTAGTAGGAGGGCGTTGTCATTGGAACAATTCAAAATGAAAATCATCGATCTGCTGAAGGAAGACGCGAGACGTACGCCGGCTCTGATTGCGACTATGCTGGGGGCGTCCGAAGCCGAAGTGGCGGAAGCCATCCGCGAGCTGGAGGAAGCGAACATTATCGTCAAATATGCGACGGTCGTCAACTGGGCCAAGGTGGACGATGAGAAGGTCACCGCCCTGATCGAAGTACAGATTACGCCGGAGCGGGGACGGGGCTTCGATGCGATTGCCGAGCGCATTTACTTATATCCGGAAGTCAAATCGGTTTATTTGATGTCGGGGGCCTACGATCTGCTGGTGGAAATCGAAGGGAAGACGCTGAAGGAAGTGGCGTCGTTCGTTTCCAACAAGCTGTCTCCGATCGACCGGGTGCTTTCGACCAAAACGCATTTTATTCTTAAAAAATACAAACAAGACGGAATCGTCTTTGAAGATCATGAGGATGACCGCCGTCTTTTAATCTCGCCGTAAAGGACGCTGAAAAGCATGATTGAGTCAAAACAGGTACAGCAGGTCAAGTCAATGCGCGGGTATTTGGCGCCGCTCGTGCAGGAAATACCGCCTTCGGGGATTCGCAAGTTTTTTGACTTAGTGAGCGGGAGCAAGGATATTATTTCTCTTGGCGTCGGGGAGCCTGATTTTCGTACGCCTTGGCATGTCCGGGAATCGTGCGTTTATTCGTTAGAGCGCGGAAATACGAAATATACGCCTAACGCCGGCCTGCTTGAGCTGCGCGAGGCGATCGCGGAATATTTGTACGAATCGTTCCAACTGCTCTACGAGCCGTCAGACGAAGTGATGGTGACGGTCGGAGGCAGCGAGGCCATCGATCTTGCGCTGCGCGCTTTGATCGCCCCGGGAGACGAAATTCTCATTCCGGAGCCGACCTACATTTCCTACAGTCCGATCGCGCGGATCAGCGGCGGCGTTCCCGTCGGAATCGAAACGTTCGCCAAGGACCAGTTCAAGCTGAAGCCGGAAGCGCTGAAAGCGGTCATTACGCCCCGCTCGAAGGTGCTCATCCTGTGTTACCCGAGCAACCCGACCGGCGGCATCATGACATACGAGGACTGGCTGCCGATCGCGAAAATTGTGGAAGAGAACGACCTGATCGTCATTTCCGACGAAATCTATGCCGAGCTGACCTACGAGCAAAAGCATGCCAGCTTCGCGTCGATGCCGGGCATGCGGGACCGCACGATTCTTGTGAGCGGCTTCTCCAAGGCATTCGCCATGACCGGATGGCGGATGGGGTATGCTTGCGGGCATCAGGACCTCATTTCGGCGATGCTGAAAATCCATCAGTATACCGTGATGTGCGCTCCGTCCATGGCGCAGGTGGCTGCGCTCGAAGCGCTCACGAACGGCATGGAAGAGAAGGACAAGATGGTCGAATCCTATAACCAGCGGAGACGTTTGGTCGTCCATGGCTTCCGGGAGATCGGCCTGCCGTGCCATGAGCCTCAGGGCGCGTTTTACGCCTTCCCTTCCATTGAGTCCACGGGACTGAGCTCGGAGGAATTCGCCCAGCGGCTGCTGTTTGAGGCCAAGGTCGCAGCGGTGCCGGGACATGTATTCGGCCTCGGCGGAGAGGGCTTTATCCGCTGCTCGTATGCGACATCGGTCAATCAATTGACAGAAGCAATCGACAGGATTGGAAATTTCATAAAAAATTTGTAATTTCGTCAAAATAAATCATTTTCAAATCCCCCAAAAACTGGTATCTTATAGGTATGCAAGTTTTATGTCTTATGACTTTATCATAAAACTTGTCAACTTAGGTCTGATGAAGACGAATCGGTGGGAGGGATGGGGGATGGCTTTTCCGGAATATCAGCTTCGGCAATATCTGAACGTCGGCTGGATTCGCGACAGCGAGCATAAGGCCAAGTGGACTTTTGGAAAAAGAAAACAGGCCTCATCCGCCGTTTCGCTGGAAGATGACATCTACAAGCTGCGGCGTCAGCTGGAACAGCTTGTACAGAACGGGAACAGCCTTACGTCTCCCCGAGTTGTCGAAATCAGCATGCAGCTGGATATCAAAATCAATGAATATATGAATCGCCCCAAAGGGGACCGTCATTGAGCGGTCCTTTTTTGCTTTGTCGAAAAAGCTTTGAAAGCGCAGCACCGACTATGGTAAGATACAAGGATAGAGAGCCGCGGAGACGGGCTTCCAGCGGCACGGTTAGAGGGGGAGACAAAGGGACGATGAGAAGGAGATGGGTTCTCGGTTTGCTGCTGATCTTCGTGCTCGCGGGCTGCGGGGGACCGAAGGCGGACGTGACGGTGTTTTTAATGGGGAAGAGCGGCATTCCGACGGAAATCGGGGAAAAGCTTCAAGCGTCGCTGCAGAGCAAAATCGGACAGACGCCCAGCGTTCAAGTCGTGACATCGCCTTTGTTTTCGATTGAGAAAATGATGGTTGAAATTGCCGCCGGAGGGCACGGGGTGATAATTATACCGGCGGAGCAGTTTAAGGGTATGGGGCAGCAGGGCGGATACGTGTCGCTCGACGACTTGGCGAAGCCGGAGGATTTCCCCGAAGGCGTCATGGAAATTCCCGTAGGCGACAAGAAGGAGAAGCATCTGTACGGTATCCCGATGGAGAAGTCCCTTTGGTTCAAAGAGCTTCAATTGAACGGCAAAGAGCTGTTTGCGTTCATTCCGCAGAGTGCTCCGGACTTGGAGAAAGCAAAGCAAGTGTTAAAAATTATTGCGCAGAAGTAGCCGTTCGTCAGGGAGGCCGTGTATGGCAGCCGGAGGCGGACGGATAATCGAATAGCGGTTCGGGTGCTTGCGGCGGATGGAAGCTTGCAAGTTAAAAGGGAAGCCGGTGCGACTCCGGCGCGGTCCCGCCACTGTGAACAGGCGAATGCTCCCCGGTAAGCCACTGCTTGATGCAAAGCGGGAAGGCGGAGAGCTCCGGAAGGAAGCCTGTTAGTCAGGAAACCTGCCTGAACGGCAAGCGAAGCGTCCTTCGAGGAAAAGGAGCGGAATCGGGCAGCCGGCCGGCGGTGTGCCGTCTTTGGACAGGCGGATCGCAGTCGGCGGCCCGCCTGTGCTCTTCGCCCCGGAGATGCTCCCGGGGAGAGGGGCCTTTTTCGTTTTCGGCGGAAACAAAATATACCATATGCTCGGAGGAGATAAAGAAGATGAAAGCTAAACTTACCACCAAGAGTTTGCGTAAAACATGGTTAGCTGCGATCTTGAGCTTGGCGCTGGCCGCATCGCTGGCCGGCTGCGGAAGCGCGGTGAAGACGCCGGGGCAGGGAGAGCTTGCCAATCCGCCGAAGGCCGACGGCACGAAGCAGGATGGAGCGGCATCGGCCGCCAAGCGAACGTCGTATCCTTTGAAGGTGAAGGATGCTACGGGCAAGGAGTTCGTGTTTGAGAAGGCACCGGAGCGAATCGCGTCCACCTCGCCGAGCGAAACGGAAGCGCTCTTTGCTCTGGGTCTCGGGGATAAGGTGGTCGGCGTATCGGACTTCTGCGATTATCCTGCGGAGGTGAAGTCGAAGCCGAAAATGGGCAGCATTGTCAAGCCGAACGAAGAAGCGCTGATCGGGGCCAATGCGGATCTGGTTATGACCGGGGTGTCGATGAAGCCGCAGGTGGTCGACAAGCTGCGCGAGCTAAAAATCAACATGTTCAAGGTTGAACCGAAAACGATGGACGACGTGATGAACAATCTGCTGACGATGGGGCAAATCTTCGACCGTCAGGAGCAAGCGCAAAAGCTCGTGGATTCGATGAAAGCCGACCGTCAGAAGGTCGTCGATGCCGTGAAGGATTTGAAGCCGGAGCAGAAGAAAAAGGTGTTCATCGAATTTTCCCCGGGGTGGACGGTCGGCAAAGGCGAATTTATCGACGAATTGATTACGCTGTCCGGCGGGATCAATGTAGCCGGCAGTGAGAAAGGCTATGTTCAAATCAGCGAAGAGAAAGTCATCGCGGATAATCCGCAGGTGATCATTTACCCCAATGGCATTATTGACGACAAGTCGAAAAAGCCGATGGACCAGCTGATCCGCGAACGCAGCGGCTGGGACAAAATTGAAGCGGTCCGGTCGGGCAAGCTGGTTGGTGTCGATAAAGATTTGATCAGCCGTCCGGGACCGCGCATTACGGCCGGACTCGTAGAGATTGCCAAGGGGATTTATCCGGATCTGGTGAAATAAAATGAAGCGCAAGCTGTGGATATGGGGCGGAGGGGCTGTCGTCCTGCTTCTGCTGTCTGCGACGGCTGCCCTGTCCGTCGGTTCGGTTAACGTGCCGTTTGGGCATGTATGGGGTATCCTCCTACACCAGTTACCATGGTCCGGCGAGCGCATCCCCGAGACTTGGAGCGTGGCGTCGGAGCAAATTATATGGAAGGTTCGGCTGCCCAGGGTGGCGCTCGGACTGCTGGTCGGCGCTGCGCTGGGGCTGGCGGGCGCGGCATTTCAGGGCGTGCTGCGCAATCCGCTTGCCGATCCGTACACGCTCGGCGTCTCGTCGGGGGCATCCGTGGGGGCATCCTTCCTGATTTTGTTCGGGCTGCAGTTTTCGCTGCTCGGGGAATGGAGCGTGCCAGTTGTCGCGTTTGCGACCGGGATGCTTGCGCTGAGCGCGGTGCTGCTGCTGGCCCGGACGGAAGGTAAGCTGCGGATAGAAACGGTCATTTTGTCCGGCGTCGTGATGCAGGCGTTTCTCGGCTCGTTCGTTTCGCTGATGGTCTCGATGTCCAAGCAGGTCATTAACGAAATCGTATTTTGGATGATGGGCAGCCTGGCGCTGCGCGGATGGACTTATTCGCTTGTACTGCTTCCTTATCTGTCCGTCGGAGCGGCGATATTGCTCGGATTCGGGCGGGCCATGAATCTGTTTGCTCTCGGCGAGCGGCAGGCGGCCCACTTGGGCGTTCATGTGGAACGGACGAAGCTTGTCGTCTTGATCGCTTCCACTTTGATTACGGCCGCTGCGGTATCCGTGTCCGGCGTCATCGCTTTTGTCGGCTTGCTCGTGCCGCATCTGCTGCGTTTGCTGGTCGGCCCGGACTACCGTCTGCTGCTACCGCTGTCACTCATCGGAGGCGCGATCTATGTCGTGTTGGCGGATACGCTTGCGCGAACGCTGCTCAGCCCGACGGAAATTCCGCTCGGCGTCGTCACGGCTTTTATGGGGGCGCCCTTCTTCGCTTATTTGCTGCGGCGGCGGAAGCGGGCGATTCGGGAAGGGTAAAGCCGGAGCCGCTGCGTCTGAAGTCGGGGTCAACCGAACGGGCACGGAGGACGGAGGGAAATGTTTCGATGGAAGCGGGGCATCGTTCAAGATAGCTGCTGCGGACAACGACCGGAGGAAGTCCGTTCATACGGCGCTCCTCATGTATTGGACTTCAGGAAAAAGGGGGGAGCGAAACGGGTGATACGGGTGGAAGTGGTGCAGGCGGTCAAAGCGTTCGGCGGCAGGCCGGTGCTTCGACAGATCGGCTTCTCGGTAGAGCCGGGCGAATGGTTCGGCATTCTCGGCCCGAACGGCAGCGGAAAGTCGACGCTGCTGCATATGATATCCGGCGCCGAGCGTGCCGACGCCGGAACGGTAAGGCTGGACGGCCGTCCGGTGGAAGCCGTCTCCCGCAAAGAGCTGGCCCGGCAGCTCGCCGTGCTGCATCAGGATGCGCTGCCCCCGCTCGGGTTCACGGTGCGCGAAATCGTCGAAATGGGCCGTTACCCGTACCAAAACTGGTTGGGGGACGAGCCGGGAGATTCCGCAGCTTTAATCGAGCGAATTCTCGATTGGCTGAAGCTCAGGCCCTTGGAGGAGCGTACGGTCGACGGGCTGAGCGGCGGCGAGCGGCAGCGGGTGGCGCTGGGCAAAGCGATGGCGCAGGAGCCGAAGCTGCTGCTGCTGGACGAACCGACGACCTTTCTGGATATCGGATACCAGGTGGACCTGATGGACAAGGTCCGTCAATGGCAGCAGGAATGCGGGATGACCGTCATTTCGGTGCTGCACGATTTGAACTTGGCCGCGCAGTATTGCGATCGGCTTATGCTGCTTTATAACGGCGAAGTAGCCGGAATCGGCACGCCGGAGGAAGTGCTGCGCGCCGATCTTTTGGAGAACGTATACGGCACGCGTCCGTACGTGCTTCGGCACCCGGACAGCGGAGTGCCGCAAATTTTGCTCGGAAAAGGGGAATGACCGTGTCGGACCAAAGCCGGTTACAACAAGTGCTGTCAGACATTCGGCCGCTTGATGCGGGGATCATGGAAGTGGCGGCCCGCAGACTGGACCAATTGACCAAGCCGCCCGGCAGCCTCGGTCGGCTGGAGGAAATCGGGAAGCAGCTCGCAGGCATTCGCGGCGAGGTGATGCCGGAGCTGACGCGAAAAGCCGTCGTCGTGATGGCGGGAGATCATGGCGTGTGCGAGGAAGGGGTTAGCGCCTTTCCGGCCGAGGTGACGCCGCAGATGGTGCTCAACTTCCTGAGCGGCGGGGCGGCCGTCAATGTGCTCTCAAGGCAGGCCGGGGCGGATGTCGTCTGCGTGGACATCGGCGTCAACGCCGGGCTGTCGCATCCGCTGTTGCGTTCGCGCAAGATTCGCATGGGCACGGCCAACATGGCGAAAGGACCGGCGATGACGCGAGCGGAAGCGGAAGCCGCGATCATGGTCGGCGTGGAAATAGCCCAAGAGCTGGCGGGCGAAGGCTATCGGCTGCTCGCTACCGGCGAGATGGGCATCGGGAATACGACGGCCAGCTCGGCGCTGTTGGCCGTGCTTGGAGCGACCGACCCTGCCGCTGCAGCCGGACGTGGAACCGGAATCGACGACGAGCGGCTGCTGCACAAGCAGGCGGTCATTCGCCGGGCGATTGAAACGAATCGGCCGGACGCTTCCGATCCGCTGGATGCGCTCGCCAAAGTAGGCGGCCTTGAGATCGCCGGATTGGTCGGCCTTATTCTCGGTGCGGCGCAGAGCCGCATCCCCGTCGTCATCGACGGCTTCATCTCGTCGGCCGCGGCGTTGGTTGCGGCGAGACTGGCGCCGCTCAGCGCATCGTATATGATCGCGTCGCATCTTTCGCAGGAGCAGGGCCATGAGCGCCTGCTCACGGAGATTGGCTTGACGCCGATGCTTCGCATGGATATGCGGCTGGGCGAAGGCACCGGCGCGGTGCTGGCTTTCCCGATGATCGAAGCGGCGGTCCGCATTATGAAGGAGATGGCGACCTTCGCAGATGCCGGAATTTCGGGCGCATCGGAACGGGCAGGCGTATGAATGCCGGTCAACGGGAAGGAAACGCGCCGATGAAAGTGCTTGTCACCGGAGGGGCGCGCAGCGGCAAAAGCGGGTTCGCCGAGAAGTATGCGGCGGTGCTGGGCCATGAGGGCTTATACGTCGCCACCGCGCAAGCGTATGACGACGAGATGCGGCGGCGCATCGACCTGCACCGCCAATCGCGCAGCGAGCGCGGCTTCCGCTGGACGACGGCCGAGGAGCCCTTCGCCTTGGCGGAGCTGCTCGAACGTTCGGCCGCGCCGGTCGTGCTCGTCGACTGCCTGACGCTCTGGCTGTCGAACTGGCTGCTGCGGCTGGAACAAGAGCCGGATGCGGAAGCGCAGCTTGAAGCGAAGATCGACAGCCTCGCCTCCGTCTTCGCGACGGTGAAGCAACCGACTGTTCTCGTGACGAACGAAGTCGGAGCCGGGCTAGTGCCGGAATACAAGCTTGGCCGCCTGTTCCGCGATTTATCCGGCCGGATGAACCAGCGTCTTGCCCGCGAAGCCGATCAGGTATTCCTTGTCGCCTCCGGCATTCCTCTTGAACTCAAGAGCATGGCTTTTAAGCTGTAGGGTTTTGGGTTTAGGTTTTCGGTTTAGCTTTTGTTTTTTTGGGGCGAGCGGGTGTGTTTTCTTGGGAGCGACTTTTGACGAAGTCAACGGAGCGAACCAAGAATCGTGCCCGGCTCCACGCCCGCTGCCGGCAGCGCATTTAAGCGCCCCGCAAGGCGGCGCGTCAAGCTTTTAGTCTTTTATAGGGAGGAGGTGTAACTCTTTGAGAGCGACTTTTGACGAAGTCAAGCGGAGCGAACAAAGAGTTACACCCACCAAAGTATGAGTGAAACGCTAATCATGGTGCTGGCCGCCATCGTTATCGATTGGGTGCTCGGCGACCCGGCCTGGCGCTGGCTGACGCATCCCGTGATCTGGATCGGGCGGTGGATTTCCGCCGTGGAAAGGCGGCTGTGGCCGGATGGGGCACAGTCGGCCGGCGTTCACGGCAAGTGGGCCGTACGCTGGCGTGGCATTGTGCTTACTGCGTCGACGTTAGGCCTGGCGTTCGGCGCGACGTATTTGATCGTCTGGGCCGCGTCGCAGGTGCACCCGTGGCTCGGCTACGCGGTAAACACATGGTTTATTTCGACCACGATCGCCATCAAAGGACTGAAGGATGCGGCAATGGCGGTTTACCGTCCTTTGGTCGAAGGGCGTCTGGATGAAGCGCGTAAATATGTCGGCTATATCGTCGGACGGGATACGACGCGGCTGGACGAGCCGGAGATTACGCGGGCGACCGTAGAGACGGTGGCCGAAAATATCGTGGACGGCGTCGTGTCGCCGATCTTCTTTGCTTTGCTCGGCGGAGCTCCGGTGGCGATGCTGTACCGCGCGGCGAATACGCTGGATTCGATGGTTGGATACAAAAATGACAAGTACCTGCACTTCGGCTGGGCCTCGGCCCGGTTCGACGATGTGCTCAACTGGATTCCGGCGCGACTGACCGGAGGGATGCTCGTCTTGGTTGCGTTTGCAAGTCCCGGCCTGGCTGCCGTTCGCGGGGCAAAAGCTATCCTGAAGTTTGCCCGGCTGCATCCGAGCCCGAACAGCGGCATTCCGGAGTCGGCCGTGGCCGGTGCGCTCGGCATCGAGCTCGGGGGCGTGAACGTCTATCACGGCCGGACAAGCGAGCGGGCCCGGATGGGCTGGCCGCTGCGGGAGCGCACGCGGGAAGATATTAAGCGGACCGTGCGCATGCTGTACGGCGTCAGTTACATCATTGCGGGGGGATTGCTGTGCGCGCTTTTATTCGTTTGATCCGGCTTTGGGGCGGAGCCTGCGCGGCTGCGTTTCAATTTTTAAGCCGATTGCCCGTGCCGGTGAAGCTGGACTATAACGACGCTTTGTTTCGGCGGAGCGTCGTTTTTTATCCGCTCGTCGGTCTGGTGCTGGGGCTGATCACAGCGGCAGCCGGTCTGCTGCTAACCAGCGTGCTGCCTCCGCTGCCGGCAGCCGCTCTGCTGCTTGGGCTATGGGTGCTGCTCACCGGGGCGCTGCATCTCGACGGGCTGATGGATACGGCCGACGGCATCTTGAGCCACCGTTCGCGGGAGAGAATGCTGGAAATCATGAAGGACAGCCGGGTTGGCGCAATGGGCGTCATCGCCGCCGTGTTGGTGCTGCTGCTGAAATGGTCGCTGCTGACGGAGCTGCTGCCTGCTGCGGTAGCTGGCAGCCAGGGGAATCAGTGGCTCCTCTTGGTGCTGGTTCCGCTGTGGAGCCGCTGGTACATGGTCGTAGCGATAGCCCACTGGCCGTATGCGCGGCAGGCGGGGAGCGGAATGGGCGGCTTTTTTCGCGGTGTCGGAGCCGGGCATGCCGTGGGCTCGGGACTGGTGGCGCTGCTGCTGTCCTTATGCGTCGTCGCGGCGGGTAAGGCATTCGGAGGGCTTTCGCTGCCGTTTTGGCATATGGTAGGAATCGTCGTCATTTTGTTCGCCGTAACGATAGGATCAGGGGTTCTGATGAGCGTTTCGATTCACCGGAAATTGGGCGGGCTGACGGGTGATACGTACGGCGCGATGAATGAATTTCTTGAGGCGGCGCTGCTGCTCGTGCTTGTGTTGATTAAGGGATAGGAGAGGTTGCAATGCTGGAACGATACGGACACGGCGGCGATTTGTGGACGGCCGCGGAAGCTTTTGGCAAACCGAGGGAGCGGTTTGTCGATTTTAGCTCGAATATGAACCCGCTCGGACCGCCTGAGGCGGTAGGACGCATTTTGGCCGAGCAGTGGCGGGAGGTCGTCCATTACCCGGACCCGGCGGTGCGGAAGCTGACCGGCAAGCTGGCCGCTAAGCACGGCGTTCCGGCCGAATGCGTGCTCGTCGGCAACGGGGCGGCGGAGCTGATCGATTTGGCCGTCCGGGTGCGCCGTCCCCGGGTGACGGGACTGGTTCGTCCGTCCTTTGCCGAATATGAGGAAGCTGTGGAGAAAATCGGGGGGCGTATCGTCGACATCCCGCTTGATGAAGCGAACGGCTTTGCGCTTCGCCTGTCCAATGTACAGGCGGCTGCCGACCGATGCGATCTGCTGTTTCTCGGGCATCCGAACAATCCGACCGGGCGCCTGCTGCCGGATGACGTGGTGCAAGCGTTGGCCGACGGACAGATTCCGGCTATCGTCGATGAGGCGTTTCTGGATTTTTGCCCGCGGGAGGAGGAGCTGACGCTGGTACGTGCTGCGGCGCAGAGCCCCCACTTGACCGTCATTCGCTCGATGACGAAGTTTTATTCGATTCCCGGACTTCGTCTCGGGTACGTAGTGGCGCATCCGGAGCAAATCCGCGAGATGAAGCGGCTGCAGGTGCCGTGGAGCGTAAACGCTTTATCCCAGTGGATCGGCTCGGCTGTTCTGGAGGAGCGGGAGTTCGCGCACCGGACGCTGGAGTGGGTGAAGGAAGAGAAGGAGCGCTTGCGCGCCGGACTGCAATCGCTCGGCCTGACCGTGTTCGAGAGCGATGTGAATTTTGTGTTGTTTTCGCTGCGGCGACTGGGACTCAACGTGCGGGAGCTGCAAGCGGCGATGGGGCGGCGGGGCATTTTGATCCGGGACGCTTCGCTCTTTCCCGGGCTGGACGAGACGTACTGCCGGGTGGCGGTCAAGCTGAGGGAGCAGAACGAAGCGCTGCTGGACGGTCTTAGGCAGTCGATTGCCGACCTGCTTGAGGCGCAAGAGCGCGCGACGGCGGGCGAAGAAATCGCGGCAGCCAAGAGGCCGGAGCGCTCGCAGAGCGTTGGCGGGTCCGCGCCCAATGCCTGTCCGACGCAGCTTCCAGCCGATTCCGCATCGCTGAAGCTGGCTCCGACCTTCATGCTGCAGGGAACCGCCTCCGATGTCGGCAAAAGCTTGCTGACGACGGCATTGTGCCGCATCCTGCTGCAGGACGGCTTGCGTGTGGCGCCGTTCAAATCGCAAAACATGTCGCTCAACTCCTACGTGACGCCGGACGGCAAAGAAATCGGCCGGGCGCAGGGGATGCAGGCGGACGCTTGCCGGATTCCGGCGACGACGGACATGAACCCGATTCTGCTCAAGCCCAAAAAGGATATGGTGTCGCAGGTGGTCGTCCACGGCAAGCCTTACCGTGATCTGGATGCGCGGACGTACCGGGAAAAATATTTGCCGGAAGCCGAAGCGGTGGTGAAGGAATCGCTCGCCCGGTTGCGACAAATGTATGACGCGGTTGTGATCGAAGGGGCGGGAAGCCCGGCCGAGGTCAATCTGAAAGACCGGGATATCGTCAACATGCGGCTGGCCGGGTGGGCGGACGCCCCGGTGCTGCTTGTCGCGGATATCGACCGCGGAGGCGTGTTCGCTTCCCTCGTCGGGACACTGGACATTTTGTCGCCGGAGGAGCGGGACCGGGTGAAGGGCTTTATTATCAACAAGTTCCGGGGAGACGTTACGCTGCTTACGCCGGGGATCGAATGGCTGGAGAAGCGGACGGGCAAGCCGGTGCTGGGCGTCATTCCTTATTTGCCGCAGCTTGGGCTGGAGGATGAGGATTCGGCTTCGCTCGATCGCAAGCTGGCGGAGGGCGCTCTAGGCCGCACGGATTCGGCGCTGTCCGAAGACATGCTCGATATCGCCGTCATCCGGCTGCCGCGCCTGTCCAACTTTACGGATATCGATCCGCTGGAGTATGAGCGCGATGTCCGGCTTCGTTTCGTGGATACGGCGGAGACGTTCGGTTCCCCGGATGCGGTCATCGTGCCGGGTAGCAAAAACACCGTCGACGATCTCTTGTATCTTCGCGATTGCGGTCTTGACCGGAAGCTGCTTGATTTTGCCAAGAGCGGCGGATGGGTGACGGGCATCTGTGCGGGGTATCAGATGCTGGGGGAAAAGCTGCTCGATCCGAATGCGGTCGAATCGGACCGGCCGGTGCTTGACGGACTCGGCTTATTCCCGACGCAAACCGTCTTTGCCGCGGAGAAACGGACCGTAAGAGCCGCAGGTACGACACGGCTATACGCCGATCCCGGGCAGACGTTTGAAATTCAGGGCTATGAGATTCATATGGGCGTGACTTCGTTTTTGCGGCCCGTCAATCACCCGTTCAAGTTATCGCATCCTGATACCGGACCGGGTGAAGCCGGTTCGTCGCAGGACGGCGCGGTCTGCGCGGACGGACGGCTGTGGGGTACGTATGTGCACGGCATTTTGCATAACGACGATTTCCGCCGCGCGTGGCTGAACCGGATTCGCGCAGCGAAAGGGCTACAGCCGCTGCAAGCGGAGCTGCGCTTTCAGGAACGCCGGGAGGCGGCCTTCGATCGGCTCGCGGCCCATGTGCGGGAGCACTTGGATATGGAGCGATTGTATGAGATGATAGGGTGGAATAAAGGTCGGGAGGGATTGCGGTGAAAATTTATACGAGAACGGGCGATGCCGGAAAAACCGGGGTGATCGGAGGGCGCGTAGATAAGGACGACGTCCGCGTCGAGGCGTATGGTACGGTTGACGAGCTGAACTGTTTTATCGGCCAGGCGATGGGGTTTCTGGATGCGGAACGCGATGCGGATCTGCTTGCCGATCTGCTGCAAATCCAGCATGAGACGTTCGACTGCGGCTCCGATCTGGCGCTGCTGAAGCAGGAGCTGCGGCCGTATAAGGTGACGGCCGAGATGGTGGACCGGCTGGAAGCGTGGATCGACAAATATGATGCGGAGACGCCGGACATCCAGCGCTTTATCCTTCCGGGCGGGAGTCAGGCGTCGTCGGCGCTTCACGTATGCCGGACGGTATGCCGCCGCGCCGAGCGCCGGGTCGTCACGCTTGCGCGCACGCAGCCGATCAACGAAGAGGTTCGCCGTTATTTGAACCGGCTGTCGGACTTGTTCTTTACGGTCGCCCGGGTTGCCAATCATCGGGCCGGAAACGGCGACGTGGAATATATTCGGAGCGCCGAGGTGTTCAGACGCAAGTCATGAGCTATTATAAACCGCTGGAATATATCGTCCCGACCGAAGACGACGGCATGGTGCTGAGGACGATTTTGCAAAAACGAATGGGCGTTTCCCGGAAGCTTCTCTCGCGGCTGAAGCTGACGGAGCAGGGCATTACGATCAACGGGGAACGCAAATATATCGATGTGAAGGTGTGCGCCGGAGATCGGGTCGCCGCGCGGATGGAGATGGAAGCGTCGGACGATATTTTGCCGCAGCCGCTTCCGATCGACATTTTGTATGAGGACGACGAGCTGCTGGTGCTGAACAAGGAGGCCGGGATGATCGTGCACCCGACGCACGGACATTACACGGATACGCTGGCGAACGGCGTCGTTCATTACTGGCGGGAAAAAGGCGTGAGCTTCCGCTTCCGCCCTGTGCACCGGCTCGATCAGGAGACGTCCGGGGTGCTGGCCGTCGCCAAAAATCCTTATGTGCATCAGCAAATTTCGGAGGAAATGCAGGCGCACGGGCTAAAGAAAGAATACGTTGCGCTCGTGCACGGCGTGATCGGCAGCGACGAAGGTACGGTCGACGCGCCGATTGATCGCAATCCGCTTGCGCCGCATGTCCGCATCGTCACGCCGACCGGCTATCCGGCGGTCACGCATTACCGCGTGGAGCGGAGATTTCGCGAAGCGACGCTCGTGCGCTTGTGGCTGGAGACGGGGCGGACGCACCAGATCCGCGTGCATATGCGGCATCTCGGGCATCCGCTGCTCGGCGATAAGATGTACGGTCCGGGCGGAACGGCGGACGAGGCGGATAAGGCGGCTGCGGAGGGACGTATCCCGGAAGCCGACGGTTCGCATCAGCGGGATGGAGCTTCGGCGCCATTATCCGAGGGCATGACCGTCGCCGACCGCAGCGCAACGCAGCAGCAGGCAGCCCCAAGCATCTGCCAAGCGGCTTCGCCCGCAGCGGACTACGGACTGGAGCGTCAAGCGCTGCACGCCTGTACACTTGGGCTGACGCATCCCGTCACGCGTCAGTGGATGGAATTTCACGCGCCGCTGCCGGCGGATATGGAGCGCTGCATCAAACATTTAGCTCAGTCTGAAGCCGCCTACTAAGCATAAAAAATCCGCCGTTCCCGCGTATTGCAAGATACGATCGGGGGAACGAGCGGATTTTTGTTTTTTGGTGTCGTCCGTTACTGGAGTTGTCCCAAATACTCTTTCAACGCGAGGCTTAGATCTTCTATGGCCGCAGAGGTCGGAATCCAGAGTCTCCCCGTCCAGCCTGTGCCGCGGCTGATCTTGTAATCGACCGGATACGGAACGACCTGAACGTGCTGCGCGGCAAAATGCTTCACCGAGCGCGGCATATGAAAAGCAGACGTCACGAGAATCGGCCGCTTCCAGCCGCCTTCATCCAGAAGCTGCTTCGCGTATCGCGCGTTCTCTTGAGTCGTGCGGCTCCGGTCGTCCAACCGGATCGCTTTGGCCGGAACGCCCAGCGCAATAAGCTTGCTGCGGGCCAGTTGGCCTTCGTTGGCCGTATCGGCATACACTTGCCCGCCGGAGACGATGACCGGCAGCGGCTTGGCGGCGTACAGCTCGGCCACCGCAACGACCCGATGCAGCGTGCTGCCGCTCAAGTGGCCGGTACCTCTTACGTCCGGGGTCCCCGACACAGCACCGCCGGTCAGCATGACGTAGACGTCACCCTCTAGAGCCGCGGGCGGCGAATAACGATTTTCAATCGATTGCAGCGCCGTTTCGCCGACAAGCGGGATCGAGAGCAAGTAGACGAGGAAAGCCGAGGCGAACAAAACGATGCCGGCCGAGCGGCGGACGCGGGCGTAAAGCCACCATCCGATCAGGAACAGCAGCGGGACGAAGCAGCCGGGGGGCATCAAGAAACTGTAAATGAGTTTAAGAACATAAATCATGGCCTAAGCTCCTTTTGTGGGACTCTTTTCCATTATCTGCGCTTCGCCGCCTTTTTTCAACCTTCGGCCGGGCAGCGGCGATTTGCAGGACCTGCCAATTCCTCGGTATAATGAATTCATGTCATAGTTAACCATTTCAGGATAGGATAAGGATGAGAGAAATCATGAGCAAGAGCAAATCGATCAAAGTTTTTCAATACCCTGCTTGCAGCACCTGCCGGAGCGCACTGAAGTGGCTCAAAGAGCACGGATGGGAAGTGGAGGCGATCCACATCATGGAGCAGCCGCCGACCGTGGAGGAACTTCGTACGCTCATCCCGCAAAGCGGGCTGGATATCAAAAAATGGTTTAACGTATCCGGTGAAGTGTATAAGGAAATGCAACTTAAGGACAAGCTGCCGCAGCTGAACGACGAGGAGAAAATGGAGCTGCTTGCATCGAACGGCAAGCTGATCAAGCGGCCGGTCGCGACGGACGGGAAGCGGGTGACGGTTGGCTTCAAGCCGGAGCTGTATGAGGAAAATTGGGGGAACGAATCGTAAGGTTTGTCTAAGGAGTGTGAATCTTGTTGCAGCAAAGACCTAAACCGAAAAAACAAAATCCGCTTTGGTATATCGGCGCAGCCGTAACCTTCATTCTGACGCAGCTGAAAACGCTGCTGCCGCTGCTAAAGCTCGGCAAATTCGGGGGAGCACTCATCTCGATGGCGGTTACCGTCGGCGCGTATGCAATTATTTTTCCATGGCAGTTCGCGATCGGCTTGGTACTGCTGCTGCTCATCCACGAGCTCGGCCACGTCATTGCCGCCAAGCAAAAAGGGCTGCCGGTATCGGCTCCGGTGTTTATCCCGTTCATGGGCGCGCTGATCAACATGAAGCGGCATCCTCGGGATGCGGTGACGGAAGCATACGTCGCTTTGGGGGGCCCCGTTCTTGGGACGGTTGGCGCCTTAGTTGTATTCGGCGCAGCCTATGCGCTGGGTGACCCGCAGCATAGTAAACTGCTATATTCCATCGCTTACGTCGGCTTTTTTCTTAATCTGATCAACCTGCTGCCGATTCATCCGCTTGACGGAGGGCGGATCGCGACGGCGGTGACGCGCTGGCTTTGGCTGGTCGGCCTGGTCGGAGGGCTGGTCGTGATCATCTACCTGCGCTCGATCTTGTTCTTCATTATTTGGGCGATGTTCGCCTACGACCTGTACAAAAAATTCGTCAAGGACCGCAAGCAAGGCGAGGAGCGGTTCGTCAACGCGAGCTTCTTGGTGGCGGCCGAACCGCTGCTGGCACAGGGCTATCTGATTCCCGGCCCGGACCATAAGCGGGAGCTGCCCTTTGTCACGTTCTCGGATTTGGACGGGCAGCAGTATGTCAATGTTTTCTGGGAAGGCCTTCATTTTCAAGGCACGGTGCCGCTGATGCATCAAGGAATCATCAAGCGTACACACGTGACCCGCGTAGAGCATCTCCAGAAAGAAGACGGTCTGCATCTGATGATCCACTGCCAGATCGATTACCAACTATATGAAAATGACAAGTACTACGACGTCCCTACGTCGGCGCGGTGGAAGTTCGGGACGGCGTATGCGCTGCTTGCGGCGTTTTTAATCGGCATGATGTGGTACGTTCACGAGATAACGGGACTGAATGGATAATCGACATTCCGAATCGACGTTCGGAAGGAAAACGAGGTAGCGCATAAATGAAACGATGGGAATCGAAACGATTGGCCGAACTGGGTTCGGCTATTTTTTCTGAGGTGGCCGGGTGGAAGCGGGAAGTGACGGCGCGCGGCGTCGATGTAATCGACCTGGGCATCGGGAGCCCGGACCATCCGCCATCCGCCCGTGTCATGGACGCGCTGATGCGCGCGGTGATCGACAGATTTCCCGGGAAATGCTGTATTCCGCGGGAGTCGTCGTTATCCCGGGCGATGCGTTCGGCCAAGAAGGCGAAGGCTACGTCCGCATCGCCCTCGTTCAGGAAGAGGACCGGCTGCGGGAAGCGGTCCGCCGGATCGGACGTTTTTTGCGGGAGGCTTCCCGCTAACAAGCGCTTGTGCCTTAGTTACAGCGTATTTTAGATATGTCGTAATATCTTACTTTTTCCTGTCGCCAAATTGCAATTTCATCGCCGCTTCAATCGTGCTACTATGAAGGCATGTCGTACAATAGTAGGAGGCGTATCAAGTGTCCCAGAAGCTCAAAATAGCCATTATCGGTTGCGGCGGTATTGCGAACGGAAAGCATTTGCCGAGTCTGTCTCGTTTGGAACAAGTTGAACTTGTCGCATTTTGTGATATTATTTCCGATCGGGCCGAAGAAGCGAAGGCGAATTACGGCAGTGCGGAAGCGAAGGTCTATGAAGAGTATAAAGCGCTGCTGCAGGATGCATCGATCGATGTCGTCCACGTATGTACGCCGAACGATTCCCATGCGGAGATCACGATTGCGGCGCTGGAAGCCGGCAAGCATGTGATGTGCGAGAAGCCGATGGCCAAGACGGCGGCCGATGCTCGCCGGATGGTCGAGGCGGCCAAGCGGACAGGCAAGAAGCTGACGATCGGCTACAACAACCGTTTCCGGGCGGACAGCCTTTATTTGAAACGCATCTGCGAGGAAGGTGAGCTTGGCGACATCTACTATGCGAAAGCGCATGCCGTTCGTCGCCGCGCCGTGCCGACTTGGGGCGTCTTCCTGGATGAGGAGAAGCAAGGCGGAGGACCGCTGATCGATATCGGCACGCATGCTCTTGACCTGACGCTCTGGCTGATGGACAACTACGAACCGAAGGTCGTGCTTGGAACGGCTTTTCATAAATTGTCCGGCAAAGAAAACGCTGCCAATGCCTGGGGACCTTGGGACCCGAAGAAGTTTACGGTGGAGGATTCCGCCTTCGGCATGATCGTGATGAAGAACGGCGCGACCATCATGCTGGAATCGAGCTGGGCGCTCAATACGCTCGATGCGAAGGAAGGGAAGACCACCTTGTGCGGAACGGAAGGCGGCGCAGATATGGAGGACGGCCTCCGGCTGAACGGCGAGAAGCTGAGCCGTTTGTATATGAACAAGATCGAGCTCGGCGGCGGCGGGGTCGATTTCTACGAAGGTCAAAGCGAGAGCGCGCCGGATACGGAAATGCGCCTGTGGATCAATGCTATCCTGCATGACCAGCAGCCGGTCGTCACGCCGGAGCAGGCTTGCGTCGTGTCCGAAATTCTCGAAGCGATCTACGAATCGGCGAAAACGGGCAAAGCCGTAACCTTCGACTAAGCGCCGGAAGAAAGGATGGGAACGATGATCAGAGTAGCGATGCTCAGCTTTTGGCATGTGCATGCCGCCGATTACGCGAAGCAGGCGGAGGAGCATCCGGATACGGAAATTGTGGCCGTATGGGATGAGCTGCCGGAGCGCGGACGCCGGGAAGCGGAAGTGCGGGGTGTCCGGTTTTATGACAAGCTGGAGGAGCTCCTCGCTCAGCCGGATATTGATGCGGTGATTGTTGATACGCCGACCAACCTGCACCGGGATGTGTTGGTGGCAGCGGCGCAGGCGGGCAAACATATTTTTACGGAAAAAGTCGTTGCGCGGACGTTGAAGGAAAGCAACGAAATTATGGAGGCGGTCCGCAAGGCCGGCGTCAAATTAACGGTGTCGCTTCCGCGATTGAACGAAGGCTATACGCTGGCTGTGCAGGACGTGCTGAATCAGGGGCTGCTCGGCGAAGTGACGCTCGTCCGCACGCGGCTGTCTCATAACGGCGCGATTCCGAATGATCAATCGGCGAACGGCTGGCTGCCCGCGCACTTCTACAATGCCGAGCAATGCGGCGGCGGCGCGATGATCGATCTCGGCTGCCATCCGATGTATTTGGCCCGCTTGTTCCTAGGCATGCCGGAGAGCGTAACGGCCAGCTACGGCTACGTCACGGGCCGGGAAGTCGAGGATAATGCGGTGTCCGTGCTGCGGTATTCCAGCGGGGCGCTTGCCGTTGTGGAGGCGGGCTTCGTCAACCGGCACTCGCCGTTCGTGATCGAAGTGCACGGCACGGAGGGCAGCCTGCTCTATTCGACGCACGATAACAGTTTGCTCGTGCGCACGGGGAAGGGCGGAGCGGCATCGGATGAGGAATGGCGCGTGCAGGAGCTTCCGGCCGGTCTTCCGTCGGCGTTTCATCAGTGGGTAGCCCATATTCAGCAGGGGACGACGGCGGAGGAAAATATCGGGCTGGCGCTGGACCTGACGCGGTTAATGGAAGCTTCGAACTTGTCCGCACGCTCCGGGGCTGCCTGCCGGCTTAACGATTTGCAGCCATGAACGGTCAGTCCCGAATCGGCGCGAGGCCGTACCCGTTCGAGCTGATGCTGGAAAACCCGACGGCGCTTGACCGGCTGGAGGTGAAGTTCAAATGGGGTCATTACGGCATTCGGATGCTGAACTTTCACCATACCAGCTTTGCTCCGGGCCGGATCGTTCATTTTCATAAGCATTCGGACTACGAGTTTCATTTTATCCCGCGCGGCAAAGGGAAGGTCCATTCTCGGCAGCGAGCCGTACTCGCTGCAGGAAGGCCAGATGTATTTGACCGGTCCTGGTCTCCTGCATTATCAAGAGGCGGATGCCTTTGAGGCGATGGATGAGCTGTGTCTGCATATCGATATTCGGAAGCTGGAAGCGGAAGAGACGGCGGACGCGGAGGCGTGGGGAGCCCGCTGGGAGCATGCGGAGGCGGAAGCGTGCATCCGCCGCTTGGGGCAGCTGCCTCCGCGTCCGATGGCCGACAAATACAAGGCGATGGAATGCTTTATGACCGCATACCGGGCCTGGTACGAAAATCAGCCGGGCGTCCTGACGGTGATCAAGCAATCGATCATTCAGGTGCTGCTGCGGATGACGCGTGCATACGACGAAACGCCGCAGCGGGATCTGCCGTCCCGCGATATGAAAAACTATCGCTACCAGCTTGCCGCCCAGTTTATCAAAGATAACTACATGGCGCCGTTAACGCTGGAGGTGGTGGCGGAGCGGGTGCAGATCAGCCCGAGACAGCTGCAGCGCATTTTTCGCGAGCAAACGGGAGGCACGTTCAGCGAGTACATCGAGCATGTGCGGCTCGCGCAAATCTGCAAGGAATTGGCCGAGAGTGAGTTCACCATCGATCAGATCGCGGTTCAGAACGGCTTCTCCAGCGCCAACTATTTGCATTACGTATTTAAGAAAAAGCTCGGCACCACGCCGATGCAGTACCGTTTGCAGCATGACGTTACACAGAATCAGCCGTTTCCGAACACTTGACGCTGTTCTCCTTCGTTCGCGTATCGAATGCGGGAAAACACCTGTCAGGTGTTTTTTTTCGCCATTCGTTTTTTTCACGGAAAGAAATAATCCCGCCAGCGTAAGAAACGTGCCTAATAAAGCGGTTCCTGTGATGTTCTCATGCAGAATCAGGTAGGAGGCTGCTACGTGTCCAAATTCATCAATGCTTATAAGAGTGCAAGCTCCATTTTGAAGAAGCGCGGATAAACCGCCCACAGCACGATATAGCCAAGGATGAAGCGAAAAGACAAAATTTCATCTTTTGAAAAAGTTCATAGAATGACTTTGATCGCTGAATCCGGTTCGATGCGCTGCATCAACAGGAGCAATGCCTTGCTCCAACAACTTTTTGGCTCTGCCGATCCGTATCGTCTCCAGATAGTTATAAGGGGAAATTCCTCTCTGCCGGGTGAAGGACCGTAGAAAATGATATTTGCTGAGGCCAACCATGCCGCTCAACTCATCCAGCGTGATTTTTTGGAAATAATTTGTTTCCATATAATCGCAAACCGCTTGAAACTCGGAATCACGCTCCTGGCCCGTTTCCTCCGCGGAAGTATCCGAATATTCCTGTATAAGCTGCCCGATCAGAAAAAACCTGTCTCATCCGATCAGGCTGTATATCAATGCAGCTGACCTTCTTCGATAAACCCAATCACGTAATAGTCATGGAAATGGTTGGGGAATTTCTGCATAATCTCTTCTGCAACCGCTTTTGCCTTTTCTTTTTGTTCGCTCCAAGAGTTCAACGTATGTAAAACTTTTTGCTTTTAGCGTTGATACCCGCGTACAGGCATATGCTTAATTCCCGAAATAAAATTTGAGCCCAGGTATTCAACAGGGCCAATTACATCAAAATGAGTAAAATTTGTTGTAAGCTCGTCAAATAAAAAGGTCATCGTATGCTTGGCTATTCTGCTTCCGATGCAATGATGGACACCTGTGCCAAAGGAAATATGAGGATTAGGATGCCGCCGTATATTAAAGGTATAAGGATCAGCAAAAATCTCCTCATCGCGATTGGCCGAGCCTACCCAGACGGCAACAGCATCTCCCTCTTTAATCGGTACTCCCCGGATTTCCGTATCCATCGTGGCATATCTCAAAAAGTGGCTGCCCGGAGAAGACCAACGAAAAGCCTCTTCGACAAAGCTGTCCATAGATTCAGGCTGTGCGGCAAGCTCCTCAAGCCCATTTATTTTCGTCTGCTCCAGTAACGTTGAGCTAGCGACATGCGGAGTCGTAGCTGTGGCTCCTAGCAAAATGCTGTAGCAGTTGGAAATGACCGTTGGTATGTCCATCTTCTCGCCATCGATCTCCAGCTGTAACAATGCGCTAATCAGGTCATCTCCCGGAGAACGGCGGCGCTGCTTGACCATATCTTGAAAGTAAGCAAACAACTCCCTGTGTGCCAATTGCAAAGTCGCTGTGATATCGCCATCTGCCAATTTAAATTCCTCATCCTCAGGAGCAACGGACATGATGGTCAGCCGTGTCAATGTTGGCCAATCCTCCGGAGGCAGCTCCAGGATGCATCCGCCTACAGAAATCGATAAACCAAACGCGGCGCGAGCAAAATCAATCCCCTCATCTTCTAAGCTTGGCAGAACCAGCTTGCGGATTTCCCGGCGAATCTGATCTTCATGCTTGAGGATGGAGTCAGGAGTAAAGAATTGGTGCATGGCACGTCTCATTTGGGTATGGCGGGGCGGATCTGTCACGGCCATTTGCTTGCCGCCGGAGGGATCATCCTTTCCAAGCAAACTGAGCAAATTTCCCCGTTCGGAGGTAAACGTCTTATAATCCTTCAATACCTGCACAACATCCCTATATTTCGTAATCGACCAGAAGCCCAGCTTGTCATCGACCTGCTGCCAATGAACAGGCGCCTGATGGCGTAGTGCGGCCCATACCGCATGAGGCTCTCCATGGCTGTATAAATAGGGATCAAGCAAATTGACATCTTTGATGTTGACTTGAGAAAAATCAATGGAGGCCGTTGCTTTCATTTTCGTTATCTCCTTCAACTGTTAAATTCTTGGAATCAATGTATATCCAAGGGTCAAGCGACTGCATTTTAAACGAATTATACCAATAATGATAATAATCTCATTTATTTTATTTAGAGTGATTAAAATAATAATTATGTCAATATTTGTATTATAAGGTTTTTAATTCATATGATCAATGTTTATTTTTACAACGCATGAGGTTCCAATAGTATAAGCAGGGTGACCACTGAATAAGCGATCCGTCCCGTTCAAATTTTTCAATCGACAAAAACCATAATTTTATGAAAACGCTTGTAATTATTTAACCCTCCGTTATAATGTTAATATATACTTTATATGGAAATAACACAGCGCTTACAAAATGAAGATACAATGTTCATGTTGGCAAGAGATAATGATAGAGAAAGAAAGGGTGAGAGGCAAGGCAAGTGTCGACAGCTTCAAAGGTGATGACTTCATTCATCATGAAACAGGCCACAGACTTGTTCATCTATTGTGGGCTCAACATTTTCTCTCCAGTCACCTCCTCCCACAACATCGCCTATCAAAAGTTAAGGCCAGATTATATACATAGAGATCCATGAGGGAATATTTCCGATTATACAGATATGAAAAATAGTAAATTGGCTGGTGAATTGGTGGTCAGTTGATACTTCATGAACGGAGGAAGATATGTTGACTGAAAGCTCGCCGGTTTTTCGCAGACTCGTGCGTTTTGTAAAGCCATACTCGTTCTGGGTGGCGGTAACAGTCGTTGCTTCGCTGGCGCTCGCTGCCATCGAAATCATACTGGGCAAGTTTTTCGAACGGATCGTGAATGGGGAGGCAGCCTCTGTCTCTATAATTTTCTTCCTGCTGGTAGGGATGATCGTGATTGGCATGCCGTGCCGGTACCTGATCAAATATGCATCAGCACGCTTTAGTGTCAAGGTGCTTCGCGATTTGCGCAACGAGCTTGTGCACAGATTTGGCGATATGCCGCTTTCCCAAGCGGAACGCAAATTAACGGGCGATTTGATTTCCCGGTTAACGGGCGATACGGCGCTGTTGCAAAATTTTTTCATTCAGCACTTCGCCAATTTGTTTTATTTGCCTGTCGTTTTTATCGGCGCGCTGACCCTGCTTTTGCTTACACACTGGAAGCTGGTGCTGTTCAGTCTCGTGCTGTTTCCTTTAGGCATGCTGGTTGCCGGACTGCTGACCCATACGCTGCGTGCGACTTCCGAGCAGATCCAGAACACCATGGGTCAACTGAATGCACTGGCGCAGGACTCCATCGGAGGCTTGGCGGTGATGAAGGCGTTTAATGCGCAGACGATATTTTATCAAAAGTATAGCGAGCTGACGCAGCGTGCCGTAAAGCTGGGCTTGCGGCTTGAAAAGCGGTATGCGGCACTCGGGCCCATCGCTATTCTGTTCCTTGCGGTACCTGTTATTTTCGTCGTTGTGTATGGCGGGCATTTAATCCGAATCGGTGAATTGAATGCCGGTAGTCTTATCTTGTTTCTTTACTTGCTGCCGCTTGCCTTGCAGCCGGTCAGCTTGGCTCCTGCACTGATTGCCCAACTGCAGGAGGCTTCGGGCGCCTCCCGGCGGCTTTTCCATGCGCTTGACTGGCCTGTCGAAAGGCAAACCGGTTCCAAGGAGCAAGCTGGCTCGTGGGATGTTCCGGTTAGCGTCGATCGTGTATCCTTTTCCTACGATGGTAAAACGAACATACTGGACGACATCAGCTTTCAGCTAAACCGGGGAGAAACACTGGCTATCGTCGGCGCAAGCGGCGGCGGGAAGACGACAATCTTTAAGCTGCTGTGCGGCTTTTACGAGCCTGAACCGGGCGAAGGTGCGATTCGTATGTTCGGCAGGCCTTTGTCGGAGTGGGATTTATCCGCGCTGCGGTCAAATATTTCCGTTGTCTCCCAGGATGCTTATCTATTTCCCGCTACGGTCGCTGAAAATATCGGATTTGGGCGGCTGGGAGCTACCCGCGAGGAGATTATGGCCGCAGCCCGGGCAGCGAATGCCCACGACTTTATCGAGCAGCTTCCGCAAGGCTATGATACGATGCTGGGCGAGCGGGGCGGCGGATTATCCGGGGGGCAACGGCAGCGGATGGCCATTGCCAGAGCGATGCTTCGGCAGTCCCCGCTCATCCTGCTGGACGAGCCTACTTCGGCGCTTGATACGGTGTCCGAATCCCTTGTGCATAGCGCCTTAAAGCGTTTGGCCGATGACAGCAGCGTTATGGTGATCGCCCACCGGCTGTCAACGATTTTGCAGGCTGACCGTATCCTTGTCCTTGATCAGGGACGTATTGCGGAAAGCGGTACACATGATGAGCTTTTGGCGCAAAACGGTGTTTATAAAAAGCTGTATCTCCATCAACTAACGAAGGAAGATGAGACCGCGCAGGGTACGGCAAGCAGGAAGGGGGGAGCGGACCATGTCCTTCAAACAAGCGCTCCTTGATTACAAGCAGCTTATGAAGTTTATGCGCCCCCGACGCCGTCTTTATTATACCGGACTGATCGGCGATAGCTTGGCCAACTCCGGACTATCGATACTTATTGCTTTTGTGATCAAAGATCTGTTGAATTTTGCAGTCGGCGGGCAGCTGGAAGATCTGTATGCAGCGATTACGATTGTGGTCAGCGCCGTTGTCGGATTGTGCATCTTATCGCCGATATTCAGCTATTTGTACTTGCGAAGCATCAGGCTGACCTTAGCGGATATGCGGATGCAGTTATACAACCATATTGGTAAAATCACGTTTCGCGCTGCGGAAGAACACCACTCCGGCGACCTGCTTTCGCGGATGACCAGCGATGTGCAAGTGGTCGAAAAAACGTACCATGAGCATTTAAGATCGATTGTTTCACAAATCACCATGGTAGCCGGATCGATTCTTGTCCTATGCTTGATCGATTGGCGTTTCGCCCTTGTCCTTGTCGTCCTGGCACTGTTGACCATAGGCATTAACGCGCGTTTTGCTCCCCGGATGCGCGCGATCGGCGACAAGCTGCAAGCGCAAATGGGCATATTGACAGAGCGCGTAGGGGATTTAATCGGCGGTCTCCAGATCACGAAGCTATTCGGTTTGAGGGACCAGATCGGCAAGCTTTGCGAGGAGGCCAGCGAGGAAGTTAGCGAGTCCGGCCTCAAGCAGGGCCATCAATCCGGTGTGCTGGAAGCCTGCAACTTCGCTGTTCAATTTTTCAGCATGGGGGGAATCCTCGCCATCGGCTTATATCTCGTCTCCAGACAGCAGCTTGAACTGGGGACGCTTGGTTTAATTCTTTACCTGCAAATAGGCATTTCAAGTACCTTTCTCCAGGTTGGGGCTGCGATTACGCTGATGCAAAACTCGCTCGCCGGTGCTGCCCGAATCCATCAACTGTTGGCTGAGCCTTCGGAGCCGGAAGGTGACAAGGCTACCGCTGCTCTGGCTGAGCCGGCCTATCAAGAGGCATCCGGCAATGTCCCGGCGCTGGAGCTTTGCAACGTTACCTTCGGTTACGAGCCGGGCCGTCCGGTGCTGCGGCGTCTGTCCATGTCTGCAGCGGAGGGGAAAGTGACTGCAGTAGTCGGACCAAGCGGGGGCGGTAAAAGCACGATCATGAAGCTGCTGCTCAGCTTTTACGAGCAGGAGTCCGGTCTGATAACCATTCAGGGCAAACCTTTAGAGCTTTATAGTATTCAAGAACTGCGCGAGCTCATTGCGTATGTCCCTCAGGAAGCATTTCTTTTCCACGATTCGATTGCCGGGAACATCCGTCTTGGACGCCCGGATGCTAGCGACGAAGAAGTGGAGAATGCGGCCCGGATGGCGCATGCCCATGCATTCGTTACAGAGCTGCCGGATGGTTATGCGACGATGGTCGGGGAACGCGGTTCAACCTTATCCGGAGGGCAGCGTCAACGGATTGCGATTGCCAGAGCCCTTCTCAAAAATGCGCCCATTCTATTGTTGGACGAGGCTACATCCGCTTTGGATGCGGAGTCGGAGCATGAAGTCCAGCAAGCGCTTCAAGAGCTGATGAGGGGGAGAACAACGCTGGTCATCGCCCATAGGCTGTCTACCATAGAGCAAGCCGATTGCATTTGCGTGGTTGCCGATGGCAGCTTGGTCGAGCAAGGAACACATGAAGAACTGTTGGCCAAAGATGGCGTGTACGCCAGGCTTCACGATTTACAATATCACGCAGAGCAGGTCTTGGTGTCCGTATAACATCTACAGTATCACTTTACGATGCGAGGAGTGTGTGAATTTGTCATGAAACAAGAGTTGGCAAACCATCAGATTTTTGATCGCGAGAATGTGAAACTGTATCCGTTGACGCAGCCGCAGCAGCGTATTTGGTATACGGAGCTGCTGTATCCAAATCGCAATGCGTCAACGATCATCCTTAACGCCAAAATTAATGGGGCTGTGAATACAGATATCTTAAAACAAGCGATCGGTATCGTCGTGCAGCGCAACGACTCATTCCGTATTCGTATTGCCAGCGATAACGGCGTCCCTTGGCAGTACATCGTGCCTTATGCCGAAGAGGATCTCGTGATTGGACACTTGGAGATGCCCCAAGAGCAGGCGGCCGAGTGGCTAAAGAAGAATAACGTTGTGCCGTTCAAGCTGCTGCATGCACCGCTGTATCAGTTTACGATTATCCATATCCATGAAGAGGAAATTTGGCTTAGCTTTAGGATGCATCATATCGCCACTGACGGTGTGGCGATGCACCAAGCGTTCGATCAAATGACGGGTTTTTACCAGGAGCTTGCGAATGGGACCTTCGATGTCGCCAGCAGCTTGAAAGCTAATTCCTACCTTGATTTTATTCAAGCGGAGCAGGAATACGAGCAGTCAGACCGGTATCAGAAGGACAAAGCTTATTGGTTAGATAAGTTTAGCGAGTTTCCGGAGACGATTGGGCTCAAAACTTACAATCCCTTAACGCTTAGCACAGCAGGCAGAAGGGAGGGAGCCGAACTCAGCGAGGAGCTCCATAAGGGGATAAAGGCATTTTGCGAGGAGCACCGTATCAGTCTCTTTACTTTCTTTTTATCAGCCTTATATATTTACGTGCACAAGGTTACACAAGAGCAGGATATTCCAATTGGTACGCTTTATGCAAACCGGACAAGCAAGAAAGAAAAGGATACGAACGGCATGTTCGTCAGTACGGTTGCGACCCGGGTTCGTGTGGAGCCGGAGACCGGGCTGTTGGCCTTTTTGCAAAGTGTTGCGAAAGAGCAATCCTCGATTTTGCGCCATCAGCGGTATCCGTATAATAAAGTCATTCAAGATTTGCGCGAAATTCGTCGCAGTCAGGATATACAGCGTTTGTTTGGCGGGTCCATTCAATACCGGACGTACAGCTTTGCCAAATTTGGCGAATTCGCCATGCAGCCGAACAATGCTTTTTGCGGCGATATCGTGAACGACTTTGACATTCATATGGTGGATGAGCTCGACCGGGGAAAAATGATGCTCTATTTCGACTACCGGACCGAGCTGTTCGATGAGCAGGAAGTGGCGCAAATTATTCGTCAATTCCTTGCTGTTGCGGAGGGTATGATTCAAAGTCCGACGCAGACGATCCAACAATTGTCTCTCCTAAGCGAAACGGAAAAGGAAACGATTCTTAACGTATTTAACGATACAGCAGCCGATTATCCAAGCGGACAAAGCATTGCTGCGCTTTTTGAAGAACAGGCGGGACGAACGCCGGAGCAGACGGCCGTGGTCTGCGCAGGAAAGGCCTTGACCTACGGGGACCTAAACGAGCAGGCAAACCGGTTGGCCCGTACGATTCGCGCCCTTGGCGTTACGGCGGATGATACGGTTGGAATTATAGCGGAGCGGTCCGCGCTAATGGTCGTCGGCATCTTAGGGATATTAAAAGCCGGAGGCGCCTATGTACCGGTTGATCCGGATTATCCTGAGGAACGCGTGCGTTATCTGCTGGAAGATTCCGGAGTCAAAGTGCTGCTGACCGAGCGGAAGGAGTTCGTGACCGAACACTTTAAAGGAACGATCCTCGATATAAGCAGCAAGGAAGTTTATGACGAGAATGGTTCCAACCTGGAACCGGCAAGCGGACCTAACGATTTGGCTTATGTGATTTATACGTCCGGAACAACCGGTAAGCCAAAGGGAGTTATGGTTGAACAGCGAAATGTAGTCCGATTGGTTAAAAATACCGATTATGCTGCGCTGGACGAAACAACGCGCATCCTGCAAACCGGATCGGTCGTCTTTGACGCGTCCACGTTTGAAATCTGGGGCGCGCTGCTGAATGGCGGACAGCTTCATTTGGTGAATAAGGACATAATCTTGCATGCAGCCAGCTTGAAGCAGACGATTCAGGAAAATGGCATTACAACGATGTTCTTGACCACCGCGCTGTTTAATCAGCTCACGCAGCAGGACAGCCGCCTGTTTGCAAGCTTGGACACCCTGCTTGTCGGGGGCGAGGCGCAGTCCGTGCCGCATATTGACCGCGTGCTTCAGGATAACCCCGGCTTCCGGCTCGTAAACATTTATGGTCCAACGGAAAACACGACCTTCTCAACGGCGTACGTGATTCCTGCGGAGCGCTCCAATACGGTGCCGATTGGCGGTCCGATCCGCAACTCAACGGCCTATGTTGTCGACAGCGCTATGAGGCTTCAGCCTGTCGGGGCTTGGGGCGAGCTGCTGGTTGGCGGCGATGGGGTGGCCCGTGGCTACTTGAATCAACCGGAGCAAACGGCGGAGAAGTTTATCGACGGCCCGTTCCGTAAAGGCGAGCGCTGCTACCGGACCGGTGATCTGGTACGCTGGCGGGCGGACGGTACGCTGGAGTATAAGGGACGGATGGACCAGCAGGTGAAAATCCGCGGATACCGCATTGAGCTTGGCGAGATTGAGGAGCATCTTCTGCAAGTGGAGGCGGTACAGGAAGCGGTGGTCACCGCGCGCGAGGATGAAAACGGACAAAAGCAGCTGTGCGCTTATTATGTGGCGGAACGCGAGCTTGGCGTCAATGAGGTCAGAAGCGCACTGTCCCGGGAGCTGCCGGGTTACATGGTGCCGTCGTACTTTGTGCAGGTTGAACAGATGCCGCTTACGTCAAATGGCAAAGTGGACCGCCGGGCACTTCCCGCTCCGGAGGGCAGCCTGCAAACAGGTGCGGAGTATGTGGCGCCACGTACCGCCGTCGAGCAGGCGCTCGTCTCGGTCTGGCAGTCTATTCTTGGCGTGAAGAAGGTCGGTGTGCTGGATAATTTCTTTGAGCTGGGCGGCGATTCGATCAAAGCGATCCAGGTTTCTTCACGATTGCTTCAAGCCGGATATAAGCTGGAAATGAGAGAGATGTTCCAATATCCGACTGTGGCGGAGCTGAGCAGATATGTGCAAGAGGCCAGCCGGATTGCCGATCAAGGCGAGGTTCGCGGACTCGTTACGCATACCCCGATCCAGCTCTGGTATTTGGAGCAAAACCCGGCTGAACCTCATCACTTTAACCAGGCGTTTCTGCTTTATCGGAAAGCGGGCTTTGAGGAAGCTGCGCTCCGCTCGGCGGTGGAGGCCATCGTCAAGCATCACGATGCCCTTCGCATTGTGCTCCGCAAGACAGAGAACGGCGTTTATGAAACCTGGAATCGCGGTGCAGACGGGGAAGGCAGCGGACTGTACGAGCTGGAGTGCTTCGACTTTACGCAAGTGGAGCATGTAGCTGAAGCGATTGAAATGCAAGCAAACGCGATTCAAAGCAGTATTCAGCTTCATGACGGGCCCCTGGTTAAGCTGGGCCTGTTCCGCTGCGCAGATGGGGATCACTTGCTGATTGCCATTCACCACTGGGTTGTGGACGGCATATCGTGGCGCATATTGCTTGAGGATTTGACAGCGGGCTATGAGCAGGCGCTCAGTGGTGCTGTGACGGTCAAGCTTCCGCAAAAAACCGACTCGTTCCAAACGTGGGCCGACAAGCTGCTCGCCCATGCCGGCAGCCCTGCTATGGAGCGCGAACGCCAGTATTGGCTGGAGTCGGGTGATGCCGGATTCCTCCCGCTGCCCAAGGACTTCGCCGCCGCCGGGACGCCGACGATTGGCAGGAGCGAGGTTGTATCGGTCCGTTGGACCAAAGAGGAGACCGAACGGCTGCTGAAACAAGCGAACCGCGCTTACACTACAGAAGTCAACGATCTGCTGCTTACTGCGCTTGGCATAGCCGTCCACGATTGGACCGGGTATAACCGGATTGCGGTCAATCTGGAGGGGCACGGACGTGAGCCAATCCTTTCGGATGTGGATGTGACCCGTACCGTAGGCTGGTTTACAAGCCAGTTCCCGGTCGTGCTTGAAATGGGAAGCGCTGAAGCGGAAAAGAACATTTCGCACCGTATCCGTACGGTGAAGGAAGGGCTGCGCCGGATTCCTCACCGTGGCATTGGGTTTGGCCTACTGAAATACTTGTCGTCCATCAACAACGGGGAACAAGTGTTTGCTCAAGAGCCGGAGCTTAGCTTTAACTATTTGGGTCAATTCGATCAGGACTTGGAGCAAAGCGGCTTGAGCTTATCCCCGCACCCAACCGGCGAATTTGTTAGCGCGCAGACGGTCATGAGGTACCCGGTTGACGTGAACGGCATGATCGTTGGCGGGGAACTGGAGATGACGATCCGCTATGATGCGGAAGCGTTCCGGGCAGATACCATCAAACAGTTGGCAGGACTTCTGCAAACGAGCTTGCGTGAAGTGCTGGACCACTGCACGTCCAAGGAACAGCCGGAACTGACGCCAAGCGACCTGCAAATGAAAGGCCTTTCCCTGGCGCAGCTTGAGCAAATTACGGAGTTGATGCGCCACGTCGGCGAGCTGGAGGATGTGTTTGCCCTGACGCCGCTGCAGAAGGGGATGCTGTTCCACAGCTTAATGGACCGGCAAGCCGGTTCGTATTTTGAGCAATTGACAATGGATCTGGAAGGAAGCTTTCAGGTGGAAGCATTCCGCCGCGGCTTTGAGCTTCTTGTGCAAAGACACCAGGTTCTGCGTGCCAATTATTTGACAACTACGCTGACCGACGAGCCGATTCAGGTGGTCATCCGCCATAAACCGGTCGATTTCAGCTACGAGGATCTGCGCCCGCTTGAAGCGGATGAGCGGTTGGCATACGCCGAAAGCTTCCTCCGTCAGGATAAAAAACGGGGCTTTGATCTTGAGCAGGGCGCGTTAATGCGCGTTTCCGTGCTGCAAACCGGCGATCAGTCATACCGCATTGTATGGAGCTTCCATCATATTTTGATGGACGGCTGGTGCTTATCGCTCATGTTAGGCGAGGTGTTCGAGAGCTACCACGCTTATCTTAGCTCGAAGCAGCCGAAGCTTGCCCCTGTTACGCCTTACAGCCGGTATTTTGATTGGCTGGAAAAGCAGGACTACCAGGAAGCGGAGCATTTCTGGTCCCGGTATTTGTCCGGTTATGAGCAGATGACATTACTCCCTCGGTCGGACCACGGGGATGCCGCAAGCGGATTTGCACCCGTTAAGCATATCTTCTTGCTGAACCGCGAACTGACCGAGAAATTGAACCGTATGGCCAAGCAGCACCAGGTCACCCTATACACGTTGATACAAACGGCATGGGGCGTCATCCTGCAAAATTACAACAACAGTTCCGATGTCGTGTTCGGCAGCGTCGTATCGGGCCGTCCGGCGGAAATTCCGGGCGTGGAGAGCATCGTCGGTCTGTTCATCAATACGATACCGGTTCGTCTTCAAGCAGTGCCGGGCGAAAGCTTCGCCCAGGCGATGATCCGCAGCCAGGAGCAGACCTTAAAAACGCAAAGCTATGATACGTATCCGCTCTTTGAGATCCAGAAACTGACGGAACAGAAGCAGGATTTAATTAACCATATTATTGTGTTTGAAAACTATCCGATGGAAGAGCAAGCCGAGCAATTGCTGATGAAGGGCGGCGGCGAAAGCGGATTTGCGATTTCGAACGTCGTGATGTCCGAGCAAACGACCTATGATTTCAACATGATTGTCATACCGGGCGACGAGCTTCGCTTCCAGTTTGAATATAACGCGAACGCCTTTGATTTGGCTGAAATTGAGCAAATGCAGCACCATTTCGTGCATGTGCTGGAGCAGATTGCAGCGAACCCTGCTATTCCGGCGGACAAGCTGGAGCTGGTAAGCGGGCAGGAGAAGGAGCTGCTGCTGCACGGCTTTAACGATACGGCCGCGGAGTATCCTCAGGAGCGGACAATTCACGAGCTGTTCGAGGAGCAGGCTCAGCGTACGCCGGAGCGGACAGCGGTGCTGTTCAAGGATGGGCGGCTGACGTACCGCGAACTGAACGAGCGGGCGAATCGTCTGGCGCGGACGCTGCGCGCTGAAGGCGTTGGCGCGGATGTGCCTGTAGCGATCATGGTCGAGCGCTCGCCGGAGATGATCGTCGGCATCTACGCGATTCTGAAGGCGGGCGGTGCTTACGTGCCGATCGATCCGGAGTATCCGGCCGAGCGCATCCGCTACATCGCCGAAGATTCGGGGGCACGGTTGCTGCTGACACAGAGCCGCTTCCTGGACCGCGTGCCGGCGGAGCTGGAAGGCCGGGTTCTCGATTTGAACGAGGGGGCGGTTTACGCCGAAGACGCGACGGATCTGCCCCATGGTTCCGGTCCGCGCAACATGGCTTACGTGATCTATACGTCGGGCTCGACCGGCAAACCGAAAGGCGCGGCTATCGAGCATCATTCCGTGCTCAACCGTATCCTGTGGATGCATGAGCGCTACCCGATTGGCGAGGCGGACGTGATTCTGCAAAAAACGACCTTTACGTTCGACGTGTCGGTGTGGGAGCTGTTCTGGTGGGCGATGGTCGGCTCAAGTGTCTGCTTGTTGACGCCGGGCGGAGAGAAAAACCCGGAGCTGATTTTGCAGGCGATCAGCCGTTATGGCGTGACCACGATGCACTTTGTCCCCGCGATGCTGCATGCGTTCCTGGATTACGCGGAGCAGCAGGCGAAGCAAACGGTCGCTGAACAAACGTCCAGCCTGCGCCATGTATTCGCCAGCGGAGAGGCGCTGCCGCCGCAGCACGTGGCCCGCTTCCAAGAGGCGATAGGCCGGGTGAACCGGACGCGTCTGATCAATCTGTACGGACCGACGGAAGCAACGGTGGATGTGTCGTACTTCGATTGCGAGCCGGATGAGTCGTATGCGGTGATTCCAATCGGCAAGCCGGTGAACAATACACGGCTGTATATTTTAAAGGAAGGCACGGAGCAGCTGCAGCCGGTCGGGGTGGCAGGCGAGCTGTGCATCGCGGGGGTGCAGGTGGCAAGAGGCTACTTAAACCGTCCGGAATTAACAGCGGAGAAGTTTATGGCTGATCCATTTGCGGCAGGCGAGCGGATGTACCGGACCGGCGACCTGGCCCGATGGCTGCCTGATGGGAACATCGAGTATCTGGGCCGGATCGACCATCAGGTGAAAATCCGCGGTTACCGGATTGAACTGGGCGAGCTTGAAGCGGAGCTGCTGGCTGTGGAAGCGGTGCAGGAGGCCGTAGTTATGGCCCGTGATGACGGACAAGGCCAGAAGCTGCTGTGCGCGTACTATGTAGCAACAAAAGAGCTGACGGTGGGAGAGTTGCGCGAGGCGCTGTCCAAGGAGCTGCCAAGCTACATGGTGCCGACGTATTTCATCCAGATTGAACGAATGCCGCTTTCCGCTAACGGCAAGATCGACCGCAAGTCGCTTCCTGCGCCGGAAGCAAGCGTGCAGTCAGGCGAGGCCTATGCCGCACCGCGTACGCCAGTGGAGCGTGCGCTCGCGAATATCCTGCAGACGGTGCTCGGCTTGAGGACGGTCGGCATTTACGACAATTTCTTTGATTTGGGCGGCGATTCCATCAAGTCGATCCAGGTGGTGTCCCGCATGATGCAAGCCGGCTATAAGCTGGAGATGAAAGATATTTTCAAATATCCGACCATCGCTTCGTTGAGCGCTCATGTCCGTACGGCCGTCCGGCTTGCGGATCAAGGGGAGGTAACGGGCGAGGCTCCGCTAACCTCGGTTCAGCGCTGGTTCTTTGAGCATAATCCGCCTCAGCCGCAGCATTTTAACCAGTCGTTCATGATCTACCGTCCGGACCGTTTTGAAGAAGGTGCCTTGCGCCAGACGTTCCGTAGGCTGGCTGAGCATCATGACGCGCTGCGCCTGGTTGTCCAAGACAGCGGAAGCGGCTATCAAGTCCGGTACCGTGCCGTCGCGGAGGGCGAGCTGCTTGATCTTGCGGTCATCGATCTGCAGGACAAAGAGATGGACGATTCCTTAAACCATTGGATCGAGGAGAAGGCGACGGAAATTCAAGGCTCCATCGATCTAAACGCCGGACCGCTCGTCAAGCTGGGACTGTTCCGCTGCGCGGATGGCGACCACCTGTTGATCGCGGTGCACCATTTGGCTATTGATGTGGTGTCATGGCGAATCTTGTTTGAAGATTTCATGACGGGATACGAGCAGGCGTCAAAAGGGGAAGCGATCCGGCTGCCGCTGAAGACAGACTCGTTCCAAGCTTGGGCCCGGGGACTCGAACAATACGCAGACAGCCCGGCTCTAGACGGCGAAAGGGCCTACTGGCAGCAGATCGAACAGGCATCCTGCCGTCCGCTGCCTAAGGATAATGCGTACGAATGCCCGCAGCTGCAGGACAGCGAGCTGATTACGCTAAATTGGACGCCTGAGGAAACCGTAAAACTGCTGAAACAGGCGCACCGCGCTTATAACACGGAAATGAACGACTTGCTGCTCACGGCGCTCGGTATCGCTATTCAGCGCTGGAGCGGCCTGGAGGATGTGCTGGTTAGTCTGGAAGGGCACGGACGCGAGCCGATTATTCCGGACCTGGACATGACACGCACTGTCGGCTGGTTTACGAGCGTGTACCCGGTGCTGCTGTCGCAAGGAGCCGATATGACGCTGCGCGAGCGGATCAAGCGTACCAAAGAGCAGCTTCACGTCATACCGGATAAAGGTATCGGCTACGGCCTGCTAAGGTATCTATCACGGAAGAAGCAGGAGGCTCCGGCATTTCGGGTCGAGCCTGAAATCAGCTTCAACTATTTGGGACAGCTTGACCAGGACCTCCAGCAGCACGATATTCGCTTGTCTCCGTTTGCCGGCGGAATGACGGTGAGCGCGGATACAGCGCTGCGCTTTGCGCTTGATTTGAACGGCTTAGTCGTAGACGGAGCCTTGCAGCTCACGATTAGGTACAGCGCTAAGCAGTACCGCAGGGAAACGATGGAGCAATTCGCCGGCCATCTCCATGCCAGCTTGCAGGAAGTGATTGCGCATTGCGTTTCGAAGGACCGCACCGAGCTGACGCCAAGCGATGTGTCCTTGAAAGGCGTAACGATTGAGGAATTGGAGCGGCTTATGCTGCAAACGGCGGCTATTGGCGAGATCGAGAACGTGTACAACTTGACGCCAATGCAAAAAGGCATCTTGTTCCACGGCCTGCTGGAAGCCGGCTCCGGGGCGTATTTCGAACAGACGTCGTTCGATTTGAAGGGCGAGTTCGAGCCGGAAGCATTCGCTCAAAGTCTCGACTTGCTGGTGCAGCGTCATGAAGCCTTGCGCACGAACTTCTACACAGCGTGGAAGGAAAACCCTGTCCAGGTCGTATTCCGCAGCAAACGCGGTACATTGGTCTTCGAGGATCTTAGCGGGTTCAGCGCCGGGGAACGTGAAGCGGAAATCGCGCGGTTTAAGCGCGAGGATCGGGAGAAAGGCTTTGACCTCGCCCGTGATCCGCTGCTGCGCATCGCGATTTTGCGTACCGGCCCTCAAAAGCACCATATGATCTGGAGCTTCCACCATATCATCATGGACGGCTGGTGCCTCTCGATTGTGGTGCAGGAAGTGTTCGAAGCTTACTTTGCGCTGGTCGGGGGCAAGCAGCCTGAGCTATCCGAGGTATGGGCGTACAGCTCTTACATCGAATGGCTGGAGCGGCAAAACACGCAAGAAGCGTCGGCTTATTGGAGCAGCTACCTGTCGGGTTACGAAGAGCAAACCTTGCTGCCTGCCGGCAAGCCGGGGAACTCGGAGGACGGGTATCGCGCGCAGCGTTACGACTATGAGCTCGGAAGCGAGTTGACAAAACGGATTCATCAGACGGCAAAAGCGCATCAAGTTACGATCAACACCTTGATCCAAGCCGCATGGGGAATCGTGCTTCAACGGTACAACGGTACGGATGATGCGGTATTCGGCAGCGTGGTGTCGGGGCGTCCTGCAGAAATTCCGGGTGTGGAGCGGATGATCGGACTATTCATCAACACGATTCCTGTCCGCATCCGCTGCGCAGCGGAGGAAACCTTTGCTGACGTTATGAAGCGGGCGCAGGAGCAGGCGATTGCCTCCAATGCCTACGAAACGTTCCCGCTGTATGAAATCCAGGCATTGACGGAGCAGAAGCAGGATCTGATCCGTCATATCGTGATCTTTGAAAACTATCCGGTAGATGAACGGATGGAGCAGCTTGGCGGAGAGCATTCCGCGCTTCGATTGTCCGGCGTTCAAAGCGCGGAGCAAACGAACTATGACTTAAACCTTGTTGTGCTGCCGGGCGAATCGATGAAGCTTTACATTGGTTATAACGAAGCCGCATTTGAGCCGATAGCGATCGAACGGATTCAAGCCCACCTGACTTGCCTGCTGGAGCAGGTCGTGGCAAACCCGGATATCCGCATACACGAGCTGGAACTGGTGAGCGGGGCGGAGAAGGAGCAGATTTTGCATGCGTTCAACGACACCGCGGTTAACTCGCCTCGCGAGAAGACGATCTTCCAGTTGCTGGAGGAACAAACGGTGCGGACACCGGAGCAGGTTGCTGTCTACTGCGAAGGCCAGCGGCTGACGTACCGCGAGCTGAACGAGCGGGCCAACCGCCTCGCCCGCACGCTGCGCAGCGCCGGGGTGCAGCGCGACCGGTTCGTCGGCCTGATGGTCGAGCGCTCGCTGGGGATGATCGTCGGGGTGTTCGCTATCCTCAAAGCCGGCGGCGCGTATGTGCCAATCGATCCGGAGTATCCAGAAGACCGCATCCGCTACATGCTGGAGGATTCGGGCGCGAAGCTGCTGCTGACGCAGGAACGGCTTCGCGAGCGCATCGCCGCCGACCTGAAGGACGTTGCGGTGCTTGCGGCGGACGATGAGGCGAACTACGATGCCGACGGCTCGAATCTGGAGCCGGTTTCCGGCGCGGACGACTTGGCCTATGTCATCTACACATCGGGTACAACCGGCAAGCCGAAGGGCGTTATGCTGGAGCATCACGGACTGACGAACCTGAAAGCTTATTATGACCATACGCTGCGTATCGGCGAAGAGGACCGCGCTCTGCTGTTCGCCAGCCTGTCGTTTGACGCGGCTTGCTGGGAGATCTTCCAGGCGTTGTTCTGCGGAGCGACCTTGTATGTGCCGACGAAGGATACGATCTTGAACTACCAATGGTTTCAAACGTATATGGCGGAGCACCGAATTACGGTCGCGGCCCTGCCGCCAACGTATGCGGTGTATCTGGAGCCGGAGCATATGCCAAGCCTGCGCATTTTGTTCACAGCGGGTTCCGCCTCGTCGCCGGAGCTGGTGCAGAAGTGGAAGGACAAGGTAGCGTATTACAACGGGTACGGTCCGACGGAAAACTCGGTAGCGACGTCGATCTGGCCGGTTTCGGAAGATCCGGAGGCAGGCAGGCTGATTTCGATCGGGCGTCCGATGCCGAACCACCGGGTATACATCGTGGACACGCACGGGCATCTATTGCCGGCAGGCGTGGCAGGCGAGCTGTGCGTAGCCGGTGCGGGTCTGGCCAGAGGCTACCTGGATCGTCCGGAGCTGACGGCGGAGGTATTCGTGACCAGCCGCTTCAGCGGAGAGCGGATGTACCGGACGGGCGACCTGGCGAGATGGCTGGCGGACGGGCGGCTTGAATATTTGGGGCGGATCGACCACCAGGTGAAAATCCGCGGCTACCGGATCGAGCTGGGCGAGATCGAAGCGAAGCTCCTGCAGGCGGAAGCGGTGCAGGAAGTGATCGTCATCGCGCGGGAAGACGGCCAAGGCCAGCAGCAGCTCTGCGCGTATTACGTGGCAAGCGAGGAATTGGCGGCAAGCGAACTGCGCCAAGTACTGAGCGAAAAACTGCCAAGCTACATGGTGCCGGCGCACTTCGTGCAGCTGGAAGCGATGCCGCTGACGCCGAACGATAAGATCGACCGCAAGGCGCTGCCTGAACCTGACGGCGGCGGGCAAACCGACGCAGATTACGCACCGCCGCGTACACCGGTGGAACGTTCCATGGTAGCCATCTGGCAGGCCGTGCTTGGGACGAGCGCGGTCGGCATCCATGACAATTTCTTCGAGCTGGGAGGCGACTCGATCAAGTCGATCCAAGTGTCCTCCCGCTTGCTGCAGCAAGGCTATAAGCTGGAAATGAAGGACTTGTTCGCATATCCGACTATCGCAGGGCTCAGTCCTTATGTTCAGGCAACAGGCGCCAAGGCCGATCAAGGAGCAGTGACTGGAGAGGCTCCGCTAACACCGATTCAGCACTGGTTTTTCGAGCAGAATTTTGCCGAGCCTCACTACTTTAACCAGGCCTTGCTGCTCTACCGGGCAGAGGGCTTTGAGGAAGCGGCGCTTCGTCAAGCCTTCGCGAAGCTGATCGAGCATCACGACGCGCTTCGTATGGTATACAAAGCGGCCCCGGACGGCTTCACCGCCTGGAACCGGGAGGTGCATGAAGGCAAGCCGCTTGAGCTGAGTGTGTTCGATTACCGGGATGCGGATCATGCCCGCGAACTGGTGGAATCGAAAGCAAGCGAGCTGCAGGCCGGTATCGATTTGCAGGAAGGACCGCTCCTGAAGCTTGGTCTGTTCCGCTGCGCGGACGGAGATCATCTGCTGATCGCGATCCATCACCTCGTGATCGACGGTGTATCGTGGCGCATTTTGTTCGAGGATTTGAAGACGGCCTACGACCAGGCTGTTCAAGGTGAAACGATCCGGCTGCCGCATAAGACCGATTCGTTCCGGACATGGAGCGAAGAGCTGCGGAAGGCGGCAGCTAGCGACGAATTGCAGCGGGAGCTGGCGTACTGGCGTGATTTGGAGAAAGTGGAAACGGCTGTACTGCCGAAGGAAGACGGGCAGGCCGGCAGACTCACGCTCGCCGACAGCGGTACGGTGACGGTAGAATGGTCAGCCGAAGCAACCGAACAGCTGTTGAAGCATGCAAACCGCGCCTATAACACGAATGTGAACGATCTGCTGCTTACCGCTCTCGGCCTTGCCGTCCAGGATTGGACCGGACAAGAGAGGCTGTTGATCAGCTTGGAAGGCCATGGCCGCGAGGCTGATGCCATCGGATTGGAGCTGGATCTGTCGCGGACGATCGGCTGGTTCACAAGCCAGTATCCGGTGCTGTTAACGGTGGAAGGCAGCCAGGCGCTTGGCAAACAGATCAAACGGGTGAAGGAAGATCTTCGCCGCATCCCGCGCAAAGGTATCGGCTACGGCATCCTGCGGTACGTATCGGAGCTTCCGGAGGCCGAACGTCTGCGGCAAGAACCGGAGATCGGCTTCAACTACTTGGGCCAATTCGATGAAGATTTGCAAAACGGCGCTTTCGGGTTTTCCCCGTATTCGAGCGGACAGTCTGTGAGCGCACAAACGGCGCTGCAGCATGCGCTCACCTTCAACGGCATGGTATCGGGCGGCCGGCTGACGATGACGCTGTTGTACAACGCCAAAGCCTTCCGTTTGGAAACCATCGAGCATGTAGCCCAACTGCTGCATGACCGTCTGGTCATGGTGCTGGAGCACTGCGTGACGAAAGAGCAGGCCGAGCTGACGCCAAGCGACGTGCAGCGAAAAGGCTTGACCATCGACGAACTGGAGGAACTCATCCGGCAAGGCGAGCAAACGGGCGAAGTGGAGAATGTGTACGCGCTCACGCCGATGCAGAAAGGCATGCTCTTCCACAGCCTGCTTGAGCCGAAATCGGGCGCTTACTTCCAGCAAGCCACTTTTGAGCTGGTCGGACGCTTTGATGTCGGAGCTTTTGCCCAAAGCCTGGAGCTGCTGGTACAGCGGCATACGGTGCTGCGCACGAATATTGTCAACGATTCGAGGCAGGAGCCGCTGCAATTGGTGTACAGGTCGAAAGCAAGCGAGTTTTATTTCGAGGATGTGCGTGGTCTTGGCGATGCCGAGCAAGGGGCTTATGTCGCCGCCTTTGCCGCCAAGGACCGGGCCAGAGGCTTTGATCTCGCAGCGGATGCGCTGATGCGGATCGGGATTCTCCAAACGGGAGATACGGAGTATTCGTTCGTGTGGAGCTTCCACCATATCGTGATGGACGGCTGGTGCATATCCTTGTTGTACCAGGAAGTGTTCGGCGCTTACTTTGCTATCCGCCAAAAGCGCGATGTCAAGCTGCCGCAGGTCACACCTTACGTCCGTTACATGGAATGGCTGGATAAGCAGGATCCAGACCAAGCTGCGGCTTATTGGAAGGAGTATTTGTCCGGGTATGAGCAGCATACGGATTTGCCGAACCGCAAGACGGCCGATGCCAAGCAGCGCTATGAGCTGGAAAAAGTGTCGCGCTTAACCGGCAAGCCGCTCAGCGCAGCCCTGCAGCGGACAGCCAAGGCGCATCAGGTCACCATCAATACGTTGCTGCAAACTGCATGGGGCATTGCGCTGCAGCGCTACAACAACAGCACCGATGTCGTATTCGGCAGCGTTGTATCGGGTCGCCCGGCAGATATTCCGGGCGTGGAAGGAATCATCGGGTTGTTCATCAACACCATTCCGGTGCGTGTCCAAAGCGGGGCCGGCGAGAGCTTTGCCCATATGCTGAAACGGGGCCAGGCGCAGGCTATCGAGTCGAACGCTTACGATACGTATCCGCTCTACGAAATTCAGGCGCATACGGCACAAAAGCAAGATTTGATCAGCCATCTTCTGATCTTTGAAAATTATCCGCTGGATGAAGAAATCGAGCGGATTGGAGAACGCGGGCCGGATGCTTTCGAAATCCGTAACGCCTGGATGAACGAGCAGACGAATTATGACTTCACCGTTACGATCATGCCTGGCGCGGATATCAGGATCGACTTTGGCTACAATGCGGTTGTCTATGATCGCGAGGATGTCGAGCGGATACAGGAGCACTTTATTCATCTGCTGGAGCAGGTTACCGCCAATCCGGATGTGTCGGTAGACAAGCTGGAGCTGGTGACAGCGCGAGAGAAAGAGCTGCTGCTGAACAGCTTCAACGACAACACGGCGGAGTATCCGCGGGAGCAAACGATTCATGGCTTGTTCGAAGAGCAGGTCCGCCGCTCGGCGGAGCGGATTGCCGTCTCTTGCGGTAAGGAGCAAATGACGTACCGCGAGCTGAATGAGCGGGCCAATCGTTTGGCCCGCCAGCTCCGCGCCCATGGCGTAGGGCCGGATGTCCGCGTCGGCTTGCTTGCCGATCGCTCGCTGGAGATGATCGTCGGCATTCTGGCGACGATCAAAGCGGGCGGCGCTTACGTGCCGCTGGACCCGGATTATCCGCAGGACCGGCTGCAGTTTATGCTGGAGGACAGCGGTTCGCTCGTGCTGCTGACACAGACACATCTGCTCGGCGCGGTATCGTATGCCGGTGCGGTGCTTAACCTGAACGACCCGTCGCTATATAGAGGAAACGGACTTAATCTGGAGCCGATAAATCAGCCTGGCGATATGGCCTATATCATCTATACGTCGGGTACTACGGGCAAACCGAAGGGTGTTATGATCGAGCATCGCAATGTCGTGCGGCTGCTCGTCCACGATAAGCTGCAGTTCGATTTCAACGAGCAGGATGTCTGGACGGTCTTCCACTCGTTCTGCTTTGACTTCTCGGTATGGGAAATGTACGGAGCGCTGCTGCTCGGAGGACGGGCCGTCCTTGTGCCGAAGCAGGTCGCGCAAAATCCGAAGGCGTTCGCAGAGCTGCTGCGCGAGGAAGAGGTTACGGTACTGAACCAGACGCCGACTGCCTTCTATGCGCTGATCCATGAGGTGATGGAACAGCCGGAGCGGGGGCAGGGCCGCAGCGTGCGCTATGTCATCTTCGGCGGCGAGGCGCTCAGTCCGATGATGCTAAAACCATGGCGCGACCGTTATCCGCGGACGAAGCTGATCAATATGTACGGAATCACGGAGACGACCGTACACGTGACCTACAAGGAGATCGGGGACCAAGAGATTGCGTCCAACCGCAGCAATATCGGCCGTCCGATTCCGACGCTGACCAGCTATATTTTCGATGCGCAGCAGCAGCTTGTGCCTGTCGGCGTAGTCGGGGAGCTGTACGTCGGAGGAGACGGCGTAGCGCGCGGATACTTGAACCGCGAAGAGCTTACAGCCGAGAAATTTATCGATCATCCGCATAAGCCGGGCGAGCGGCTTTACCGGTCCGGAGACCTTGCGCGGATGCTGCCAAACGGCGAGATGGAATATCAGGGCCGGATCGACCATCAGGTGAAGATCCGCGGTCACCGGATCGAATTGGGCGAGATCGAATCCAAGCTGCTTCACTTGGAAGCCGTGCAGGAAGCGATTGTCCTTGCGCGTGACGACAGCCAGGGACAGAAGCTGCTGTGCGCGTACTATGCAGCGTCAAAGGAGCTGACGGCAGGCGAACTGCGCGAGACACTCTCGCAGGAGCTGCCGGGCTACATGGTGCCGACGTTCTTCGTCCAGGTTGAGCGCATGCCGCTCACCGCAAACGGCAAAGTCGACCGCAAGGCGCTGCCGGCACCGGAAGCAAGCCTGCAATCGGGACAGGGGTATGCCGCTCCGAGCACACAGACAGAAGCGCAGCTCGCGCGCATTTGGCAGGAGGTACTGGGTCTTGAGAAGGTCGGCGTCAAGGATCATTTCTTCGAGATCGGCGGACATTCGCTCCGCGCTGCCACGCTCGTGGCGCGTATCCAGAAGGAGCTGCAGATCAGCGTGCCGCTAAGAAGCGTGTTTGAGCATCCTACCGTGGAAGAGCTCGCTGCCGTCATGGCAGTCCGGGAAACAACAGGCGAAACGAGTCTGCCGGTTGCTGAGGAAAGAGATTACTATCCGCTTTCCTCCGTTCAAAAGAGAATGTATATTTTGAGCCAGCTTCAGAAGAACGATATCAGCTACAACTTACCAAGCGTCCTGCGGGTCGAAGGACCGCTTGATGTGAAGCGGATTGAGGAGGCGTTCCGCGCCCTGATCGCACGCCACGAGTCGCTGCGTACCAGCTTTGAGATGGTAGATGGCGAACCGGTGCAGCGGGTGCATGCCCAGGCGGACTTCTCCATTGAGGTGCGGGAGGGCAGCGAGCAGGAGGCGGAAGAATGGATGGAAAGCTTCTTGCGCCCGTTTGATTTGCGCAAGCCGCCGCTTATGCGGGTAGAACTGATAAAGCTCGAATCCGAGCGTTACCTCATGCAGTTCGATATGCACCATATCATTACGGACGGCGCCTCGATGGGCATTCTGGTGCAGGAACTCGTCCGGCTGTACAGAGGCGAAGAGCTGCCTTCGTTGCGGATTCAGTACAAGGACTATGCGGTCTGGCAGCAAGGCGCAAGATCCCGTACTTACGAAGAGCAGGAACAATACTGGCTGGAGGCGCTGGCCGGCGAGCTTCCGGCTCTGGAGGTGCCGACGGATTATCCGCGACCTGCGGTACGCAGCTTTGACGGTTCCCGAGTCAACTTCGAGCTTGACGCGGAATGTACGTCGGCGGTCAAGCAGCTCAGCGAGGAAACAGGAAGCACGCTGTTTATGGTGCTGCTGGCGGCTTATCAGGCGCTGTTGGCCCATTACAGCGGGCAGGAGGACATCATCGTCGGCACGCCGATTGCCGGCAGGCCGATGGCCGAGCTTGAACCGGTCATTGGGATGTTCGTCAATACGCTTGCGCTGCGCGCCTATCCGTCCGAGAACAAGACATTCCTGGAGCTCTTGCAGGAGGTTAAGGAACAAGCGCTCGGCGCATTTGAAAACCAGGAGTTTGCGTTCGAGGAACTGGTGGAGAAGCTGGTTCAAGTCCAAGACGCCAGCCGGAACCCGTTTTTTGACACGATGCTGGTGCTGCAAAACAATGAGCGGCAGGAGCTGAAGTTTGACTCGGTGTCTTTCGTCCAGCAAGAACGCGACTACAACGTCGCCAAATTCGATCTTACCTTGTATTTCATCGAGGAAGGGGATCGTATCAACGGCAGTCTGGAATACAGCACCAAGCTGTTCAAAGCCCATACGATTGAAAAGTATGCCTCCGATTTCGCTGCGCTGTTGCGTACGGTGACGGATCAACCGAACATCCGGCTGGGCGACATTGAGCTTGCGGACCAAGTATCCGTCGAGCCCGTGGAGTTCATGTTCTAAAAGGTTTTCACTATGTTCGCAAAGAGCGCATGAGGACAAGCCATGCGCTCCTGCGAAGCCTTATGGTTCGAGGATGTACCGATTCACCCGTGGGAGCACGGAAAAACAGATGGGAAGAACAGGGGGATCATGCGATGAAAAAGCTGCGGGCCTTTTGGAGCGGCAAATTCGATGCAGAAGATACGATATCTGTCATACCGTACAGTTCAACTCACAAAATGAGGGAGACCGACAGCCAAAACGAAGGCTCCCCGCTCCGGGTATGGAGCGGACAGCTGCCCGAGCAAGTATCGCAACGGCTCATTGCCATTTCCAAAGACTCTCCAATGGCGCTGTTTATTTTGTTGCTGACGGGCGTCAAATGCCTGTTATATAAGTATACGAACGAAGAAAAGGTGATTGCAGCCATCCCGGCAGTTCGTACTTCGGATGCTCCGCTTATGAATGAGATCATCTTGATCAAACAGGAATTGAACGGAGCAGATGCATTTAAATCACTGATTGGACAGGTCCACGCTACCGTTAGCGAGTCCATTGTCCATCAGAACATTGCGCTGCAAACGATGTCGGGCGCTATACATTTGCAAGTAGAGCCGGACGGCTCGCCCTTGTTCCATACGGTCATTTCATTCGATGCTCTTCATACCCGGCATCATCCAGGGTCGATCGTCTCCGATATCGAGCTTGCTTTTGAGCGGAACGATGACGGAATTTTGCTGCATATTCATTACCGCGATGACCGTTACGACCAGCAAATGCTGGAATTATTATCTGTTCATTTGGTTCGGATTTATAGCCTTGCTTTATTCCAGCCCGAGCTTGCTATCGACAGTATCGATATCATGTCCGACGAAGAGAAGTCACTTATCCTGCAAAGCTTTAACAACACATCGGCGGAGTATCCGCGGGAGCGGACAATTCACGAGCTGTTCGAGGAGCAGGCTCAGCGTACGCCGGAGCGGACAGCGGTGCTGTTCAAGGATGAGCGGCTGACGTACCGCGAGCTGAACGAGCGGGCGAATCGTCTGGCGCGGACGCTGCGCGCTGAAGGCGTTGGCGCGGATGTGCCTGTAGCGATCATGGTCGACCGCTCGCTGGAGATGATCGTCGGCATCTACGCGATTCTGAAGGCGGGCGGCGCTTACGTGCCGATCGATCCGGAGTATCCGGCGGAGCGAATCCGCTACATCGCCGAAGATTCCGGAGCCCGGTTGCTGCTGACACAGAGCCGCTTCCTGGACTGCGTGCCGGCGAAGCTGGAAGGCCGAGTTCTTGATTTGAACGAGGCGGCGGTTTACGCCGAAGATGCGACGAATCTGCCGCTTGGCGCCGGTCCGCGCGACATGGCTTACGTGATCTATACGTCGGGCTCGACCGGCAAACCGAAAGGCGCGGCGATCGAGCACCATTCCGTACTCAACCGTATCCTGTGGATGCATGAGCGCTACCCGATTGGCGAAGCAGACGTGATTCTGCAAAAAACGACCTTTACGTTCGACGTGTCGGTGTGGGAGCTGTTCTGGTGGGCCATGGTGGGCTCAAGCGTCTGCCTGTTGACGCCGGGCGGTGAGAAAAACCCGGAGCTGATGTTGCAGGCAATCAGCCGTTATGGCGTGACCACGATGCACTTTGTCCCCGCCATGCTTCATGCGTTTCTGGATTACGCGGAGCAGCAGCCGAAGCCAACGGTCGCGGAACAAACGTCCAGTCTGCGCCATGTATTCGCCAGCGGAGAGGCGCTGCCGCCGCAGCACGTGGCCCGCTTCCAAGAGGCGATCGGCCGGGTGAACCGGACGCGTCTGATCAATCTGTACGGACCGACGGAAGCAACGGTGGATGTGTCGTACTTCGATTGCGAGCCGGATGAGTCGTATGCGGTGATTCCAATCGGCAAGCCGGTGAACAATACACGGCTGTATATCCTGAAGGAAGGCACGGAGCAGCTGCAGCCGGTCGGTGTGGCGGGCGAGCTGTGCATCGCCGGGGTGCAGGTGGCAAGAGGCTACTTAAACCGTCCGGAATTAACAGCGGAGAAGTTTACGGCTGATCCATTTGCGGCGGGCGAGCGGATGTACCGGACCGGCGACCTGGCCCGATGGCTGCCCGATGGGAACATCGAGTATCTGGGCCGGATCGACCATCAGGTGAAAATCCGCGGTTACCGGATTGAGCTGGGCGAGCTGGAAACCGAACTGCTCCGCATCGACCCGGTGCAGGAGGCCGTAGTCGTGGCCTGCGATGACGGCCAAGGCCAGAAGCTGCTGTGCGCTTACTTTGTGGCATCGCAGGAACTGACGGCAGGCGAATTGCGCGAGGCGCTGTCGAAAGAGCTGCCAAGCTATATGCTGCCTACGTACTTCGTGCAAGTCGAGCGGATGCCGCTGACGGCAAGCGGTAAAATCGACCGCAAAGCACTCCCTGCACCCGAAGCAAGCGTCCGGTCGGGCGAGGTTTATGTAGCTCCACGCACGCAGACAGAAGAGCAGCTTATGCGGATTTGGCAGGATGTGTTGAGGCTTGAGAAGGTCGGCGTCAAAGACAATTTCTTCGATATCGGCGGGCATTCGCTCCGTGCGGCGACGCTTGCTGCGCGCATTCATAAAGAAATGAATAAGCAGCTTGAGCTGCGCGAAGTTTTTGAGGCGATGACGGTGGAGCAATTGGCACGGACGATCGAAAGCAAGGAAACGAAGGTGCTCGTTAACATTCCGAACGTTCCGGATAGCGACTATTATCCGGTATCTTCAGCACAAAAACGGCTCTATGTGCTGAGCAACCTGGAAGGCGGGGAGCTTGGCTATAACATGTCGGGTGTGGTCATCGCGGAGGGACCGCTGCAGCCGGACCGTTTGGAAGACGCGTTCCGCAAGCTGATTGCGCGCCACGAGTCGCTGCGGACGAGCTTTCATCTTGTAGACGGCGAGCCGGTGCAGCACGTGCAGCGCGAGGCGGCTTTTGCCCTTGAGCGCCTTGGGTCCGATGGAAAAGATGTCGAGACCCTCTTTCACCAGTTTGTACGCCCGTTCGATCTTACCGCAGCGCCTTTGCTGCGGGCCCGATTGTTTACTCAGTCGGCGAACCGTCACCTGTTATTGGTCGATATGCACCATATTGTGTCCGACGGCGTTTCCTTGCGCACGTTCTTGGATGAGCTTGCCCGTTTGTACAACGGGGAAGAGCTGGCTCCTTTACGGATTCAGTATAAAGATTATGCCGTTTGGCAGCAGGAGAGAATGCAGTCGGAGGAATGGAGCAAGCAGAAGCAGTATTGGCTGCAAGCGTTCCAAGGCGAAATTCCGACGCTGGATCTTAAGACGGATTACCCAAGACCTGCGGTGCAAAGCTTTGCCGGAGATAAGATCAGCTTTGCTGCGGGTTCTTCGGTCAGCGAAGGTTTGCAGAAGTTGGCTTCGCGTTCGGGCTCCACCTTATATATGGTGTTGCTGGCGGCTTACACGGCGCTGCTCCATAAATATACCGGCCAGGAGGATATGGTCGTCGGCACGCCGGTGGCGGGCCGGCACCACGCTGATCTGGAGCCGATCATGGGTATGTTTGTCAATACGCTTGCTTTGCGGAATTATCCGTCCGGAAACAAGACCTTCCTGGATTATGTGGGAGAGGTCAAAGAGCAAGCACTTGGTGCATTTGATCACCCTGACTATCCGTTTGAAGAGCTCGTGAACAAGCTGAATGTAAGAAGGGATATGAGCCGCAACCCGCTGTTCGATACGATGTTCGAGCTGAGGAATGCAGAGCCTGAAGGCACGGCTTTCCGTGATGTGCATTTCTCCGGATACCCGGTGGACAGCGCGATTGCCAAGTTTGACCTCACGCTCGAGGCTGACTTCGATGAGAGAGGGCTTACATTTACGCTGGAGTATGCGACAGCCCTCTATAGCCGGGAGACGGCGGAACGGCTTGCCCGTCATTTTCTGCGGGTGCTGGAAGCGGTCGTGCAGCGTCCGGACACGAAGCTGGCCGACATTGAAATCGTGACGGGTGACGAGAAGGCTGAGCTGCTTGAAGTATTTTGCGGAGACGGCGGCAAGGGGCAGGAGCATCTGCTGGCGACACCGTTCCACGTGTACTTTGAGAAGCAGGCGGCAGCCGTGCCGGAGCGGGTAGCAGTAGTGGCAGGCGATGCGCAGTTGACCTACCGTGAGCTGAATGAACGGGCGAATCGGCTGGCACGCACCTTGCAGACAGCAGGTATTGGCCGGGAGTCCATCGTCGGCATATTGGCCGATCGTTCCGTGAACCTACTTGTCGCCGTATTAGGCGTATGGAAAGCCGGGGGCGCTTATGTGCCGCTTGACCCGGATTATCCGTCGGAGCGCATCGGATTTATGCTCCAGGACAGCGGGGCCACCGTACTGCTCACCCAAACACAGCTTAAGAAGCGCGCTCAGGAATGGCTGGCCGGAGGGGCCAAGCTGCAAATGGTGCTCTGTCTGGATGAGGAAGCGTCCTATGACGCCGATGCGTCGGATCTGCCGAATCAAAACGTGCCGCAAGACTTGGCTTATGTCATCTATACGTCCGGGACAACGGGGCGGCCGAAAGGCGTCATGATCGAGCACGGCAGTTATATCAATACGACTATCGCAAACCGCCGTGATTATCGGCTGGACCAGTTTCCGGTGCGGCTCTTGCAATTGGTGAGCTTTTCCTTCGACGTGTTCGTGGGCGACATTGCGCGGGCGCTGTATAACGGCGGTCTGATGGTGATCGTGCCGAAGGAGGACCGGATCGATCCGCTGCGGCTGTACGGATGGATTCGCGATTACGGCATCACCGTGTTTGAATCGACGCCTGCGCTCATCGTGCCGTTGATGGAGCATATCGCCAGCCAATCGCTGGACATCTCGTCCTTGCAGCTCTTAATCACAAGCTCCGATAGCTGCAGCGTGACGGACTACCGGCGCCTGCAGGAGCGCTACGGATCGCACGTGCGGATCGTTAACTCATACGGCGTTACGGAGGCGGCTATCGATTCCAGCTACTATGACGAACCGCTGGAGAAGCTTCCGGAGGCAGGGAATGTGCCAATCGGGAAAGCTTTGCTGAATGCCCGCTTTTATATCGTGGACGCGGCCTTGCAGCCGGTTCCTATTGGCGTAGCCGGGGAACTGCTCATTGGCGGTCCCGGGGTCGCACGGGGGTATAAGAACCGTCCGGAGCTGAACGAGGAGAAGTTTATCGCCAGCCCCTTCATTGAAGGCGAGCGCTTGTACCGCACAGGTGATTTGGCGCGCTGGATGGCGGACGGGAACGTCGACTTTATCGGGAGAATGGACCACCAGGTGAAAATTCGCGGCTACCGGATCGAGCTGGGCGAGATCGAAACCGCCATTCTGCAGTTCGCAGGAGTCAAGCAGGCGGTTGTGGTTGACCGGACGGACGAACGCGGGCAGAAGTATTTGTGCGGCTATGCGGCGGCAACCGAGCCGCTGGATATCGCGGAGCTGCAGGCGCACTTGCAGCAAAGCTTGCCTTCACATATGGCGCCGGCGCAGCTCGTCGTGCTGGAGAAGCTCCCGCTGACGCCGAACGGGAAGGTGGACCGCAAAGCGCTGCCTGAGCCGAAAGGCGGGCTGCTGCACCCCGGTGCGGACTACGAGGCTCCGCGCACAGAGGCGGAACGCACGCTCGCCTCGATTTGGCAAGCGGTGCTTGGCGTGCCGGCTGTCGGCATCCGGGATAACTACTTTGAGCTGGGCGGCGATTCCATCAAGTCGCTTCAAGTATCGTCCAGATTGTACCAACGCGGATACAAACTGGAGATCAAAGATTTATTCCAAAACCCGACGATCGGCGGGTTGAGTCCCTATGTGCAGCGGATTACGCGGATCGCCGACCAAGGAGAATCGATTGGAGCCGTGGAGCTGACACCGGTAAAACGGTGGTTCTTTGAGCAGCAATACGCGGACCCTCACCATCACAACCAGGCTGTTCTGCTTTATCGCGAGCAGGGATTCCAGGAAGACGCGGTTCGCCGCAGTATTGGCCGGCTTGTGGAGCATCATGATGCCCTCCGCATCGTGATCCGTGACTCTGAGGACGGGCCGCCGTTAGCCTGGAACCGCAGCACCCGCGAAGGCGACCTGTACAGCTTCGACTTATACGACATGAACGGTGAAGTTGACCTTGCCTCTGCTATAGAAGCGAAAGCTAACGAAATTCAAAGCAGCATCTCGCTCACAGAAGGGCCGTTCGTTCGGGTTGGATTGTTCCGGACCCAAGACGGAGACCACCTGTTAATCGCCATTCATCACCTGGTGGTCGACGGCGTATCGTGGCGTATTTTGTTCGAGGATCTTGCAAGTGCCTATGAGCAGGCGCTAAAAAACGAACCGATCCGGCTGCCGCAAAAAACGGATTCGTTCCAGCTCTGGGCCGAGAAGCTTTCGCAGTATGCCAAAGGTCCTGAAATCGAACGCGAGCAAGCCTACTGGCACAATGTCACAGAGCGGGGATTCGAGGCGCTGCCTAAGGATCATGAGGGAGAGCTTTCGCTGGTTGGCGATAGTGATACAATAACCGTCGTTTGGACGGAACACGAAACGGAGCAGCTGCTAAGGTATGCTAACCAAGCGTACAATACCGAAATCAATGATTTGCTGCTCACCTCGCTGGGGCTTGCCGTCCAGCGCTGGACGGGGATGAACCGCGTTGCCGTGAACCTGGAGGGCCATGGCCGGGAGCCGATTATTCCGGATCTCGATGTTTCCCGCACCGTCGGCTGGTTTACGAGCCAATACCCGGTTGTGCTGGACATGAGCGCGAACGAGAACCTGCAAAAAAGCATTGTTGCGGTCAAGGAAGGGCTGCGCGGCATTCCGAACAAGGGGATCGGATACGGCATTTGGCGTTATTTATCCGGGCGGTTCGGGCCTCAAGAGTCCAGGCAGGAGTCGGAAATCAGCTTTAACTATTTGGGGCAGTTCGATCAGGATTTAGAGAACGGTTCTTTACGATTTTCCCCTTATCCAAGCGGCGACGAGATCAGCAGAAAGGCTGCAAGAACCTTTGTCCTGGATATTAACGGATTGGTATCAGGTGGGGTTCTTTCCCTAACCGTCAGCTACAGCCGCAAGCAATACCGCAAGGAAACGATGGAACGCTTCACTGGGCTTTTGCAGTCCTCGCTACAGGAAGTCGTCGCTCATTGCGCGGCGAAGATAACACCGACACTGACGCCTAGCGATGTATCGGTTCGCGGCATGACCGAGGAAGAGCTGGAGCAAATCGTAAAAGAGACAAGCGCTATCGCTGAAATTGAAAATGTTTACGCACTTACGCCGATGCAGCAAGGCATGCTGTTCCATGCTTTACTGGACTCGGACTCGGGTGCTTATTTTGAACAGACTTCCTTTGATATTATCGGCTATTTCGACGTAGAGACCTTCCGGCAAAGCTTTGAGGCCTTGCTGCAGCGACATGAAATTTTCCGTACGAATGTGTATAACGGCTGGAGAAAGCAGCCGCTGCAAGTAGTGTACCGTCACAGAGAAGAGGATTTTGCCGTCGAGGACATACGCGGCCTGTCTGAGGAAGAGCAGCATCTCAGAGTTAAACGCCTCCTTCGCGAAGACCGGCAGCGCGGATTCGATTTGACCCAGGATGCCTTGATCCGTGTATCCATACTGCGCACGGGTGATGAGTCGTACTATTTCCTTTGGAGTTCCCATCATATTTTGATGGACGGCTGGTGCTTGTCGCTCGTTACGGAAGAAGTGTTCGAAATATATTTTGCCGCCCTTGAGCAGCGCAAGCCTAAGCTTGAGTCGGTAACGCCTTACAGCCGGTATATCGAGTGGCTGGAAGCGCGCGACCGTGACGAAGCGGCAGCTTACTGGAGAAACTATTTGTCAGGATACGGGGAGCGGACGCTGCTGCCTTCAAGCAAAGCCAGGGACCAAGGGGCCGGTCCGCTCTTCGGCAGTCTGTTCTGCCACTTGGGCAAAGCGTTGACGGAGCAAATCAACCGCTACGCCAGGCAGCACCAGGTCACCGTCTATACGCTGCTGCAAACTGTTTGGGGCATTTTGTTGCACCGATACAACGGCACAAACGATGCGGTATTCGGCAGCGTCGTGTCGGGGCGTCCTGCGGAAATTCCGGGCATTGAACGAATGATCGGCTTGTTCATTAATACGGTTCCTGTGCGGATTCGCTGCGAGGCGGGAGACACCTTCACCGAGGTTGTGACCGGCGTCCAGCGCCGGTACTTGGAATCCAATGCTTACGATTCGTATCCGCTGTTTGAAATTCAGGCGTCGACGGAGCAAAAGCAGGAACTCATCAACCATATTATGGTATTTGAGAATTTCCCGGTTGAAGATCAAATGAGCCAGATCGGCAGTGGAGAAGCCGCATTTAAGGTCGAGAACATAGAGATTGCCGAACAAACGAATTACGACTTCAACCTGATTGTCGCGCCAGGTGAAAACCTGCTTGTCCGCTTTGAGTACAACACACGGCTTTACCACGAAGCGGATGTTCAGCGGATTCAAGCGCACCTGACTTACCTGCTGGAACAGGTCGTGGCGAACCCGGATATCCGCATTCACGAGCTGGAGCTGGTAAGCGGGACGGAGAAGGAGCAGATTTTGCATGCGTTCAACGACACCGCGGTCAACTCGCCTCGCGAGAAGACGATCTGCCAGTTGCTGGAGGAACAAACGGCGCGGACGCCGGAGCAGGCTGCTGTCTACTGCGAAGGCCGGCGGCTGACGTACCGCGAGCTGAACGAGCGGGCCAACCGCCTCGCCCGCACGCTGCGCAGCGCCGGGGTGCAGCGCGACCGGCTCGTCGGCCTGATGGTTGAGCGCTCGCTGGAGATGATCGTCGGCGTGTTCGCGATCCTCAAAGCCGGCGGCGCGTATGTGCCCATCGATCCGGAGTATCCGGAAGACCGCATCCGCTACATGCTGGAGGATTCGGGCGCGAAGCTGCTGCTGACGCAGGAACGGCTTCGCGAGCGCATTGCCGCCGACCTGAAGGACGTTGCGGTGCTTGCGGCGGACGATGAGGCGAACTACGATGCCGACGGCTCGAATCTGGAGCCGGTATCCGGCGCGGACGACTTGGCCTATGTCATCTATACCTCGGGTACAACCGGCAAGCCGAAGGGCGTCATGCTGGAGCATCACGGACTGACGAACCTCAAAGCTTACTTTGACCACGCGCTGCGTCTCGGCGTAGAGGACCGCGTGCTGCTGTTCGCCAGCCTGTCGTTTGACGCGGCCTGCTGGGAGATCTTTCAGACGTTGTTCTGCGGCGCGACCTTATACGTGCCGACGAAGGATACGATTCTGAACTATCCGTTGTTTGAAACGTATATGGCGGAGCATCAAATTTCGGTTGCGACCCTGCCGCCAACGTATGCGGTGTATCTGGAGCCGGAGCATTTGCCAAGCCTGCGCATTTTGTTCACAGCGGGTTCCGCCTCGTCGCCGGAGCTGGTCCAGAGGTGGAAGGACAAGGTGGCGTATTACAACGCGTACGGTCCGACAGAAAACTCGGTAGCGACGTCGGCCTGGCCGGCTTCGGAAGATCCGGAGGCAGGCAGCCTGATTTCAATCGGGCGGCCGATGCCGAACCACCGGGTGTACATCGTGGACACGCACGGGCATCTATTGCCGATAGGCGTGGCAGGCGAGCTGTGTGTAGCTGGTGCGGGTCTGGCCAGAGGCTACCTGGATCGTCCGGAGCTGACGGCGGAGGTATTCGTGACCAGCCGCTTCAGCGGGGAGCGGATGTACCGGACGGGCGATCTGGCGAGATGGCTGCCGGACGGGCGGCTTGAATATTTGGGCCGGATCGACCATCAGGTAAAAATCCGCGGTTACCGGATCGAGCTGGGCGAAATCGAAGCGAAGCTCCTGCAGGTGGAAGCGGTGCAGGAAGTGATCGTCATCGCGCGGGAAGACGGCCAAGGCCAGCAGCAGCTCTGCGCGTACTACGTGGCAAGCGAGGAATTGGCGGCAAGCGAACTGCGCCAAGCGCTGAGAGAAGAGCTGCCAAGCTACATGGTGCCGGCGCACTTCGTGCAGCTGGAAGCGATGCCGCTGACGCCGAACGACAAGATCGACCGCAAGGCGCTGCCGGAGCCCGACGTCAGCGGACAAAGCAGCACGAACTATGTGCCGCCGCGCAGTGAACTGGAAACCAAGCTGGTGGACATCTGGAACGATATTCTGGATATACCGAAGATTAGCATCAAGGACAATTTCTTTGAACTCGGCGGACATTCGCTGCGGGCTGCCGCTTTGGCGACAACGCTCCATAAAGAATTTGACCGCAATGTGCCGGTCAAAACGATTTTCGAGCATCCGACGGTGGAGCAGCTGGCAGAAGCGCTGCATGCTATGGACCTAGACCGCTACGTCTCGATTCCGGTCGCCGGCGAGCGCGAATACTACCCGCTGACTCCGGCGCAAAACCGCCTTTATATTTTAAATCAATTGGAGGGCGGCGAGCTCGGCTACAACATGCCGGGGACCGTCATGCTGCAAGGCAAGCCGGACCTTGTCCGGTTTGAGGAAGCGTTCCGCCAATTGATGATCCGCCATACTTCGCTGCGGACAGGCTTTGAGCTTGTGAAGGGCGAGCCGGTGCAGCGAATTTATGCGGAGGTTCCCTTTAAGCTGAATGTTCGCAAGTATGACGGAGCCGAGCCGCTTCAGGCTGTGATCCGCAAATTTATCCGTGCCTTTGATTTGTCTCGGGCTCCGCTGCTTCGGGTGGAACTGGTCGAACTGGAAGCGGAGTGTCATTTGCTGCTCTTTGACATGCATCATATCATCAGCGACGGCGTTTCCATGGGCATTTTGCTTGATGAGGTTGCCCGGCTGTACCAAGGAGAGCAGCTTCAGCCTCTAACGCTGCAATATAAAGATTATGCGGTATGGACGAAGTCGGATGCCTTCCGTAACCGACTCGGCAAGCAGAAGGACTACTGGCTGAGGCGTTATGAAGGCCGGCCGCCTGCACTTGATTTGCCCACGGATTACCCGCGTCCTGCTGTACGGAGCTTTGAAGGGGACCTATTCGGATTCACGATAGACAAGGGTCAGCTTGAGGGCTTGCGGAATCTGGCCTCGCAAACGGGCACAACCTTGTATATGGTGCTATTCGCTGCCTACACGGCGCTGCTTCACGTTTATACCGGACAGGAAGACGTTGTGGTGGGTACGCCGACGGCCGGAAGGGGCCATGCTGACCTAGAGCCGATGATCGGCATGTTCGTCAATACGCTGGCCTTGCGGCACTATCCGGCTGCGGAGAAAACATTCGCCGCTTACTTGCAGGAAGTCAAAGAACACGTCCTGCATGCGTACGAGCATCAGGATTATCCGTTTGAGGATTTGATCGAAGGCTTGGACGTTGAGCGTGATTTAAGCCGAAACCGGCTGTTCGACACGATGTTTGTCATGCAGCATGCCGCGCGGGCGCAGGCTGAGTTCGAGGGCCTTGAGCTGCAGCCTTATGGGCATGGCTTTACAGCCGCCCAGTTCGACCTGACGCTGGAAGCGGCAGAAGCGGATGATAGGCTGATGTGCAGCTTCCAGTTCGCAGTATCCCTTTACAAACGGGAGAGCCTGGAGCGGATGAGCGGACATTTTATCCGGCTGCTCGAGCTTGTCACATTGAATCCGGAGCTGAAGCTGGCCGAGCTTGATGTGATGAGTCCGCAGGAGAAGGAGCTGCTGCTGCACGGCTTCAACGACACGGCCGCGGAGTATCCTCAGGAGCGGACGATTCATGAACTGTTCGAGGAGCAAGCGGCCCGCACGCCGGAGCGGACAGCGGTGCTGTTCGAGGACGAGCGGCTGACGTACCGCGAGCTGAACGAGCGGGCGAACCGTCTGGCGTGGACGCTGCGCGCTGAAGGCGTTGGCGCGGATGTGCCTGTAGCGATCATGGTCGACCGCTCGCTGGAGATGATCGTTGGCATCTACGCGATTCTGAAGGCGGGCGGCGCTTACGTGCCGATCGATCCGGAGTATCCGGCGGAGCGAATCCGCTATATCGTCGAAGATTCCGGAGCCCGGTTGCTGCTGGCACAGAGCCGCTTCCTGGATCGCTTGCCGGCGGAGCTGGAAGGCCGAGTTCTTGATTTGAACGAGGAGGCGGTTTACGCCGAAGATGCGACGAACCTGCCGCTTGGTTCCGGTCCGCGCGACATGGCTTACGTGATCTATACGTCGGGCTCGACCGGCAAACCGAAAGGCGCGGCGATCGAGCACCATTCCGTACTCAACCGTATCATGTGGATGCATGAGCGCTACCCGATTGGCGAAGCGGACGTGATTCTACAAAAAACGACCTTTACGTTCGACGTGTCGGTGTGGGAGCTGTTCTGGTGGGCCATGGTCGGCTCAAGCGTCTGCCTGTTGACGCCGGGCGGAGAGAAAAACCCGGAGCTGATGTTGCAGGCGATCAGCCGTTATGGCGTGACCACGATGCACTTTGTCCCCGCCATGCTTCATGCGTTCCTGGATTACGCGGAGCAGCAGCCGAAGCCAACGGTCATTGAACAAACGTCCAGCCTGCGCCATGTATTCGCCAGCGGAGAGGCGCTGCCGCCGCAGCACGCGGCCCGCTTCCAAGAGGCGATCGGCCGGGAGAACCGGACGCGGCTGATCAATCTGTACGGACCGACTGAAGCAACGGTGGACGTGTCGTACTTCGATTGCGAGCCGGATGAGTCCTATGCGGTGATTCCAATCGGCAAGCCGGTGAACAATACCCGGCTGTATATCCTGAAGGAAGGCACGGAGCAGCTGCAGCCGGTCGGGGTGGCAGGCGAGCTGTGCATCGCCGGGGTGCAGGTGGCAAGAGGCTACTTGAACCGTCCGGAATTAACAGCGGAGAAGTTTACGGCTGATCCATTTGCGGCAGGCGAGCGGATGTACCGGACCGGCGACCTGGCCCGATGGCTGCCCGATGGGAACATCGAGTATCTGGGCCGGATCGACCATCAGGTGAAAATCCGCGGTTACCGGATTGAGCTGGGCGAGCTTGAAGCGGAGCTGCTGGCTGTGGAAGCGGTGCAGGAGGCCGTAGTTATGGCCCGTGATGACGGCCAAGGCCAGAAGCTGCTGTGCGCGTACTATGCAGCAACAAAAGAGCTGACGGCGGGCGAGCTGCGCGAGGCGCTATCGAAAGAGCTGCCAAGCTACATGATGCCGACGTACTTCATCCAGGTTGAACGAATGCCGCTTTCCGCTAACGGCAAGATCGACCGCAAGTCGCTTCCTGCGCCGGAAATAGCTTTACAATCGGGACAAGAGTATGCGGCGCCGCGCACACCGACGGAGGAGCAGTTTGCGCTCATTTGGCAGGATGTGCTGGGACTGGAGAGGGTCGGTGTCAAGGACAATTTCTTCGACATCGGCGGACATTCGCTGCGTGCTACCGCGATGGTGGCGCGTATCTACAAAGAAATGAACGTTCAGATCCCGCTGCGGGAGGTATTCCACGCTCCAACCATCGAACAATTGGCAAAAGCAGCAGAGAGCTTGCAGCAGTCGGCGTATGCAACGATTCCGCTAGCGCCGGTTATGGAGTATTACCCGGTAACCTCTGCGCAAAAGGGGCTTTATCTGCTTAGCCATCAGGCAGGAGGAGAGATGAGCTATAACATGCCGACCGTGCTTTTGGTGAAGGGTGAACTTGACCATGGGCGGTTGGAGCACGCTTTCCTTCGTCTGATTGAGCGGCATGAGACGCTGCGGACCGGCTTTGGCATCGTGGATGGCCAAGTCGTACAGCGGGTTTACGACGATGTCGATTTTATTTTGGAATTTGTGCAAATACCGGAAGCGGAGGCGGATCATCATATTCGCAGCTTCGTCCGCCCGTTTGACTTGCAGCGTCCGCCGCTGATCCGCGTGCGTCTCATCGAACTGGAGCCGGCCCGCCACCTGCTGTTGATCGACACGCACCATATCATTACCGACGGCGTGTCGTCGCATATTATCGTCCAGGAAGTTGCGCAATTCTATAACGGTCAAGAGCCGCCTCCACTCACGCTTCAGTATAAGGATTACGCCGTATGGCAGCAGGAAGCGGCGTCTTCCGAGCGCCGCCGCAAGCAAGAGGAATTTTGGCTGGATCATATGTCGGGCACGCTGCCGGTACTGGATTTGCCTATCGCCTATCCAAGACCTGCCCAGCGCAGCTTTGAAGGGGCGAATCTCGAATTTACGGTGGAACTGCAAACCGTGGAGCTGCTGCGCAAGCTGGCCGCCGAAACCGGTACGACAATGTATATGATTTTGCTCGCCGCCTATACGGTGCTGTTGTCCAAGTACAGCGGACAGGAAGATATCATTATCGGCTCGCCGGTGGCGGGACGGCTGTCCGCCGACCTGGAAGGCATCGTTGGCATGTTCGTCAATACGATACCGCTCCGCAATTATCCGGCGAAAGATAAAAGCTTTCTCAGCTATTTGCAAGAAATTAAGGAACGGACCTTGCTGGCGTTCGAGCATCAGGAATATCCGCTGGAGGAGCTGACGGAACGCTTGAATGTTCCGCGCAATCCGAGCCGCAACCCGCTTTTTGACGCTGCATTTATGTTCGACAATTTAGAACACCAGGAATCAACGATGGAAACGCTGACCTTTGAGTCTTACGCTCAAGAGCATGCAACAGCCAAATTCGATCTGACTTTAACGATGAGCGTAGCCAGGGAAGGGCTGCAGGGTACCATCGAATATTCAACGAAGCTGTTTAACAAGCAGGTCGTGGAGCAGCTTGCCAGACATTTTACAACGTTGCTGTCTGAGATTGGGCGCAATCCTGCGCGGGCCATTAACGATTTGGAATTCGGAAGCGGCCTTGGGCAAAGCAAGCCCGTACAGGAAACGATTCATTTTACATTCTGATTCGGAGGTAGCCCCATGCAAATCATGTTTGAGAGCGAAAGGACATATTGGCAGGACAGGTTCGATAGCGAGGATCGGGTAGCGGCCTTTCCTTATACAAGCGGCTGGGACAATGCTCCTGAGGGCATCCAACATGTATCGAATACGTTTGCGCCGGAGATTTCCGGCCGGATCGCCACGATTACTGGCGGGGGAGCGCCGCTTCCCGTATTTATGGTCTTGATGGCGGGTGTCAAGGCGCTGCTCTATGCTTATACGAATGAAGAGCAGCTGATTGTCGGTACGCCTCCAGTCCAGGTACCAGGGGACAGCGCCGCTCCAGTAAATCCGCTTTTGCTGATCAAAACCCGGATCAGCCCGGATACGGCCTTCCGCAGCTTGCTGAACAGCCTGAGAAGCTCGGTATCCGAAGCCATTGAGCATCAAAACCTGCCTTACTGGAATTACACCGGACAGATGCAAATCCCGCTGCTTGCCAGCGGGATTCCCCTGATCGCCACGTGGGTGACGCTTAATCAGCTTCACACCCGGAACCATGCCGAGAAAGTGGTTGCCGAGCTTGCGTTTCAATTTGACTGGCAGGATGGGGCGGCTTCCGTGCAGGTTTCGTATGAGGGCAGCAAGTATGAGGAGCGGTTCATCCGGCAGCTGCTTGCACACTTGCACAAGCTCTTTTCCGTGGTGTTGTTTGAACCGGAGCTGCCCCTCCTGCAAGCCGATTTTGTATCGAAGGAAGAAAAGGAGCAGCTGCTTGAGCGATTCAACCCGGCTGCGGCTCCGTATCCCCAGGAGTTCACGATCCACCAGCTATTTGAAGAACAGGCCCGGCGCCTGCCTGATCAGACCGCCGTGGTGTGCGGCGGGGAATCCCTGACTTACCTGGAGCTTGCCGGGCGATCCGGCGCTATTTCCGCGGCTTTGAAGAAAGCCGGCATACAGAGGGAAGAGCTTGTCGGCATTATCGCCGGGCGTTCCATCGACATGATTGCCGGCATCCTCGGCATTCTGAAAGCCGGGGGCGCTTATGTGCCGATTGATCCGGATTATCCGGACGAGCGTATTCGTTACTTGCTGGAAGACTCCGGCGTCCGGGTGCTGCTGTCCTCAGAGGCTTCCCGCGAAAGAGCGGAGGTTTTCTCAGACGTCATCGAACAAATCCTGGATATCAACGAGGCGTCTGTAAAGGCTCAGCTGGCGGACGTTGAAGCGCGTCACGCAGGCTCAGCAGCCACACATGACCCGCAGCAGCTCGCCTATATCATGTATACATCGGGGTCGACGGGAAGACCTAAGGGCGTTATGGTCGAGCACCGCAACGTCGTGCGGCTCGTGAAACAGACGAATTATGTCGAGCTGGATGAAAACACGCGGATTCTACAAACCGGCGCGGTCGTCTTCGATGCCTCCACCTTTGAAGTTTGGGGCGCTTTGTTGAATGGAGGCACGCTTTATCTCGTCGAGAAGGACGTTATCTTGAGCGCGGCGAAGCTGAAGGAAGCGGTCCAAGCCTATGGAATTACGACGTTATGGCTGACGTCCCCGTTGTTTTCTCAATTGGCCCAGCAGGACATCGGCCTGTTTAGCGGTCTGCACACGCTTATTGTCGGAGGGGATGTTTTGACCGTGCCCCATGTCAACCGTGTGCTTCGCGAGCATCCGTCGCTGCATTTTATCAATGGATATGGCCCTACGGAGAATACCACGTTTTCCACCACGCATAGGATTGTCGGGGAACAAACGGATGCCGTGCCGATCGGCCGTCCGATTGCTCACTCCACCGCTTACGTCGTCAACGCGGCAAATAAGCTGGCTCCTATTGGCGCATGGGGGGAACTGCTCGTCGGCGGGGACGGCGTAGCACGCGGCTATTTGAACCAGCCGGAGTTGACGGCCGGGAAGTTTATCCCGAATCCGTTTGCCGGCGGGGGCCGCTGCTATCGTACAGGAGACTTGGCCAGATGGCGTCCTGATGGCGCGTTGGAGTATAAGGGAAGAATCGACGAGCAGGTGAAAATCCGCGGTTTCCGCATGGAGCTTTCGGAAATTGAAGCCGAGCTGCTTAAGATCGGGAGCGTACATGAAGCGGTGGTGGTCGTCCGCGAAGAGGAAGGTGGCGGGAAATATTTGTGCGCCTACTACTCGGCGGAGGAAGCCATCCCGGCGAGCCGTATACGGAACGAGCTGCTGCAGGAGCTTCCGGAATACATGATACCGGCTCATTTTGTTCAGCTGGAGCACCTTCCGCTAAATCCGAACGGCAAGGTGGACCGGCGGGCGCTGCCTGAACCGGATGCATCGCTAATCGGAGGCGAGGATTACGAAGCTCCGCACACCCCCATGGAAACGAAGCTCGTTGAAATCTACCAAGACGTACTGGGGCTTGAGCGCGTAAGTGTGAAAGACAACTTCTTTGACATCGGGGGCCATTCCTTAAAGGTGCTGCAATTGACCGAAAAAATCTATGATGAGCTTCAGGTGGATATCCCCATTCGCGTCGTCTACGATTATCCTTCGGTCGAAGCGTTGGCTGCGGAACTCCTGCAGCTTGAGTTTACCAAGTACGAATATTACCGCGGCGGCAACATCATCAAGCTCAATAGCTCTGGTTTTCTCAATGTGTTCTGCTTCCCGCCAGTGCTCGGATATGGCATGATGTTTTCAGATATGGCCAGGTACCTAGACAAACACTGTACGGTGTACACGCTTGATTTCATCGAGGATTACAAGGATCATGCAGACTTGTATGATTCCTACATCGAATCGATCCTGCGCATACAGGAGCAAGGACCGTATGTGCTTCTCGGTTATTCGGCAGGAGGCAATCTGGTCTTTGAAGTGGCGAAAGCGATGGAGAAGAAGGGGTATGAAGTGTCCGATGTCCTGATTGTGGATTCGACAAGACGGAATTATGCTGTTGGTTTGCCTGAGAGACTCGATTATGAAACCGACTACTTATTTGCGTATGTGCCCGAGCCGTACAACCAAGTCCTAAACGCCCCCGTGACCAAGGATAAAGTCAGGAAGAAAATTTACGCTTACCACCACTATTTAAGCGACCTGGTCAACTCAGGGGCAGTTCAAGCAAACATCCACTGCTTGGTTGAACAAAATTCGGATATTGGGGAAGAAGCAAAATATAACCGCTTTTTTTGGAAGGATGCGACCCAAACCCGGTATACGGAATATGAGCTGAAGGGCGAGCATTTGGATCTGCTTTTCCCTGGTTTTGTAGAGGATAATGCAAAAGTCATTCAAGGCATCGTAAAGGAAATCGTCGAACGAACGGAACAGCTGTAGCCATTGGGCTAACCGATTGTTATGGAGGGAATCGACGAAGGATGGATATCAACCAATGAATCCTGATCGAACAGGGGGCCTTTTAGGTCTCCGAATCGATCGGGATTCTTTTTTGGAGTGGAAAGAGGCTGGGGAATTTTGCTTTTGCAAACGTTCCGTCTCGGCATGCGAACCTGTGTTATAATGATGAAGGAATAACGGTTTATGGGAGAGATGAAGCTTGGAGCAGTTGAAGGATACAAACGATTTACATGATAACAAAGCGACGCTTCCGCGGGTTCTGCTCGTCGACGGGATGGCTTTGCTGTTTCGCGCTTTTTACGCCACTTCCTACAGCGGATATATTATGAAGACGAGCAACGGGACGCCGACGAACGCCGTATTCGGATTCGTGAAATATTTTTGGGACGCGGTTCAGCGGTTTACGCCGACGCACATCGTATGCTGCTGGGACATGGGGAGCAAAACGTTCCGCAGCGAGCAATTCACGGAATACAAGGCGAACCGGGTCGATTGTCCGGAAGAGCTTATTCCCCAGTTCGACCTTGTCAAAGAAGTGACGTCCAGCTTCGGTGTCGTGAACGTCGGCATCACCGGATACGAGGCTGACGATTGCATCGGCACGCTGGCGAAGCACTATAGTCAGGACGCGGAAGTATACATACTGACGGGAGATCACGATATGCTGCAGCTCGTGGCGGAACGGGTGCGCGTCGTGATTATGAAGAAAGGCCAAGGAAATTACGCCGTCTACAGCCCGGAATCGCTGCTTGAGGAAATGCAGCTCACACCGAAGCAAATTATCGATCTCAAAGGGCTCATGGGCGATACGGCGGATAATTACCCGGGCGTGAAGGGCATCGGAGAAAAGACGGCGACCAAGCTGCTGGCGGAGTATGAATCCATCGAAGGGATTTTGGAAAATCTTGCGCTGCTGCCGAAGGGCGTCCGCTCCAAGATCGAGACGCAGCTCGATATGCTGCACCTCTCGCGAAGCCTGGCTACAATTTGCTGCGAAGCTCCCGTCGCCTGCGCGCTGGAAAGCTGCTTCTGGGAAATGGACAGGCAAACGGTCCTGAGCAAGTTTGAAGAGCTGGAATTTAGGGGATTAATGAAATTGATCGGATAATGTAAAGGGGCGCCTGACTTATGGAACAACAATATGCCAAACTATCGCGATGCTACAAGACTTCCCGGGTGTTCCCGACTGATGTCAACAATCACGATACGCTGTTTGGCGGCAAGCTGATGGCTTATATTGACGATATCGCTTCGATTTCGGCTTCCAAGCATTGCCGCAAAAATGTCGTTACCGCATCTACCGACTCCGTCGACTTTTTGTCGCCCGTGCGGCAAACGGAATCAGTCTGTCTCGAATCGTTCGTCACGTGGACCGGCAAAAGCTCGATGGAGGTGTTCGTCAAAGTGATCACCGAGGACCTGATTACCGGCGAGCGGAAAATCGCGGCGACGGCTTTCCTGACCTTCGTCGCGCTGGATGACGACCAGCGGCCCGTTGCGGTGCCGCAAGTCGTTCCAGAGACGGAGGAAGAGAAGCGGCTGCACGAAACGGCGAAGCACCGGGCGGAAATGCGCAGAATTCGCCGGGAGCAGAGCAAGGCATTTGCCGACTACTTGATTACGGATTTTCCTTGGGAATAACCGAAGACTGAAAATGAATCAGACCTCCGAAAGGCTGCCGATGCGGCCCGGAGGTCTGTTCTAATTTAGCTTGGGAGTGCGGGCCAGACTCACCGGGATTGGGCGGGGAGGCCGTCTGAAACCGTCCCGGCTTCCGAACTTTGCCTGACCTTACTTACGTCTTTGGGCAGGAGCAGGGCCGCGGCGCCCAGCAGCGGGAGGAAGGCGCAGACCTGAATGACGAAGGAGACGCTCGTCTTATCGATCAGCGAGCCCAAGACGACAGATCCGAGCCCGCCGAGTCCGAAGGCCAGTCCGAAAAACAGCCCGGCGACGGTCCCGACCTTTCCCGGTAGCAGCTCTTGAGCGTACACGATAATCACCGTAAACCCGGACATCAGGATGGCGCCGATCATAAAGCAAAGCACGGCGGCCCAGAACGGCGTGGCATAGGGCAGCAGCAGCGAGAACGGCGCGGTGCCGAGAATGGAAAACCAGATGATCCGCTTCCGCCCGAACCGGTCGGCAAGCGGGCCGCCGAACAGCGTCCCGAGCATGCCGGCCGCTTGCAACACGAACAAGCAAAGCTGGGCCTTTTCCAAGGACAACCCGTACCGCTCCATATAATAAAAGGCATAATAGCCGGTCATGCCGGCCATATACACAAATTTGGAGAACAGCAAGACAATCAGCAGTCCGATGACGAAAGAGACATATCCTTTTTTCAAGGGCTTCGGATCGGCCGGTAATGCACTCCGTTTCTTGGAAGCCTGATCGCCAAGATGACGCCGGTACCAGCTTGAGACGATGCCCTGCAGCACGATTCCCAATACAGCGGCGAACGAGAACAAGAGCAGTCCTCGTTGTCCGTGGGGGACCACGAGCCAAGCGACGATTAAGGGAGCCAGCGCCTGTCCGGTGTTGCCCCCGACCTGAAAGATGGATTGGGCCAGTCCTCTTCCTTTGGCGGAGGCAAGGTGGGCAACCCGTGAAGATTCGGGATGCAGCACGGACGAGCCGATCCCCAGCAGCAAGGCGGAGGCAATCAGCATCCACCAATTAGCCGAGTAGGCGAACCCGATCATGCCGAACAGCGAGAAAATCATGCCCGCTGGAAGCAGCAGAGGCGTCGGGCGCTTGTCGGTGTAGTAGCCGACCAGCGGCTGCAATACGGAGGCGGTGATGTTCAGGGCGAAGGCGATCCAGCCGATTTGCGCGAAGCTGAGCTGCATCGATTGCTGAAAGATCGGGAATACCGCAGGAATGGCGGACTGCATCGCGTCGTTCAGCAGATGCGCCAGGCTGACCCCGGTCAGCGCAAGCATGCCGGCCGAGGCGGTTTTGTTTAATGTGTCTTTAACGTTCATAGGCACCTATCCTTTTTTTCTTTCTAATCTTAAGGGAGGAGGCGGACGAAGTCGCCGCAAAAATTGCTTAACGTCCAAGCAATTTTTGCTATAATGGCGGGAAGGAGGGAGACCGGACATGCAATTTAATTTAATTACGCCGAACATAGAACTATGGCGCATCGAAAATACGTTTGAAAATATCCCTCATGCCCACGACGATTTTTACCAAATCACCATTCCCGTCACCGGCACGTGCCGCTTGACGCAGGAGCGGAGAGTGTATTTGATCAGCGGAGGCCATGCTTTGATCCAGCATCCGGGGGAGGAGCATCATTTTTCGCTCGGCCCGGATGGGGGCGTATATATTGTGCAGGTCCGGAAGCAGCTGCTTGTGGAAGGAGGGTCGGAACAGGAGCCGGAGCTGGCTTCGCGGCCGCTTTTTAACCCCGAAGACATTAAAAAACGTATGAATGCCTGGACTTCCGAACTGCTGCTTCTCGACGGTCCCGATCCGCTCGCGGTGGAAGAAACCGAAGGCCGGGTGCTGGCTTATATTCAGTGCGTGGTGGGGAAAAAGGGTTCGCGCGTCTCCGGCGGGCTGAACGGACGGCATGCCGATCGGGCGATCGTGTCGGGGATGACGGATGTTCTGGAGTTTATTCATGCGCATTATACGGAACGGCTGACGATGGAGAGGCTGGCTGCGCTCGTTTATCAGAGCAAGTTTCATTTTATCCGCTCTTTTACGCAGACGGTGGGCGTGACGCCCTATCAATATATTTTGCGCTTGCGGATCGAACAGGCGAAGGAGCAGTTGGCAAGGACGCGAGCCAGCGTCACGGAGATCAGCTACAGTTTGGGATTTTCGAGTCCAAGTCAGCTGTACCGGGCCTTTGCCAAAGCGACAGGCGTCACTCCGGAGCAGTACCGCAAAGGGACTGCGCCCCGTTAAAGAAGTCTGTACCTTAAAAAGCTTATTGCTTGAAGGGCTGGCTGGAATTTCGGTGGACGGGGAAACGAAAGCGATCGCGGCGGGAGCGGGGCAAAGTAAAAGACGGGCTTACCATGAAGTAATCCCGTCTCCCGTTATCCGTTCAAATGTCCGAGAAGCTGATCGGCCCGACCACCTCGCTCAGAAACGCCCGCAGCTCGTTGGCTTCTTCTTCGCTGAGCTTGTATGCATGTTCCAGATATCCTTCTTCCTCCAGATCATCCGGTCCGATGACCGCTGTCCGTCCCGTTTGCATGTCGGTTACTAATTTTTTTCCATAAAAACGATTCGTGCTCGTAATCGCCAGATCGAACCGCCGCAGCGTTTCGCCGACGACGCATACGAAGCGGGTTTTCGTTTCCTCCGTACCATCGTACAAAAAATCAAACTCCGTCATGACGCATCCTCCGATACTTAAATTCCTGAAGCTAACCGAATTATAACAGATTTGCCGACCGAGCCGCAAAAACGGTCCATCAGCCGGGGAAACGGGCATTTTTCCAGTCCGGTTCACGTTTTCAATTCCAGGGAAACGTGATACAATCGAGTGAAGCGTTAAATCGTAAAATTCTACTTTCATAGGGATGGAAACGGAGGCTTTAAGCGAATGTCCAAGGGAAAAATGAGAAGCGACATGATCAAAAAGGGCTTTGACCGCGCTCCGCACCGCAGTTTGCTGCGTGCCGCCGGGGTTAAAGAGGAGGACTTCGACAAGCCGTTTATCGCGGTTTGCAACTCGTATATCGACATCGTTCCGGGTCACGTTCACCTGCAGGAGTTCGGGAAGATCGTGAAAGAAGCGATTCGCGAAGCGGGCGGCGTGCCGTTTGAATTTAATACGATCGGCGTAGACGACGGTATTGCCATGGGCCATATCGGCATGCGCTATTCCTTGCCGAGCCGCGAGATCATTGCCGATTCTCTCGAAACGGTCGTGTCCGCGCACTGGTTCGACGGCATGGTCTGCATCCCGAACTGCGACAAAATTACGCCGGGCATGATGATGGGCGCACTGCGCGTAAACATTCCGACGGTCTTCGTCAGCGGCGGTCCGATGAAAGCGGGTAAAACGAGCGACGGCCGTTCGATTTCGCTGTCCTCCGTGTTCGAAGGCGTGGGCGCTTACCAAGCCGGAAAAATCGACGACAAAGGCCTGCTTGAGCTTGAGCAATACGGCTGCCCGACCTGCGGCTCCTGCTCCGGCATGTTCACGGCCAACTCGATGAACTGTCTGGCGGAAGCTCTCGGTCTGGCGCTCCCGGGCAACGGCACGATTTTGGCGGTATCCGAAGACCGCAGGGAATTCGTGAAGCGTTCGGCGAAGCAGCTCATGGAGCTGATACAAAAGGATATCAAGCCGCGCGATATTGTGACGATAGAAGCGATCGACAATGCGTTCGCGCTGGATATGGCGATGGGCGGCTCGACCAATACCGTGCTGCATACGCTGGCTTTGGCGCACGAAGCGGGCTTCGAATACCCGATCGAGCGGATCAACGAAGTGGCGAAGCGCATCCCGCACTTGGCCAAAATCGCCCCGGCCTCCGATTATCACATCGAGGACGTGCATAATGCCGGAGGCGTAAGCGCCGTTCTGAACGAATTGTTCAAAAAGCCGGGCGCGCTGCACGGCGACCGCATCACCGTAACCGGCAAAACGCTGCGCGAAAACGTCGCCGGCTGCGACATTTTGAACACGGACGTCATCCATACGCTCGACAATCCGCACTCGGAGCAAGGCGGCTTGGCGGTGCTGTTCGGCAACCTGGCGCCGAACGGCTCGATCATCAAGGTCGGCGCGGTGGACAAGTCCGTAGGCGGCTATCACAAGGGCCCGGCGATCTGCTTTGATTCGCAGGAAGCGGCGCTGGAAGGCATCGCCAACGGTAAAGTAAAAGAAGGCCACGTCGTCGTTATCCGTTACGAAGGCCCGAAAGGCGGTCCCGGCATGCCGGAAATGCTCGCCCCGACCTCGCAGATCGTCGGGATGGGACTCGGCGCGAAGGTCGGCCTCATTACGGACGGCCGTTTCTCCGGCGCATCGCGCGGCATCAGCATCGGCCACATTTCGCCGGAAGCGGCGGAAGGCGGTCCGATCGCCTTCGTCGAGGACGGCGATATCATTGAGCTCGATCTCGTTAACCGCAAAATCGAGCTGCTGGTCAGCGATGAGGAATTCGAACGCCGCCGTGCGAACTGGAAAGGCTTTGAGCCGAAGGTGAAAACGGGCTATCTGGCCCGCTATTCCAAGCTCGTCACCTCAGCCAGCACCGGCGGAGTGATGAAAATCTAGTAAGCAAACAGAGCGACTCACCGGGAGCGATTCCGGCGGGTCGCTTTTTAGTTGGGGTGTAGTTGTGTTATAATGCGTCAGTGGACAAGCTTTATTTACTGGTGGGGGTGGCGAAATGGATTGTAAACAATGGATTCGAGTTCCATTAAAAATGGAAGAGCTTACTTCAATTCCTCAAGATGTATTAGACGAACACGATTTATATGTTAATGCCGATATGGAATCTTTTGACAAAGAAACGATTGTTTATCTGGATGATACCGTAAGTGTTGACGATGAAACGGATGAGGAAATATATCCGGAATTTTCTGTTGAACATAACTTGCAGTGGTTTTTTTCCGGCCAAGTTGTATTTGATATTATTGATAATACAAAGCATCAGCTGCCAAATCCAACAATTGACGATTATATAAAGAATTTTAACTATTATAATAAAAAAGATTGTTTTTTTACATTTTAATCTTAACTTAGCAGTCGGCACAAAACAGAAATGGCCTGCGTGCGTTAACTAGCTAAGAATCCCATGGCTTTAGCCGTGTCGGAAGCTCAAAATTTTCAAAACAGGGGCTGCCCATTGGTCATCTTCGATGACTTTTAGGACAGCCCCGTTGTAAGCTGTTTGACGCTTGCATCTATTCGACGACTTCCTACATCGTGCTAAAGGCCGTCCATCAATGGACTACCTTCCCCTTCTGCACGTATCGTTTCTTTACGAGCGGCGGCACTTCCCAGTAGGTCAACATTCTCCAGAACCATTCTAGTGGTCCATACGCAAAGAAACGCAACCATATATAGCTGAATCCAATTTGGATAACGCATATAGCTAAGCTTAAGTATAATGATTGCAGCAAAGTGATGTTGCCAAACAAATCGAACACATGACCAGCAATCAAAATCATGGCCGTTTGCCCGATATAGTTTGTTAAAGCCGCGCGCCCATAATATTTCAGCGGCGATAACAATGTTCGTAGTACAGTAGATTGTAGCGCTAACACAAGTAGAACAACATAGGTAATAGACACAATTGGAAAGAGCGCAATGCCAATGTTAATAAACTGGTGAGCCAAGGGATCGCCCTGACCTTCCATTAACATGATCTCGTACCCAAACGGTGTCGCAGGTGCATAACTATAATGGAACATTAGTGCGCTTACAGCAACAATGACCACCAGCACCGCACTGATTGATAGCGCTCTCAACTTTGATTCCAATCGTTCAAACACACCATATTGCCCCGCAGCCAGACCTAGCAAGACCAGCGGTAACGGCATCAATGTTTTACTGCTCATCGCAACAACCGCAATTAGCAACAACACTCCTGCACACAGATTCACTCTCCGGTTCACTTTATAGAGCGGCATGATGAGCAAACCACACACCGCGTACACCGTTAATGCGTCCCCATTGCTAGAAAGAAGATGGATAATTCCGAACAGAAATAATGCGATAAGACGGCGCAAAAAGAGAGTGTACGCGGGCCTGCCTTTTGCTCTCGCCCGACTAATGAACAAATAAAATCCGACACCAAATAAAAAGGAAAAGATAGCATAAAAACGACCTTCTACAAACAAGTACAAGAAACGCAAATAGGAAGCGTCTGCCGTTTCCGGCGCAGGAGCTTTGATCTTCAATAGAAAGAATATGTTTACTAAAATAATGCCAAGCAATGCAAAACCTCGTACATAGTCCAATGCATCAATTCGTCGATTCAAATCGAACAATATAATCTCTCCCTCACAAACATAAAATGACTCCAAAAGATAATCTTGTAAACCGGCTCATCCGGCTCCGATTATCAGCCCAACTTAGATTGCCGAGCGGATGCAAATGCACGTGAACACAGTATATATCGTCCGAAAAGCGTATGCCGAGCAAGGCTGGGAAGGCGCCATCGGAAGAAAAAAACGAGCTACGCCTCCGAGTGGCAGAGCTGAAATACATCGACAGCATCTCTCACGAGACCGTCAGGCAGGTCTTAAAAAACGAACTCAAACCTCACCTTCGTAAATGCTGGTGTATCCCTCCTGAGCAGAATGCGGCGTTTGTGCGGCGATGGAGGACGTGTTGGATGTATATCAGTTGCCTTATAACGCCGACTGTCCGGTCATTTGTATGGACGAAAAACCGTATCAATTACTGAATGAAGTCAGGCAACCGATCCCGATGAAACCCGCCAAGTCCTTGCGGGAAGATAGTAAGTATGTCCGCAATGGAACCTGCAGCATTTTCATCTTCACAGAACCTTTAAGGGTGTCGACTGGCAGTTTACCACCGACGAAGCAAGAATCAAGACAAGCCCGAAAAGGCGGGCTACACGCTGATCCGTAAGCCCGCCATAGACCATCCCCTGGAGGAATGGAGTAAATACAATTAGAAAGTCGGATTTTCTCTGATCAACGACCGAGAAGCTATGATTGTTCCACTGTGATACCCTACAATTTGTGATGAGGCTCATTCCGCGACATTGCATCATCCATCTCATTGAGCTGCTGCTCAAGACCGCCAACAATCGAAGCAATGCAACCGTCTTCAAACGGCGACACTAAACCAGCAACCTCAACCAAGTTCGTGAAAGATTTGCTTCCGCCTTCTCTACACAACTTCAAATAATCAGCCCATGCCGCCTCGTAGTCTATAATTAATCGCTTCAAAAACTGGAGCGCACAAATTTGAGCCAACGCATAATCAATATAGTAAAATGGCAACGTAAAAATATGGCCTTGCTTATGCCAAAATCCGCCCCGTTCTAAATACTCGCACCCCTCATAATTACGCTCCGGCAAATACTTACGTTCAATATTAAGCCATGCCGCGCGTCGTTCTGCTGGTGTCCATTCTGGATGTTCGTAAATAAAATGCTGGAATTCATCGATCGAAGCGCCGTAAGGCAAGAATAGCACAGCGGATGTCAAATGATGAAATTTGTATTTATCAGCTTCCTCTTCAAAGAACAACTTTATCCATGGCCATGCAAAAAAGTCCATACTCATTGAATGAATTTCGGCCGCTTCATAAGTCGGTATATTATATTCCGGCACTTGGAAATGCCTGCTCTCATACATTTGAAAAGCGTGTCCTGTCTCATGCGTCAGATCATGAATATCGCTCGAAGAACCGTTAAAATTCGCGAATACAAACGGTGCGTGGTACTCGCTTAAAAACGCACTGTATCCCCCGCCCTGCTTGCCTTTCTTACTGACGAGATCCATCAACCCGTTCTCCATCATAAATGTAAAAAATTCATTCGTCTCAGGTGACATTTCTGCGTACATCTTCGCGCTGTTCGCAACGACCCAATCTGAATCCCCCTTTAATGTCGGATTTCCATCTTTGAAGCTAAGCTCCTCATCGTAGTAACGCAGCGTATCGACACCAATCCGACTGCATTGTCGTTCACGCAACCGAGTTGCAAGAGGTACAACCTGGTCAAGTACTTGCAGACGGAAATTCGCAACCATCTTCGCGTTATAATCCGTGCGATTCATCCGTGCATAACCCAACTCCACATAATTCTGATACCCCAGCTTTTTCGCCATCCCTGTGCGCACCTTAACCAAATCATCGAGAATACGGTCGAATTCCGACTCATAGTCTTCCATGAATCGGTAATATGCCTCAGATGCGCGCTGTCTCATCGTTCGATCCCTAGCCCGCATAAATGGATCCAACTGAACCAATGTACGCTCATCGCCCTCAAACTGAATTTTCGCCGATGCAATCAGCTTATTGTACTCAGTCATCAATTTATTCTCTTGTTGTAAATCTTCAATAATGTCGGGATGGAACGCTCTCACCGCCTGTTCAGCCAATTGGAACAATTGAGTGCCCCATCTCTGCTCCAGTTCTACACGAAATGGCGAGGCCATCAGGGCACGATAATAATCAGCTACATAGCCTTGGAAAATTGGTTTAATTTTGTCAATATAATCTTGTTCAATCCTATAAAACTCATCATTCGCATCAATAGAATGGCGTATATTGACGAGCTGACATTGCGTGTGAAATTTATTGCGCAGCTTATTCAACGCTTTCATAGCATGTTCTTGGGTCTCTAAATCCTTCGCTATTGAGAATGATTTCAAATACTTTTTAAATTCTGCACCTATCCATTCCATGTTCGGGCGCTCGTATAGATACTCTTTAAATGTCATGCTTAATCTCACCTTTCTACGATTTTTTGTTTTCCTTCATATTACAAATTAATCATGTAAATATGAAAATAGTCATAAAAACGCCAATCGGACAGTGAACCGTCGCCTGGAGCAATGAATTACTTCAACAGGAAAATCCAATCCCACTCCGGCTCCCGATCTTGCACGACAGCCAGTAGCGTAAGGGCAACGCCCGCAGCCCCGTCCAGCAGTCCGGCAAAATGCTGCTTTTCGCCAGCCTCCAGCTCTTCAAAGCCATAAGGCGCACTCGCGTCAAAGGAGTGAATAATATGATCGATAAGATGGTCGCGTAAAGGAAGCAGCTCCGCGGTTCTCGTGTCTGCGATCATCCGCTGCGTCATTTGCAGAAGACCGGCATAACCGTGGCAAAATGTGGAAGATTGCAAATTCCACAGCTGTTCGGGACGCCTTGCCGTGCCAAGAAACGATTCAATCGCCGCTTGCTTCCACGCCGGTTCCCCGAGCGCTTGCCCCGCGAGCCACAGCGTGCGCGCTACGCCCGGCCCGCCGTAGCACCAAGCTTCGCGAGGCGGCGAGCTGCTTGCCGCACCCGCTGTTTGCTCTTGCCACGAGACATGAGCGGGCCAGTAGGGGCCATACTCATCCTTGGTTGTAAACCGCATCAACCACTCGGCGACGGATCGGATGGCTTCCCGCCCGCCCTCCACTTCTACGCCTTGCTGATGCGCAAGGGAGAGCAGAGCCAAGGGACCCGGAATGCCATGGGAAACTCCGCAGTTGAAGTAGCCCTCAGGATATAACTCCTGATCGGAGGGTGACATAATCCGGTCGGGCGAAATATACCATCCCGGCACCTGTGTGTTTTGCACCTCCTTGTACTCGCACAGCTCAGCCATATACTCAAGCACCTGCGTAAGCGCAAGGCGCATCTCGGGCCGCTCTTTAAAGTGCAGCAAATAACGGCCTATTCCGCTTAAGCCCTGGATCACGTCGTAATCGGACATGAGCGCGCCTTCTTTTATATTTCTCCGGACAACATACATGTACTCCGGGAACATGCGCAGGAAAAAGTCGTTGAGGCTCCGAAGCATATTCCCGTACCGGGTGCCCTGCCGCGACAAAGCCTGGATGCCCGTAACGACTCCGGCCATACCGGTCCAGAGAGACAAGGACTCGATTCCTTGCTGTTCCAGAGCTTGCTGCAAGAGAACAACATAGCGGTGACCTGCGACGTCCCATTGTCCATCGGGCTCCAGACGATCCAGTTCGCCGAACAACAGGCATAAGCCCGAATACCCCCGCGCAAGTTGAAGCCCGTCCCACTTGATGTAGAACTTCCCTTGCTCGATCTGTTTCTGTTCTTGCGCGAGGGCGAATTGCTCGATGTCTCCCGGTTCCTTCAAACGCCGGGCTATCTCCATCACAATCGGGCGGACCCGCTCGATTCGTTCGGCGCCTTCAAGCGGCACCCACTTGGCCTCGCAAGTTTCTTTCGGGTTCATTCCGATTTCTCCCTTCGGATCATGGTTTCCGCAATCAAACGGCCGAACGCGCTTTACGCTCCTGATCGGCATCCAAATAAGCATTCGCTTGCATCATATAAAGCTCGGCATACATCCCGTTCTGCTGCATGAGCTGTTGATGATTGCCCTGCTCGACAACGGAGCCTTGGTCCATCATGAGAATATGGTCGGCGTACCGGATGGCGGAGTAACGGTGGGAAATGAAGATGCCTAACCGGTCGCGGACCAGCTCCCGAAACGCCTGAAACACCTGCAATTCAGTTTCCGGATCGAGCATGGAGCTGGGCTCATCCAGCACATAGAGCTCAGCTTCGCGCAAGAAGGCTCTGGCGATGGCAATCCGCTGCCACTGTCCTCCGGAGAGCTGGTGCCCTTCATCAAACAGGCGTCCGAGCTGTGTGGCAAGGCCTGCAGGCATGGATTGGACCAAGCCGGCGATGCCCGCCCGATCCGCCGCCTTCCACAATTCGGCGTCCTCCTCCATTTTGGCTACGTTGCCAAAACCGATATTTTGCTTGACCTGCATCTCGTATTGGACAAAATCCTGGAAAACGACGCCGACTTTGCGGCGAAAGACTTCGCAGTCCATATCGCGGATCGAGACGCCGTTGATGAGGATGTCTCCTTCAAAGGAATCGTACAGCTGCGCCAGCAGCTTCATCAGAGTTGACTTCCCGGACCCGTTGCGTCCTACAATAGCGAGCGTTTCTCCGCGCTGCAGGGTAAAGCTGACATTCCGCAAGGCGGGATTACTGCTGCCGGGATAACGGAAAGACACATTGCGGAATTCCACCGATTGGATGACGGGCGCATTCGCCGGACGGGAAGCCTCCGAAGCGCCGATTTTTTTGGCGGAAGGATCGGAGGACTGCAAATCCAGGAAAGCGAATAGCTGCTGTAAAAATAAATTGTGCTGGCATAAGGAAAGGATGCCTTGCGTTAAATTTTGCGATGAAACCAAAGTCAACGTAATGGCTTGGGTATAACTGACGACCTGGCCAATCGAAATTTCGCGTTTAAAGGCAGACCATAAGACCATAAGAAACATCGAGGCGTTAACCCCTTCCTGGGCTGCTTGAAAAATGGCTCCCGCGCCGAGCCGCTTCTTGATCATGCGTTTGTCTTCCGCCAAAAACTGGAGGAGCAGCTCGTTATATTTGCCGAGCAAATAGCGGCCTAATTGAAACACTTTGATTTCCTTGAAGGAGATATCCCTTGTCAGCAGCACGGATAAATACCACGTAGTCCGCATTTTCGGCGCCCGGTTCCATTGAATCATAAACTCTTGCTGCCCGATCCTCAGAAACGAATAGAAGGAGGTCAACGGAAAAAAGATCAGAAGAAATGCCGCCCACCATTTCCACGAAATGAGCACAGCTGCGATAGAGAATAATGTGATGGTTGCGCTAATAATGGACAAAATCTGCTGCAGAATTTGATAGGGTCGATGACCTGCCTCGTTCTGGGCGCGTTTCAGAGCGTCCTGCACCTGAGAGTTCTCAAAATCGCTAAGCGAAAGAGAAATCGACTTCTCCATAATGAGAATGGTGATCCGATTGTTAAGCAGCGTTTCAAATATTTTGCTGACGTAATTTTGAACCAGCGATAGCGCTTCATTCAGTGCTGTAAACGCAAAGAGCCAAATAAAAGGCCAAAGCACGGTCTGAAAACCCGTATCCCAGGAGGCGCCTATGCTGTCGATCAAGGTTGTGAGCAGCAGCAGCGAGATGACCGGCGAGACGCCGCGCAGGATGTTAAAAAATAGAATAAATAAGAAATATGGTTTGTGCGTTTGCCACAGCAGTCGAAACACGCGGGGCCAATAGCGAAAGGATTGCACAATATTTGTTAGATTCATAGTTAGGGATGCTTCTTCCGCAGCCGAGCTCATGACTGATTCCTCCTAACATGCTGCAAGCTGTACAACGTATGTCTGGCTAGTGTCAACACCTTCTGCTCTTCTTCCCGTTGGATGCCGAACAGCCGGTTCAAATGGATATGGATCACGCTTTGCATCAGATCTGCCGGAGTATTGGTCAAAGTTCCTTCCGCTTGGCAGGTCCTGATTCCTTCCGTGTACCGGGCTATTGCCTCGCCGCGGACTTGGAGCATCGGCAGGATAGCCGCTCCCTCAGGAAGCTGGCGAAGCTGGGCAAAGTCTTCTCTGGCATCCCCGAATTTTATAAGGAAAGGTCGATGTTGACGGAACAGCTCCAAATGATCCTTATGCTGTACTATCGTGTTAAGCCACTCGAATTGCTCGAAGAAGGATAGCCCGAATCGCTCCATGATATCAATGACGCTGATGACAGCCAGCAAGTGCGGATTCAGGCTGATGTGTCCCGATTGTCTGGCGTGAATCCATTCGGCGACGACCCGGCTGTCGAGACAGAACAGCTGCTCCGCCGCCCCGATCAACGTCCGGCCCCCGTACCGCTCGATTTCCGGATCGTAAGTATCGATCACCAAGCGGGTCAATAGTCCGTCTTCCACGCATTGCCGTGTAAACCGGTAAAGCTGCGGCAGCAGCGCGGTGTGAAGCTGCTCGGGATGGCCGCAGAAACGCCAGCGAAGATGCGGATCGGGATCAGCATAGCGCATAAAGAAGCTGCCGGCCGCCCACCCTTGCTCCTCCGCCTGGCGGCAAAACTCCCGCAGAGGCCCCCCGATAAACGCGTCGGCGCGCTGATCCGCACCGTACCATTTCAGATACAACCACTCGCTGCCCGGCATTTTCAATCTCTCGGCGAGGCGGATGGGGGAAGAGGTAAAAAATCCGCCGAGATCCGGCTGCGAGGAAGCTTGCGGCAGGTCCCGTTTAACGAGAGGAAAGACAAACTCGGTCACGTAGTGCCCGGCTGCGCTCTCGGGAAGCTGCTCAAACGCAAAGCCGGTTTCGGTTAAGATGATCTGCCCCCCGGGCTGCAGCTTCGAATAATCCCGATACAATTCGTCCCGATGAAGCGGGTGGTCGAGATCCAGCAGCAGGCGGTTATCCGCTTGGGTCAAGTAAACAAATCGCGGCAAATTCCATTGCTTCCGGTACGCTTCAAAAGCTTGCCGCCATTCCGTTTCCGTCATCTTTCCGCGAAATGGCGGCAGGTCCCCGTTAAACTTCCAGCAGGCCGCCGCAATGATCGTTTTGCTGTACCTTAACCGCGGTAAAAAAGGAAGCGTTCTTAATTCGTCCCATTCAAAAAATTCAATGTTGCGCTGGTTTTCCAGCGATAGCTCGCGCAAAAAGCGGTAGACGTTAGGCGAGTTCGACGCACTCAGCATGTGGTTTGTCACCGGAATGACTCTTCGGTTTTTTGCCATAGACCGCAAATAAAAACCGCTCGAAGACATGCCGACGACAAGATCGGAGAGCGGTATCGTATGCTCCGGATCTGTGGCTGAGTTGGTGCCAATATTGATTTCGTATTCGCGAATGTTCGTGCTCAAAGCAACATTGGCTGCCCGGCCGTCTCCCGGAAAATAAACGAGTTCGGCGAGGATCGCTTCGGGATGAAGCTTTTGCTCCAATTGATCAATTTGCTTGAGCTTGTCTACAAAGGAGGAATCGAACAAATCGACAAATCGGCCGACGGCTTTGCCCGCGCCGTAGCTGCCCGTTGTTCCTCCGGCAATCAGGAGAAAGTCGCCCTCCTCCACCGCCTGACCGGAACGGGCGGCAAGACCGAAATACAATTCCAACGACCGGGGCGCGTGCTTTTCCTCCATCGGCATAGGTTCAAGCTGCATCACCATATCGTCGGTCAGCTCCAATTCTTGCCGCCCTTGCTGAAGGCATGTCATGACCCATTGGGTCAGCAGCCACTTTTTCCTTTGCTGGGCGAAGGAAGGGAAGCTGTCTTCCTTGCGTCTGCTCCGGGGATATTCATATCCGGCCGGAGCGCCAAGCCCGATGTCTGCGTCCAGCAGCTCCAGCAAGGGAACCTCGCGGTAAGTCCCGTACTTCTCCATGAAATCCGCGCGGTAGCTTTCCAAATGCGAGATTCCCAAGCGTTCCCCGGAGATTCGCCATAGCGCTTCGGCGACACGTTCGACCTCTTGCGCAACGGATTTGGGCAGGGTCAATGCCTCCATCGAGAGGGCCAGATCCACTTGCACGAGATTATCCGCTTCGGCAACGGATTTCATATGCTCTGTGAGCTTGTGATATAAGGGCTCGCCTTGTCCGATTTCCGTACGGTTATAGCTCGAGATGAGGGCTGAGGCTGTTTCCAGCTTCTCCCTCTCGTGCTCCAAGCCTGTGACATCGGCTAAACGCCGGAGTACATAATCGAGAGGCGAGGCGGTCATAAGGGGCGGGCGCAGGTCTGAGATGATGATTTCCTGCTGAACCAGCTGCCACAGAAATTGGTTTATTTGCTCGAGTGACGTATCGGAAAATTGGCTATGCAGCTTCAGCGCCAATTCGCAAAAGGGAATGGGCTGACGGGTAAGCTCCATAACCTGCTTCACAGCCGGAGTAAGGCGAACGGAGGAGCTCTCCATAGCGCTTGCAGCATTGCTTTTCGTCTTGACGCCATACTTGGTCAGGTAAGGCAGGTGAAGGCGGGAGCCCGCGGGATAAGCCAAAGCATTGAGACTGACCTTTAATTGCTTGACGATGTCGAACCGGCTTTCCAAGTCGGACAGCACTTTCAGCAGCCACTCCATATCGGGGCGGGCTCGCTTGGTGTGGGCCGCTACGGGCTGAAGCCCGAACGCATACCGCTCTCCAAAGTTTCCGTATGTTACTCCAGAAAATAAACCAAAAGGCGTCGGACGCGAGGTCATGCGCAGCAAATAGCGCAGAAAGCCTTTGACGGCCTGATCTTGTTTGCGCGGATGCTCCTGATTGGTTAAATTGGGCAAAGCTTGAAGCAGCGGCAAGCTGGATATGGCAATGGCCTCCCGGATGACAGGCAATTCGGCGTAGGCGGCCAATTTCTCGAACCAAAACTTGCGGCTAAGCGCCTCATCCTCATTTAGATCGATAGCAAGGCTCTGGAGTAGTTCCACGGGCAATAAAGGCATCCTCAAAATAAAAAAATCAAGCGCCTGAAAAACGCTTGGATGAGCATGAGCTGGCGTCGGTTGAGGGGGGGCCACTTGAACTGACATGTCGTCTCACCTTCCGTTATCGAGTTGTAAGAGATACTTCGGAAGAACGCGAACGTTCCTCCGAAGTATTTTGCGGTAGCTGGCGAAAGCTGAATTAATTCATGGTCTGCAACCTTTTTGCTGGGAGTAGCCGCAATTATCTCTGCCGGTATGGCAATCGTGAGAATAGCATTTATCCACCGTATAACATTTGGAAGTATGGCATCGATCAGTAGCAGTATAGCAATCTACCGTGTAAAAGCAGCGCACCGTGAGCGAAGCATTCGAGTTTGCCAGATTAACCGAGTTCACTTGAACGTCCAGATCGAAATAGTTGTTTGCCATAAATTTTTGCTCCCTTCGTGCGTAAGACTTGCCTCCGAAGTAATTTGCGGCAGCCGGGCGAAAGCTGAATTAATTCATACGATTAGCAGCTGAGGCCGTGGGTGTAGCCGCACTGATTTCTGCCGGTAAGGCAATTGGCGGTAAGGCAAGAAGCCGTAAGGCATTTGGAAGTGAGACATTGAGAAGTAAGGCAAGATGCCGTGAGGGCAAGGCCTGAAGTGAGCGAATTAACTGCTTTCACTTCAACATCCAGATCGAAATTGTCGTTTGCCATAAATATGATCTCCCTTCGTGCAGAGGACTTGCCTCTGAAGTAAATTTGCAGTAGCTGGGCGAAAGCTGAATTAATTCATACGATTAGCAGCTGAGGCCGTGGGTGTAGCCGCACTGTTCTCTGCCGGTAATGCATTTGGAGGTAATGCAAGAAGCCGTAATGCATTTGGAGGTGATACATTGAGAAGTAATGCAAGTTGACGTGACACCAAGGCTTGAATTGAGCGAACTAACTGCTCTCACTTCAACATCCAGATCGAAATTGTCGTTTGCCATAAATATGATCTCCCTTCGTGCGGAGGACATGCCTCCGAATTGTTTGCGGCAGCTGGCGAAAGCTGAATGAATTTATGCGATTAGCAGCTGATGCCGTGGGTGTAGCCGCACTGATGTCTGCCGGTATAGCAATCGGAAGAATAGCATTTATCCGAATAACATTTGGAAGAATAGCATTGAGAAGAATAGCAAGATTGCGTGTAATTAAAGCTCGAGCTTGCCGGAGTAACCGCTTTCACTTGAACATCCAGATCGAAATTGTTGTTTGCCATTCGTATCATCTCCTTTCGTGCAGAGGACCTGCCTCCGAATCGTTTGCGGCAACAGGCGAAAGCCGCATGAAATCAAGCGATTAGCAGCTGATGCCGTGGGTGTAGCCGCACTGATGTCTGCCGGTATAGCAATCGGAAGAATAGCATTTATCCGAATAACATTTGGAAGAATAGCATTGAGAAGAATAGCAAGATTGCGTGTAATTAAAGCCCGAGCTTGCCGGAGTAACCGATTTCACTTGAACGTCCAGATCGAAATTGTTGTTTGTCATTCGTATCATCTCCTTTCGGTTTTATAAGAATTTTCTAAAAATTTTGAAGATGCTTTCGCCACGCCTCCCGCATAAGATTGTGAATATGGTTGTAGAAAAATAAGTATTCAAAACCATATTCGACTATAATATACCGAATCGTATAATAATAGTCAATATATTACAAATATTTTTATAAAAATTGGAATAGTAGAAATAGAATACCTGTCGAAAGCACTAATCTCATTCAACGCGCAAAAGTGCTGAAACATCAAAGAACATACGCGTTAAAAGGGATGTTTGCACGAATCATGGAAGTATATTAGGATGTGAACTGTTACAAACAGGAATCATAGCTTGTTTTATCCAAACGATAAAGGAGTGTTACGCATAAGATGAATGCATAGCTTTATTCGAAATGCAGCGTCGCGTCATGCTATTTTGAAAACGTTTACTTTTGTGTAGAGAGTAGAGAATCGTTTCAGGAGGAATTAGAGATGAACAATGCAGCGTTATTGTCCGAGATCAAACCGTCGGCGTCCTCGCGTACGACCGACTTGTTCGAGAAAATGCAGGAGCATGAGCAGGTGCTGTTTTGCAACGACCCCGCCACGGGCTTGAAAGCGATTATCGCCATTCACGATACGACGCTCGGTCCGGCTTTGGGGGGAACGCGGATGAGGCCTTATGCGACCGTCGAGGAAGCGCTGGAGGACGTTCTGCGTTTATCGAAGGCGATGACCTATAAATGTGCGGCGGCCGATGTGGACTTCGGCGGGGGGAAGGCGGTCATCATCGGAGACCCGGCCAAGGATAAAACTCCGGAATTGTTCCGGGCCTACGGACAATTTATCGATTCGTTGAACGGGAGATTTTATACCGGAACGGATATGGGCACGGTGCTGGACGATTTCGTCCATGCGTGCAAGGAAACATATTGCATTGCCGGGCTGCCCGAGGAATATGGCGGCGGGGGAGAAACATCGATTCCGACGGCTCTGGGCGTTCTGTACAGCATGAAGGCCGTTGCCCGAACGTTATGGGGGCATGAGGATTTGCGCGGCAAGCGGTTCGCGATTCAAGGCTTGGGGAAGGTCGGCTTCAAAGTCGCCGAGCATTTGCTGCAGGAAGGCGCCGATCTCTATGTGACCGATGTGGAACAAACCGCGTCAGACCAAGTCGTGGAAAGAGCCGGTAAGCTCGGCAGAAGCGCGATCGCCGTGAAGGGAGAAGAAATATATGGCGTAGAGGCCGATTTCTTCGTACCGTGCGCCGTCGGCGGCGTGATTAACGATCACACGATCGGGCAGCTCAAGGTTCAAGCGATCGCAGGCGCGGCGAACAATCAGCTTCTTCATGAGAGCCATGCCCTCGACTTGAAGCGAAAAGGCATCCTTTACGCACCCGATTACGTGGTCAACAGCGGCGGCATCATGCAAGTATCGGATGAGCTGTACGGACCGAACAAAGACAGAGTATTGGCCAAAACGAAAGCGATCTATCATTCGCTGCTCCGCGTGTTCTCGGAAGCCGGGGAAAAAAATATCACAACGGTTGAGGCGGCGAATCTGATCTGCGAGCAGCGAATTCAATCCAGAAAAGGAAGGAACAGCTTCTTTTCCCCGAGAAAGCGCGCCAAATGGCAAATCCGCCACTAGCCGCAAGGGTAGAAAGCAAGTAAACGATTACGATTTTCCGGGAGGCTTGTTCTGATGGCTACCGTCAAATTGTGCAGCTCGAATGAGCTGACCAAATCGGAAGCTTTGAAACAAATCGTGCGCGACGGCTCTGTTGAACTTCTGGTGAAGGACTGTTTGGGCAATTGCGGGCAATGCTACTTGGAGCGCTTCGTGAAAGTGGATCAACGAATTATCGTTTTGAACGAGGAAGAAGAGCTGCTGGACCAGCTTCGGAAAGCAGCCGCCGCCCCCGCAGCCGACTAACCTCGTTTAACGTACTAAAGCGATTTCGCGTCGACACGCGCATACAGCAACGAACGTTTTTGAATAGTTAACAGGTTTGCCATATAATAGCGTCAACAGCAAGGAATATTATTCTAGGAGGTTATAAAAATGGAAAAAGATACTACCTTAGTTAGCGAGCTGCAGCAAGATTTTTTCCCGATAGAGGATTTTGATTATATGGAATTTTACGTTGGCAACGCCAAGCAAGCCGCCTATTACATGAGCCGGGCCTACGGGTTCAAAATTATCGCCTTCGCCGGGCTGGAAACCGGTCAGCGCGATCGGGTATCCTATGTGCTGGAGCAGCGGAGAATCCGCTTTGTGGTGACCGGCTCGCTTCAGGAGGACCATCCGGTCACGGAATTTATCAAGAAGCATGGCGAAGGAGCGAAGGACGTCGCATTTCGGGTTGAAGACGTTGAAAAGGCTTACGCGGAGGCGATTTCCAGAGGCGGCATTCCTGTGATGGCGCCGCAGGTGCTGACGGACGAACACGGCACCTACAAAAAAGCAATTATCGGCACCTACGGCGATACGGTGCATACCCTCGTGGATCGAAAGAACTATAAGGGCTTGTTTGCGCCGGGGTATCAGCCCGTTAACTTCTCGTTTCCGTATCAGGATGCGGGCCTTATCGGGATTGACCATGTCGTCGGAAACGTCGAGCGAATGGAAGAATGGGTGTCCTATTACGAGAAGGTCATGGGCTTCAAGGAAATGATTCATTACGATGACGAAGATATAAGCACGGAATATTCAGCTCTGATGTCCAAAGTCATTTGCAATGGCGGCCGTATCAAAATGCCGATCAACGAGCCGGCCACCGGCAAGCGCAAGTCGCAGATCGAAGAGTATCTGGAGTTCTACAACGGTCCCGGCGTACAGCACGCTGCTTTGTTGACCAACGATATTATTACGACCGTAAAGGTGCTGAAGGAAAACGGCGTGGAATTCCTGGATACGCCGGAAACGTATTACGAAGAGCTGGCGGACCGAGTCGGCAAGATCGACGAAGATATCGAAAAGCTGAAGCAATACCGCATTCTTGTCGATCGTGACGAGGAAGGGTACTTGCTGCAAATCTTTACGAAGCCGCTCGTCGACCGGCCGACCTTGTTCTTCGAAATCATTCAGCGCAAAGGGGCGACCACGTTCGGCGAAGGCAACTTCAAAGCGCTGTTCGAATCGATTGAAAGAGAACAGGCGCTTCGCGGAAACTTGTAATTTCCCGACAAATTCACAGGATTAGAAGGAAAGGCGGGCAATCGTCACATGATTTCCAGCGCTAGAGCTTTGATGGAGCAGCTCTTTGATTATGCCGGGCTATTTCCGCCCGCCGCACTGCCTTTGGAGCAAGCGGTCCGCAATTACGCGGCTTACCGGGACGGACAGGACGCATGGATGCTTGGCCGGTTCATCCTCCCGGCCGCGCAATTGGAGGAGCTGTCTCCGTATATGCCGATGTTTTCCGGAGACCGGCCGCTGCTGCTGTCGGTTCTTGGAACCCGCAGCGGGGATGCGGAAGAATGCCTTCGGCTGTTCGGCGATACTCTGCGGCAAACGGAGACTTTCCGGGTGAAGCATGGTTCGTCGGTGAGCATCGACGTACTGGAGCTTCCTCTTCCCCCTGCGGGCGCGGACCGTCGGTTACTGGATGAGATTGCAGCCGGAGCATCGGAACACGGCCTCCGGCTGTTCTTCGAATGGATGTTTCCTTGGAACGGCGATTGGGAGAGCTGGATCGAAGAAGCCCTTGACGCGGTGAAACGCTGTGCCAGCCAAGGCGGGATGCAGCCGGGCGTAAAGCTGCGGACCGGAGGTGTCACCTCCGACGCGTTTCCGTCGCCGGAGCAGGTGGCCGCCGTCCTTGTCGGGTGCAGGGACCGCCAATTGGCGTTGAAGTTCACGGCCGGGCTTCATCACCCGGTTCGCATGTACCGGGAAGAAGTGAAGACCGAGATGCACGGCTTCCTTAACGTGTTTGTTGCGGGGATGCTGGCGCATGTCTACAAGCTGGACCATGGCAAAACCGCCGAAATTTTGGCGGATGACAATCCCGGCAGCTTCGTCTTCCTCCCGGATGCGTTAGGCTGGAAAACGCGTACGATTCCGGCCGACGAGGTGCGGAGGCTGCGTCATCAGGCGCTGTGCTCCTACGGAAGCTGCAGCTTCGACGAGCCTCGCGACGAGCTGCGGGAGCTAAAATCACTAGAGTAAAAGGAGCTGTGAAGATGCTTCGCTCATTTATCGAGGTTGCGCCGGAATCGGATTTTCCCATTCAAAATCTTCCCTATGGCGTCTTCCGCTCCCGTCATGGCGGACATCCCCGGATTGGCGCAGCCATCGGGGATTACGTTCTGGATCTTGCCGTCCTCGATCAGGCGGGCTGCTTCGCCGGGACGGAAGCAGCCGGAAAGGGAATATTCGATCAGGCGTCGCTGAACGCTTTTATGGCGCTCGGACGTCCGGTCTGGCAGCAGATCCGCGCGAAAATTCAACAGCTGCTGTCGGCTGACGAGCCGGAGCTGCGGGACAACGCGGGGCTGCGGACTGCCGCCCTGCTTCCGCAGAAGGACTTAGAGCTGCTGCTGCCTGTAGAGATTGGCGATTATACGGATTTTTACGCTTCGCGGGATCATGCGTTTAACGTAGGAACGATGTTCCGGGGGAAAGAGAACGCCTTGATGCCCAACTGGCATTATCTCCCGGTCGGGTACCATGGCCGGGCCAGCTCGATCGTGCTAAGCGGGACCGACGTGCGCCGCCCGCAAGGGCAGATGAAGCCGCCGGATGCGGCGGCGCCTGTATTCGGACCGAGCCGTCAGCTGGACTTTGAGCTGGAAATCGGGTGGTTTATGGGAGCGGGCAACCCTCTCGGTACTCCCATCCCCGTCGAAAAGGCGGAGGAACATATTTTCGGACTGGTGCTCATCAATGATTGGAGCGCCCGGGATATTCAGGCTTGGGAGTACCAGCCGCTCGGACCTTTTCTCGCGAAAAATTTCGCGACATCGATTTCGCCCTGGGTTGTGCCGCTCGATGCCTTGGAGCCGTTCCGCATCCGCGGAAGCCGGCAGGAGCCGGAGCCGCTCCCTTATCTCAAGCAGGAGGGCGCGCACGCCTTCGATATCAAGCTGGAAGTGTACCTGCAAAGCGCCGATATGAAGCAGGCCGAGCGGATCACGGAGAGCAATGTCAAATACCTGTATTGGAGCATGGCGCAGCAAATCGCTCACCATACGGTAGGCGGCTGCAACATGCGGGCCGGAGATTTGCTGGCCTCCGGGACGATCAGCGGACCGGATAAGGCAAGCCGCGGGTGCATGCTGGAGTTGGCCTGGCGCGGAGCGGAGCCTCTTGAGTTAAGCGATGGCGTCAGGCGGGTCTGGCTGGAAGACGGCGACCGGCTGACGATGACCGGCTACGCTCAAGGCGACGGGTACCGCATCGGGTTTGGCGAAGTGACGGGCCGGATTCTGCCTTCGTTGAAATAAGCAAGCGCAACTTAACCAAGGAGGTCGTACATGATGCCGTTCTACCATCGGATGGGGCAAATTCCCAATAAAAGACACGTGCAGTTCAGAAAAGAAGACGGTTCGTTGTTTCGCGAGCAAGTGATGGGCACGAAAGGCTTTTCCGGCAATCAATCGATCCTTTACCATCATGGCGCGCCGACGGAAATCGTCAGAGCCGAATACCTTGGTTCGTGCAGCGTGGAGTACGAGGACGACAGCGTGCTCGGATACCGCCATTTTCAGACGGGAGCCGCTCCGAAGAAGGGGGACCCCGTTCTTGGAAGAACGTATGTGCTCGGTAATGACGATATCCTGATTGCCGTGTCGAGTCCTACGGAACAAATGAATTATTATTACCGTAACGGTGACGGCGACGAGCTTCTGTTCGTGCATTACGGAACAGGCAAGGTCGAATCGATGTTCGGCACGCTGCGCTACCGTCCTGGCGATTATATCGTCATTCCGATCGGTACCATTTACCGGATCGTACCGGATGGGGATGATACTAAATTTTTGGTCGTGGAAACAAACAGCTGGATCAGCACGCCGAAGCGTTACCGCAACGAGCACGGTCAGCTGCTGGAGCACAGCCCGTTTTGCGAAAGGGATATCCGGCTGCCGGAGACGCTGGAGACGCACACGGAGCTCGGGGAGTTCGAGGTGCGGTCCAAAACGAGAGGCGCGCTGCATTCGCATATATACAGCCATCATCCGCTGGACGTCGTCGGCTGGGACGGTTATCTGTATCCGTACATTTTCAACATTGCTGATTTTGAACCGATCACCGGACGCATTCATATGCCGCCTCCGATTCACCAGACGTTTGAAGGGCATCAGTTCGTCGTCTGCTCCTTCGTCCCGAGAATGTACGATTATCATCCGGAAGCCGTTCCGACGCCTTATTTCCACAGCAATGTGGACAGTGACGAGGTGCTCTATTACGTGGAGGGCAATTTCATGAGCCGCCGGGGCATTGAGGAAGGGTCCATTACGCTTCACCCGTCGGGAATTCCTCACGGACCTCATCCCGGCACGATCGAGGCGAGCCTGGGCAAAAAAGAAACGAAGGAATTGGCGGTCATGGTGGACACGTTCCGTCCGCTCAAGGTCGTCAAGGCGGCCCACACCTTCGAAGACAAAAACTATCTTTACAGCTGGTCTCATAAATAAATCGGCGTGGTGGTGGCATAGTGCGGCGGAATAACGTGCGAAGCGAGGAAGAAATCCGTCAGTTATTCGAAGCCATTTTATCGTTGCAAACGAAGGATGAATGCTACGATTTTTTTTCCGATTTGTGTACGGTAAACGAGGTCAAAACGATGGCTCTCAGGCTTGAAGTCGCAAAGCAGCTGCTCGAAGGGGCTACTTATTTGGATATTATCGAGGAGACCCAGAAAGGCAGCGCCATCATTTTTCGAGTCAAAAATTGTCTGAACCACGGAAGGGGAGGCTTCCGGACCATTTTGGAGCGGTTGAACAAGCGAGGCCAGCAGCCGTGAAAAAGCGGCATGCCTGCTGCAGGAAGCGTTCTGACGGCGAGACCGATGTATAGGGACGAAGCATGGAATCGTGACGGGCTTGGTCTCATACAGTCCGGTCTCCCGGTTCGAATGCTTTCTTCTTTCATTTTGAATACGCTTACAAGAGTGGCGTCTTCGCGCGTTTCTTATTCCGTTCGTGCAGGAGGAATACCTATGGTAACGAGAAAACCATCGTTTTTCATGTCAAGCGCGCTCATTGCGGTTATCGTCACGATTTTGGCGGTAAGCATTCTTCACTATCAAGTCGCTCCGCAAATCCCCATCTTAACAGCATCGATCCTGCTTTCTTTGTACGGCTTGAAATTAGGCTTTTCCTGGAAACAGTTGGAATCCGCTATCGTCAAAGGCATTTTGTACGGCCTCCCCTCGATCCTCATTTTGTGTTTGATCGGGATCTTGGTCGGGATATGGGTATTGAACGGAACTGTTCCGACCTTGTCTTATTACGGCTTGCACATTCTTTCGCCCAGCTACTTTCTCGTATCGGCGGTCTTAATTTGCGGAGTCGTCTCCGTGCTGACGGGAAGCTCATGGAGCGCCATCGGCACGATGGGCGTTGCCTTGATGGGGGTCGCCTACGGCATGGGAATTTCCCCCGCGATGGCGGCCGGGGCGATCGTTTGCGGCTCCGTGTTCGGCGATAAAATATCGCCTCTCTCGGATACGACGAATCTTGCCTCCGCAACGGCCAAGGTGCCTATTTTCGATCATATCCGGCACATGCTGTGGACGACGATACCAAGCTTGGTATTGACGCTGATTCTGTTTGCTTTTTTTTCCATATCCTCCGACCGTGCCGCAGACACCGCCGGCATTGAAACGATGATCCGCACCCTCAACGAACGCTTCACGATTACTCCTCTGACTCTGCTCTCGCCGCTGGCGATTATCGTCTTGGCCTTCAAACGGTTCGATGCCATTCCAACACTGGTTGTCGGTTTATTGGTCGCGATCGCGACGGCCTTTTTTACGGTTCCTTCCGTTTCGGCGGGCCAGCTCATGAACGTCGCGCACTTTGGCTATAAGTCGGAAACGGGAGTCGAAGCGATCGATAAGCTGCTGTCGCTAGGCGGGCTGTCCAGTATGATGTCTGCCGTCTCGCTCATCATCATGGCGCTCGCCTTCGGCGGACTTGTGAAAGAAATCGGTCTGGTTCACACCCTTATCGACCGGATTAAGAGCCTCTTGAATAATAAAGGCAATGTCATCACCGCGACGGTTTTTTCTTCAATCGGGGTGAATGTTATTATCGGGGAATGCTACTTGTCCATAATTTTGCCCGGGCAGATGCTGGAGTCTTCGTACAAGCGGCTCAAGCTTCATCCGAAAAATTTGTCCAGAACGCTGGAAGATGCCGGAACCATCGTCCATCCTGTCGTTCCATGGGGGGTCTCGGGCGCCTTTATTATGGCTACGCTGAATATCGGCATGGAGTATGTTCTTTATTCGTTTATGTGTTTTATCACGCCCTTGTTGGCGATCTTATTCGGTTATACCGGGTTCGCCATAGCGCCTCTCGGAGAGGAAAGCGAAAAAGGTGCGTATGAGGAAAAGCTCGAGATCGGAATGAACAACAGCGGCATGTAAAGAAGCAAGACGCCGGATGGTTCGCTGGCGATGGGGCAAGCGTGAGGGCGGTTCACCGGAGGAGCGGTGCCGGTGAACCGCCGTCGGCGCTTGCGCGGCTACTCTTCCACGTAATCGTCACCGGACGAATCGTGGGTCGGATGCGCGTCGGGATACCCGCGGGAGAGGCCCGCGTGAAGCTCGCGGTTCTCGTAAGTAAACTGGTTGTATGAGCGCTGGTCTTCCCGCCACGGCGTACTCTTGCCGAGCGATTCCGTGAGAAGGCTGCTGCCGTAAGGGCCTTCCGGAAATTCCTCCGCCGTCAGGTCGTTGCGCTGCGATTCCACCGTGCTCAGATCGGTATATTTCTTCTGAGGAGCTTCGCTCATAAATCCGTCTTGGTTCGTATCGTTTGGAGTCATGTCCGGTTTCTCCTTTCGGTAAGCGGGTTTGTTTATCTTAGCGTGCCCTGAAACCGGAAGACTATCCAATTCGTGCTTGTCAGTCCTCGCGTTTCATGGTAATATAGGTCTAATTTCAAACGTGCACTTGAGAGGAAGCACCTCTTACCTAGATGGGTAAGATGGTGCTTTTTTTGCGTTTGAAGCTATTTTGAAACCTATTTCTTGGGGGAGGTTTAAGAATGAACCTGGTGTTTTTGAACAGCTTGGAAAAGGTGACGGAAGAGGGGAACATCTGCACGGCGCAGGTGACGATCGGTGAAAGCCAAGGCACCTGGATGGTGATGTGGAACGAGACGAGAGAAGACGGCCGCCGAGTGCAGGAGTGCTGGTACGAAGGGCTGCGCTGGGAGGAGATGCTCGCCGTGTTTCGCGAGCAGGTGTTCGCCAAGCAATGCGTCGGCTTTAAGCCGATCGTACAGGTGAACGTCAGCGAAATCGACGTCTTGGACCGCCGGACGGCGTATATTCAACGATTGCATTTTTATGGCGAGAAGCATGCCAACGAAGAACTGTTCGACAAGCTGCGGGATTGGCGGTTTAAACAGGCAAGCCGCGACGGGAAAGCGGCGTATCTGATCGCAACCAACCGGCTGCTCAAAATGATAAGCGCCTTCGTTCCTCACACGGAAGAAGAGCTGCTGCACCTTCCCGGATTCGGAAAAGCCAAAGCTGTCGCTTACGCAGCCGATATCGTCGCGATCACCGCCGCCTTTCAGCGGGGTACGGATTTTCCGCTATCTTGGGTGGCGGAATCGATCGATCCGGGAGAGCTGAATGCGTGGCTGCTTCAGGAAAATGAACGGAAGCGGAAGGCTGAGGAGGAGAAGCGGGAGATCAAGCATAAGCTGCTCGAAGCCATAGCGCGCGGGGAGAAGCTGGATGAGCTGCAGGAGCAAACCAAGCTTCAACGGCGCAATTTGCTGCAGCTGTTCGAAGAGCTGGATCGCGAAGGCTACGATCTGCAGAGCTATATCGAAGGGCAGCTTGAGCAGGTGCCCGAGCCGGAGCGCGAGCTGGCATGGAAGGCGTTCCAACAGCAGGGCGACCGTTATTTGAAACCGATTTTGCAAATGGTCTATGACCAGAAGGAGCTGACTGCGCAGGATACAGATCGCGTCTACGAATGGCTGCGCATGCTGCGGATCAAGTTCCGCCGCGAGAACGGGCGGAAGGCGATTGAAGCGAGCTGAGGCGCGGCAGCAGGGCAAAAAAACATTGAACAAGCCCGTCGGCTAAGGTAAGATAGATATTAGGAATATGAAGGAGCTGACCGTATGGAGGAGCTTCGGGCTATACTTCACAGCATCATCAAGAACCAGGAAGAAACCAACGCAAAAATTAGCGAGCTGAATCTGCAGTTAAGCGCAAAGATTGGCGAAACGAACACGCGACTGAGCGCGCGAATTGATACCCTTGACGCGAAGATCGATAAAGTTGATACTCGACTCAGCGCGAAAATCGACTCTCTTGACGCGAAGGCCGACGCCCTGGATGCGAAAATCGACGCTCTTGATGCGAAGACAGACGCCCTGGATGCGAAAATCGACGCTCTTGATGCGAAGACAGACGCTATGGATGCGAAAATCGGCGCTCTTGACGCGAAGACAGACGCCCTGGATGCGAAAATCGGCGCTCTTGACGCGAAGACAGACGCCCTGGATGTGAAAATCGACGCTCTTGACGCGAAGACAGACGCCCTGGATGTAAAGATCGACGAAGTCAATACGAGTCTCGGCGCAAAAATCGACTTTCTCGATGCCCGGCTGGATCGCGTCCATCTGAGCTTGCAGAGCCAGATCGACGATGTCGGTTCGGACGTCAGACATATTAAACGGAGCATGCGTTTGTTTGAAAACGATATGGATGCGACCTTGGATCGGATTAAGCGTTTGGAAGATCATATGGCCAAGCATCCCGAATGAGGAACCTTTCCCAAGGTTCCTTTTTTGCATGTAAAAAAGGATCGGCTTCACAGCCAATCCTTTTTGCGGAACAACACAAACATGGAGATACCGACAAGCGTTAATAAAACGACCGCAGCGACTCCACCGTACTCCCACTTCAAGCCGGGAATGTCTTGAAAGTTCATACCATAAACGCCGGTGATGAACGTAAGCGGCATGAAGATGGTCGTCAGCGCCGTAAACACGCGCATAATTTCGTTCGCTCGGCTGGCGAGGGAAGATTGATAAGCCTCCCGTAAGTTCGCCATCAAGTCGCGGAACGTTTCGAACGTCTCGGATATTTTTACGGCGTTTTCGTAAATATCGCCAAAATATTTTTTAAGCGGCTCGCTGACCAGCTTCAATTCTTTTTTGTGCAGCGTCGCGATGACCTCTTTTTGCGGAACGAGCACTTTCTTGAGCCATAAAATCTCGCTTCGCAGCCCGATGATTTCATTCAAATGCGACTTCTTCGTATGCATGAGAATGTCTTCTTCCAGCTTCTCGATCTTCGCTTCGATCCGGTCCCCGACGTTGGTATAATTATCGACGATCAGGTCGATCAAGTGATACAGAAACTGGTCGGGAGCTGTAACCTCCTCTTCCCAGAGAATCGGCTTCAAGGCGCGAATTTCGTTGATTTTTTGCCGCGTGATTGTGATGATATAGTGCTTTCCAAGAAATATATTGAGTGCGCGCAGAAAAATTTCCTCGTCGTCGAACCGGATGCTGTTGAACACGATAAAATAATGCGAATCGTACAACTCAATCTTCGGCCGCTGCTCTTCTTCCGTCAAAACGTCCTCTATGGCGAGCTCGTGAAGATGAAATAAAGGCTGTAAGATCTCCAAATCCTCCGGCTCGGCATCGATCCAATAAAAGCCGTGCTGAGGCGGATTGATGGTTTGCATGATGTCTTCCACTAGTGTAAAAATGCCGTCCTGAACCAAGCGTGCCTTCATAGGTTCCACCCTTCCGTATTGATCGAATGGAACGCTCGGCCGTCTGCCCCCGCAAGAAAACAGACCCTTAAGCTTCAGTCAGGCGCTGTTCGTCATCCTTACGCACAAAGAAACATGCGCATTCTCGAACGAATGGCAGACGGTCGGGTTCCAAACGATAGATTCAATTGTGTTTGAACGCAGAAGCGACTTCCCGGGTCTCCGTCCATTCGATTGCTGCACCCCTTTAAGCGTGAAATGTCGAATACTTGTATAGTATAACGCGTCATATTCGAGAATACAATGAGTTTGCAGTTCATTCGCGCATGGGAATAACTTATGCAAAATTCGGCCAAGTGGTGCGGGTTCAGACGCTATCATTTTATGGAAAAGGTTCCGCTTGACGCTTGCTGTGATTTCGATTACATTAGTATTATCGAAAACAACTGAATAGATTCGGTTTCACACTCTTATCAAGAGCAGGTGGAGGGACTAGCCCGATGATACCCGGCAACCGACAGACCTTTGCGTAAACAACACGTTGATGTTTTTTCAGTATGGCAAAGGAATGCACGGTGCTAATTCTTGCGGAAGCCAGGCGGCTTCTGACAGATGAGAGAGGACGATGTAACTATACAAAGGCCTTTCTCATGCGATAGAGAACGGCTTTTTCTTATGCCTTTTTTCAGTCGCAGGAGTGCGGAGAACGACGAATCCAATGACCCGAAGGAGTGAGCCTGATGCCCATCAAAGTACCTGATTATCTGCCGGCCAAGGAAGTGCTTGTCAACGAGAATATTTTCGTCATGGACGAGAGCGTAGCGTTTCGTCAAGATATTCGCCCGTTGCGGATCGTAATCTTAAACCTGATGCCGACGAAAGAAACGACGGAGACCCAATTGCTGCGGCTGATCGGCAACACTCCGCTGCAGGTTGAATTCATTCTGCTGCACCCGAAAACGCACACGTCCAAGAACACGTCGCTGGAGCATCTGGAGCAGTTCTACAAAACGTTCGACGACATCAAGCACGAACGCTTCGACGGCATGATTATTACAGGCGCGCCGGTTGAGCAGTTTGAATTCGAAGAGGTAAATTATTGGGAAGAACTGACGCAGATTATGGAGTGGAGCAAAACCCACGTCACGTCGACGCTGCATATTTGTTGGGCGGCTCAGGCCGGTCTCTACTACCATTTCGGCGTGCCGAAGTACCCGCTTGATGAAAAAATATTCGGCGTATTCCCGCACACGATCACCACGCCGAACGTGAAGCTGCTGCGCGGGTTCGACGAGCTGTTTCTCGTTCCCCAGTCCCGACATACCGACGTTCGCCGGGAGGATGTCGCCCGGGTCGGGCAGCTTGACATTTTGTCGGAATCGGAGGAAGCGGGCGTCTACATCGCCGCAACGAAGGACGGGAAGCAAATTTTTATTACCGGCCATTCGGAATACGACGCGTGTACGCTCAAATACGAGTACGACCGCGACGTGAACAAAGGGATGGAGATCGCGATTCCGAAAAATTACTACCCGAACGACGATCCGACCCGGCCGCCGCTCAACACTTGGCGGGCCCATGCGAACCTGCTGTTTTCCAACTGGCTCAACTATTATGTGTACCAAGAGACGCCGTACGATTTGTATAAGGGGGATTATATGATATGAGCAACTGTTCCAAGCCAGAGTTGAAAATCGAGAGCCGTCTCGCGCAGATCGGCTCTCAGGAGGAGCCGGTGACGGGAGCGGTCAGCTTCCCGGTATATCAAGCGACGGCGTTCCGTCATCCGAAGCTCGGGCAGAGCACGGGATTCGATTACGCGCGCACGAAAAGCCCGACGCGCAAAGTATTGGAGGATGCGATCGCCGAGCTGGAATCCGGTGACGCGGGCTTTGCCTGCAGCTCCGGCATGGCGGCGCTCCAGACGATCTTTGCGCTGTTCAGCCAAGGCGACCATTTGCTTGTCTCCCTCGACCTGTACGGCGGAACGTACCGGATGCTGGAGCGCATCATGTCCCGCTTCGGCGTCACCGCAACTTATGTGGACACGAACGATCTCGATGCATTGGAAGCAAACTTCCAGCCGGGCACGAAAGCGATTTTGATCGAAACGCCGACCAATCCGCTCATGATGGTCACGGACTTGGCGCTGGTGTGCGGCTGGGCGAAGAAAAAAGGCATTCTTTCCATCGTCGACAACACGCTGCTTACTCCGTTCTTCCAGCGTCCGATCGAGCTTGGGGCCGATATTGTGATCCATAGCGCGTCCAAGTACCTCGGGGGGCATAACGACGTGCTTGCCGGGCTGATCGTAACGAAAGGCAAGGAGCTTTCCGAGGAGATGGCGTTTTTGCATAATTCGATCGGCGCGGTTTTAGGCCCACAGGATAGCTGGCTGCTCATGCGCGGCATGAAAACATTGGCGATCCGCATGGAGCGCCACGAGTCCAATGCCACCCGCATCGCGACGTTCCTGCAATCCCATCCGCAAGTGGAAGAGGTCTATTATCCGGCTCTTGAAAGCCACCCGGGCCATGACATCCAGAGGAAGCAGTCGTCCGGTAATACGGGTATTTTTTCTTTTAAAATGAAGGATGCGCGCTATATCGAACCGATCTTGCGCCACGTGAAGCTAATTGCGTTCGCGGAAAGCTTGGGCGGCGTCGAATCGCTAATGACGTATCCGGCGGTTCAAACCCATGCCGATATCCCGGAAGACATCCGCAGAAGAGTCGGCGTGGATGATAAACTGCTGCGCTATTCCGTCGGCATCGAGCACGTGGACGACCTGATTGCGGATTTGTCACGCGCTATCGATTTGGCTCAGCAGGAGATTGAAGGAGGGGAACCGGTTCATGGCTAATAAGACAACGCAAGGGACTCATCCGAACGATCATCAAAAAGACCGCGCTTTCGCTACGAAGCTGATTCATTTTGGAAGCGAAATCGATCGGACGACCGGCGCTTCCAGCGTTCCGATCTATCAGGCCTCGACGTTCCACCAATTTTCGCTCGACGAATCGCAGGAATACGATTATTCCCGTTCCGGCAACCCGACCCGGCAGGCGCTTGAGGATTACATTGCGCTGCTTGAAGGGGGCAAGCGAGGCTTCGCGTTTGCTTCGGGCATGGCGGCCATCTCCGGTGCGTTCATGCTGCTGTCGGCAGGGGATCATGTCATCTGCACGGAGGATGTGTACGGGGGCACGTACCGGCTGCTGACGTCCATCCTACCCCGGATGAACATTGAGACGACGTTCGTCGACATGACCGATCTGGACCGGGTGAAAGCGGCGCTTAAGCCGAACACGAAAGCGGTGTACCTCGAAACGCCTTCGAACCCGACGCTGAAGATTACCGATATTGCCGAAGTCGCAGGCTGGGCGAAAGAACATGGCCTGCTGACCCTGCTGGACAATACGTTCATGACGCCTTATCATCAGCGTCCGATCGAATACGGCATCGATATCGTGCTGCACAGCGCAACGAAATTCCTTGGCGGCCACAGTGATGTGACCGCAGGGCTGGCTGTTGCCGCGAACGAAAGTCTGGGCCGCCAGCTGAAGCAGATTCAGAACGGGCTTGGCACCATTCTCGGCATACAGGACTCGTGGCTTCTCATGCGCGGGATGAAGACCTTAAAGGCCCGGATGGAAGCGCACGAGCAAAGCGCCCGGCAGCTGGCGTCCTGGCTGGCGTCCCATCCGTCGATCGAAGCCGTCTACTATCCCGGGCTCCCGAATCATCCTGGACGGGACATTCACGAGAAGCAGTCGCTCGGCTACGGCGCCGTCGTCTCGTTCGACACAGGCTCCGGGGAACGGACCAAACGTCTGCTGTCCAAGGTGCGCATTCCGCTCGTCGCCGTCAGCTTGGGGGCGGTCGAGAGTATTCTTTCCTACCCGGCGATGATGTCGCATGCGGCGATGCCGCGCGAGGTCCGGCTGGAGCGTGGAATTACCGACGGGCTCGTCCGGTATTCCGTCGGTCTGGAGGATATCGCCGATATTATCGATGACCTGGAGCAAGCATTGGCGGATACGGACCGCTAAATAGAGAAGAAAAGCCGATGATTCAGGGGATCATCGGCTTTTTTGTGAAAAAAAGGAATACCTCCCTATTCACTATAACGAACTCGTGATATGATAGTAAAGACAAGCTGTTGCTGCCGGTGAGGGGGGAATTTATGACGTTTTCATTTGCTTCAAGTGAGTGGAAAGAACGAATCCGGATGCTACTCCGGCTGCCTTATCCGAGCAGAGCGCTCCGCTTTTTTCCCCCGGAATTTACGTTTCGCGATCCGGTGCTCTCGCTGGTCAAGCGGTACCGGAGCCAAGGAAAATCGTGCGGGCTTATTTTGCTGTACTTGGAAGATTTTCATCATATGTTTTCTACTTTTTCCGAATCGAGGCTTTGCGCCTTGCAGGGTCGTATCCGGCAGACGATCCTGGAGCTGCTGCCCACCTGCTTCCGGGACCAAGATGTCATCGGAGTGCGGCAATTTGCGCTCGACGATTACGGCATATTCGTTAAAGAGCAAGCCGTCTGCGGGTTCGACGAGCTGCAGCGCAAGGCGAAGGAGCTGCAAAAAGAGGTTTCACGCAGAATGCGATTAAGCGCGGAAGCTGCCGCACAGGCTTCCGTATCGCTGCAAAGCGGATGCTATATCATCGGTCCGGACCTCGAAAACACGTCCGCCGGCATTCAAACGGCCTACCACTATGCCCGCTGCATTGCCACGCGGAAGCTGCCGTCGCATTTTTGCCCGACCCGGGAGCATCTGCTGGACATTTTGAAGCAGGAAAGCATTTTCGTTCTTGCTCAACCGATTCTTAATTTGGCCAGCGGCGAATTGTACGGCTGGGAAATTTTAACCCGCGGTCCGCAAAACTCGCCGTTCCATACGCCTGCCGAGCTGTTCGATATGGCTTATCAGGCCGATCTTTTATCGCGATTCGAATTTCTGGTCATCAAGAAGGCGTTCATGGAAATTTCGTCACGGGCGATTCAAGAGCAGGTGTTTATTAACGTAACGCCTGTTTCGCTCGGGCATCCGCTGTTTCTGCATCAACTGCTGGAAACGTTGAAGCAATATCCGGCCATTTCGGCCTCTCAGGTCGTTCTGGAAATTACGGAACGACACGCGATTCGAGATTTTCAATACATAGGGGCCATCATGAATGCTTGCCGCGCCCATGGGTTTCGCTTTGCTGTGGACGATGCTGGGGCCGGCTATTCGAGTCTGCAATCGATCTCCGAGCTGGTGCCCGACATGATCAAAATCGACAGATCGGTTATTGCCGAGATCGACCGGATGTCTGTCAAGCAATCGCTGCTGAAGGCACTGCTGCATTTCGCCGACAACATGAACTGCCAGGTGATCGCCGAAGGCGTGGAACGGCCGGAAGAGCTCAGCATGCTTTCGGAGATGCGGGTGCATATGGTGCAAGGCTTTTATTTTGCCCGTCCGCAGCCGCTCGTGACCGACCAGGAACGGGTACAGCAGCTCCAATTGGCCAAAGAAAAAATCATAGGGCACCGGCATATACATCCCGCTTGAACGCTTTGTCCGGGTGCTCACAAATTGGTCACAAACACGGCCGCCGCTTCCCACTGTACGGAAAATGGCGGTCTTTTAGTATGGCAGCAGCGGAGCATTTTATGGTAGGATGAGAGCATAAAGGAGATGAAAGCGATGAGTTCCATCGACCGGATATTGGATAGCGCGCTGGCCGGGAACCGGATCAGTCTGGAAGACTGTGTGGCGCTCTACGAATCGGACGAGATCGAAAAAATGGGCCATGTGGCCAACCAAATTATGCTGCGGCATCATCCGGAGCCGGTTACGACCTTCGTGATTGGCCGGAATGTCAATTATACGAATATTTGCGATGTATACTGCCGCTTTTGCGCCTTTTACCGCGCACCGGGCTCGGCAGAAGGCTATGTGCTGCCGGACGAAGTTATTTTTCAAAAGATACAGGAAACGATTGACGTCGACGGAACGGAAATTTTGATGCAGGGGGGCACGAACCCGAATCTGCCTTTCAGCTATTACACCGATCTGCTGAAGGAAATCAAGAAGCGGTTCCCGGACATTACGATGCACTCGTTCTCCCCGGCCGAGATTATGAAAATGAAAGAAGTATCGAACGGCTTGTCTCTGGAGGAAGTCATCCGGGCCATTCACGAAGCCGGACTGGATTCGCTGCCCGGTGGCGGCGCGGAAATTCTCGACGACCGCACCCGCCGCAAAATCAGCCGGCTGAAAGGTTCGTGGCGCGAATGGATGGATGTCATGCAAACGGCCCACAAAGTCGGTATGCACACGACCGGAACGATGGTGATCGGCTTCGGCGAAACGATGGAGGAACGCGCGCTGCATCTGCTTCGCATCCGCGACGCGCAGGACGAATGCATCGCGAACGGCTACAATACGCCGGGCTTCCTGGCCTTCATCTCTTGGACGTTCCAACCGGATAACACGAATCTGAAGGCGGAGAAGCTGGGACCGCAAGACTATCTTAAAAACGTCGCGATCAGCCGCATCATGCTCGACAACATTAAGAATTTCCAGTCGTCCTGGGTGACGATGGGACCGGAGGTCGGCAAGCTATCGCTGCACTACGGCTGTAACGATTTCGGCTCGACGATGATCGAAGAAAACGTCGTATCCGCGGCAGGGACGACGCACAAGGTGAACATCGGTTCGACGCTGCAGCTCATTCGGGAAGCGGGCAAAATTCCCGCGCAGCGCAATACGCGCTATGAGATTTTGCGCCGCTTCGACGATGAAACGGTTCAGGTGCACAAAGACTTCATTATGCAAAATTAGTACGAAAAAAGACGCTTGCTCTTCGAACTCGGGCTCGAAGGCAGACGTCTTTTTTCGTATATGCGTTCCCAGCTTACTCCAACACTTAGCCTAACCAGTGAAAGACACGGTGTTTAGCCATTTCCTCGGTCTCTCGGCTTAAGCTTCCCTTGCCCGACGGAAGCAGCAGCTCCGGCTGGACTAGAACCGGGGCGTTTTCGCTTCCGCCCGTTCTCCCGCTGCCGATGACGACGCGAGCGCCCCGGGGCACAAGCGGGTACAGAGCGGACATCGCCTCGTTCGTCAGCCGGATACAGCCGAGGGACCGGTTTGCGCCGATCGATGCTTCGTCGGAGGTGCCGTGGATCGCGAGCTCGCCCATCCCCAAGGCAGCGGCGCCGTATGCCCCCGGACGGCTTCCTTGCGGCTCACGCACCCGCTCCAGGACAGTCAAAGTGCCGTCGGGAGTTCGGCCGTCGGCGCCCAGCCCGACCGGCAGCTCCGCGAGCACCACCGGGCCGGCGTTCAGCCGGAGCAAGCGAGCGCTTTTGTCGATCGCCACCGTAATCGGCTCGAAAGGAAGGCTTGTGGAGGCGGCTGTTGTCCCGGAAGCGCCTTCCTCCCATGCGACATTCGGATAAAACCTGCGCGCGGGATCTTGGGCGCGGGCATCGTAAACCCATCCGCCGCTCCCATCAAAAACGGTTCGGACATGAGCCGAACCGGTAATCGTTTCTATAGGCATATAGCTGGCGTAGTTATTGGGATAAGGCTGAAACAGCTGCTCAATGGAGGAGGGGGCCGATCCGTGATCCGCGGCGTAAGCTTCAAGCGCCGTCCGGATCAATTGGGCTCCGGCCGTCGTCCGGAGCTTTTGAAATTCCGGGTGAAAGAACCGGATTTTGACTGAAGTATCGACGGCCGGATTGTATTCCGCCACGACAAACGCCTTGATCTTAAGCTGCTCGTCGTTCAGCGGCACCGCTTGGTTATCCGCGTTTCGAACGCCGGAAGCCACGCCGTACAGGACGATCGTTTGCTTCGGATGCTCGTTTGCAAGCTGCAGCGCTTTTTTGTGAAGCGACTCCTCCACCGCTTTTTGCGGCTCCCCGTAAGGGAAATGCAAGACGAAAGGAGTTTCGACGCTTTCGTACGTCACTTCTTTCCCGACGCTCCAAGGCATAAACGCCGACACGACCTTCGAAGCGGCGGTCGGTCCGTACAACAGGGCCAGCAGCAGCACGTTGATGAACAGAAGCACCAGCAGCAGCATTTTTAAACCGGCAGCAGCGCCATTTCTTTTCTTGCGCGACGCAACTGTGCCTGAAGCGGCTTGGGGTTGGGGGATGGCCGGTGCATTCTCCTTCGTCAGCCGCCGGATCGAGCCGGAAGCGGGAAAATAATACGGCGACGGATACGTACTCATCGCTTCTTTATAATGCTGCAGCGCTTTGCCGATATTGCCGTTATTCTCGAAATATTGCCCCAGCTTGTAGTGCGCCTCGGGAGAGTGCGGGTCGAGATACGCAATCACCTTTTCGTGATATTTGGGGTCGCTGCGGTTAAGGTAAATATTTTTGTGCAGGCGAACCAGCTTGTCCGCAGCCGGCGATTTGAACCTTTGGCGAAGATGCTGCATACCAAACCTCCGTAGATCGTATTTTTATAATTGATACGTATTGTATCATATCTATGTCGAAAAATACAATTGGTATCATTGCAAGCGGTTCCTGACGAATTTTTACTCACAGTTATTGCTACATTCCCGGCGTCTGTACTTTGTATATCTGCGAAGGTCCAGCCATATACTTTAAAGGAATCGTAAGGCCCGAAAGGAGAGTGTGACCCTGGATGAAGCTGTTGACGATCGTAATGGTGAAACGCTCCGAAGCTCAGGCTGACCGGCTTTTGCGTCTTGTCGAGTTTTTCGGCGAACGGCTACATAAGGAGAACAAGATCCGGATCGTTCTTGGTCGGCGAAACGGTCTGCAGCGAGTCGAAGTGAGCGCGGTGATGCCGGCTTTTCAACTGCAGGCCGACGGTCACGCGCTATATGCAGCGGCGGCCGGCGCCGTGGCGGATTATTTATTGGCTGAAGAAGAGCAGCGTCTGCTGCGTCATATGATCCGCCATGAGTTTCATTACAAGCAGGACGAAGAGACGGACAGCATCTTAGGCTTTTGCAGCCAAATGCTGGGGGAGCGGGGCGATTCGGCGGCGGTCAAATCGGACAAGAGTGAAGCGTACCTGCGGCGGAAAAACAAGCTGACCGCCCTGCTTACCGAATACATCGAAGAGCATACGGAGCTGAATTTGGACGGCTTTCTGCGTTTCCGGGCGCCGGATTACTTGAACGAGCTCCGCGAAGTGGTCGAATATGCCGTTGACGAATTCGTCATGGACCGGCAGTATCGCGAATTCATTTCACTGCTGCAATATTTCGTTTATATTCAGGAAGCGAAAATTCCGTTCGTTCATCTGATTCATAAAGGCGGCAATGAGTTTATGCTGCTTGGCGAGCATCTGGAGAAGATCGAAACGAACGATACGGATGCCGTCGTGACGGTCGAAACGCTGGAGAAGGATATGAATTTCGAGGATATGATTGTCAGCACGCTGATTACGGTGTCTCCACAGCAGATTTATATCCATACCCGCGAGCCGGATTTGCAGGTGATCAAGACGATCCGGCAAATTTTCGAAAATCGCGTTGAGCTGTGCGGCTACTGCCGGCTATGCCAAAACCTTGACCGTTTGACAGCGGCTGAATATAATAAGGGATAGGCAAAGATCGAAGACACGATCGGTTGAAGTGCTGTCCAGAGAGAGGGGACGCCGGCTGCAATCCCCTTCAGCGAACGTCAATCGGTTACCCCTTCGTAGCCGTGATTTGGAAAGTGTCCCCTTGCCTGAGCAGATCAATTACCGGAGACGCGTAGTATAAATCGCCGGATCATTCCCGTTACCGAATGAATGAAGGATTCGCAGACTGGTCTTGTGTTGGAACGAAGAGCTGCGGATTGAATTTGGGTGGAACCACGAGCTAAGCGTACTCGTCCCTTTCGGGATGATACGCTTTTTGTATTTTCTACAACATATTGGAGGTAGTGGACATGGCTGTAAAAGTAACTTTTCCCGACGGAGCGGTGAAGGAATATCCGCAGGGAACGAAGGTGGAAGAGGTAGCAGGCTCGATCAGCTCGGGACTGAAAAAAAATGCCGTCGTAGGCAAACTTAATGGAAAATTGGTCGATTTGAGCACACCGCTGCAAGAAGATGCCGCGCTGCAAATCGTTACGCTGGACAGCGAGGAAGGCTTGGAGGTATACCGTCACAGTACGGCGCATTTGATGGCGCAGGCCATTAAACGGCTGTACGGGAACAAAAACGTCAAGCTCGGCATCGGACCCGTGATCGAAGACGGATTCTACTACGATATCGATATGGAAACGTCGATCACCCCGGAGGATCTGGTCAAAATCGAGAAAGAAATGGAACGCATCGTTCAGGAAAACTTGCCGATTCGCCGCCGGGTGGTCAGCCGCGAGGAAGCGCTGAGCATATTCGGCGAACAGGAGGACCCGCTCAAGCTGGAGCTGATCCGCGACCTGCCGGAAGATTCGGTGATTACGATTTATGACCAAGGCGAATTTTTCGACTTGTGCCGCGGACCGCATCTGCCGTCCACCGGACGGATCAAAGCGTTCAAGCTGCTGAGCGTAGCGGGCGCTTACTGGCGCGGCGATTCCAAGAACAAAATGCTGCAGCGCATCTACGGCACGGCGTTCCCGAAAAAATCGGAGCTGGACGAGCATTTGCATCTGCTGGAGGAAGCGAAAAAACGCGACCACCGCAAGCTCGGCAAAGAGCTAAAAATGTTCACCTTCTCCAGCGAAGTCGGCCAAGGACTTCCGATCTGGCTGCCGCACGGTGCCAAAGTACGCCGCACCCTGGAGCGTTATATCGTCGATCTGGAGGAACGTCTCGGCTACCAGCACGTGTACACGCCGGTGCTTGCCAACGTGGAATTGTATAAAACGAGCGGTCACTGGGAGCATTATCAGGAAGACATGTTCCCTAAGATGGAATTGGACAATGAGGAGCTTGTACTGCGTCCGATGAACTGTCCGCACCATATGATGGTGTACAAGAGCGACATGCGCAGTTACCGCGACCTTCCGGTGCGGATCGCCGAGCTCGGCACGATGCACCGCTACGAGATGTCTGGAGCGCTTACCGGCCTGCACCGCGTCCGGGCGATGACGCTCAATGACGCACATATTTTCTGCCGCCCGGATCAAATCAAGGAAGAGTTTGCCCGCGTCGTCAACCTGATCCGTCAAGTGTACGAGGACTTCGGCATCAAGGAATACCGCTTCCGTCTGTCGTACCGTGATCCAAAGGATACCGAGAAATATTTCCAAAACGACGAAATGTGGGAAATGTCGCAGCGGATGCTTCGCGAGGTGGTCGAGGAGCTCGGTCTGCCATTCTTCGAAGCGGAAGGCGAGGCGGCCTTCTACGGTCCGAAGCTGGACGTGCAGATCAAGACGGCGCTTAAGAAAGAAGAGACGTTGTCGACCGCGCAGCTCGACTTTCTGCTGCCGGAGCGCTTCCAATTGGAGTACGTCGGAGCCGACGGACAGAAGCATCGTCCGGTCGTCATTCACCGCGGCATTATTTCGACCATGGAACGGATGACCGCTTTCTTGCTTGAGAACTTCGCCGGCGCGCTGCCGACCTGGCTGTGTCCGGTACAGGCGAAAGTGCTTCCGGTATCCGGCAACTTCGACGAGTACGCCAAGGAAGTCGAAGCGAAGCTGCAAAGTGCCGGTATCCGGGTCGAAGCCGACCTGCGCAACGAGAAGCTCGGATACAAAATTCGCGAAGCGCAGCTTGAGAAAATTCCGTACATGCTCGTTGTCGGCGAAAACGAAGTGCAGGCATCGGGCGCATCCGTCCGCAAGCGCGGTCAGGGCGACCTCGGCGCACACAGCGTAGATAGCGTCATCGAGATGATCCGGGAAGACATTCGGACCAAGCAAGCGTAAGCTGCTAAACGATATGATTTGGAAGAATGGCCTGCTCCTTGTTGAAGGGGCAGGTTCTTTGCATTTGTCTATGGGCAGCTTATTTTATAATGGAGCTTTGGTTAAAGCTTGCTTGTTTCGCGGGAGACTCTGTATAGATCTTGCGAATGTTGGAGAGCCTTTTCTAATAAGGGGAGGTTTAAACCAAGCTCATGCTACCAAAAACCGCAAGCCATGCCAAATGGATCTGGTTCATCGCGTTGATGCTGTCCTTCTTGCTATGGTTTGAAAAACAACAGGACTACAAACGGTCTGCGGCGCCGAATAATGAGCCGTCGATCGCCGCTTTACCCGTATCCTTGCATTCACCCGGTGTCAGCAAGCCGGAGGTCAAGCCGCACGACTCGCAACCCGTATCTGCCGCGAGCGGCCGCCGTAGGATGAATTATAAGCTGTTTCCTCACGAAGGAAAAGATTTATCCAGGTATAAAGCCGTTGAAGTAACGGCAACCGGATACTATGCCGGGCGGGAATCGACGGGTAAAAACCCCGGACATCCCGAATACGGAGTCACGTTTTCCGGAATGAAGGTTACCCGGGATGTCGAAGCGTTCTCTACGATCGCTGCCGACCCGAAGGTATTTCCGATCGGAACGGTACTTTATATTCCCGGCTATGGCTACGGGATTGTCGCGGATACGGGCAGTGCAATCAAAGGCAACCGGATCGATTTATACTTCGAGACGAAGAATCAGGTCTACAAAGAGTGGGGCAAAAAAACGCTGAACGTCTTCGTGGTGAAAAAGGGCGACGGGAAAATTAACGAAGCGCTCTGGAACCAACTGAAAAACGAGCTGCTGTTTTAAAAATTTTCTAGCATAACGTCTCTTCTTGAAATCCATACTAAGGGTGTCAGGGGAGGTGATAGCGATGGCTAAAAATAAAAATGAAAATGCAAATTTAAATAAAAACATCAAAACCGATACGGAGTTTTCCGAAGAAGTTTTGGCTAATAACGTAAAACAGCCGGCTCAAAACAACGCGAGCGAGAGCGCCAGCGAATCGGCCAGACAATAGCGAAATACCGCAAATAATGAAATACCGTAGATTTACCAAGGAGGAGGTCCGAATGGAATTTCGAGGCTTCCTCTTTTTCGAGGGATAAATTTACGTTTTTCGAACGCCGTCTTATTATATCGACTGCACGCTGGCGTAAATCTGCGCGTGGCTGGAAAAGGCGGACATTCGCGTGTTCTAATAATCGACAGCCTGCTCTGAAAAAACTAACATAAAATTCCTGTGAGATGAAAATGATTTACATTTTCGTCTCTTTTTTGTATTTAATTTACTGGTGCTTAAGGAGAATTCAAAAAAAATTGTAAAATTTTAAAATTTCTAATGACAAGTTGGTCAATTAACTTCATAATGAGATTTGATGCTGTCGTCCGAAATAATTCCAGCGAAGTGAATTTTTATGACACAATGAATGTGGAAGTGAAGGTGATCCCTTGTCTGAGGCACTTTTGGAAGTGAAATCGCTTAAAACGGTAATTAAAGAAAATAAGAGGGAACTGACAGTTGTCGATGGCATCGATTTTAAAATCGGAACGAACGAAGTGGTCGCGCTCGTAGGCGAATCCGGCTGCGGCAAAAGCATGACTTCCTTGTCGATCATGCAGCTGCTTCCCCGTGTAGGGGAGATTGCGAGCGGCGAAGTCCGTTTCGGGGGCCGGAATTTGGTCGGCCTCAGCAATCGGGAGATGTCAGGCATTCGCGGACGTCGAATCGCGATGATCTTTCAGGAGCCGATGACCTCGTTGAATCCGGTGCTTACCATCGGGAAGCAATTGACCGAAGCGATTACCCGGCATCTTGGCGTAGGCAAATCGGAAGCGATTACAATCGCAGAGGATTGGCTGCGGCGCGTCGGATTTCCGGAGCCTTCGCGGATTCGGAAAGAGTATCCGCACCGACTGTCGGGCGGTATGCGGCAGCGTGTCATGCTGGCGATGGCGATGGCCTGCAGGCCGGAGCTGCTTATTGCCGACGAGCCGACGACGGCTTTGGATGTGACGATTCAGGCTCAGGTGCTGGACCTGATCCGACAGCTGCTTCGTGAGACCGACATGTCCGTGCTATTCATCACGCATGACTTGGGCGTTGTTGCGGAAATGGCTACACGCGTCATCGTCATGTATGCCGGTCAAATCGTCGAGACGGCAGATGTAAGAACGTTGTTTACAGATGCCAGACATCCGTACACGAAAGGCCTGCTCCAATCGACGCCACGCATGCAGGGGGCTATTGAGCGGCTTGTCCCGATAGCGGGAAGCGTTCCGCCTGCGGGTGCTTTTCCGGCCGGCTGCCGGTTTGCCGAGCGTTGTCCGATGGCGAAAGCGGAATGCAGCGAGCGGCCGCCCGAGCTGCGGGAGATCGGAGCGGGGCATCAAGTTCGCTGCATGTTAATCTAGTACGGATGGAGAAGGAGATGAACGACACGTGGGGGCTCCGCTTCTGGAGATTAAAGGGTTAAAAAAATATTTTGGCATCGGCGGCAGCTTGAAAAATGGAGCCGTCAAAGCGGTTGACAATGTCAGCTTTACGGTATTTAAAGGGGAAACGTTGGGTATTGTAGGCGAATCCGGCTGCGGCAAGTCGACGGTCGGACGGTTGGTTTTGCGTTTGCTCGATTTGACCGAAGGTGAAATCGTGTTTAACGGAACTTCGATCGGCAGTTGGAATCAACGGCAGCTTCGGCCGATCCGGAAAGAGATGCAGTGCGTCTTTCAGGACCCGTATGCATCTTTAAATCCGAGAATGACGGTGGGTAAAGCGATTGCCGAGCCGCTTGTGGTCCAAGGCGGCTTGAAGTGGTCGGACGCGATGAAGCGGGCGGAGCAGCTCTTGGATACGGTCGGACTAAGATCTCATGCGATTAGCATGTACCCGCATGAATTTTCCGGAGGACAGCGGCAGCGTATTGCGATTGCCCGAGCCATTGCATTAAGTCCGAAGCTCATCGTGGCGGACGAGCCAGTCTCGGCACTGGATGTCTCGATTCAGGCGCAGATCGTCAACCTGCTGGAGGAGCTGCAGACGCGGACGAAAGTGTCGTACTTGTTCATTTCGCACAATCTTAGCGTCGTCCGACATATTTCCGATCGGGTTGCGGTCATGTACTTAGGTCAAATTGTCGAGTTGGCCAGCCGGGACCAGTTGTTCGGCAGCCCAAAGCATCCGTATACCCAAGCGCTTCTGTCGTCCGTGCCCGAACCGGATGTGGACGGTAAGCGGGAGCGAATCATCTTAAGCGGAGAAGTGCCGAACGCGGCAAATCCGCCGTCAGGCTGCGCGTTCCATCCGCGGTGTCCGCATGCAGTGGAGCGCTGCCGGATCGAGAAGCCTGTATTCCGGGAAGCGGAGCCGGGGCATTACGCCTCGTGCCATTTCATATAAACAGCCTGAAGAAGGCATCGAAAAGAGAGGGGAACTTGCCATGTTGTTCAAAAAAATCGGCAAAGCAGGAAATATCGCTCTTGCCACGTTGATGTCCACCGCACTGTTGCTGAGCGCCTGCACGTCCGGAGGCGGCGGAACCGCCGCAACGAGCGAGAAGCCGGCCGATGGGGCAGCGGCTAGCAGCGGCAAAAAAGAAAAGGTGGACGGCGGCGAAATTAATACGGCTTATTTGCTGGATCCGCAAGGTTTTATCGGTTTTTGGGCGACTACTACGGTTTCCAGTGAAGTGATCGATTTGGTGTTCAGCTCATTGTATCACTTCAACGACAAGCAGGAAATCGTTCCCGATCTGGCGGCCGGACAGCCTGAGTTCTCGCAAGACAAGAAAGAAATGACGATTAAAATCCGCAACGATGCCAAATTTAGCGACGGCAAGCCGGTAACGGCCGACGACGTCGTATTTACATACAACATTCCGCTTAATCCGGATTACAAAGGACCGCGCAAAGGAATGTTCGAAAAATTGGCGAAGATTGAGAAAACGGACGATACGACCGTTAAATTTACGTTCAAAGAGCCGCATGCCGGATACATCGATATGCTGAATTTTAATATCCTGCCTCAGCATTTGCTGAAGGATGTTGCCGTAAAAGACATGGAAAAATCGACATTCGCGAAGCACCAGCCGGTCGGATCAGGCCCGTACAAGCTGGAAGAATGGAAGCAAGGCCAATATTTGCGCTTCGTGCGCAACGACAGCTACTTCGGCGGCAAGCCGGCCATTGAAAAAATATCGGCGAAGATCATCCCCGATGCGAACGCCATGATGGCGCAGCTCCAAGCTGGAGAAATTAATGTCGTTGCAGTGCCGGCCGACAATTTACAAGCCGTCGAGCAGTTTGTCAAAACGTCGGGCAAAATCAAGCTGCAAAAAGGGATCGGCACAGGGACCTATATGTTTGCAGCCTGGAATTTGACCAATCCGTTGTTCCAGGATAAATCGGTACGTCAGGCGCTTACGATGGCGATCGACCGTCAAGGGATCGTAGACAACATCGTCGAAGGGCAAGGAAAGCTCGTACACAGCCAAACGTCTCCATCCTACTGGTCGTTCACGGATAATGTGCCGAAATTCCCGTACGATCCGGAAAAGGCGAAAAAGATTTTGGCCGATGCGGGCTGGAAGGATACGGACGGCGACAGCATTTTGGACAAAAACGGTCAAAAATTCGAGTTTGAAATGCAAACGATTCAAGGGAACAAGGTGCGCGAGAAGGCGCTGACCGTAATTCAGCAGCAGTTGAAAAAAGTCGGCATCAGCGTTCAGCCTCGAATTGTCGAGGGTTCTGCTTTTACGAAAAATTGGATGGGTAAAAACTTCGTCGCTCTTTTCCATGGCTGGAGCATTTCAGGAGACCCGAACCCGCAAGGCATATGGCATTCCACGGCGATGGAGACGGGATCAAACTACATTTCTTATAAAAATCCTGAGGTTGACAAGCTGATCGACGAGGATTTGAAAACCTTCGATATGAATAAACGGAAAGAGCTGCTGGCCAAAATCGACGCTATAATTGCGGAAGACCAGCCGTATACGTTCATTTATTCGCCGACCGCCACGATGGCTTATCCGGCAAATCTCGAAGGGTTTAACCCGAACCGCGACGCCTTGAAGGAAGTCGAAAAGTGGTATTTCACGAAATAAGAAAATCCGTTGATCGTTATGATCGAAATTATGATGAAAGAAGTGACATCCGGTGGCCCGATATGCCCTTCGACGTTTGCTGAACGCCATTCCGATTCTGATCGGCATTACGATCATTTCTTTTCTGATTATCCATATGGCTCCGGGCAGTCCGATCTCCCAATACGTCGACGATCCGACGATCAAGGCCATCGATAAAGAAAATATGATCAAGGCTTACGGCTTGGATCAACCGTTATATATTCAGTATTGGAAGTGGATCAGTGACCTGGCACAAGGGGATTTCGGAACTTCGTTTCAAAAAAGCCAGCCGGTCTCGGAATTGATCTGGGACCGGCTGCCGAATACCTTGCTGCTGACGGTCACAAGCTTTGCTCTGGCTCTGGCCATAGCGATTCCACTCGGCATTTTGTGCGCGGTTAAAGCGAATTCGCGTCTCGATCAGTTCGTATCCGGCATTACGTTCGTCGGCATTTCGCTGCCCGGGTTTTGGCTTGGCCTTCTGTTGATGATGTTCTTTGCTGTGAAGCTCGGATGGCTGCCGTCGGGCGGACTGCAAACGATCAATGCGCCGTCCGGCTTATGGGACCGGGTGCTACATCTGATTTTGCCGGTGTTTACGATAGCTTGCTCTGAAGTTGCGGTCTGGATCCGGTATGTCCGCTCCAGCATGCTGGAGGTCATCAATCAAGATTATATGCGCACGGCTAAAGCCAAAGGGCTGCGGGGCGGACGGATATTGACTATGCACGGCTTGCGCAACGGACTGATTCCGCTGGCAACGCTGTTCGGGCTATCGCTGCCCAGCTTCTTCGCGGGCTCCGTTATTGTCGAGACGATCTTCAGCATTCCCGGAATCGGCCGGCTGTTCACGGAAGCGGCTTTCCAGCGGGATTATCCGGTCATCTTCGCCGTTACGACATTGACTGCCTTTCTCTATGTCTTCGGCAGCATATTGGCCGACCTATCTTATGCGATCCTGGATCCCCGGGTCAGCTACAGCAAAAGCGAGGCGAAGGTATAATCCATGAATGAAGCCGTAACTACGAATAACGCTCAGCTTCCTGCAGCCGCAGCCAAACCGAAACGTCGGGCTTGGGAACGATTCAAGACTAACCGGCTGGCCTTTGTCAGCCTGTGGGTTATGGGGGTACTTATTCTACTCGCGTTGTTTGCGCCCGTCATAGCTCTTCACGATCCCGCGGAACAGGATCTGATGAGCCGCTTGAAGCCGCCAAGCGCCGAGCATTGGTTCGGGACCGATGATTTAGGGCGGGATTTGTTCAGCCGGGTGCTTTACGGCGCCCGGGTATCGCTCTCCGTCGCGATTTTTTCTGTTATTCTTAATCTGCTGATCGGGATTACCGTAGGCTCGCTGGCTGGTTATTATGGAGGGAAAGTCGACGGCTTTCTGATGCGGATCGTCGATATTTTGCTGTCCTTTCCGACCTTCTTCGTTCTGATCACGGTCGTTACTGTCCTGAAGCCGAATTTATTCAATATTATCGTCGTGTTCGTTGCATTCGGTTGGATGTCCAAGGCGAGGCTGCTGCGGGGGCAAATTCTTTCGGTCAAAAACCGCGAGTTCGTCGATGCGGCGCGGACGATCGGCATGTCGGATTTCCGGATTATTTTCGTGCATATTTTGCCCAACGCCATTGCCCCGATCATCGTCTCCGCAACGCTGCAGATGGGCACCATGATTTTGACGGAGTCCAGCCTCAGCTTCCTCGGTCTGGGGATTCAGCCGCCTACCGCGAGCTGGGGGAATTTGCTGCAGAGCGCGCAAAGCTTGACGATTTTGAACAATGCTCCTTGGTATCCGTTCATCCCCGGCTTTATGATCTTTCTGACGATTATGTGCTTCAACTTTATCGGCGATGGATTGCGCAGCGCTTTTGATTCGAAATAAAACAAAGAGCGTAAAGGAAAAGAAGCTGTTCCGGAAATTTGAGGAGCGGCTTCTTTTTTCTTTGCAGACTAGGGTATGTAAACGGACAAGCAAAGCCGGTCGTACCGATGAACCGCTGGCGTTTAGATTCCACTTGATGGGCATAATTTTACTTGGCCCAGTACATGCTAAGCATGATTTTGTTGCAGCGATCATATTTTGGAGGAGATGCCGATGGTTCCTTTAGACTCGACTTTGCAAGGGCGGGAAGAGCCTTTTGAACATGTGCGAAGCTATCTTCACGAGCATGAATTCACATTGGGCGGCAACTGGGATTATGAGCACGGTTCCTTCGACCGCCATTTGGATGAGGGCCATAAAGTGTGGCTGCGCATTCCGTTTGAAGTCACGAGCGGCGTACTGGACGGAGATACGGATTCTACAGACGCTTTTGTCCGAATCGGTACACCGTTCGTACTCAAACATGTCTATAACGAAGGGTTGGATCATGAGGCGCAGGCCCGGACCTATGGAGCGTTAATGGATCAGTTTCAGGAGCCGCTCGATAAAGACGGTACCGTGGAGGACAAGTGGGTGGATCAGGCGGCTTCGCTGCTGCGGGAGATCGAAAGAGGGTGTGTAAATGCAACCCCCTAACTCCCCCTTAGTAAGGGGGACCCCAGGGGTTTCGCCCCCTGGACGACGAAAGGTTGTCGAGGGAGGGGGAGCGTCGCCATAATCGGACCGCTGGTGCAAGGACCGCGCCTGTCCGCCCGCGCCTGTCCTGACGGCAGTCGACGAGCGTCCTCGCTTCCATGCGGTGCATCAGCACTAGCGATACGCCGAGCAAGGACCGCGATTGTCCGCCCGCGCCTGTCCTGACGGCAGTCGGCGTGCGTCCTCGCTTCCGTGCGGCGCACCCGCACTAGCGATACGCCGAGCAAGGACCGCGATTGTCCGCCCGCGCCTGGCCTGACGGCAGTCGACGAGCGTCCTCGCTTCCATGCGGCGCTCCAGCACTAGTGATACGCCGAGCAAGGACCGCGCCTGTCCGCCCGCGCCTGGCCTAACGGCAGTCGACGAGCGTCCTCGCTTCCATGCGGCGCACCAGTACTAGTGATACGCCGAGCAAGGACCGCGCCTGTCCTGACGGCAGTCGACGAGCGTCCTCGCTTCTATGCGGTGCATCAGCACTAGCGATACGCCGAGCAAGGACCGCGACTGTCCGCCCGCGCCTGGCCTAACGGCAGTCGACGAGCGTCCTCGCTTCCATGCGGCGCACCAGCACTAGCGATACGCCGAGCAAGGACCGCGACTGTCCGCCCGCGCCTAGCCTAACGGCAGTCGACGAGCGTCCTCGCTTCCATGCGGCGCACCAGCACTAGTGATACGCCGAGCAAGGACCGCGATTGTCCGCCCGCGCCTGGCCTGACGGCAGTCGGCGTGCGTCCTCGCTTCCATGCGGCGCTCCAGCACTAGCGATACGCCGAGCAAGGACCGCGCCTGTCCGCTCCCGACCAGCCTGACGGCGGTCGAGAAGCGTCCTCGCTTCCAGTCAGCACACGGCTGCGCGGGATTTTACCGCGCCAAAATGTAAGCGTATCCGGCGAGCCGAGGCTCGCCGGATAGACGCGTTCCTCCACCTATAGTAACAAAAAACGTACCGCACTCACTCTCCAGACAACCTTGCGGGTCCAGGGGCGCAGCCCCTGGGTCCCCCTTACTAAGGGGGATTTAGGGGGTTGTTTATTTTACCTCCATTTTATTTTTCTTTAAGGTTTCTTTAAGGTTGCCCGTGCAAGATAAAGACATGAAAGCAAGACAAGAATAGCAATCATCTTGAAGCCTTATATGAAGCGGAGGTTTTTCTGATGGATCACAACAATAACAATAATAACAACAACGTAAACGATCTTTTTCGTCGCCCGACCGACGAGTTGAAGCATAGCGAGTCCGAGGGGGATAACCGGAAGGCGACCGGGAAAGAGGAAACGGCGGCGAGCCGCGAGCAAAGCTCTCATTACTTTTCCTACGGACCATATAAATCCGGCACCTCGGACACAACGGTCAGCGACAGTCAAGGCTCCGCTCCGGTGGAAGTAACGCCGCCGAAGGCGCTGCGCACGTTCGGCTTTAACTCCGGGGAGCAGCAGCAAGGTCCGATGGGGAATTGGCAGTTCGGAGCGGCGCCGAAGAAGTCGAGCGGTTTCCGCAGCATGTTCGCTGCGTTTATGGCCGGCGTGGTCGTGGTTGGCGGGCTGATGTTCGCTTCGGACAAAATGAACCTGTTCACCGGCGCTCAAGGCATGATGGCCGGAAACAGCAATCAAGGTTCGTCCGCATCGGCGCAGGCAGCCAACAATAACGGGAACGTGAAGCCTTCTTCGCTCGATTTGGCCCGTCCGACGAATATTTCGGGGATCGTGCAGCAGGCAAGTCCGGCGGTCGTCAAGATCGAGACGAAAGTCAAGACGAGAAGCACCGGGCGTTCCAGCAATCCGTTGTTCGATGATCCGTTCTTCCGTCAATTTTTCGGCGACGATTCCGGCGGCGGCCGTCAGCAGCAGCCTAAAAGTAACGAAGGTCAGCTGCAGCCCGGCGGGATAGGAACCGGCTTTATTTTCGAGAAGTCCGGCTACATCTTGACCAACGAACACGTGATTGACGGCGCGGATGAAATTTGGGTAAAAGTAAATTCCAATGGCAGCGAGAAGTCGTATAAAGCCCAATTGCTGGGCAACGACTACGATCTCGACTTGGCCGCACTGAAGATCGAGCCGGAAAACGGCCAGGAATTCCCGACGCTGCCGATCGGCAGCGCGGACAGCTTAAACGTCGGCGATTGGGTTGTAGCCATCGGGAACCCATACGGCTTCGATCATACGGTAACCGTCGGGGTGCTGAGCGCCAAAGAGCGTCCGATCGATATCCCGGATAAGAACGGAACGCGCCAATACAAGCATTTGCTGCAAACGGACGCTTCGATTAACCCGGGGAACTCCGGCGGTCCGCTGCTGAACCTGAACGGCGAAGTCATCGGCATCAATACGGCCGTCAGCGCGCAAGCGCAGGGTATCGGCTTCGCGATTCCGACAAGCACGATATCTGCGGTGCTGGATAACCTGAAAAATAACGTGAAAATTCCGAAAGAACCGGTTCCATACATCGGTGTGCAAATGCAAAATATCGATAAGGATTGGATCTCGGAGCTCAAGCTTGAAAATACGGAAGGGGCGATTGTTGCCCAAGTCGAGCGCAAAAGCCCGGCCTTTAAAGCAGGTATCCGTCCTTACGATGTGATCACCGAAGTCAACGGAGCCAAGATGAAAACCTCCGAAGAGGTCGTCGCAGCTATCAAGAAATTGAAGTCCGGCGACAAAGTAACGCTTGGCATCATACGTGACGGCAAGAAGCAGAACGTTGAAATTACGATCGGCGACCGCAACACGATCGACCCGCAGAAGCAGCAGTAAGCAATAATGAAAAAAGAAGCAGAGCGGACGACAACGAAAGCTCCGCTTCTTTTTTTTGCAATCCTCATTATTCTGATACAATGGAGAAAGGAAAGGCGGGTGGATACTATTTTATGAGAGAGAAAATACTAGTCATTGACGATGACGAAAAAATTACGTCCATGCTGCGCCGGAGCTTGGCGTTCGAAGGGTATACCGTATTTACGGCGAACCACGGGATGGACGGGTTAAAGCAAATTCTGGAGAACGAACCGGATACGGTCATCCTGGATGTCATGATGCCGCAGCTCGACGGCTGGGAGGTCGTGCGCCGGATCCGCGAAGGCGGCTCACACGTGCCGGTACTCATGCTGACGGCCAAGGACGAAGTGTCCGACCGGGTGAAAGGGCTTGATCTCGGCGCGGACGACTATCTTGTGAAGCCGTTTGCACTGGAGGAGCTACTTGCCCGGGTGCGCGTTCTGCTGCGCCGCAAGGCGGCGGACAAGACGGAGCAGCCTTCCAACAAGCTGCAATACCAGGACACCTTTATGGATCTGGATACGCGCGAGGTGTACCGCGGCGGACAGCTCATCGAGCTGACGACGAAAGAATTCGAGCTGCTGCACCTGTTTTTACAGAATCCGAGAAGAGTGCTTTCGCGGGACGTAATTATGGAAAAAATTTGGGGCTACGATTACAGCGGAGAATCCAATGTGCTGGAGGTTTATATCGCTCTCTTGCGGCAGAAAACGGAGGAGCATGGGCACAAACGGATGATTCAGACCGTTCGCGGCGCCGGTTATGTGCTGAGAGGGGAAAGCTGACATGTCCATTCGCCTGCGCCTGACCCTTTGGTATACGGCGATATTATCCGCAACCCTGCTGCTGCTTGGGCTGGGGCTTTACTTATTTTTGCATTATTCTTACTACAATGATTTAGAGTCCAAATTGCAGCAGCAAGCAGGGGCCGTGGCGTCCCGCATCAAGCCCCAGCTAAATATATATGGGGAATACGTTCTGATCCCGAACATTCGCGACTTGCCGAAGACGAATAACCTTTTTTACCAGGTGACGAATTTGAGTACGGGGAAGGTTATCGGCTTGCCCGACGCGGAACAGACGGGGATCAAAATTCCCGATGTGACCGAAGAAAAGATTCAATGCATTCTAAGCGGCCAGTGTCAGTTCGAGAAAATGAGCATCCAGGGCTACTCGTTCATGGTGTATTATGTGCCTCTCGTTCAGCAGTATACCGGCAACGTATTGGGAATCATGCAGGCTGCTTACTCAATTGAGCAGTACGAGAGCTTGCTGGCGCTCCTGCGTTTGATTTTGACGGTCATCGGGCTGATCAGCGTGCTGTTCGCCGCTTCGATCGGCTGGTTTCTCGCGCGCAAGGTGCTTCGGCCGATCGAGCAAGTCATTGCGGCCACGAACCGGATTGAAAAAGGGGTCGACCTCGACAAGCGGATCGAATACACCGGTCCGAACGATGAAATCGGCGAGCTGACGCAGACGATTAACGGCATGCTCGGACGGCTGCAGAACGCTTATTCCGAGCTGGAAGAGGCATACGGCGCGCAGCGCCGGTTCGTGTCGGATGCGTCGCACGAGCTGCGGACCCCTTTGACGACGATACGCGGCAACATGGAGCTGCTGGAAAAAATGTGGAAGCAAACGGCGCTCACCTCCGGAGAACGGGACGATGCGAAGATGGAGCTGACGCTGGAGGCGATGCACGATATTTCCGGCGAAGCGGAGCGCATGTCGCGGCTCGTGAACGACCTGTTGTCGCTGGCCCGCGCCGACGCCGGGTTCCAGATGACCAAGGGCGAGGTCGAGCTGCAGCCGCTGCTCGATGAGATTGCGCGGAAAGCGCAGCTGCTGCCGAAAACGGCCGAATGGATCGTCGGACAGACGAAGGCGGCCAAGGGCGTCTACGTCCACGGTAACGAAGATTATTTAAGACAGCTGCTGTTCATTTTTCTGGAAAATGCGTTCAAGTATACGGAGCAGGGCTACGTCCAGCTCGATACGTTGCGGCATGGCGGACAGATCGGCATCCGGATCGAGGATACGGGCATCGGGATGGACAAATCCGAGATTCCGCATATTTTCGACCGGTTCTACCGGGCGGACCCGTCGCGGGGCCGCAAGTCCGGAACGGGGCTGGGCTTGTCCATCGCCAAATGGATTATCGACGAGCATCAAGGCTCCGTCGAGGTGAAGACGCGAAAAGACGAGGGAACGACCTTCATTATCTGGTTTCCGGTTGCGGCCGAATTAAGCAGACCCGGCGCAAGCCGAGGATCATTTCCTCATTCCGAGGAATCAGGTATAATGAGAGAATAAGCGAAAATTTGACAGGCAGGTGCAGCATGGACGTTATCAAAATATCTCCCCGCGGCTATTGCTACGGCGTCGTCGACGCGATGGCGCTGGCGATGCAGACCGCCAAAAATTTGGATCTGCCGAAACCCGTATATATATTGGGCATGATCGTGCACAATGCGCATGTCACCGATTATTTTGAAAAAGAAGGCGTCATTACGCTCGACGGCCCGAACCGTCTGGAGATTTTGGAGCAGGTGGACAAGGGGACGGTCATTTTCACCGCCCACGGGGTATCGCCGGAGGTTCGCCGCCGGGCGCGGGACAAAGGCTTGACCGTCGTGGACGCGACGTGCCCCGACGTGACGAAGACGCATGATTTGATTCGCGAGAAGACGGCCGAGGACTATACGATCATCTACATCGGCAAGAAAGGCCACCCCGAGCCGGAGGGGGCCGTGGGCGTCGCGCCGGACCGCGTGCATCTGATCGAGAATACGGAAGAAATCGACAAGCTTAACGTCGCGTCGGAGCGTATCCTGATTACGAACCAGACGACGATGAGCCAGTGGGATATCAAGCACATCATGAACCGGCTGCTGGAAAAGTTCCCGCACGCGGAGATTCATAACGAGATTTGCCTTGCCACCCAAGTAAGGCAGGAAGCGGTCGCGGAGCAGGCGAAGGATGCCGATCTCGTCATCGTCGTCGGCGACCCGCGAAGCAACAATTCGAACCGTCTTGCGCAAGTGTCGGAGGAGATCGCGGGAGTCAAGGCATATCGCATCGCCGACCTTTCCGAGCTAAACCCGGAATGGCTGAAGCCGGTGCGCCGCGTGGGCGTCACCTCCGGGGCTTCGACGCCTACGCCGATCACCAAGGAAGTCATTGGGTATCTGGAACAATACGATGCTGCCGATCCCGCGACCTGGGAGCTGCGGCGTACAGTCAATATGGACCGCTTAATCCCGGTCGCCAAGCAAAAAGCAAGCGCGGAGTAGACTGCTGACGGAAGGAAAGGGACGCACACCTTGGGCAAAACGACAACTGGCAAAAAACCTTTTCAACTTCGCAATGTAGGGCGTTGGTTTAAGTACAAGTACTTGCTGCTGACAAGAGCCAAGGGAGGGCCGGCCATCGTCGCGCTCGGCTTTTCCGTCGGTCTGTTTGTCGAAATGTTTACCCTGCCTACGGCGGGGCTTGCTTTTTTTCTTATCTTTCCATTGGTCTACGTATTCCGGGCCAGCATGGCCGCAGCTTTGCTCGGATTCGTGTTCGGCAAAGTGATCTACATCCCGATGTCCTTCCTGAACCGGCAAGTGGGAGGCTGGGTGCTTCCGCGCGGCATCCGGGGGCATTTATTGTCCGTGCTGCCGGATTGGCTCGATACGTTTATCAAGTTCAACTTGAAGCTGTTTGTCGGCGGGGTCATCGACGGGGCCGTCTTGGGGCTTATCGCCTTTTATCCGATGAAATGGCTGCTGGAATGGTATGACGGCAAGCGCAAGGAAAAACGGAGAAGACGCAAGGAGCAGATGCTGCTCTCCTCGGGGTCCGAAGGCTGAAAGAATTCTTCTTTCGCTTCGTTCTTGACGGGGAGTAGCTTCTCGTTGTATAGTTACTTTATTGCTTGAAAGCGTATAAGCATCGAAGCGTCTAAGTGTGAACATGTCCTTGAGGAGCGTGGATTGTCATGATCGTTATTTTATCCAACACAATTACCGAAGAGCGCATTGCCGAAATTGTTCATCATATCGAGAAGCACGAGGTGACGGCTCATGTGTCCAAAGGCGTAGACCGTACGGTCATCGGCATTATCGGCAAAGCGAGCCCGGTGCTGGCCGAGCATCTTCGCCAGTTGTCCGGCGTGGAGCAGGTCGTCAAAATCTCCAAATCGTATAAACTGGCAAGCCGCGATTTTCACCCGGACAACACGGTGATCCGAATCGGTGACGTATCGATCGGCGGCGACGAACTGGTCATTATGGGCGGACCTTGTGCGGTCGAGTCGCCGGAGCAAATCGACGAAATCGCCCGCTTGGTCAAAGCCTCCGGCGCCCAGGTGCTGCGCGGCGGCGCCTTCAAGCCGAGAACCGGCCCTTACAGCTTTCAGGGCGTCGGTGTCGAGGGGCTGGTGATGATGGCGGAAGCCGGCAAAAAGCACGGACTGCTGACCATCACGGAAGTCATGACGCCGGAGTACGTCGACGTGTGCGCCGAGTACGCAGATATTTTGCAGGTCGGCACCCGGAACATGCAGAACTTCGATCTGCTCCGCAAGCTCGGCACGATCCAAACGCCGGTGCTCCTCAAGCGCGGCTTCAGTTCGACATACGACGAATTTTTGAATGCGGCGGAATACATTTTGGCGGGCGGCAATCCGAACGTCATGCTCTGCGAACGCGGAATCCGAACATTCGAACCTTACACGAGAAACACGCTCGACCTGGCGGCCATTCCGGCGCTGCAGACGCTCAGTCATTTGCCGGTCATTTCCGACCCGAGCCACGGCACGGGTCGCCGCGAGCTGGTAGAGCCGATGTGCAAAGCTTCCGTAGCGGCCGGGGCGAACGGTCTGATCGTCGAAATGCATACGGACCCCGACAACTCGATGACCGGAGACGGCGTGCAATCGCTGTTCCCGGACCAATTCGCCAAACTCATGTTAGATTTGGAGCAATTGGCGCCGCTGTGCGGAAAGCGGTTCGATACGAAGAAAGAAGCGGTTCTGGCGCGATAGTTCGTATTTTTAAATTAAGTTCCTTTTCGGAAGAGGCTTGATTCTCCTGTTATTCGGGAAATCAAGCCTTTTATTTGTCTGAAGTGTGACAAAAGTTGTTTCTGTGTAAGGATACCTTACATCATCGTAAAAAATACCTGACATAAGTATTGACGATTGCTGCAAAGACGATTTATAATAAGTCCATAAATCAACGAAAACTTGAACAATGAGCGAACAAAATGAAGAGAATGTTCGGAAATTAGGAGGTTGACGATTCAATGTCAGTACAAAACGTATTAAACACCATCAAGGAAAAAGGCATCGAGTGGGTAGATTTCCGTTTTGTCGATCTGAACGGCAGAGCACATCACATTTCTTTACCAGCATCCGAGGTAGAAGAAGAAACTTTCGTGAACGGCGTAGCGTTCGACGGTTCTTCCATCCCCGGTTTCAGAGGCATTGAAGAGTCTGACATGGTCATGATGCCGGAGCCGGAGACCAGCTACATTGATCCGTTCACCGCTCATCCGACACTGGTTATCATGAGCAACATCCATACGCCTGACGGCGCACGCTACGATCGCGATCCGCGCAGCATCGCCCAGAAGGCTGAAGAATACTTGCAAACGACCGGCGTAGGTACGACTGTATTCTTCGCACCGGAATCCGAATTTTTCATCTTCGACGAAGTTCGCTTCGAAAGCAAGCAAAACTCTTCCTCGTATTTCGTCGATTCCGAAGAAGCGCACTGGAACACGAACCGCAAGGAAGAAGGCGGCAACCTGGGCTTCAAAGTCGGCCACAAAGGCGGCTATGTGCCGGTTGGCCCGACGGATACGCAGCAAGACATCCGCAGCGAAATGTGTCGTCTGCTGATCGAATCCGGCCTCCGCATCGAGCGCCATCACCATGAGGTGGCTACTGCAGGCCAAGGCGAGATCAACTTCCGCTTCGACACGCTGACCAAATCAGCCGACAACCTAATGAAATATAAATACATCGTGCAAAACACCGCCCGCCAATACGGCAAAGTGGCGACCTTCATGCCGAAGCCGCTGTTCGGCGATAACGGCAGCGGAATGCACGTTCACCAATCGATCTTCAACGGCGACACTCCGCTGTTTTATGAAAAAGGCGGCTACGCCAACATGAGCGAAATGGCGCTGTACTACATCGGTGGTATTCTGTACCATGCTCCGGCGCTGATCGCTTTGACCAACCCGAGCACGAACTCGTTCAAGCGTCTTGTTCCTGGCTACGAAGCGCCGGTTAACCTCGTGTTCTCCAAGGGCAACCGTTCCGCAGCCGTGCGTATTCCGGTTGCTGCCGTAACGCCGAAAGGCTGCCGCATCGAGTTCCGTACGCCGGACTCCACGGCTAACCCGTACCTGGCCTTCGCAGCGATGCTGCTCGCCGGTTTGGACGGTATCAAGAAAAAAATCGATCCAATCGCACTCGGCTACGGCCCGCTCGACAAGAACATCTACGAGCTGCCGGAAGAAGAGAAGAAAGAAATCCGCAGCGTGCCTGGTACGCTGGACGAAGCGCTCGACGCTCTGGAAGCGGACTACGAGTTCCTGACCGAAGGCGGCGTGTTCTCCAAAGACTTCATCGACAACTACGTTGCGCTGAAGCGCGATGAAGCCAAAGCGGTATCGATCCGCATCCATCCTCACGAGTATTCCTTGTACTTCGATCTGTAAGCTTTAGCCTCATGCATAGATTTGAACGAAGAAGCTCCTTGCTCAAAACAGGGAGCTTCTTTTTTTGCTTGGATTTAAGAATGAGAGAAACGTTCAATATCGTGCTAAAAATGAGCAATTTGATGCCGAGACAGCAGGCTTCCGCAGGTTATAATCGAAAGCATCCGAACAGCTTCGGAATACCGCCAAGGAGGGTTACTCATGAAAGCCGTCGTTGTTGGTTAGGGGGGAATGGGGCGAATTCACGCTGCCCATTATGCATCTATGCCTGAAGTCGAGCTGGCCGGAGTATGCGATGTGGAGGTTCATCTGGCCGAGCAGTTGGCGGACGAATTGACGCGCTTTTGCTTCCTATGAAGACATGATGTCCGCCGTTAAGCCCGATTTGGTCAGCATGGAAGAGATGATTGCAGCCTGCAAGGAAAACGGCGTGCAGCTGATGACCGTCTTTCCATGCCGCTATCTGCCGGCGGTCGTGCAAGCGAAGCAAGCGGTCGAGCGCGGCGAGATCGGCGAGATCGTGGCGATCAAAGGCACGAACCGCGGCAGCTTTCCGGGCGGATGGTTCGCCGATAAGGCGCTGTCCGGCGGTGGTGCGGTGCTGGACCATACGGTGCACGTCATGGACCTGATGCATTGGTTTCTCGGCGCAGCAGTGCAGAAAGTATACGCTTATGCGACGACGGTGTTTCAGGAGCAGGATATCGACGACGCCGGTATGGGGCACGTCAAGTTCGATAACGGTGTTTTTGCCGTTCTGGACCCGAGCTGGTCGCGCAACCGGAGCTTCCCGACCTAGGGGGATGTGACGATGGAAATCGTCGGCACGCGCGGAGTGCTTTCCGTCGATGCGTTTGCCCAGAAGAACGATGTGTACAGCGTTCAGGCAGGCAAAGGGGAGTGGAGCTATTGGGGAGACGATATGGACGAGTATTTGGTTCGATCGTTCGTCGAGGCGCTGCGTCAAGGCACGACGGTCCCGATTACAGGCGAAGACGGGATGAAAGCCGCGGCCGTTGCCCTTGCCGCCTACGAATCCGCGGCGCAAGGGCAGCCGGTCTGGCTGTAAGGAGGAACTGAAGTAGAACGGATGGAAGGCTTCTGGCCGATTAACCCGGCGGCTGACCGGCGTAACGGTTTTTGCGGAGCTGGCCCGGACTGCGGCGCTTGTATTTGCGAAACAGACGCCCGAAATAATTCACGTCGCAAATGCCTACTTCCTCGGCGATCGACGTCATGGACCAGTCCGTATCGCGGATGAGCTCTTCCGCCTTGTTGATGCACGGAAGGTGGACATATTCCATGAACGTTCTCCCGACGTCTGCGCGGAACACGCGGCAGAAGTGATGGCTGCTCATGTTGGCCACTTGCGCGGCGCGTTCGATCGTTAACTCTTCCCGGTAATGCGTTTAGACGAATGTGAGTACTTCCTTCAGCTTCTCCAGCTTGCGTTTGCCTGCGGCCTCTCCTCGATCGCTGCGGTCAGGGCTTGCATAGAGACGGGCCAGAACGGTAATCAGCACGGTGATGTACGATTGGATGACGACCTCGAAGCCGGTTTCCTTGCGGTCGTACTCGTCCGCAATGCGGTGTGAAGCAGGCCGCTACGGGTTCGTAATGCGCGTCGGCAGGGCTCAGATGCACCGGTACGGACAACGGCTCGGTTAAGGAGGCGGCGTAATCCGAATGGGCGACGTGTGAATGAACGATCCGGGTCCGGTCGAACAGAAACGCGCAGTACTCCGCCTCGTCGTCCAGCGTGCTGCCTTCGTGAATTTTTCCTTCGTTGATCAGGGAAATATCGCTGGGCACAGCCTTCAGTCGCTGCCCACCAATGCGGAATTCGGCGCTCCCCCGCTGCACCAGAAGAATCTCAAACACGTCATTGTGATAGTGGGAATACATCGGGGAAGGACTTTTTTGCGGCAGTACTTTACACCTGTTTAACGATTGGCAGTTCCCGTATGATCAGATTAGAGCGCATGTGCGAATCACCTCTTAGCTGCGGTCGAACTGACAAATCGCTTTGAAGTTGAAGCGGATTCGAGATTTCTTTATAAGCCTTCTATGAGGACCTGGAAGCGCAAGGTCTTGAAAATCGCGTCGCGACGATGGCTTTTTCCGCATTCGGGCGGCGGGTGAAAGAGAACGGTAACGGAAGCACGGACCACGGAACCGCGGCTCCCGTCTTTGTGCTCGGCGGCAAAATCAAAGGAGGACTGTACGGCGTGATGCCGAGCTTGACGAACTTAGACAACAGCGATCTGAAATACCAGGTCGATTTCGCTCCGTGTACTACACCGTCATCGACCAATGGCTCAACGGCGACGCGGCCGGTACGCTCGGGAAAACGTATGAACGGCTCGGGTTTGTGTAAAGGCAAAAGGCGGAGGGAAAAAGTTCCGTCCGCCGCTGTTTTTTTAAGGAAACCTTTCAATTTAGCTGGCCGCTGCTACTTTATTGGCAACATATTGAATATCCGCGATATCGATCTTTCCATCGTTGTTCACATCGAATCGAGCGTCAAATCCAGGCATACCGGAAGCTAGTCCGTTCGCCTGGGAAATGAGGACCAGATCACGCAACGTGATCTTGCCATCGTTATCGAAATCCCCGCTCCCCGCATTGATTGTGAGGGTAAACGATTCAGACAACGTCCGAGTCTGCCCTTGGCTATCTGATAACGAGCTGCCCGGCAGCAACGTGAAATCGCTTTTGCCCGCTTTTTGTACCACGAATTTCAAGGTAATCAGGTGCAGATTGCCTGCTTTACCGGGAACGCGGCCGATCAGTGAGCCTGGCAGCTTCACCTCGCCGGCGGTACCAGTATTTTTAGAAAGAACAGCGCTTTGATTCTCGACCCCGAAATCGCCGTGCAGTAACACTTGGCCGAGTCTGAAGCGGTCGGGGTCATATTTCATCTTGGCCAGAAAGGCATACAGGTCTTGGACCGAATCGGCTTTCAAGTTGAGTTCCAACACCGATCCGACATCCAAAGCGCCGGGCTTGGCTTGAAGCGACAACGTGCCGACCGATGGATGCGGCCCTCCGTATACGGTGGTTGTCACGCTAACAACAGGATTATTCAAGCTAACGTTGCCTGCTGCATCCTTGGCGATTACAGAGAATACATAGGTTTGGCCTGGAGCCAGTCCGCCAGCCGTGTAACGGTAAACAGATCCTACAACGGTCCCGCTCAGAAGGTTGTCTCGATAGATTTCGTAGGAAGCCACCCCGACATTGTCTTGGGCCAGCTTCCACTGCAGGCTTACGCTGTTATAGGTAGTATCCGTTACCGTCAGAACATCTCTATTCGGCCATACCGGGGGAGAAGTGTCTCTCTCGGTAGGCCTGGACGGAGTGGTAATGGTTGCCGTCGGGTTATTGGAGCTTTGGTTGTATTCGTCTTCCGCTATTACGGTGACTTGATACGTTTTGCCCGGAGTGAGTCCAGTGACGTCGTACTTCGTTGTATCTCCCTTTACCTCGCCGATTCTTTTGCCGTCGAGATGGATGAAGTACTTTAGAACCTTTTTGTTATCAACGGCCGGCGGCCAACTGAGTTTGGCGCTGTCATAAGTCACATCCGTAACGGTAAGCGTGTTGCCGTTACCCCAAGTAGGCGGGAGGGGGTCGTAGGCTGGCGGGTTAATAACGATATGAAGCGCTTGGCTGCGATTCCCTGCCGCATCTTCGGCAATAACGTCATATTCGTACTTGCTATTGTTATAATTGTAAATACCATCCAATTTCGTTTGGAGGGCCGGCGCCTTAACGACCTGGTCCAGCATTGGAGAAGTCATTACTCCGTATCTGTAGATAAGATAAGCTGTGACTCCCTTGTTATCCGAAGCCTGGGGCCAATTCAGAACGGCAGACCGGTAGGTCAGGTCCGTTACGGTAATCGAACTGCCTGCCGGCCATTCCGGAGGGGTGACGTCCGCTTCTTGCGGCCCCGTGTATATTTGGTAAATCCCGTTGCCGAGCAATTTGTACCAGCCGCCCAACCGCGTATCGTAGGCCGTTGTCCCCAAGTCGGAGCTCACTTGGATCGGCTCTGCATTAACGGGGCAAATGTACGACTTTCCGCCGAAGGAAAAGGCTACCGAACCGTCATCATGCAAATATTGCAGCTTTGGGGCAGAGCTGAAGTAAGTCAGCTGCTTTTCCACACCTTGGGGCGAGCGCAGGAAGATCTGGGGACTGCCGCTGGCATTTTTCTTGATATAGGCGACCCATCCTCCGTTGATTTGATATCTGGAACCAGCTTCTACTTTGAGGTCGTCCTCTTCTTTGATGACGGACGTTTGTACCCCATCATACATATATATTGTGCTGTAATCGTTAAAAAGCACATATTTCCCGGATGCGGCTATTCCACTAAAAACTTTATCGCTTTGGACCAAGGTTGTGACCGTTCCGTCTGGCTTGTAACGAAACAGGCCTCTACCGACGAAGAGGGCACCCCCATCGGAAGTTAAAGTTCCAGCATAGAAATTTTCAGTAGGAATGACCGCAATCTTGCCGCTAGTGAAGTTGATGATCGAAGTACCGTTGGAAGAATAGTATAATCCATAGTCTCCCTTAACGTCGATTATTTTTCCTATACCTTGTAATTGAGTGCCGTTCCAATACCACGTCTTATACTTAGGGTCGCGTACATAGTAATATGAAAAGCCTTCAAAAATAGCTCCCGTAGGGGTGAGTTTCTCGCGAATCGTATCAATAGCCGGGTCGATGGTCGGTTTGTAAGGAATCGTGACCTCTTGACCGTCTGTCAGATTCCGGATGCGCAGCATTCCATCCTGCCCTTTATATAATATCCGGTTTTCGTCTTGGTCCAAAATTTTTCCGTCTACTGATCGAATTTCCTTTAAACGGAGGCCTCGTTCGATAAAGACATCTTTATCCACGCCCTCCCTGTGCCCGTTGCTATCTTCGCTTGTAAAGTGAAAACGGATTGATTTGCCTTCGTATTCTCTGGCATCAAACCATTCAGACAACATATATGCGGTATTATATCTTCCGTCTACCATATACTTTATACCGAGCGGTAGCGGTTTTCCCAGCCCGTCAACAGCTTTTGCCTGTACCCGCACTCTCCCGTCACGAATCATCGAAAAGCTGCCAGGTTCCGTGACAGTGATCGTCGAACTCCCCAGAAATTTGACGGTCGTTTCTTTCTGCCCTGTCTGATTTCCATAATCAGCGGCGGTCACTGTTAAGGTATAAGTGCCTTTAGGCAATCCCTGCAAACTGAGCTTACCGCTCCAAGTGGAATTGTCCTTAGCCTTCGTCAGCGTTACTTGCCGGTCCTGGAGGACGGCCCGCACTTCTTTGATTTCATATTCGGACTGAACGGAAGCCGAGATGGACACTTCATCAAGGTCAGCGCCTTTAATCTCGGTATTGACATCAATAGAGATCGTTCCATCGGCCAGAATCAATTTCGGTGCGAGAAGGAACAAGAGCATAAATAGTCCCAGCACATATAATCTTTTTTTCATTAAAATAAAAAGCTCCTTTCTAAATTAGATGTGGTACGAGAAGAAAATAATCAACAATACAAAATGTATCATTGACGTGATTCATTCTATAATAAAATAGGAAGTATACTCAATAAACTAAAAAAAATTTAATAAAAAATGGGCTGAAAGGCTATTTTGGTAAGTAATCATACAATGAAACCGATGTTGAAATTTATTACATAATAAGGCGATATATGAAATTATTTTAAAAATGGCCGATTGATGTTGAATTATGCGATACTAATTGTATCGGACTATCCGTCCAAGACCAGATCGCCTCGACAACAGCGATCTGAAATACCAGGTCGATTTCGCTCCGTGTACTACACCGTCATCGACCAATGGCTCAACGGCGACGCGGCCGTACGCTCGGGAAAACGTATGAACGGCTCGGGTTTGTGTAAAGGCAAAAGGCGGAGGGAAAAAGTTCCGTCCGCCGCTGTTTTTTTAAGGAAACCTTTCAATTTAGCTGGCCGCTGCTACTTTATTGGCAACATATTGAATATCCGCGATATCGATCTTTCCATCGTTGTTCACATCGAATCGAGCGTCAAATCCAGGCATACCGGAAGCTAGTCCGTTCGCCTGGGAAATGAGGACCAGATCACGCAACGTGATCCGGCCGTCGTTATCGAAATCCCCGCTCCCCGCATTGATTGTGAGGGTAAACGGTTCAGACAACGTCCGAGTCAGTCCTTGGCTATCTGATAACGAGCTGCCCGGCAGCAACGTGAAATCGCTTTTGCCCGCTTTTTGTACCACGAATTTCAAGGTAATCAGGTGCAAATTGCCTGTTTTACCGGGAACGCGGCCAATCAGTGAGCCTGTCAGCTTCACCTCGCCGGAGGTACCGGTATTTTTAGAAAGAACAGCGCTTTGATTCTCGACCCCGAAATCGCCGTGCAGTAACACTTGGCCAAGTCTGAAGCGCTCGGGAACATATTCCATCTTGGCCAGAAAGGCATACAGGTCTTGGGCCGAATCGGCTTTCAAGTTGAGTTCCAGCACCGATCCGACATCCAAAGCGCCGGGCTTGGCTTGAAGCGACAACGTGCCGACCGATGGATGCGGCCCTCCGTACACGGTGGTTGTCACGCTAACAACTGGATTGTTCAAGCTAACGTTGCCTGCCGCATCCTTGGCGATTACGGAGAATACATAGGTTTGGCCCGGAGCCAGTCCGCCAGCCGTGTAACGGTAAACAGATCCTGCAACGGTCCCGCTCAGAAGGTTGTCTCGATAGATTTCGTAGGATGCCACCCCGACATTGTCTTGGGCCGGCTTCCACTGCAGGCTTATGCTGTTATAGGTAATATCCGTTACCGTCAGAACATTTCCATTCGGCCATACCGGGGGAGAAGTGTCACCATCGGTAGGCCTGGTCGGAGTGGTAATGGTTGCCGTCGGGTTATTAGAGCTTTGGTTGTATTCGTCTTCCGCTATTACGATGACTTGATACGTTTTACCCGGAGTGAGTCCAGTGACGTCATACTTCGTTGTATCTCCCTGTACCTCGCCGATTCTTTTGCCGTCGAGATAGATTGCGTACCTTAGAACCTTGATGTTGTCAACGGCCGGCGGCCAGCTGAGCTTGGCGCTGTCATAAGTCACATCCGTAACAGTAAGCGTGTTGCCGTTATCCCACGTAGGCGGGCGATAATCGTAAACCGGCGGGATAATGACGGTATAAAGCGCCTGACTACGATTCCCTGCCGCATCTTCGGCGATAACGTCAAAATTGTACTTGGCACCACCCAAATTAATAAGATCTTCTAACTTCGTTTGTAAGGCCGGCGCCTTAACGACTTGGTCCAGTCTTCCCTGTTTATAGATAAGGTAGGCTGTGACCTCCTTGTCATCCGAAGCTTGGGGCCAATTCAGAACGGCAGACCGGTAGGTCAGATCCGTTACGGTAAGCGAACTGCCCGCTGGCCATTCCGGAGGGGTGACGTCCGCTTCTTGTGGCCCCATGTATATTTGGTAAATCCCGTTGCCGAGCAATTTGTACCAGCCGCCCAACCGCGTATCGTAGGCCGTCGTCCCTAAGTCGGAGCTCACTTGGATCGGCTCTGCATTAACGGGGCAAATGTACGTTTTTCCGCCGAGGGAAAAGGCTACTGAACCGTCGTCATGCAAATATTGAAGTTTCGGGGCAGAGCTGAAGTAAGTCAGCTGCTTTTCCGCACCTTGGGGCGAACGCAGGAAGAGCTGGGGACTGCCGCTGGCATTTTTCTTGATATAGGCGACCCATGCTCCGTTGATTTGATATCCGGAACCAGCTTCTGTGTTGAAGCCGTCCGCTTCTTTGATCACGGACATTTGCGCTCCATCATACATATATATTGTGCTGTAATCGTTAAAAAGCACATATTTTCCGGATGCGGCTATTCCGTTGTAATTACCGTCCTGCACCAAGGTTGTAACCGTTCCGTCCGGATTGTAACGGAATAGGCCTTCGTCGGCGGCGACGAACAGGACACCTCCATCGGAGGTTAAGACTCCGGCATTGACGCTGGCAGGAATGACCTTAACGCTGCCGCTTGTGAAGTTGATGATCGAAACGCCTTGAGGAGAGTGGTACAACCCGTAATCTCCTTTAACGTCGATAATTTTCCACATGGCATACTCATCGTTGCCTGGAGTCAGGCATTCCAAGCCGGAGCCGTCCCATTTCCATACCTTATAGCGGGGGTCGCGTACAAAATAATGTGAAAAGCCTTCAAAAATAGCTCCCGTAGGGGTGAGTTTCTCGTGAATCGTATCGATGGCCGGGTCGATGGTCGGTTTGTAAGGAATCGTGACCTCTTGGCCGTCCGTCAGATTCCGGATGCGCAGCATGCCATCTTGTCCTTTATATAAGATCCGGTTCCCGTCTTGGTCCAAAATTTTTCCGTCTACAGACCGAGTTTCCTTTAAACGGAGGCCTCGTTCGATAAAGACATCTTTATCCACGCTCTCCCTGTGCCCGTTGCTATCTTCGCTTGTAAAGTGAAAACGGATTGATTTGCCTTCGTATTCTTTGGCATCAAACCATTCAAACATATATCCGGAATTATACCTTCCGTTTATCGTATAACCTAGGCCGAGCGACAACGGTTTTCCCAGTCCGTCAACAGCTTTTGCCTGCACTCTCACTCTCCCGTCACGAACCACCGAAAAGCTGCTAGGTTCCGTAACAGTGATCGTTGAACGCCCCAGAAATTTGATGGTCGTTTCTTTCTGCCCGGTCTGATTTCCATAATCGGCGGAGGTCACCGTTAAGGTATAGGTGCCTTTAGGCAATCCCTGCAAGCTGAGCTTACCGGTCCAAGGGGAATGGGACTTAGCCTTCGTCAGCGTCACTTGCCGGTCCTTCAGGACGGCTCGAACTTCTTTAATTTCATAGTCGGATTGCACGGAAGCCGAGATGGACACTTCATCGAGGTCAGCGCCTTTAATCTCGGTGCTGACCTCAATGGAGATCGTTCCGTCGGCCAGAATCAATTTCGGTGCCAGAAGGAACAAGAGCATAAATAAACCCAGTAGATACAATTTTTTTTTCATTTAAAATAAAACTCCTTTCTATTCAAGATTCCATAATGAGGAATAAAATGGGTGGAACAATATAAAGTATACAAAATGTATCATTCATGGAATTTATTTTATAACAAAGTGGCTGCATACTCAACTAAAAAAATTTAATTTTAATGATGTGCAAATACTTAAAAGCAGCGTAGAATCGTCTTCCAGACGAAATACTCCAACTTAAATCGGTGTTGAAAGTTTATTCGTAGAGGAAGGAAAAACGGTAAAACCACTTGAAAAAGATTCGCTTAATAGATATCATTGATACGAATTGTATCCTGACTTTTTGTTCGTTATAATAATGAAAGTAGGTGAGGAGTATACTGAAGCAAATAAGGAGGACCAAGGTTGTGAAGTACGGTAACAAAATCAGCTTGCTTCGAGAGGAAAGACAGATGACCCAGGAGGAGTTGGCAATACATATCGGAATTTCGAGGTCGGCGCTTTCTCATTATGAAAATAACAGAAGACACCCGGATTACGAAACGCTCAAAAATATAGCTGATTTTTTCAATGTCTCGTTGGATTATCTTATGCGGGAATAGACCGGGCTTTTATTTTGTAGAACTTCCCCTTGTATTGATTGATTTTTGTACGGGATTGCGGAAAAGTGTGAAAAAATTAACGCTTGACAAGTTACAAATTGTATCATAAATTAAGTATGCGGATCGTGATACATAATGTAACTTTTTCAGAGTACATTGATTATTTGAGCGGCAGTTTTAAAGAAAGGATGAGGCGGCTTGGAGCAAACAAAATATGATCGCGCTTCAAAAGGAAACGAGCTGCACATAACCTCCGAATTGTACATCACCCAAATAAATAGTATGGATGTGTCCAGTAATAAAGCAATTGTTACATTATCTAGAGTCAGTACCCAAAAAATCGAATTTGAAACGCATTTGAGGTTCCCTGTATACGCCAATGTGGTTTGTCGATTTATTTTACCCCATCCAGAAGAAGCGCTTCATTTGGAGGCAGTTTTCACTCGATGTTTAAAAATACGCGGTGGCATATATCGTTATAGCGCGGCACCGTTGTCGAATGACAAGAATATAAGAAAATTGGCGGGCGTCATCAATCATCCGTTTGAACGCTTCGAGAAATTCTTTCAAATGGCGAGCAAAGCCTATTCGCTTCTTGACCCGAAACAACAAGATCGGCCTTTATTTAATCAAATCATTTGAAGTGTAGCGCCCTATTGATCCAAAATCTTGGGCAGGGGCTTGGTTTTTTTTGAAAACCACAAGAAAATTTTCTGAAAATGGCAGGGGTGGAGAATTTGGAGATAAAGTACTACATTCGAACCCTTCGCAAATACATAGGCTGGATCCTTCTGTTTATGATTGCAGCCGGAGGAGGAACGGCGATAGTCAGCTATAACTTTATTCCTCCTACTTATGAAGCTTCAGTGAAACTGCTTATTAATAGCACCAACGCATCGAACATGGTGGACTTAACTTCTATCAATACAAACATGAAACTGATGGACACCTATCAGGAGGTCATTCAGACTTCGGCGATTCTGACCAAGGTGTCTGAACACAGTCCCGGACTTCAAGCTGACCCGGAAATGTTGTCTAAAGCGCTTAAGGTGCGACATTCTGCTGGCTCGCAAATTATGACGCTAACGATTCGGGACAACGATTATCGGGAAGCGGCGGAACTTGCCAACGCCATTGCAGAGGTGTTCCAATCAGAAGTTACGAAGCTTTTAAAAGTTAATAATGTAACAATTCTGGGGAAAGCAGATCCAAGACAAATCTCAACGCCAGTCTTACCCAACCATCAATTATATATTTTGGTCAGCGTACTGGTAGCTGCCCTGCTTTCCGTCGGATTTGCTTTTTTGCATTCGGTTTTTGACGATACGATCAAAACCGCGGAAGATGTGGATGAGGTTATAGGACTGGTTGTGCTGGCTGTCTTACCAGAGATTGAAAAAAAAGACCGATTACTAAAAAATATGCCAGCGACCGATCGAAAGGTAGGAGAGATTCCTTATGCAACAACGAAGCAATAAGAATCGCGTCATGATTATGGAAAGCAACCCGCAATCGCCGATTTGCGAAGCATACCGTACACTTCGTGTCAATATCGATTTCTCCACAGTAGGCCTCGAAAAGAAGACGCTCATGGTGACATCGGCCCAGGCGGCTGAAGGGAAAACAACGACAGCAAGCAATCTTGCCATAGCCTACAGCCAAAGCGAAAAAAGAGTCCTTCTTGTGGATGCCGATATGAGGAACGCGACTCTTCATCAATTCTTTAACCAAGATAACCGTATCGGTTTGTCGAATTTGTTAGCCGGACAATACAATGCGCAAGAATTGGTTGTCGAGACGCATATTCCGCGATTGGATTTGCTTACTTCAGGTCCCCTTCCTCCCAATCCTTCCGAGTTATTATCATCCGAACGGTGGGCACAATTTGTCGATTATGCCAGAACGAATTACGACGTCGTTATTTTTGATACACCCCCGGCGCTAACTCTTCCAGATGCTCAACTAGTAGCGGGGCAATGCGGCGGAGTTCTCATTGTCGTAAAGGCCGGAAAAGTCAAACGGGAGGTTGTAAAGAAACTGAAAACCAATCTGGAATATGCACAGGCCCGAATTTTGGGTGTTGTGTTAAACCATATGAACCGCAAGGAAGCCGCTTTGCACGCTTATCGATAACCTCTAAAAATATATAGATATAGATAGGAGTTGAAACCATGAAAAAAGTCAAAAAAGCGATCATCCCGGCGGCCGGTCTAGGCACAAGATTTTTACCGGCGACCAAAGCGATGCCAAAAGAAATGCTTCCCATCATCGACAAACCTACAATTCAATACATTGTGGAAGAAGCGGTTCAATCCGGTATCGAGGACATCATTATTGTAACCGGCAAAGGTAAGCGGGCCATCGAGGATCATTTCGATCATGTACACGAGTTGGAGCACAATCTTCATCAAAAGGGAAAACACGATCTGTTGGAAGAAATTCGCCGTTCGTCGAAGGTAGAGCTTCACTTCATCCGCCAAAAAGAGCCGAAAGGGCTTGGGCATGCAGTATGGTGCGCGAGGAAATTTGTAGGCGACGAGCCTTTTGCCGTGCTGCTGGGCGACGATATCGTCACCGCTAAAAAACCGTGCTTACAGCAATTGATTGAGCAATACGAGCAGACCCGGACGTCGGTAATCGGTGTACAGTCGGTAGCCGACGATGAAACAAACAGGTACGGGATTATTGATCCGCTGCAAAAGCAGGGCAGGTTGTATCAGGTTAGAACTTTTGTGGAAAAACCGCCTCTTGGCACCGCTCCTTCAAACCTGGCCATTATGGGCCGGTATATCTTGAGCCCGGAAATATTCGAGATTTTATCCGTTCAAGAACAAGGGGCGGGCGGGGAAGTTCAATTGACCGACGCGATTGAAAAGCTGAATGAACTGCAGCAAGTCTATGCCTATCATTTTGAAGGAACGAGGCACGATGTAGGCGAAAAGCTGGGATTCATTTTAACGACGCTGCAGTTTGCCCTTCAATCCCGAGAACTGCGGGAGCCGGTGCTGCACGCCATAAAAGAAACGATTGCTAATCAAAAATTAACCAATGCCATCGGTTAACAACCTGCGCGATATAACATGAACCATGAGGTGAAACGATTGGATAAAGATTCGAAAATTTATGTTGCAGGCCATCGCGGTCTGGTAGGTTCGGCAATCGTAAGAAAGCTGCTCGCTGAGGGATATCGTAATCTCAGCTTCCGGACTTCGCAGGAGCTTGATCTTCGCAGCTCCGATCAGGTCAATTCTTTCTTTAAGAATGAAGGCATCGAATATGTATTTTTGGCTGCGGCGAAGGTTGGGGGCATCGTAGCTAACAACGAGTTTCCGGCGACGTTCATTCGGGATAACTTGATGATTCAGACGAATATCATCGATGCGTCATACCGATTTGGGGTCAAAAAGCTGTTGTTTCTCGGCAGTACTTGTATTTATCCGAAGTATGCCTCTCAGCCGATGCGCGAGGAAGATCTGCTCACGGGCTTGCTAGAGCCGACGAACGAACCATACGCGATCGCCAAAATTGCTGGAATTAAGATGTGTCAGGCTTATAACAGGCAGTTCGGTACGCGTTATATATCGGTCATGCCGACAAATTTGTATGGTCCGAACGATAATTTCGATCTGAATCACAGTCATGTGCTTCCTGCCATGATTCGCAAGTTCCACGAAGCCAAGGTGGAAGGCAAGTCTGTGGTTGAGCTTTGGGGGACGGGAACGCCGCGCAGAGAATTTTTGCATGCCGACGATTTGGCCGATGCCTGTCTTTATTTGATGCACCATTATAACCATAGCGACATTGTGAACATCGGCGTAGGAGAAGATATTTCCATCCGGGAACTGGCGGAAAAGATCAGAGCCATCATCGATTATGACGGAGATATTTTATACGATGCAAGCAAGCCTGACGGAACGCCAAGAAAGCTGGTCGATGTGAGTAAGCTGACAAAGCTGGGCTGGCAGGCGAAAATTGGTTTGGATGAAGGACTTGCGTCTACTTATTCATGGTTTTTACAAACGAGCGAGCATAGAAGAACGATCACGAACATTTAGGAGGAAAGCGAATGAAATCAGCGTTAATCGCAGGCATCACCGGACAAGACGGATCTTACCTGGCGGAATTTTTATTGGACAAAGGGTATAAGGTTTACGGCATGCGTCGACGCACAAGTACGCCCAATTACGAGAACGTGCAGCATATTAAGGATCAGATCGAATGGATATCCGGCGACTTGACAGATCTTGCTTCGCTAATTGAAGCGGTGCGGATTTCGGACCCTGACGAAGTGTACAATCTGGCTGCCCAATCCTATGTGGCGGCATCGTGGCCGCAGCCGATTCTGACCGGCAACATTACGGCGCTTAGCGTAACCAACATGCTGGAAGCGGTACGGATCGTCAAGCCGACGGCTCGTTTCTACCAGGCGTCGAGCAGCGAAATGTTCGGCAAGGTGATGGAGATTCCGCAAAAGGAGACGACGCCGTTCTATCCGCGAAGTCCTTACGGGGTGGCGAAAGTATACGGCCATTGGATTACGGTGAATTATCGCGAGAGCTTCGATATGTTCGCTTGTTCCGGCATTTTGTTCAATCACGAGTCTCCGCGACGTGGTTTGGAATTCGTCACACGCAAAGTCACGGACGGCGTGGCGCGCATTAAGCTGGGCTTTCAAAATGAACTGCGGCTCGGCAATTTGGATGCACAGCGCGATTGGGGATTTGCTGGAGATTACGTCAAAGCGATGTGGTTAATGCTGCAGCAAAATGAGCCGGACGATTACGTCATTTCGACTGAAGAGACGCACTCCGTCCGCGAACTGTTGGAGGTTGCGTTCTCTTACGTCGGCCTGAACTATACAGATTACGTTGTGATCGACCCGAAGCTTGTCCGTCCGGCTGAGGTTGACCTCTTAATTGGTGACTGCTCCAAAGCGAAGAAAAAGCTCGGTTGGAAGCAAGAGGTGAGCTTCGTACAATTGATACGCATGATGGTGGAAGAAGACTTGAAGCGGGTGCAGGCGGAAGCCCGTTATATGAACGTGATGGCATTAAGCTAGGAGTACAATGCATGCTCCGGTGAAGAAGCGGGTGACTCTTCTTTGAGAAGAATTTTTCAAAAAGTGAAAGAAATTGGAGCGACCCGCGATTTCAAAAATATCGGATACAGCTTGATCGAATTTCTCGTCAATCCGCTTTTGACGATTATGGCCACTCCGTTGCTTCTGAAACTGCTCGGAGCGGAGCTGTATGGTAGTTGGGTGCTGATGGTATCCCTCGTCGCTATCCTAAGCGTAACGAATCTTGGGGTAAGTAACGCCGTGGTGAAATACGGATCAGCATATCTGGAGCGCAGCGATCTTGCTTCGTTCAACCGCGTGCTGCGGTTTACCATGGCTTTATGCTTGCTGATCGGTTCATTAACGACGCTCGCGCTGTTCCTGCTCGGCCCGCACTTGTTATTTTTGTTTCAGAATGTTTCTGCAGAGACGGGAGGCCAGATCGTCACGGCTACGCGCATTCTTGGCGCAGTGGTAGGCGTCAAAATTGTAACCAGCGTTTATTCTGCTGTGTGCATGGCGCATCATCGTTACGATGTACTGAATAAAACGAACATGCTGGTAAACGTCGGGACGACAGTATGCAGCGTTGTCTTGATTTACGCGGGTATGAAGCTGATCGGACTGGTTGTTTTGATGCTGGTAATGTCCGTCATCGCCGCCGCATTCCAGTATTCGTTCGGGCGGCGGTTGAACCGCGGATTGAACTTTTGGCCCAAGTGGGACAGGGAAGCGGCGCGAACTGTGTTCGGTTACGGGATTTATTCATGGCTCCAGGTCATCAGCAGCGTTATCTATACCCAAGCGGACAGGATCATCATCGGTTCGATTTTGGGGCCGGCCGCACTCGGAGTATATTCCGTTTGCATGCAGCTTGCTTCCAAGCTCCATGAAATTCCCGGCGCTGCCGGAGCGTTCTTATTTCCGAAATTTAGCTCGCTGCGGGAAACTGCTCAAACGGAACGGCTTCGCAGCGTGTATGCTATGGCCAATAAGGTTGTTGTTCTGGCCGTCACGTCACTCAGCGTTCCGATGTTCCTTTATGCAGAGAGCATATTGTCTGTTTGGATTGATCCGGACTTCTCAAGAGACGCTGCGCCGATTTTGCGGCTGCTCATTATCGGTGTGGCGTCCGGAACGATTGGCATAGTTCCGTTTTACTTTCTGAATGGAACAGAATACGTCAAGCTGAATACAAAAATTAATTTTGCTCAAAGTGGTTTAACCTTGCTGGGCACGGTAGGGCTTGTTCCATTCGCAGGTTTGGCCGGGACGGCGTTTTCCCGAATGCTGGGGCTGCCGATCGGAATCGCGGTCCGCTGGTTTATCGAACTTAGGCTGCTTGGCATAGGCTGGAGCCTTCTATTCACTACGCTAGCCCCCGTTCTCCTGTTGTTTGCTTTAAGCGGGGGGTGGATCGCGTGGATTGGGGGTCCGCAAGCTGGGGGACTGGCATCGCTGTTGTTTCAGCTAGGAATTGCGGTGCTCGGTGTGCTGCTGTTAATGGGGCTCGTTCTGTTCGGCGGAGGGATGTCGGCAAAGCTCCGAAATATGCGCAATCGGGAAAGGGAAGAAACGGTTTGAAACAAAAAGTATTATTTATCACCAATATTCCCAGTCCGTACAGAGTCGACTTTTTTAATGCGCTTGGCAAGCATTGCGAATTGACTGTTTGGTTTCAGGCGAAGAACGAGTCGAACCGCGAATGGGAAGTGGACGGCCTCGGTAGTCATTTTAACTACAAATTTTTGCCTGGACGGACTTTTGGGCTGGATAAGCATATCAATCCAAGTGTGTTGCGAGAGCTTCGAAAGAGTCGATTCGATCTCTATGTGATGGGGTGTTACAGTTCACCGACCGAGATGATGGCGATCCAGTGGCTGCGGATGAATGGCATTCCGTTCATCCTGAACTCGGACGGAGGCTTCCCGGCACCGGAAGAATCCGCTTGGAAGCGCAGGCTGAAGACAAGGTTCATTTCCAGTGCCTCGTTCTGGCTGTCCACCGGTGTGAACTGTACCCGGTATTTGCAATATTATGGGGCGAAGCCGGCGCTCATCCACGAATATCCGATCAGTTCGGTAAGCTATACATCCGAGCAGCTCATGCCTTTGCGGCCGGAGCGAATAGCCGAATTGAAAATGCGGCATGGCTTGAACAAATTTGTATTTTTATCGGTCGGACAGTTCATCGAGCGTAAAGGGTTCGATGTGCTGCTGCGGTCGTTTCGGGAATTGAATGCTTCGGAAACATCGCTTCTGCTCATTGGAGGCGGCCCGCAAGAGGTACAATACAAAGCGTATTTACAGGAACACGGAATGAAAAACGTCGTCCTGCTTCCATTTGTTCAGAAAAATGCTTTGATAGATTATTTCAAGCTCGCGGATGCGTTCGTGTTGCCGACACGGTACGACGTATGGGGGCTCGTGCTGAATGAGGCGCTTATGTTCGGACTTCCACTCATTTCGACCCTGAATGCCGGCGCCGCATACGATTTAATCGAGAACGGAGGCAACGGATTCACAATACCTGCCGAAGACGCGGGGGCATTGACCGAAGCGTGCCATGCGATTCTGCGAAGCGAAGAGGAACGAAGCCGGTATCGCAGCCGAAGCTTGGAGCTTGCAAGCCATTTTACGGTTGATTGTATGGTGGAATCGCATTTGGATGCGTTCGAACGTTTCCTCCGTTTCCGGAAAGGCGAGGCTGTGGGATGAAATTTATATTCTTCGACACATCGAACGACGGACACCATTTTTACTATAATTTGGCGGCGATTCAAGGCGTTTTGTCAGAGGCTGAAAACGCGTCGTGCAGCTATGCCACGACCGCCATGGAACCTGAACAATTCAAAAGTTTGAAACAGGCGGGTATTACACCAGTTCTGATTCATCCTCCTCGTGTCCGGATGCCGGCTGTAATTGGACGCGTCTTAACAGTATGGAAGCTGATTCGTTACTATCGCTCGCACGGATACGATCGGCTGCACCTGATGTATTTGGATTGTTTGCTGCTTCCGCTTCTGCTGTTGTGGCCATTGCTGCGGGGACTGTCTTGTACCGCAACGATGCATTGGTATCCGACGCGTAGGAGCAAAGAGCGCGCCCTTTCGTTCCTCATTCGAACCGGAACTATCCGTCGTTTGATTGTTCATGGGGAATTTACGAGACGTTTGACGGTAGCTCTTGTGGGTGAAGCTTATGGCAACCGGATCGAAAGCGTGCTATATCCGCAACTGCACCCGCAGCATATGAACCGGGAGCATGCCGAGCGGTTTCGTCAGCGATTTACGGACTTTCCGCGTCCTTTCCTGTTGGCGTTCGGGGGAACGCGCTACGATAAAGGGCTGGATCTGCTGCTTCAGGCTGTGCGATTCATCGAAGAACCATGTACACTGATTGTGGCCGGAAAAGAAGAGCATTTTACGCGGATTGACATGGAGCGGCTGCTTAAGGATGTGCCGGATCGGTGCCGCGTTGTGTTAGACCTTGGATTTATAGCGGAGGAGGACGTTTCCGGATATTTCGAAATCGCCGATATCGTCGTGCTACCGTATCGGCGAATGTTCACGGGTCAAAGCGGCCCGCTGACAGAAGCCATCGTTCGCCAGAAGTTGGTCATCGGTCCGGATCACGGCGAAATCGGATTTACGATCCGGCATTATCAGTTGGGGTTGACCTTCACTCCGGAAAATATCGGCGTTCTCGCCGGTCAATTGAACCATGCCGTTCGCAATATCGGCGTGCTTCAGGAGGAGTTGGGAAGCCACCAAGCCGCGTACCGTGAACTGATCCAGCCGAACTTATTTATGAAAAGATATGGAAGTTTTATGCATACCTCTTTTTCAAGACAGTGAAAGGAGCAGACCATGCTGCTTCGAGTGAAGGTCCTCTTGCTTTTGATCGCTACGTTTACGATGCGGCCGACCGCATTCGGACAATCGATGTCAAGCTTGGCGATTGTAATCAGCCTGGGTGCGGTCTATTTCCATATAGCGGAACATTCGATCAAAAAAAACTTGCGCTTCGCTCGTCACATCCAATTTGTGCTCGTAGTCAGCGTCATCATGTGGGTGTACTTTTTTTCGCATGCCGGTATTCATTCGGGACTGAATTTCGACTTTGTGGTGAAAGCTGCTGTGACCCACATCGTCATTCTGTTTTCGTTTGCCTTGATATTAAGCGAAGAGAAAGCGAATCAGATGTATTTCCGGGGTTTCATCTTTATTATGATGGCGTTTGTCATTTCGTATTATATCACGCTCGCGCTGTCTTTCGTTCTCCCTTGGGAAGCGTTGTTTATGTTTAAAATCGATGTAGAGTCGTATGAGACGACAGGGAAAACATACTTTCCGTTCACAGTACTGTACAGCTTCATTGAAATGCCTGGTTTGAACTTGCCGCGATTGCTTGGTTTGTTTCGGGAGTCGGGCATATTCCAAGCCTTCTTAATCTGGGCGCTGTTTTGCTTGAAATCGTATGGTCTGAATCGAGGCTGGATCAAAGTGGTGCTGTTTCTTGGCGTCGGTGCTACCTTATCTACGACGGGGCTGGCGATCTACTTTGTCGCACTGGCATTAAGGTACATGTTGGACCGGCGCAGCGTCAAAGCGGTGCTTATCTTTTCGTTCATGTTTTACGCGGCCTTCTACGCTCCGTTTATCGGCTTGAACGAAAAATCCGAGAAGCTGGGCGCTTCCGTTACCGATCGGTCGAACGCTACGCTTGAAGGTTTGCGGCTGTTCTTGGACCATCCGTTCGGCACCGGAATGTATAATGCCGGATACAGCAACGTGGATCAGCTCGGAATCAATCTGCTGTCTTCCATGTATATGATCGGAATTGTTGGAGTGCTGCTCGTTTTAATTGTTTATTTTGCAACGGCTGCTACGGTGGAGAACAAGAAGGAATATTTTGTCGCGATTACGCCGCTTTTCATGACGCTGCTCATTTCTCAACCGGTACTTGACGCACCGTTGTTCTATATTATGTTGATGGCGGCGTATAAAAACACATCTCGGGAAGGCCTGCCGCTTTTCGAACAGGATGCTAGGGGATGGTCCGCAGTTCCGCAGGTTCGAACAGCAAGGTTACCGTATTGTGCGGTGAAAACGCAAGAAAGGAGTGGACAGTGAAACGCATTCTCTACATTCAGCCTTATGCCAGCCAAGTCGGTGGGGTCGACACAGTGCTTTTGCAATTGGTGGAGGGACTGGACAAATCCAGATATAAAGCTTATGTACTTCTGCCCGGACCGAGCCCTTATGTGGCCAAATATGAGGAGGCCGGAGCGAAAGTGCTCTTTGGAAAGCTCGCCGTTTTCGGCAAACCGACGGATGCAGCTTATTATTTTCGCAACATGTTGAGGCTCTTTGCAACGGTGCGAACCGTCATGCGCATCATCCGGGAGCATCGGATCGATATCGTCCATTCCCACAAAATGGAGCTGATGGGCGGGAACATCGCGGCCTGGCTTCTTCGGGTCCCGGCTGTGCAGACGGTGCACGAGCTGCCGCGCAGGCCGCTGATCGCCTATCGGTTGGTCGGCTTCTTAAACCATTTGTTCAACGACAAAGTGGTCGTGCTTTGCGAGCGGAGCAAAATCATGTTCAAATGGGGAGATTCCTTTTCACATAAGCTTACCAAAATCTATAACGGCATCGATTTCTCCGGCGGGTCGTCGGAGCTGCCGGTCAAGGGGCTGCGTCAGGAACTGGACATTCCGCCTAATGTGCCCATCGTGATCATGGTGGCTCGTTTATCCCCGATGAAAGGCGTGGAATATTTTATTCGGGCGGCGGATAGTCTGCGCAAGCGAGGGCGCGAAGCCCGGTTTCTTATCGTAGGTGACGTGGCGTTCGACCATGAGAAGAGCTACAAACAGACGTTAACGAATATGGTCAGACAGCTCGGATTGGAGGATACGGTGCATTTCTTGGGACTTCGCCGGGACGTGCCACAGTTGCTTCGCCAATCGGATTTGTTCGTTCTGCCTTCCGTTTACGACATTTTTCCTACGGTTATTCTGGAGGCGATGCGCGCGGGGATACCCGTTGTTGCCACCGACGTGGGCGGTGTCCCCGAAATGGTTAGGGACAGTACGGGTGTGCTTGTTCCTGCACAGGATCATGAGGCGCTCGCCGAGGGGATAGACCGCGCGCTTTCTGCCGACTGTCGCAGAATGGGGGAAAATGGGCGCGAGCTGGCGGAGCTTGAGTTTTCTAGAGACGCCTATGTTCGAAAAACTACCGATATTTACGAGGAGTTATGGAAGTCGTATGAAAAATATAGTACGGCTAGATCTGTATAAGCAAGACGGTTATTCCAGAGGACGCAGCGGTTTGATCGTGCTGCTATGGTGGTTTGTGCAGGGAACTCTGTTCCGGTTCTCGCTTCATAATATGTACGGCTGGCGAAGGCTGCTGCTTCGGGCATTCGGCGCTCGGATCGGCCGTGATGTCCGAGTTCGTTCTTCGGCCAAATTCACCTATCCGTGGAAAGTGTCGATCGGCGATCATACGTGGATCGGCGATCATGCGGAGCTGTACAGTTTAGACCGAATCGACATCGGGGCACACTGCGTCGTTTCGCAACACAGCTATTTGTGCACGGGATCCCATCGGATGGATGACCCGTACTTCGGCCTTGTCACGAAGCCGATCCGGGTGAAGGACGGCGCGTGGATCGCGAGTGGAGCATTCGTTTACCCGGGCGTCACCGTTCACGAGATGGGCGTCGTGGGTGCCAGAAGCACAGTGACAAAGGATGTGGGGGCCAACGAAGTCCATATTGGCGCTCCTGCCCGTTTTATGAAAAATAGATTCGAGGACACGGGGGTGTTGCTATGAAGAAAAAAATCGTGTTTGTCATTAACTACTTTTATCCCGATTATGCTTCTACAGGGCAACTCATGACCTCCTTATGTCTGCATTTGCAAAACGACTTCGAGATTACGGTCATTGCCGCACAACCTGGATATGCCGGGCAAAAATCTTCTCAGGAAAAGCTGTTTACGACCGACCGTCTCGAAAATATTCGGATCGTTCGGATTAGGCTGCCAAGGCTCGATAAAAGCGACAAGTGGAACCGGGTAAGGTATATACTCAGCTACTTTGTTTTGGCGGTATGGGCGATGATCCGAGAAAAAAATACCGACATCGTGTATACCATTTCTTCGCCCCCCGTGCTGGGTGGTTTGATCGGCACGTTAGGCAAGCTGCTCAAGCGGGCAAAACACGTCTATAATATTCAAGATTTTAATCCCGAACAGGCGGAGGCCGTCAGCTATACAAAGCGCAAATGGGTATACCGTATTGCGCGAACGCTTGATAATGTGAACTGCAAAATGGCTGACCATGTTGTTACCGTCGGCCGCGATATGCAGGAAACGCTGCTTACCCGTTTTCGTTATCGTCAGGTACCGGACAATTCCGTGATTAACAACTGGACCGAGGAAAAGGAAATTGTACCGTTATCCAAAGATGATCCGGAAGTGCGCAAGTTTTTGGTTGAAAACGGGTTGAGCGACCGGTTCGTCATCATGTATTCCGGTAATCTGGGACTTTATTACGATCTGGAAAACATAATTAAAGTGACGAAGCATTTTGAGCACCGGAGAGATTTGGCCTTCGTCTTTATTGGAGAAGGAGCGGTAAAAGGCGTCATGGAACAGTTCGTTCGGGAAAACGGATTGATCAATGTCTATTTTTTACCGTATCAGTCGAAGGATTACATTAAATATTCTCTCAATGCTGCGGATGTTCATTTGGTTGTCAATCAGAAGGGCATCAAGGGCGTGTCCGTACCAAGCAAAATATACGGTGTCATGGCTTCGGGAAAACCGATTCTCGGGGTGCTGGAGAACGGAAGCGAGGCTCAGCGGCTTATTGTAGAGAGCGGGGCCGGGCTAATGGTGGAACCGCTGGATTACGACGGCATTATTGCAGCAATTGAAACATTTGTCTCCCTAAACCCGGCGAAGCTTCTTCGTATGGGGTTAAATGGTAGAGAATATCTGGAAGTGCATTTAAAAAAAGAACAATCGATCGAAAAGTATCGGTATTTGCTAAAAAACTTGTGCATCCAGACGGACAGCCGTGTAAAAACGCAATAATTGCAGTACTTTGTCGAGCGGTATAAAAAACGCTTGACAAGATACGAAATGTATCATAGATTAAACATAGCGTGCCTGATACGTTTTGTATCTAATTATGTCTTCTATTGAAAAAAAATGAAAAATACAGAGAGAAACAAACGGATGGAGGACTATTATGGAGCTGAAACAATACGGTAGGATGATCAGGAAAAGGCTTTGGTATATTTTGGCATTCGTTGTCATCGCAAGTATGGTTGCCGGACTTGTCAGCTTCTACTACATCAAGCCGGTATATGAAGCATCCAACAAACTGATTGTCAATAAGTCCAACGAACAGACCGGCGCGTCTCCCGTGGACATCGGGTTGATTGATGCAAACATCCGTTTGATCAATACGTATAAGGAAATTATCCTGACGCCCGCGATTATGGATATCGTCGTCGTCCGCTATCCCGACTTGCAATTGACGACCGAAGAGTTGATGGGCAAGGTTAAAGTCAGTTCAATCAACAATACGCAGGTCATGACGCTAATTATGCAGGATACGTCGTACAATCGTGCGGCCAGAACGGTCAATGCTGTCGCAGAAGTGTTTAAAACGGAAATTCCTTCGATTATGAAGGTGGACAATGTCACGATTTTAAACGAGGCGAAGCTCTTGCTCAACCCCCTACCCGTGAAACCGAATCATATGTTGAATATTTTGATTGGTCTCGTCCTTTCGCTGATGCTGGCTACCGGGGCCGTATTCGTTATCGAGTACATGGACGAAACGATCAAATCTGAGACAGACGTGGAGCAATATTTGCAGTTGCCGACTTTGTCGGTCGTAATGAAGACGAAAAAAGCGGACATGAAAGTGAGATCCTCTTCCGGGCACAGGGAAACGACAGTTATGATAACAAACGAACATAGCGGTTAAGATTTTTACGTGTTTGGGTAATGCCTGCTGCACCTTTATCACTGCAGGCACTCGGCCATGCTGTGGGCTCGTTAGGAGCCTTAGACGCCAGTCGTCAAGGGTATGGCGTGAGGCAGGGTTAAATGCCCTATTTCATTGCAAATCTTGTTTCAAAGGCTCTTTTTACAATAGAAGCACAAGTTATGCCGTCTTACCAACCGTGAAGACGGCATAACTTGTATCTTTTATGATACATTTTGTATCAAAACAGGGTGTGTGACGCCCGTATCGTGGAGGAGAAAACCATTGAGAAGGATTAAGAAGGCCATCATCCCGGCCGCCGGCCTCGGAACCCGTTTTTTGCCGGCAACGAAAGCGATGCCTAAAGAAATGCTTCCGATCATCGACAAGCCGACGATCCAATACATTGTGGAGGAAGCGGTCGAATCCGGGATCGAGGATATCATCATTGTGACCGGCAAAGGGAAGCGGGCGATTGAGGATCATTTCGATCATGCTTTCGAGTTGGAACAGAGTCTGCACGAGAAAGGCAAGCTTGAGCTTCTTAAAGAAGTTCAGCGCTCCGCTAATGTGGATATTCACTACATTCGCCAAAAAGAACCCAGAGGTCTCGGACATGCCGTCTGGTGCGCCAGGCGGTTTATCGGCGAGGAGCCATTCGCCGTATTGTTGGGAGATGATATTGTTTACACGGAAACGCCGTGCTTGAAACAGCTGATTCAGGAATATGAAAAAACGGGGTGCTCGGTTATAGGTGTACAGCCGGTTTCCTTAGAAGAGACGCAGCGTTACGGCATTGTCGATGTTTCCAATCGCAATGGGCGGTTATACGAGATCGAACGCTTGGTGGAAAAACCCCCGTTAGGCAAAGCCCCGTCTAATCTGGCCATTATGGGCAGATATATTTTAACGCCAGGCATATTCGATTATTTGGATCTTCAAGAAGCAGGTACGGGCGGTGAGATTCAGTTGACCGATGCGATTCAGAAGCTGAATGAAACGGAAAAGGTTTATGCGTATCAATTTATAGGAACAAGATACGATATAGGCGAGAAGCTCGGATACATACTGACCAATCTAGATTTTGCGCTCAAGAACGAGGAACTGAATAGGCCGCTGTTGAAGGCTCTGGAAAAAATGGTAGAGCACGAAGAAGCATCGGAACTAACCAGATAGAGGAGGTGTACCATGAGCGCTCCGAAATTATCGAATGAAAGCAATGTATTGGAAAGCGGGGGATATGATTCAAGCATCGTCAAAGTGAACGAGGAGAAAAGCTCGTACCTATTCGCTAAAAGGTGCATGGATATTTTGGGCGCAGCGGTCGGCTTGATCTTGATCGCTCCGGTATTTGGCGTTATTGCCATTCTTATAAAAATGGAGGACCCGAAGGGACCGGTTTTTTTCAAGCAGCGTCGCGTCGGCAAGCACGAAACGGTTTTTGAAATGTACAAATTCCGATCTATGGTATCCAATGCGGAAGAACTGCTTGACGGACTGCTCAGCCAAAACGAAGTGAGCGGACATATGTTTAAAATGAAAGACGATCCGCGCATCACGAAGGTGGGACGATTTATCCGAAAAACGAGTCTGGATGAGCTTCCCCAGCTATGGAACGTGCTAAAGGGCGACATGAGTCTGGTCGGCCCTCGCCCCCCGCTACCCCGGGAAGTCAAGGAGTACACTGCTTATCACAGACAGAGGCTTCAGGTGACGCCGGGCTGCACCGGACTCTGGCAGGTGAGCGGCCGCAACCAGCTCGGCTTCGAACAGATGGTGGAGCTGGACATTCAATATATTGCAAGCCGGAGCCTGCTGTTCGATATGAAAATCATCTTCAAAACGATGAGGGTGCTATTGGGATCGAAAGACGCATTTTGACATTTACCGGAGGTCTCTGATGATGAAAATCGTATTTATTACCAACAGGCTTCCTTTTCCCAACACTGACGGGCGGAAAAATTTGCTCTCTCAATACATTCAACAGATCAAAGAGATACATCCGGATAGTGAAATTATTAATATTTCGTTCGTCGATGAAATCAAGTATCTGCGTGAAAAACCGTACACGATCAATCAAATGATTTGTATCGACCCGCCGAAGCTGCCGGAGAAGCTCTACAATATCTTTGTTAACTCGTTGCTTCTGCGCAAGTGGCCGCTGCAGGTAGCGGTGTATTACAGCAGGAAAAACCATCGGCTGATCGACGAAATCATTCGTAAGGAAGAGCCAGCTTACGTTATTTACGATATGGTTCGGGTGGCTGAATACCGCAGCGATTTTCCGGCAAGAACGGTACTGAGCTATGATGACCTCCTCTCGCTTCGTTACCAGCGGCAGCTCGGATGGTTCAAATACATTCCTTCCGTGTTCGGAGGGTTTGCGAGCAAGCTGCCTCAGATACTTCGGGGAGCGGCCGAGCTCAAGTTTATTCAAAAAGCTTTGATTCGTATTGAAAGCCATTTGCTGGAAAAATATGAACGATCAGTAGCGAAGCGGTTTGATCATCTGGTATTTACATCGCCTAAAGAAGCGGAGCAGTTCAAGCAAATCGTCGGGCATGAGTCGTGCCACGGCATTCCGATGAAATTCGATCCAGACCAATCCGGTCAGGCACGCCCGCGAAGCTACGACCCGTACAAAATCGTCTTCGTCGGCAAGATGGATATTCCGCACAACTGCTCGGCGGTTGTCTACTTTTGCGAACATATTTGGCCGAAGGTCAAAGAACGGGAACCCAAAGCGAGATTTTACATCGTAGGCAAAAATCCAACACGGCAAGTGACGCAGCTTGGGCGTCAATACCCTGATGTATTCGTAACGGGGGAAGTCAACGATGTGAAACAGACGGTGATGGATTCTGCGTTAATGATCGCGCCGCTGCTCTTTGGCACCGGCATCAAAACGAAAATCGTGGAAGCCATGTCTTGGGGGATTCCGGTTGTTACGAATGCGATCGGCGGCGAAGGAATTAATGCCAGTCACCGTAAAGATTTGTTTATCAGCGAAAACGATCAGGATATGGCGCAGAACATCCTGCTGTTATTGCACAATGCGGATATCAATCAAAAAATATCTGAAAATTCTATTAATTATGTCTCGCAGCATTTTAGTAGCGCCGTTACCAAGCAAAAACTGGAGCTCATTTTAATCTAAGGCGTGTGGTGCCCGTAATGAGACCTTTGATTTACTTTTTATTTTTTCTTGGCCTTTGTTTGTTGACCTACGATAGGATGCCATATTTTTCTTTTTCAGTTTACCGGCCCGTCGCGATGTTCCCGTTGTTTGCGGCGTCGTTTTTGCTCCTTTTCGAGAAATTTCGGTTTCGGCAGGGTGACATTTTTTTAATTGCCTTTTTTATTTATAGCGCGTGTAATTCGCTCATTAATTCGGCGATTCATAACGACCCTTCCAGCAGCATGAAGCACATTGTTACGTTAATCGTCGGCATATCCATCTATCGAGTGTCAACCTATGTAGGCGGTACATTCAGGGAACTGCCGGACGGTTCGAATCTGATGATCAAAGCATTGTCTATCGCATTTTTTCCGGGGGTCATAGCCGGTTTTCTACAATTTATCGACGCCTTTGTTGTACGAAACGGCTTCTCGAAGGCGCTGACCTCTTATTTTTCCGAGATGGTCTACCACAACCGGATTCAGATGTTGTCGGGCGAGCCGTCTTGGGCGACGATCCACATGCTGACGGGCGGAATTCTGATTTACTACCTGTATAGCAAACGCAAAAAATGGTCTGTTTTGTTCGTCGCCTTGCTGTTGCTGTTTATCCTGACCTTCTCGGCATACGCTTACGGAGTTATTCTAATTGCTTTGTTCCTGTTCATCTTGATTAACGGCAAGCATCGGTTCAAAATGCTGCTGATTGCGGGCGTCGCGCTGTGCTTTATTTTCGGGTTGGTCCCGTTTCTGATCAAAACCTTTGGAATCAGCGGATACTACACGCACCGATTTAATCTCGACACCTTGAGCCTGGACGACTTGATGCGGAAGGACGGCTCATTTTTCGTGCGCTTCGTATTTCCGATCATCGGTTTTATCGAATTTTGGCGGCATCCGATCACCGGAGTGGGCGGGGGATTTTATTATAAGGAATTTACAGACATTCTTTTGACGCACTTCGGCGGTGGTCTGAAATTCAAAGAGGTGCTGGACATCGCCTTCAATCATCAGGAAAACGCAACGTCCCGGAATTTGTTCTCCAAGGTATTTAGCGAGGAAGGTTTGATTGGCGTTGTGTTGTTTTTCGGGTTCCTGTTTACGGTGCTGAAAAAAAGCTGCACAAATTCTTACAGCAAGTTTGTGCTTGCGGCCTGCCTCTCGCTGGTCATGAATTTCGATTCGTACGCGTTTATCGACTTTTGGCTTCTCATTGGACTCATCCGGGGAGGTTTTTTTGAGACGCAGCCGGAACCCCGGTTTTGGCCGATCCGGAGTGAGCGCTTTTCCTTGGCCGCCGTTTCCAAAGCATAATACTCAGAAATGGAGCTTAAGTTATGAACATTGTCATCATGAATAGTTTGTATTCGCCGGATATTATCGGCGGCGCGGAGATATCGACGCAAATTCTGGCCGAAACGCTAAACGGAGCCGGCCTCCGGGTCAGCGTAGTGACCGTTGGCGCGCAGAACCGTTCCATCGGCGTTGTTACCGATACGGTCGGCGGCATCGAGATTATCCGGGTGCCGCATAACAATCTGTACTGGCTCGGAGAGTCGAAGGGCAAGAGCGGCGTGAGCAAGGTTTTCCGCAGGCTGATCGATATTTATAACCCGCTTCAGCTCAAAGAGATCAGGCGGATTTTGATTCATTTGAAGCCAGACCTGATTCATACGCAGAACTTGTCCGGTCTCGGCGCGGGCGTCTGGAAGGTGGCGGCAGATCTTGGAATTCCTGTCGTTCATACACTGAGAGATTATTCCTTGCTTTCGCCCATGAGCACGACGGATATTCATCCGTTCATCAAAGGTTTATACAAGCAAGTGCCGCTGCGGTTCAGCTCTTGCGTGTCGGCTGTGATTGGTATAAGCAGCCACATCCTGAACAAACATACCGAGGCCGGATTGTTTGATCATTCGATAAAGGCCGTCGTTCCGAATGCAGTGGACGGGGCCGTTCGCAGCATTCCCAAACCTGCGGTAAGCGGCGCACTGAAGCTCGGCTGCTTTGGTAGAGTGGAGGCGGAAAAAGGCATAGCCCATTTAGTTGAAGCAGTGAAGCAGCTACCGCCCCAGATTGTGGAACGACTGTATATTTGCGGAGAAGGCAGCTTGAAGGAACAATTGGTCAAAAGGTGCGCGGACGATCCGCGAATAGCGTTCACCGGAAAAGTAACGCCTGCGCAAGCGAGGGAACTGATGTCGGAGGTGGATCTGACAATCGTTCCTTCGACATGGGATGAGCCCTTCGGCCGGGTCATCATTGAATCGTATCAAGCGGGAACTCCAGTGTATGCCTCGGCAGTCGGAGGAATTCCTGACATTGTCACCGACCGTAGCGAGTGCCTCTTCGAGCCGGGCAGCACCGAGGCTATCAAGCGCTCGATTTTGTCTTATTATCATCAATCCCCCGCATCCAAGCAGCGCATGCTTGATCGTTGCTTGGAACATTGCAGTAGTTTTACGTCGGACGCGCTTGCCGAGAAGCATCTGGATCTATACAAGCAAGTTTGCGATTCCATGCTGTCGCGCCCAAAAGCCGTGAACGAATAAATTGGAGGCTAAGCAGCATGTCCTTATTTAAAAGCACTCTCTGGTCGTCGGTCAATACACTTGGCGTCAATCTCATAGGACTCTTGACCAACGTGGTGCTGGCGCGAATGCTATACCCCGAGCTGTTCGGCATGCTCGGGATGGCGACCGTGTTTACCGGATTGGTCGTTTTATTGCAGGAGGTAGGCTTTAGTTCCTATCTCGTCTACAAGCAGGATATCGAGCGGAAGGAAATCAGTACCTCTTTTTGGCTGAACTTCGCTATTTCAGCGGCGCTGGCAGCCCTTCTGTGGGTTGCATCTGGCTCGATTGCGACATTCTACGGTGTCGACGATGTGCAAAGCGTCGTACGCTACATTGCCCTCGGATTGCTGTTCGGATCGTTTGGTGTAATCGGCCGGGCCATTTATACCAAACGTATGCAGTTTAACGTACTTGCGGCCATCGACCTGTCTGCTGAACTGGTCACGAGCGCGGTCGCGATCATTTTGGCTGCCCAAGGTTTTCCGCTGCTCGCGATTACGTCCCGTCTGTTGATCCGGCCGGCTCTCCAAGCGGTCATCCTGTCCGGCACGACATGGAAAGAAACCGCAGGCAGCTTTGACTGGAACGTCGTAAAAGAGATGGTGCCGTACAGCACCCGGATCATGGCGGCGTCATTTTTCGGCTACTTCAACAATATTATCAATTACTTGCTCATTGGAAAATTGCTCGGCAGCCGGAGTCTTGGGATGTATACGGTGGCCTGGCAGTGGGGGATGTTTACCCGCTTTTATATTTCCGGTCCGGTAGGGAAAGTCGGCTTCTCCGCCGTTTCGAGCCATCAGAACGATATGGAAAAAGTCCGGCACATCTTTGTAAGCATGCTTACACGGATTTCGTTTATTTCGTTCCCTTTCTGCATGGGGCTAATCATCGTTGCTCCAGAATTCGTCGACGTGGTCTATGGGAAGGCGTGGACGGAAGTGATCCCGGTACTCCAACTTTTGCTTGCTGCCGGCATGATCTCCACCCTGGGTTCGCCGGGCGGCTCCGTTCTGCGCGGGATCGGCAAGCCCCAGGAGGAAATGAAATACATTTTATATTCTTCTGCTGTTTTGCTTATGCTGCTTCTTATTTTTTCCAAGTATGGCCTGGTAACGGTAGCAGTGGCGCTTTTGTTTCATACACTCGTTTTTGAAACGATCAAAATCCTGATTATTAACCGATTGATCCTTTTGAGCACAAAGCTGCTCTTGAAGCGATTGCTGCGGAGCTTTAACGCCGCCTTCCTGATGGCGGTCGTTGTGAGCGCCGTCAAATGGGCCCTGCCGGGAATGCCGTCTCTTCCGAAGCTGATCATTATGGTTGCAGTGGCAATTGTGACCTATGCGCTGGTCAGTTACTTTTTTAACCGAACCGAGATCGAATGGGGTTCCCGCAAGCTGATGCAGGCGCTGAATCGTACGATGCGAAGAAAAGTCAAATCAACTAGGGCGTAACGGGAATAGTCAGATATTCCTTTTTACACTGCAATTAAGGAGGTTGTCAAGCATGCCCCGCCGATTATTCGTCTCTATCGATTTCCCCCCGGAGAAGGGCGGTATTCAAAATTATGTGTACGGTCTGGTTTCCAACCTGCCGCCTTCCGAGACCTTCGTGCTTACGGATTCCGCTTCGGAAGCGAAGCGGTCGGAGACGGAGCAGTTTGATAAAGAGCAGCTCTTTCCTGTGTACCGCATCGGCCTCAAAACAAAATCCGTTGCGGTCAGCTTTCTACATCTGCTCCGCCTGTTATATTGGATTATTCGTCTAAAACGAAAATACGGTATCCGGGAAATTCATTTCGGGAACGTTCTGCCCGTGGGAATGGGCGGCCCTTTGGCTAAGCTGCTGTGCAACGTGCGTTATTATACATACATTCACGGGCTGGATGCGCTCAGTATCATCCGGAGAAAACGTTCGTACAAATACGTTTCGTTGTTGTTCACCTTGAAGTTTGCGAACAAGATTGTTTGTAACAGTGATTACACCAAAAGTAAACTTATGGAAATTGGTATTCGGGAGGAGCAGCTCACGATTATCCCTCCGGGGATCGAGATGGAAGAGCAGAAGCCCCGACAAGCGGAAGTGACGCTTGATGCGCTAAGAATGAAATGGGGCTTGGATGGCAAAAGAGTGATTTTGACCGTTGCCCGGCTTGTAGAACGAAAAGGCCACGATGTCACGCTAAAGGCTTTGTCCAAGCTAATCGTCGAATATCCGGATTTATGCTACGTCATTTGCGGCGATGGTCCCGACAAGGAGCGGTTGTCGAAGTTAGTTTCAGAATATGGGCTGGAGCCTTACGTCCGGTTCACCGGCGTTGTGGACGACGAAGAATTGGCCGTGCTGTATAGTTTCGCCGACTTGTTCATTATGCCAAGCCGCGAAATTATCGAGAAGGGAGATGTGGAAGGATATGGCATCGTCTTTTTGGAGGCAAACTACAACCGGCTGCCCGTCATTGCCGGCAACAGCGGCGGAATTCCCGACGCCGTCCTCGACAACGTGACGGGTTATCTGGTCGATCCGCTCAGCGACGGGGAAATCGCCATGAGGATCAAATCGCTTCTGGACAATGCAAACCTGTGCAGGGAGATGGGAGAGAACGGGTTCCGGTGGGTGACGGAAAACTGCCTTTGGAAGCATAGAGTCCGCTTGTTGGAAACGATCTAGAGGTTGATCCGGTTTACGGTCTGTGTATGTTCGTTACGATTCGGTCCGACTTATTCGATAGGAGAGTGTATAGAGATGAAAATCGCTGTAATAGGGACGGGTTATGTTGGCTTGGTATCGGGCGTTTGCTTTGCCGATCTTGGGAACGAAGTTATCTGTGTCGATAAGGTCGCCTCGAAAATCGCCATGTTGCGTCAGGGGAAAGTGCCGATTTACGAGCCGGGACTCCGGGAGATGATTCAAAAGAACGTTGCGGCTGGCAGATTATCCTTCGACGATGAACTGTCAGGAGCCGTTCGACAGTCGGATATCGTGATCTTGGCGGTCGGTACGCCTTCGCTGCCAAGCGGGGAAGCGAATTTGGCATACATCGAACAAGCGGCCCAAGAAATCGCCCTAGCCATGAACGGCTACAAAATCGTCATGACCAAAAGCACTGTCCCGGTCGGAACGAATGAGCGAATCCAGCAAATTATCGGACAATTCAGCGGGCATCCATTCGACGTTGTTTCCGTTCCGGAATTTTTACGCGAAGGCTCGGCGATTCAAGACACGCTCTACCCGGATCGCATTATCGTCGGAACGGACAGCGTGAGGGCAGGAGAAACCGTTGTCGGACTTCATCGGCCCCTGACGGACAACATAATTGTTACGGACATTCGAAGTGCGGAAATGATCAAGTATGCGTCCAACGCTTTTCTGGCAACCAAAATTTCGTTTATCAACGAGATCGCCAACATTTGTGAAAAGCTTGGTGCGGATGTTACGAAAGTGGCGGAAGGGATGGGCTACGACAAGCGGATCGGCTCCTCCTTCCTGCAAGCAGGGATTGGCTACGGCGGTTCTTGCTTTCCGAAAGATACCGGGGCACTCATTCAAATTGCAGGCAACGTCAACTACGAATTCAAACTGCTGAAGGCTGTTGTTGAAGTTAATAAGGATCAGCGCTTCAACGTCATTGCTAAGCTGAAAGAAACGCTCGGGGATTTGAAGGGAAAGACGATTGGCATCTGGGGTCTTGCTTTCAAACCGAACACCGACGATGTCCGCGACGCTCCTTCGATCGAAATTGTGGAGACGCTGCTTGCGAAGGGAGCGAGTATCCGGCTTTACGATCCTGTAGCGATGAGCACATTTAAGGCGGTCGTGAACGACCCTTCCCTCGTTTGGTGCGATGACCCGTACGAAACCGCGGAACACTGCGATGCGCTGTGCCTCTTGACCGAGTGGGACGAATTCAGACAGGTTGATCTCGTTCAGACGGAAGCGCTCATGAAGCAACCTATTTTGATCGACGGAAGAAACGTATTTTCCGGCGAACAAATCGCCATAACGAATTTCTCCTACTATTCCGTTGGCCGTCCGAGTATGAGGCGTCATGTTCAGGAGCCGATTCTGGGAACCTATTAATAATATATAAAGGGAGTGTGGTTTGTGTGAAACTCGTACTGTTGTCCGGCGGGTCCGGCAAAAGATTGTGGCCGTTGTCCAACGATTCCAGATCGAAGCAGTTTTTGAAGGTGCTCGTCAATCCGGAAAAGCAGTTGGAATCCATGGTTCAAAGGGTATGGAGGCAACTGGATCAGGCCGGATTATCGGATTCGTCTTACGTAGCGACCGGTAAGGCACAGATGGAAATGATCCAAAGCCAGCTCGGCGGCGTTCCTGTCATTGTCGAGCCAGAGCGCAGGGATACGTTTCCGGCAATTGCTTTGGCCGCGACTTATTTATATTCCATCGTAGGCATGAGCTTGAACGAAGTAGTTACCATTTTGCCCGTCGATCCTTATGTTGACGAAGCCTTTTTCCGGAAAATCGGAGAGCTGGAGCAAGTGATCGAAAGCACGAAGGCTGACTTGGCGCTAATTGGCGTCAAACCGACCTATCCTTCTGAGAAGTACGGTTATATTGTACCGCAAACGAACAGTCAAACGTTCATTGAGCAGACCGAGATTTTCCATGTAAATCACTTTGCTGAAAAACCGACCGAAGCCAAGGCGCAAGAACTGATCGACAGACAAGCGCTGTGGAACTGCGGCGTGTTTGCCTTCAAGCTCGATTACATTATCTCTTATCTGATCGAGCAAGGGTTTCCCATCCAATACGAAGCAATGGCGAAGCAATATGACAAGCTTCCGAAGAATAGCTTCGATTACGAAATCGTCGAGAAGGCGCAGCATATCGTCGTTACTCCGTATGAAGGCTATTGGAAAGACCTCGGCACCTGGAATACGCTGACCGAGGAGATGGATACGGACCAAATCGGCAAAGGGCTTATCTCGCCTTGCTCGAAAAATACACATTTGATTAACGAACTGGACATTCCGGTCGTCGTTCTCGGCCTCGACAATGTCGTCGTGGCGACGAGTCCGGACGGAATTCTTGTTACGGAGAAGAACGCCAGCCCCAGAATCAAGGACATGCTTAAAAACATGGAGCAACGGCCGATGTACGAGGAGCGCCGCTGGGGCTCATACCGCGTGCTGGATTATAAAAAATACCGTGAAGGGCACGAGGTGCTAACAAAGCGAATTTGCCTCCGGGCTAGGAAAAACGTCAGCTATCAGCTTCATTTGAAGCGTACCGAAATATGTACCATCCTCTCCGGCGAAGGCGAGTTTATCCTAAACGAGCAATACCGGAAGGTGAAGCCCGGCGATACGCTTCACATCCCGACGGGTGCCCGGCACAGCATTCGGGCGTTGACGGATCTGGAATACATCGAAGTGCAAACGGGAACCGAGCTTACGGAGGAAGACAGTGTTCGACTCCACGCCGAGTGGAGCGAAATTCTGGAACAAGTCCGGTTGTAGGGCTCTTCAAAGCTTCTCTTTGCACCGGAATTAAACCGAACCTTTGAGAAAGAGAGAGAATATAATGGGGAGACGTTCCTTCAGGGAGTATGTCAAATATGCGTATCGGATCGGACTCGGGGCTTTGTTTCGCTTTCGAACGGAATCGTGTGGCAGCCGCCTGCGAGTATGCGGCAAAATAACCCGGAGCGGCAAAAGCGGAACGTTTCTCCGGCTTGGTCATCGGGTGATGCTGTACCAGAACGTTGGATTTTACTTGGACGCGCCCGGCGCCGAAATTGTGATCGGAGACCGGACGTACATTAACCGTAGATCGGAAATTATGACCAAGAACAAAGTTTCGATCGGGAGTGACTGCGCCATTTCATGGGATGTTTCAATCATGGATACGGACTTTCATGCGATTGACGGCCAGCCGGATACCGCACCGGTGACGATAGGAAACAACGTATGGATCGGGTGTAAAGCTGTTATTTTGAAGGGAGTCAGCATTGGAGACGGTGCGGTGATCGCCGCAGGATCTGTCGTAACAAAGGATATCCCACCGCGCTGCGTAGCTGCCGGCGTGCCTGCGAAAGTTATCAAAGAAATAAAGGAATGGAAGTAAGGCGGCTTGACTTTGATACGTATCGTATCATATAATGCTGTGTATGATACAGAAGCTTTAAATCCCTCACCTTGGCCGTTTGAATGCCTACAATGCAATGGAGTGTGAGCTATGAAAAAGTTATGGACTCGAAGAGAAATACTGGCCATCTTAGGGTTGACCGGCTTGACGTTGGCTTCCGGCATCCGCGTCTTCTCAGGACGTGCTGCCAAAGCTGCATCTTCGGGAACAACGACAACAGAAACACTGCCAGGCGTAAATATACTTTCGTTCGGCGCCAAGGGAGACGGAAAGACGGACGATACGTCGGCTTTTCAAGCCGCCATCGACCAAGTTAAACAATATGGCGGCCGAATTGTTGTTCCGCATGGCGTTTATCGGATCAATGGTTCGCTTAAAGATATTGACAATGTCATGATGGAGGGTGAAGCGGCTAACAAAACGTATTGGTCGCAGCCGGGGTACTTTGATTTTGACAAAGGAACCGTTATTGCCGGTAACGGTAATAACGTTTTGTTCGCTTCCGGTATGAAGCGCGGTGCGTTCAATAACATCTCTTTCCGCGATTTCGCGCTGCTGGCTAACCCCTCCAGCCCCAGAAATATGACATTTGTGAATTGCAGTTTCAGCAAGTTCATTGCGATTTTAAAAGCGCCGGGCGGCGAAAGCGATTCCTACCACAATTTTCAGTTTATTTCCTGCGCCTTTACAGCTTACGAAACGGGAGCTTTATTTTTGGGGCGGATTATCGATTCGCTTTGGGACCAATGTATTTTTGTCGGAGCCAAAGCATTCGACTGGATGCAAGCAAAATCTAACATGGTTGTAAAATGCCGCTTTGAATGGATTAACCGTGATTCGGCCGTCGTACTGAGCGGATGCCAGTTGCTGCAGTTCCATGATAATTATTTCGATCGGATCAGCGGAAACGCTTTTGAGATCCGCCCCGGGAATGCCGGCATCTCCATTGCGAACAATATGTTTAACCGATGCGGTAGCGGTACGGATGCCGATAAAAAAGATCTTGGCTTTAAAGACATCCGTAAATCGTTTATTTTGCTGTTCGGAGAATTTGAGGATATCAGCATTTGTAACAATATTTTTCGCAAAGGGTTGAGCGGGGACTACAACGGGCCGCTGTGCCCGAAGTATGTGTTTTCCAAGCGCGATAAAATCAATAACTGCCAGTTCCTTTTTAAAAACAACGAATGTACGAACGGTTTCACAGACGGCTTTCTTTACGATGAGGAACAAACTTACGAACGAATTCAGATCGACACGGACCAGATGTTTTCGTCCTTGTCGGAATACGTGGTCGGGCTCGCCCGGGTGGCCGCACACGACATTACCGTATATAACTCGACCGATGTCAAGATCTCCTCGATCCCGCCGCGGCTGATTGTATATAATCAGGCAAAAGTCGAGCTTGACGGTAAGCAGGAAGGAACCGTTTTCGGAGGACAGGTCAATGGTTATCCCCGCTATGAAAGACCTGAGGTGATCGTTGAAAATTATCCGAAACAAAGCGTCACTGGTGTGATGAAGGAGGAGGAATTTACGATTCCTGTCAACGATTTTGTTCGCGGCTCGACCGTCTATCTTTCGCTCGGAGCGGGGCCGGACACGCAATGGAAACTAGTAGATAACGATAACGCGACCATGCGCATGCTTCTTCCACTTCCAACCGGCACTTCCAACAATAAAGTATACAGGGCAGCTATCCACATTCCGGCCGGATATGCCAAAGACTATGTGAAACTGAAAGTAAGTTCGTCGGCTCCCGGGTCCGGAACGGTCATCGTTGACGCTTACATGGTTTCGTACTCCGAGTTCCGCACAAGAGCATTTCTGGATAAAATGATGAAATAAGGAGTGGCGGGAATGGGGAAACCTTGCTGCGTTTACAAAGCGGTCTTGCTTTTTGCGTTCTGCTGCGTTTTTGCCGCCTCGATCTCCATGGGGACGGCATTTGCGGAAGTGGTTCAGGCGGCAAAGGCGCCGATGCATGACGGGCGCGCCGGATTCGGCCTGGAAACGATCGGCGATAAACTGTATGCCGTTGGCGGAGAGAACGGCTCGGTGTCAGGTATGCTTGCTTCGGTTGAAGAGTATGATCCTCTAGCCGACCGCTGGACATTGAAAGCAGGGTTGCCAATGCCGGGAGTCCATTTAAAAACGGCCGTAATCGACGGACTTTTATATGTGATCGCGGGATACGATCCAAACACGAAACGATACCTCCCCGTCCAAATTTACGATCCGAAAACGAACAAATGGAGCGTTAAAAAGGAGATTATTTGTGAGAGGTACGACCCGGCCATCGTTGTCTATGACGGAAGGGTTTATGTTATCGGTGGTTACGATTCATGGGGCGTAACGCAAGATACTGTGGAGCAGTTCGATCCGAATACGGGAGATCGGCGCTTGATCGACCGCATGCCAGCCCCGCGTTTCGGCCATGGAGCCGTCATTTCGGACGACATTCTTTATGTCGCAGGAGGGGCGAATAACGCATACGGTACTGTAAAACCGCTGAATACATTACTGGCTTTTGATTTTCGGAAGAATGCTTGGACGCAAGAGAAACCGATGCTTGTCTCGCGTATGCACCCGGCTCTAACGTTCGTGCAAGGGCAACTTTTTGCAGTTGGCGGGGGCACGGAAGAACAATTCGCCGAGCGATACGACCCGTCTGCCGATCGGTGGACGCCGCTGAAGGAGCCGGTTTACGGTAACCGGAATGAACTGGAGGTCGCCATATTGGACAAAGTCCTTTACCTTGCCGGCGGGTATAGACAAACGTATATGACAGCGGTGGAAGCTTGGGATTTGTCGAGCCAATAATTGCGCCTGCGAACCGTTACTAGGCAAACATAATTTTTCCGAAAAATTGGACAAATAATTGTATGTTGGTTCCGTTTGCCGCAGTATGGTGAACCTGCAGCTGCAAGTTGTTTCCGTTTATCCGGGGTTCCATCAATTCGATGGTTCCGATTAATTCTTCCTTGACTTTGATCGAATTTAATTGGAGGCCGTCCCACTGAATTTTATGCAGTTCTGTTTTGCTTTGCGTTCCGTTTTTGGCTATGCAATAAAGCAAGCCGTCGGCAACTTTGCCCAGTGATATGACATTGACCCACGGGGTATAATTTCCGGTGATCGGAGTGAACAAGTAGTTGGTTTGGTCTCCCAAGACCAGCGGAATTTTGGTAGAGGATGAGGTATATTGGTAAGCGCCGGCTTTATTCCCGTATAAGGAATTACCGGACAGCTCGCCCAAAAATATACCCTTATTCATGACAATCCCGTAAGCGCCGTTGCTGCGAAACGTATTGCCCGTAACCTTGATTCCGATCGGTTCTCCTACGATAGTAAGTCCGTGGCCTGAATTTCGCATAACGATGTTATCGGTAATACTAAAATCATTGAAACCGCCGCCGCTGATAAGAATGCCGCTGCCGCAATCTGTGATCAGATTGGAGGCAAGGGAAACGCCGTGGACTCGTCTGGAGGAATTGTAGTCCAACTGGATGCCATAGTCGTCGCACCTGTAAATCGAGTTGCCGTTAATGGTAATGAAGTCTCCATCAAGTACGTATATCCCCGAGTTGGTTCCGTTGTTCGGTTCGGACCCAACGTCGTAAATCGTATTGCCGTTGATGACGATATGGGAAGCGTAATCCTCGATATGAATGCCCTGCTGCCTGCAATTGTCGAGTACATTCCCTACGATAGTTACTCTGGTGGCGCCTGCAATCCCGATGCCGAAGCCGGAATTTTCACTGGTCCCTAGCCCCAGCGGGCAGGAGATGTAGTTGCCGGAAATAATAATGGCGTGCGCGGAATCGAAGGGCTCGCGGTTCATACCCATTTGTTTGATTGGGCTATTAATTTCAATGGGGTCGCCGTAAATGTCGAAAAACTGGTTACCGATGATCCGCAAATCGTAAAGATCGTTTGCGTACAAATTGACCAAAATACCGTAGTTGATTTTGAAGAACTGGCAGTTTGTAATGGATATATGCTTAATTCCAGGCTGGTTCATATTAATACCTTGAGCTGTTATGCCAGTAAACAAGCAGTTACGGATCGAGGAATGCGTTGCGCCCGCTCCCCAGTCGATCCCGACACCGTTGCTTGGTGCCGAATATTCCAGCATCAAATCTTCCACCATCACGTCGTTTCCTTTGATTTGTAACAGCGCTCGGTTTGTGTCATTTCTGTTAACAATAATGCTTCCTTTCCCGGTCCCCAGCAATTTGGTGTTATCTTTCAAAGTAAGGACATTGCCGATGTTATATGTTCCCTGCGGCAAGTAGACAACGCCGCCGCCAAGCGCTGCCACGGCGTCCAATGCTTTCTGAATGGCGGGTGCATCGTCTTGCGCTCCATTGCCCAAGGCGCCATATTTTAGATCCCGCACGTTTTCCAGCGTATAAACCACTTGCAACCACCTCCGTCAAATGTTTTGTTTCCTACATTATATTGGTAAAATAGAGCTAAAGTGATCGGACAAGTGACCCGATATTTAATACTATATCAACTAGAATTGGAAACGAAATTCGAAGCGGAGGTTTACGATGGGAAGCGAATTTAATCGAACCATGACGAGAAGGGCGATGCTGGGCATGTTGGGAGTAGGCGGAGTTACATTGGCGGCCAATATGATGGCGCCTGCTTCCGCTCAAGCTCCCTCGAACGACGATAAATTGAACGTTTTGGATTTCGGAGCCGCAGGTAACGGTCAAAAGGATGATGCCTTGGCGATTCAAAAAACTCTCGATGCTTGCGCCAAAGCAGGCGGAGGAACGGTATATTTCCCCAACGGCACGTACTTGCTTCATTCACGGGTCACCGTTGGTCATAATACGAATCTTGTGGGAAAAGCGAAGCTGGTCAAACCTTACAATAACCAAATCGATATACTGAATCTTGCGGGAAATCATATTGAAATCGACGGGCTATGGATGGAAAACTTGAATGAAAACGCAGGCATCAATATCAATATTTCGCGGAACAGCCAGCATATCGTTATTCGGAATTGTAAATTCACAGGGATAAGAACCCAGGGTATTGCCATGAATGCCACGGGCATTGCTCATGTCCTGATTCAGGATTGCTTGTTTGACTCGGTGACGTACGGCGTACTTTGCAATTACAAAGCCGACGATTTGGAAGACCTCCGAATTATCGGCAACCAATTTTTAGACATCTATGGGGACGCAATTGAATTAAACAGTCCCATTACGGGAACAAAGAAGGCGATTTACGAGTCGGCAGGAAATATCATTATTGCGAATAATTTCATTTCCGTGCCGAAAGGAAAGGGAACCGGGGACACGGCCGGTTTCGGAATCGGAATGGCAGGTGTTACTCGGGTGTCCGTTATTGGAAACATCCTTAAAAATTGCCGCTACGAAGCGATCCATGTAGAAGATAACTGCCGTAATATTTCCATAACGGCCAACATTATCGATGGCGTGCAAGACGATCCGGATAATAAGTTAAATTCTGGAATTTATGTGTTGAATGCCGAACAAATAGCCGTAATCGGCAACGAAATTCGCAATTGCAAAAATTATGGGGTACATTTTGAATATTCGAAGGAAAACCAAGGAAACAAAGCTACTATCGTGGGTAACAATATTACGAACTGCGGCTCGGGGGGCATTCGTTATGCCGGTAACAAAATGTCGGATGCGGCGATTTCAGACAATATTATTACCGACAATGCCGGAAGCGGTATAAATTTGGCCGGTTCAAGCCACAGCATTCAAGTCAAAAACAATATCGTTCGTGCCAATAAGAGTCACGGTATCCTACTGGAAGAATCCAAAATGGTGTCCATCTCTGGCAATACGGTTTATGAGAACGGCGGAGAGTGCATCCATGTGGAGAAACCGACGTTCTCAGTTCCTGTAGGTCAAAGTCAAACTATTCTTAATTTTGGATCGTCAGGAAACAACTCTCAGTGGAAGATTGTTGGTTCACTCGGAATTTTTGCTGAAGGGTATATCCATTTGGTAGCCAAGCAGGCGAGTCTGCACTGCTCTAAGCTGTTCCAATTGACGTGGGACGAAACCAATCTGAAAATCAAATTGCTTAAAGAAACAGGATCTGGAGGGATTCATATATCCGTTCCCCGGATGAAAAGCAAGCAGTTGGAAGTCAACGCCTATTCGGAAACGCCAACCAAAGTCGATCTGGTCCTTGACGTCCAATATGAAGGAATAATTATGCTGAATTAGGGGGGATCGCATTGAACGGGTGGGAGCTTCTTGAAAATTTAATCCGATTGCTTATATCAGGTTTGATCATTATGGGAGGACCGTCCCAATCGGAATGCGCAGACCCCAAGTATTTTCTGGACCATGTGGAAAGTTGCCGCCGGATCACTCCGGTGGCATCAATGTTAAAAACGCAGGTTACCCCAAACAAAAGCCTCGTTATTTCTACGCTTGGAAGCAGCGTTACGTCCGGATCGGGTTCGACCGGTGTCAACAAAACCTGGGTTAACAAGCTTTACGAACGCTTGAAGAAGGAACGTGGGTTAGAGAAACTGAGATATCATAACAGCGGATGGGGAGGCTACACCACCAGCCGAATTGTTAAAGAAAAGAAGGCGGATGTTCTGATACAACAGAAGCCGAATGTGATATTGTTCGAAACGTGTCTGCTTAACGATTACGGACAAAACGTTCCCGTTGAAACGACCAAAAAAAATATCGAATTAATTATAATGCACCTTCATACCGAGCTGCCGGACAGCCGCATCATACTGCAATCCCCCAACCCGAGACTGCACGGTGAAGCGAAGAATAAAGAAGGTTTAAGCTATGAAGATTATATTCGACAAACGGAAGAATTCATCAAAAGCAAAGGCTGGGAGTACATTAATATCTACGATGCAATGAATAAGGAGTTGGCGAATCTTCAAACGCCGCTCAAGGACATCATGTATGACGATGCCCATCCTAACGACAAAGGCTACGATTTGTGGGCAAAAATTCTCGAAACGTATTTTCTTACCGGAAAGCAGCAGTGGCAGTAGAGAAAGCGAAAATAGCCATAACGCGCAAAAAAATTGCAAATCGCTTGGAGGAATCCGACAAGCGTTTTGCAATTTTAATTTAACTTTACCATGCTTAAAAGGACCGCTCTGCCCGGACAAAGGCGATGAACCGTTTGGCTTCCTCCGGCGTGAGCTGCTTTCCGTCAATCGTAAGCGCGAAATGCTGCAAAATTCGTTCGTCCGACAGCTCCAGACTGTCGACGAATTGTCTGACTTGCTGATCCAGCACCATCTCCGGGTCCTGCGTGCGACCAAGCAAATAGTCGATCGATACTTTGAAATGATTGGCGATTTTCACCAGGGTATCGTAGTCGGGTTCCCGGCGATTCTTCTCATAATGAGAGAGGGAGGCGCGGGAAATGTCGAGTTTGAAGGAAAGCTCTTCTTGCGTCATTCCTTGCTTTTCCCTTAATGCAGCGATGCGGTTTCCAATTTGCCCCAACTGTTCTCACCCCGATCATCTTAAGTATACGATAGTCCTCCGGATAGGAAGAAATATCTCGTTCCAGGTCTGTCAAATCGTTGCGAATGAGTCGTTGTACCTAAAACAAAATCTGGAGTAGACCGTTTCAGGAGCAAACTTTCCCAGACCAATTGAATGCGTTTGCTTCACTTGTCACAGCGGGGCCTGTTTTCTATAAAGAACGGCCGTAACAAAAAGTCAAGCTCCCAGGCTGTGTTAGGAAGTAATTAAATTATACATTACGTATCGACATTTGTGAAGGATGGTTCTTCCCCGTTTTGGATAAATTCTGTAAACGAGTGGCAAAGAAAAGAAAAAAAGGGTTACAATTTGTATCTAATTTGTGATACAATAAGTATACCAGATGCCGTTATACCCAAACCTTGTACAGGAGAGGGGGAGCTGCCCTCTGCCCAAGTGTCCGTATCGCCCAGCCACACGAAGCCAGGATAAGGATCGATCCGCGGCGAACCGTGCCGAACGCTCAATTGCCCATTATTGCCATTGCGGGGCGCATGTATACCTGATTGTATGGAAATGAGGATCGAGCCAGGCTGCTTGCTTGGCAGGAGGGGAAGCCGGCAGCGTTATCTGAGCGATCTTTCGGCCCTTACGAAGGCAATGAACCGCTTTGCCTCGTCAAAAGTCAGTTTCATGCCGTCTACGGTTAAGGAGAATCGGTCGATAATCTTTTCGTCGGACAGCTCCAGACTATCTACGAAAGCCCGTACTTCCGGCTCCAGTACGACTCTTGGGTCCTCCGTTCTTCCCAATAAGTAATCGATGGATACCTTGAAAAAATCTGCAATTTTGACCACGGTTTCGTAGTCCGGCTCCCTTCGGTTTTTCTCGTAATGAGAGAGCGAAGCGCGCGAAATGTTGATTTTACTGGAAAGCTCTTCCTGAGTGAGCGCTTGCTTTTCGCGGAGCAGAGCGACTTTATCCCCGATTCTGACCATTTCCGTTTCCCTCCAAAACATTGCCGATGTACTAGTCTCCGTGTGACTTTTGTCGAAATCTGTTGAATTCAAGCTTGACTAGATTATACATTACGTAGCAAAGTTTGTGAAGAACCCTATTCCAAAAAAAAGTTGCGGTCAATAGGCAAAAAATAATAAAATTTTTAAAATATAGATACAAAACGTATCTTAATATGATACAATTAGTATGAATATAGAACTAAAACTATTAAACTCGGCCTTCGGGAAAACTAAGGAGGAATTAATCATGATCGGGGCACGAATTCAGTCCCTTCGACATCAGAAACGCATGTCGCTTACGGAGCTTGCAGCCCGCGCCGGCGTCGCCAAATCTTATTTGAGTTCGATCGAAAGGGACTTGCAATCGAATCCGTCCATCCAGTTTCTTCGGAAGCTCGCGCCCGTACTCGGCGTAAACGTACAAACGCTTATTTTGCACGATCAGGGGGACAAGCCCGAGACGCTGGACCAGGAATGGGTTCAATTGATTCAGGAGCTGAACGAGCTCGGCCTGAACAAAGATTCGCTTCGCAAAATTGTCGTACAGCTGAAGATGAGACAAACGGTGACTTACGACCAGGCCCAGTGACAAAATCATCCATATGTGCGCATATTGTCGTGATTTGACAGACCTGATAAAAAAATCTTTATAGTCGATAAAATAACCATTTTAGACTATCAAAAGTGATGAACATTCCGTTACAATACATAGCATAGACAAGGAGACCCTGAGGATGACCATTGGAGAGAGGTAGCTATGGACAAAACCATATTGCTCGATATTCGAGATTTGCTGCGTCAGTTAGGCATGAATCCGATGAAAGCCATGGAGTTTTTGACCATTGAGGAGACCGCCCGTCCGCCCGAACCTGCGGCCCCGCCGGATGAGGCCGCTCTTTTAACCGACGATTAGGCCCTGCCTCAGGGTACGATGTCCTGCTGCCTTTCTTCTGCCAAACTCATCGTTTGTTCGCGTTCTTTCAGCCGAGAGGAAACGAGGCGACACGCTCGTACATCGGACGGCTGCCCAAGCGGCTGCGATAAAGCACGGTTTCCTTGACCGGCCAAGGCGTCTGCCATTCGTCGGGCAGCGCAACGTCCAGCATTGCGGCATGGCTTCCGGCCGGACCTGTAAATTTTCTGGCCAGCGTCAAATGCGGTTTATACGGACGGTTTTCCGCAGCGAACCCCAGCGTTGTCATCGCGTCCTCGATCCGGCGTTGAAGCTGCCCTAATTTCTCCACTTCTCCCTGCACCCCGGCCCACAGCACCGACGGAGCGCTCGGCTTGCCGAACACTCCCAAGCCTTGAAAATGAAGCGAGAAGGGAGCTGCGCCCGCAGCCGCTTGTTCGACTGCTTGCGCGATTCGATCGCTCCGGTTCCGCGCAACGTCGCCGAGAAACTGCAAAGTAAGATGCAAATCCTGAGGATGGACCCATCTTGCGAAGGCGAGCCGATCCTTTAGTCGTAGGACCAAAGACTCGGCGGAGGAAATCACGGACGGCGGAGCTGGGACGGCGACGAACAGGCGGTCGGACGGTTCCATTCGAGACTTCTCTCCTTTCCGATGTTCATGAAACTTACACTTGATGCGGCGATGCAACCTTTGCTATCATAGCCATATCATATGAAAAGCGAAGGGGTTTTAAACATGTCCAAGCGCGCTTACAACTTCAATCCCGGCCCGGCTGCGCTCCCGCTCGAAGTGCTGCAGAAAGCTCAAGAAACGTTCGTCGATTACAACGGCATCGGCATGTCGCTGACGGAGATCTCCCACCGCAGCAAGGAATATGAAGCGCTGAACCGTGAAACCCAAGAGCTGATGCTCGAACTGCTCGGTTTGTCGTCCGGCTATCAGGTACTATTTTTGGGCGGCGGCGCCAGCATGCAATTTTCAATGATTCCGCTCAACTTCCTGAAGCCTGGCAAGGTGGGGAGCTACCTTGTAACGGGCAGCTTTTCTGAGAAGGCATACCAGGATGCCCGAATTGTCGGGGAAGCGGTCATTGCCGCCTCTAATAAAGAAACGAACTGGAGAAGTTTGCCGAAAGCCGAAGATATTCGGATCGATCCGAACTCCGCTTACGTGCATATGACAACGAACAATACGATCGAGGGCTCCCAATGGTCGCACATTCCGGAAACCGGAGACATTCCGCTGATCGGCGATATGACCAGCGGCATTTTGAGCCGTCCGATCGATGCCCATAAATTCGCGATGATTTATGCGGGGGCGCAAAAAAACCTCGGTCCTGCCGGCGTAACCGTTGCGGTCATCCGCGACGATCTGCTCCAGGAAGAGCCGAAGCATGTTCCCGTCATGCTGCGCTATACGACGCATGCGAAAAATCAGTCGCTGTATAACACGCCTCCCGTACATTCGATCTATGTCGTTAACCTGATGCTGAAATGGGTGAAGGAGAACGGCGGAGTAGAGGGGATGGAGAAGCAGAACGTCGCCAAAACGAAGCTGCTCTATGATGTTATCGATGCATCGGGCGGATTCTATACCGGAAACATCGCCCCGGACAGCCGTTCCATCATGAACGTTACGTTCCGCTTGCCGAGCGAAGAGCTGGAAAAAGCTTTCATCAAAGAATCGGAGAAGAACAACTTCGTCGGTCTGGCCGGTCACCGCAGCGTTGGAGGCATTCGCGCTTCCGCCTACAATGCGGTTCCTTACGAAGCTTGCGCCGCACTTGCCGAATTTATGGTTGATTTCCAAAAACGCAACGGGTAACAGACCCGCCCGGCAGCTTTCGCCACGGCATGAAGCCGAGCGAAGGCTGCTTTTTGTACGACGTGAATAGGGCAAGAACGCCGCGGCAAGTTTGCGCGGCGCTCGTTGTATCGAATATTAGGCGTAAGATTCTTTCATGGCAGGCTCGGCCAATTTGTAACCGACGTTTCGAATGGTTACGATATATTCAGGGTTGCGCGCGTTGGTCTCGATCTTGTCGCGCAAATGGCTGATATGCACGTCAACGATCCGCGTATCGCCAAGGAAATGATAATCCCAGACGCCGTGCAGCAGCTGCTGGCGGCTGAGCACTTTGCCGCGGTGCTTGCACAGAAAGAGCAGCAGATCGAATTCTTTGGGCGTCAGCTCGATCGGCTGGCCCTTGATCTTCACTTCCCGCTGATCGGGCTGGATGACGATCTGCCCGATGGAGACCGGCGTGTTCGGGCTTGCGGAAGGCAAAGTTTGAATGCGGCGCAGGATCGCTTGAATCCGCGAAATGAGCTCTTGCGGGCTGAAGGGCTTCGTCATGTAATCGTCGGCGCCGTTATCGAGCCCGGCGATTTTGTCAGACAAGTCCTGCATCGCCGTCAGCATAATGATCGGCACGAGATTGTTCTGGCCGCGCAGCTTGCGGCACACTTGAATGCCATCCATCTTGGGCAGCATCAGGTCGAGCACGATCAGATCGGGGCGGAAATGCTGAATCGCCTGGAATACCGCTTCGCCGTCATAGACGCAATGCACTTCGAAGCCGACCAGCTTCAGGTTAAATTCTATGAGCATCGAAATTGAAGGTTCGTCGTCGACGATAAGAATTTTCTTCTTCATCATTTCGGATAGTCTCCTTTGTAGTCGCTTGGATGAATTCATTATCTCAGGCCACTATCATCTTCGTATTAAGAACAGGTAAAACGTATGTAAAATTAAAAAGGCATTCGGGAGGAAAACGGAGCAGCATGGCTTTTCATATCGTACTGGTAGAGCCGGAAATACCAGCCAACACGGGGAATATCTCCAGAACGTGCGCCGCAACCGGCACTTGGCTGCACTTGGTCCGTCCGCTCGGCTTCGACACGGACGACCGGACCCTCAAGCGGGCCGGACTGGACTATTGGCACGCTGTCAAGCTGGAGTATCACGATTCGTTTCAGGAAGTAAAGGAAAAATACAAGGACGGCCGTTTCTTTTTTGCTACGACCAAGGCGTCTAAAGTTTACACGGATTTGACATTTCAAGACGGCGATTTTCTGGTATTCGGCAAAGAAACGAAAGGGCTTGCCCCGGAGATCCTGGCAGAGCACCCGGATTCGTTGATGCGGCTGCCGATGACGGACGCTGTCCGTTCGTTGAACTTGTCCAATGCCGCGGCGATCGTTCTGTTCGAAGCGCTCCGGCAGACCGAATTTCCAGAATTGTCCTGAAGCTTGGCACATTCGTTGCGAAAATGCGACTCTTATCGAAATCAACCGAGAAAACTCGCAATTTTGGGAAGGAATTTTGACATCAGCGTCGAACTATATGGAGGGCAAGCGTAATCGTGCGAAAGTGAGGTGAATTGATGATGAAACCGGCAGGAGTAGTAAGAAAAGTCGACCAGCTCGGCAGAATTGTACTTCCGAAATCGCTGCGCAAACGATACCAAATGAACGAAGGCGATCCTGTTGAAATATTGGTAAGCGGTGATCATATCATTCTGGAGAGGTATCGTCCCCGCTGCGTTTTTTGCGGCTCGATGGAGCAAGTGACCGATTTTAAGGAAAGACACATTTGCGGCGAATGTTTGGGCGAGATGCATCAATTGAAAGGGTAATCCGCGCAGCCGCGCAGGGATAATCCGCAACTGGAAAAGCACGGCCGGAATGTTTCGTAAGGACACCGGCCGTGCTTTTTCGTCTTACCGAAGCCGCTTTTACAGCTTTTCCTCCGCCGGGGGCGCGGACAAGCTGCTTCTTTTTTTACGGGCCCATTTGCGCAGCTCTTTGGCGTTGCCGTTCTGCTGATAAATGGAGATCAACCGGTCATAATACAAGGTTTCGTCCGCCATGCCGTGCTGTAGTCCGCTGAGCAGGAATGGAATCGCTTGACCGCTTCTTTCGGTCAGCATGCAATAATCCGCCGCCCATAAGGTGATGCCTTCCCATAGCTGCTCGACTTTTTCTTTCAGCGATAAGGCAAAAGGATCGTAGCATCCCGGCATGAGCTTGCCGCTGAGCCGGCTAAGCAAATCTTCGCACAGCCCGTATTTCACCTCGTTATCCTGCTCCGCGGCGACCTGCTGCAGATCGTTCAGAAATTCCACTAAATCGCAATCGACAAGATAATGAAGCTTCACGATATCTCTTCCGATGGTCACGCACGGCTTCTCCGTATCATTCGTCTCCAGCAATTTGGAGAAGTGGCTTAAATAGACCCGCAAATTCCGCATCGCATTCGGGTGCTCGACTTCCGGGAAGAGAGCTTCGCACAGCTGCTCCCGCGTAGCGGTCGGATGAAAGGCCAGATAGATCATCAGGCTTTTGGCGTACCGGGTATTCCAGCCGTCCGGCACGATCCGGTCGTTCAGGCAAACCTCGAACTTGCCCAAGCAGCGGATTTGAATCCGGTTGCCACCCCAATGCTCGTAGCCCTGTTTTGTCAATTGCCGCACGTGCTGCCGCAGCTCGCGGTTTATGGCATTATTCCGTTGTCCAGGAAACGGCTTGCGGATAAAGGCATCGATCCAGTCGGACGAATAAATCGGCTGATCGACGAACACCAGGCTTGAGGCGTCCGGGACGACCAAGAAGGCCGTCGTCTCCAACTGCGCATGCGTCAGACCGGCCAGCGCCGGCGTGAAGACTGGGTCCTGCTCGCCGGAGAGCAGCAGCGAAGGCTTTTGGAGGACGAGGTAATCTTTCAGAAATAAGGGCTTTGTCGCGAGTTCCAGCATTTGAACATAGGTGGGGAAATGGACCCGTTCAAAGGCTTGCACGATTCGCTGCATCAAAACCGTATCCATATGCTTGACGGACATGCGCTTCGCCATGGCTTTCCCAAGCGTTGGACGGGCCAGTTTCTTGGCGAGGGAGATGCGCAGCTTGTATTCTTTATGAAGCGAGGCAAGCGGAAGGTGGGCGAACGGCGAGATCAGGATGAGGCTTTCAACCATTGAGCCGTACGCCGCTGCGAATTGGATGGCGAGGTGTGCCCCGAAGTCGTGACCCAGCAGGGTGACACGCTCTAATCTAAGAAAGTGCAGCAGAGCATGGAGTTCTCCGGTCAGCAGCTCCCATGAAATGTCTGTGTGTCTTTCACTGCTTTGTCCGTGGCCGTTTAAATCGTACAAGAGGATGGAATAACGCCATTCGAGAAGCGGGACAATGGACTGCCAGAAGGTGGAATTTAATCCGGCACTGTGGATCATAACCAAAGTTTTCGCTCCCTTTGCGGGGCATTCGTAAAGTTCGTAATGCATCAGAGAATCGGCGGAAATGAAAAATGACATAAGCCCAAAGTCCCCCAGTTGGATTTGAGTTTTCGTTAAAATTAGTATAACAGGACTAGGTCTTTGGATATTATATCAAATGTTTAGCCAAAATTTAATAAAGCAAGAGGAAAATTTATGAATTCTTTAATTTTTGTAACGATTTTGTAACGCTTGCTATGCTAGAATGCCTGTAAAGGATTTTTAGATTTTTCGGTCAAGCTCATACAAAAACATAACTATAACCATATAGAGGTGGACTTTTCGGATGGAGCGAATCGCAATGACTACTGGAGATGAAAACGTTATACTTTTGGAAATCCATGAAATAATGAGGCAGCTTGGGCTCAATCCGCTCGATTGGCAAAAGTTTAACAGCAGTCCGATAACCCTTAACCAGATTTCGCAGCCAGCTGCGGAGGAGAAGGAAGACACACATTAGCCGGTGGTTCTATTTTTATATGGGGATAGATACAAAATGTATCTGCAGAGCGCGAAAAACGGGTTGAAAGATGCCGGCCGCAAATGCAATCAGGTGCTGTAACGGAACCTTGATTGATTCGGAAGCCGAGTCTTTCAACCCGCAGGCGAAGGGAAGCGTATGATTAAAGTCCCTTGGTTTTGTCATCATTGTATGCGGCGGTAAGCATCGAGACGATAAACATAAGAAAAACAAGGTTAACGATCCAAAATGTGACTGACATTTACTCAGCACCTCCCGCCTATATTATAACCAACCATTTGGCAAAAGAAAACGCTAAATATGAATTTTACTTGAAAAACAAGAAGTGCGTCGCCAGCGGCCGCAGGCGTCCTCCGGCATCGGACGGCCGGTTGATCACTTGTCCGTCATAGATCAAACTCGACGAGCCGCCCCCGTCCAGATTGTAGGCGTCTTTGACGCCGAGTGCGACCAGCTTGTCCTGAAGCTCCGGCAGCGTGGCGCCGGAATGTCCGTTTTCGCCATTGCCGTCCGTCACCATAAAGAGCAGCTGATCGTATTAAAGCTGCCGACCACCGTCCGCGGCGCGCGGGCCGGAGAGGTTAGCCACTGATTCGGTATGTTCTGCTTTTTCCCGTCTTGGAGCAGGATCGGCACGAATGTCGCCCCGAAGGACGGCTTCAGCTTGTCCAAATCTTCCTGCCGCGAAAATTTGCCGCCGATCAGCTTCCGGTCAGTGCTAATCCCGATGAACGCCAAATCCTCGAACGTCGGCTCGAAGCCGTAGACGAACTTGCCTCCGAGCACCGTCGTGCTAAGCGGGAACCGCTTGCCGGTTTTATTGTCGTCGTCGTCGAGCTCTTCTTTCAGCTGTCGCTTCAAATGATCGGTATAAAGCTTGGCGCCTCATGCGCCCGAGCCGACAAGTACGGCCCAGACCAACGCCAGAATCAGGTACGTTCTCTTCGTCGGTTTCCTTGTCTTAACGTTGAGCGGAGTCGACGGCTGTCCCGCCGGCTCGATCTGCATACTCATGGTTGGTTCACCTTCCTGTACTCGTTAGGAGAGATGCCAACCGTCTTCTTAAACACTTTACTGAAATATTTTTCGTCGTCGTAGCCGACCATGGCGGCGATCTGGGAAATGCGAAGATTCGGGTTCAAAAGCAGCAGCTTGGCTTTATCGATGCGGATGCCGCTGATGTAATCGGATAAATTCACATGAAATTCCTGCTTGAACTTACGGGAAATATATTCGCGGCTCAAGTAAAAATGGTTGGCGATTTCCTGCAGCGTAATGTCCTGATGGTAATGATTTTGAATAAATTTGGCAATTTCAAAAATAACGTTGCTATCCTGCCGCTGATGCGACAGCAGCAGCCGCGAGAGCTCGGACAAGCTGCGGACGAGCTGCTGCTCCCAGCGGTCGAGGGACAAAAAGCCTTCCTCGTCCAGCGGAACGACGAACGGCGCGCTGTGCTCCTCTTCGCCACGGAGCCCGTCTCCCTCGAACAGCTCGGCCTGCCAGCGGCTGCGCACGACATTGTACTCGTGCCACCAATGCTCAAGCTGCTCCATGTCGATACAATCCAGCTTGCGCACGTCCGCGAACCACGCGGCGACTGCGCGGCGGATCTGCTCCTCGCTGCCGCTCTGCACCGAGAGCCGGATCGGTTCGGCGTAATCCGTAAAAGAAAGCTGCCGGCTGCTTGGCGCCGCCGCTGCGGGTCCGGCGATCAGCGTGCGCTTCTCCCGGATCAGCAGATTCCGTCTGCGAAGCACTTGCCTGGCTTCAAGATAGGCGGCCGTCAGTCCTTCGGGAAACGGATGCACCCGGCTGACGCCCGTATCGAAGGAGCTGCGGAACGTGTCCCGGATGCCTTCCCGAATGCGTTCGAGCAATGCTTGCGTCTGGTCCAGTTCACCGTAAAGCAGCAGGATCGCTTCACTGTCGCTGTTCCAATACCGGTAGGCGATGCCTTCCCGGGGGCCTTCGGACGCGCGCGCGGACAGCAGCTCGTTGCAGATGTTCGTGAGCGAGAAAAAGAGCAGCTCGTAATCGGCCATAAACTTGTCCTTGAAGCTGAGGCTTATCGTATCCAGGCTCAAGATGGCGATCCGGCACTCTTTTACCGAAGGTCCAAGCCCGAACTCCGCGTCCAAGGCCTTAGCGTGCTGGGCATACAGCTTCGGCTCGGTCAGCAGGTTGGACAAGATTTTGTCCCAATAGACCGGCTTCAGCTGATTCATCTCGATATTGCGCGCCTGCTGCAGGCGGCGTTCCGATTCTTCGCGCCGGATGGCGGATACCGCCTTCTCCACCGCGGCAGCCAATTGCTCGTGATCGATGGGCTTTAAGATGTAATCGACGCCGCCGTATTGAACTGCATGCCGGACAAGCTCGAATTCGTCGTGCCCGCTAATGACGATCGTTTTGCCGGACGGGTATTGGCTTTGCAGCCATTCCATCAGCTCCATGCCGCTCTTGACGGGCATCATCATGTCCGTAAAAATGAGCTGCGGCCGATGCTCCTCGATTTGGCGGACGGCATCCAGCCCGTCCTGGGCTTCCAGCACCTGATCGATGCCGAAGTCGCTCCATTGGACGAGCAGCTTGATCGCTTCCCGCACGTGCTTTTCATCATCGACGATGATGGCTTTCATAGTTCCCCGTTCTCCTTCATATGCATGGGCATAAGGATCGTTACCTTGACGCCGTAAGGCTTGTGATGCTCGACCCTCATGTCCGCTTCATGGTTGTAATAGAGCCGCAGACGCGATACCACATTGATCAGTCCGATGCTGTCCTCTTCTTGCAGATGCTCCGATGGCGAACCGAGTTTCGCTTTCAGGCGCTGCAGTTCTTCCTCCGCGATCCCTTTCCCATTGTCCGCCACCGTTACTTCCATGCGTCCGTCTTCCGCCACGCGGCTTGCAATCAGCAATTTTCCCGTATTTTGTCCCGAGTCGAAGCCGTGTTTGAAGTAGTTTTCCACAATCGGTTGCAGGAGCATCTTGGGCACGGGGACCTGAAGGGTGTCCGCGTCAATGTCATACTCCACGGTTAATTGATGCTCAAAGCGCTGCATTTGCAGCTCCATATAGGAGCGGACATGCTTTACTTCGCTGTCAAACGGAACGATGGCCACGCTGGTATTCATGCTGTAGCGCATCATCTTAGCCAGCGACGATAGAAGCGAATAAATCCGCGGCGCATCGTGCTGCAAGGCAAGCGTTCCGATCGATTGCAGCGAGTTGTACAAGAAATGCGGATTAATTTGCGCCTGCAGCGCCTTCAACTGATTTGTCTTGTTGGCCAGCTCCAGCTTGTACTCCTGCGTGATCAAGTTGTTGATCGTCTGCATCATAATACGGAAGCGATTCGCGAGAATGCCGAACTCGTCGTTTCCTTTGACGTGAATATCGACCTGCATATTGCCGGATTGAATTTTTCCGATATATCCGATCAGTTTTTTGATCGGTGCGGTAAAGCGGAACGAAATGTACAGCGTCGCTGAAATAACCACCACAAGGAACCCGATCAGGATGAGCGTGTTAAGTTCTGTCAGCTGTCTGGCGTTGCTGTATAGCCGGTCGTACGGAATCCGTTTGACGAGCGTCCATTCCATATAAGGCGTCGTCATGCGCTCGTACAGTTGAATGCCCTTGAATTCGCCGCTGTCCGATTCGAAGCTTCCGCTCGGTTCGGACAAGCTGAGCAGATGGGTCACCCAAGGCTCGTCGATCCGGGTTCCGGCCGCCCCGAGGCCATATACGACCCGGCCTTGATTGTCCAAGATATAAAGCTGCTCTTCTCCCTTTTGATAAAGCTGCTCGCAGATGGAAGAGAGCATGCCCAAGTTAAAGTCTATTGATAAAATGCCGAAGTTTTTCATGGTCACGGCATTGACAATCTTCCGGTGCAGGCTGATCGCGGGAGCCGGAGGCAACGGGCCGAAGCCGCTTGTTCCGTACCAATGGCTCGGGTGCGTCGGCTCCAAAGTGACATTCTCCATCCGGCTGACGGGAGGAATGAATTTCGGCTCGTTCGTTTCGTTGCGGTAGATGTTCCCTTGGGTCCACAGGTACGTTTTATCCGTTTGGGCAATATACAGGTATACTTGCTGGATATCCTTCACGGTATTGGCGATGCTCTGGAGGCCCCGGACGATTTCGTTGCGGCTCGTGTAATCGGAAGCCCCGGCTTCGATCGCTCCATAAAAATCAATGTCGTTATACACCGTGAGCGAGGCCTGATGAATGCCGTTCAAATAATTAATAATGTTCGTTTTGCCTTGATAGATCAGGTTGGAATTCGTCTGGAGCGTTTCCCGCGTTATATTTTGCTTCGTAAAATAGTACGTCATGACGATGGAAGTGGAAATCGGCAATATGGTGGCCGCAAGCAGAAACACAATCAGTTTATTCCGGATGCTGTTACGGATCATCGCGATTCCCTCCATGTAAATGTCGGCGCCATTATTGTACCAGTTGAGGTCAATAAATTCCACCAGATACGTCACCAGAATGCGTGTTCTTTGCTTTTTGAGGCTTATATACTGGGGGTATACTTTCAGCTTGGCCTGCAAATGGTAAGAAATAAAGGGGGAAAATCCATGAAAGCGAAACAGCGGCTATCCGGCATGCTCCAGCAATTCGTCTTTGTCGGCCCGGCCTTTCTGTTCTTCAGCCTCATTGTCCTTGTTCCGTTTCTCATGAGCATGTATTATTCGTTCACGGAATGGAACGGGGTCACGTCGAACGTCAAATGGATCGGCCTCGACAATTTCAAACATATCCTGACGGTGGATAAAGATTTCCATAAAGCGTTCTGGTTTACGACCCGGTTCACCGTGACGAACGTCCTTCTGGCGAATCTGCTCGGCTTCGGTCTGGCGCTGCTGCTGTCCCAGGCGCTCAAAACGCGGAACGTGCTGCGGACGGTCTTCTTCCTGCCGAATGTCATCGGCGGGCTGCTGCTCGGGTTCATCTGGCAGTTTATTTTCATCAAAGGGTTCTCGACCATTGGCGAGCTTACCCAAATCGCCTTCTTCCAGCTCCCGTGGCTCGGAGACGCCCCGACGGCGTTCTGGGGACTCATTATCGTCAGCGTATGGCAGACGGCCGGTTATTTGATGGTCATTTATATCGCCGGCTTGGCGAACGTGCCGAAAGAGCTGACGGAAGCGGCGACCATCGACGGGGCGACGCGCTGGCAGGCGCTGCGCCACATTACGATCCCGATGATCATGCCTTCGGTTACCGTGTGCTTGTTTCTGACGATCTCCTGGGCGTTCAAAATGTACGATCTGAACGTATCCTTGACGCAGGGCGGACCGTTCAACTCGACGCAATCCGTGGCGCTCAATATTTATGAAGAAGCATTCCGCAACAACCGTTACGGCTTAGGAACGGCGAAGGCCTTTATTTTCTTCATCGTGGTGGCGCTCATTACGCTCGTTCAAGTGTCCGTCACGAAGAAAAAGGAGGTTGAAGTGTAATGGATACGTCCAAAAGTTACAATCTGCGCACCTTCGTCCTGGAACTGTTAGCCATTGTGCTTGCCCTGCTTTTCCTCGTGCCGTTCTATTTCGTTATCGTCAACTCGATGAAATCGTTCGGAGACCTGCTGGTCAATTCGGCGAATCTGCCGAAATCGCTCAACTTCGACAACTATGTCAAAGTGTGGGGCATCATGAACTTTCCAAAAGTATTTACGAACTCGCTGATTATTACCGTTTTCAGCAACCTGGGGCTTGTGGTGATCGGTTCCATGGCTGCTTACCGGCTGGTGAGGTTCCCGTCGAAGTTCAACAATCTGCTGTTCCTCGCCTTCGTGGCGGCGATGGTTATCCCGTTCCAGTCGATCATGATCCCGCTCGTCAAGGTGGCAAGCACGGTCGGCTTAATGGATAGCAAGCTCGGACTGATCTTCTCTTACTTCGGCTTCGGGATTTCGCTGACCGTATTCTTATATCACGGCTTCATCAAGGCTATTCCCCGGGAAATCGAGGAATCCGCCACCGTGGACGGCTGCAGCCCCTACGGCGTTTTCTGGAAAATTATTTTTCCGCTGCTCAAGCCGATGAGCGTCACGGTTATACTGCTCAACAGCTTGTGGATTTGGAACGACTTCCTGCTGCCGCTGCTCGTGCTGAACAGCCCGGACCTGCGGACGATTCCGCTGGCCACCTATTCGTTTTTCGGCCAATATACGAAACAATGGGATATGGCGCTTGCCGCGCTCGTACTCGGCGTTATTCCGATGGTCGCCTTCTTCCTGTCGATGCAGCGGTTTATTATCGAAGGGATTACGGCCGGATCGGTCAAAGGCTGACAAGCATGGATATGTAAGCGGTTGTTCAAAATGTTCCACCTTTTCGTTCAATATAGTACGTGTTCGAAAGACGGGGCATTTTATACAATACAAATGAAACGAACAGACAAACAGCGGTATGAAATAAGGGAGGTTACATCATGAAAATGAACAAGGTTGCGAGCGCCGGCATGGCGGCGGTTATGCTGATGTCGCTCATCGCGGGCTGCGCGAAGAAAGAGGAAGCGCCAAGCGGAACGAACGCCGGAGGCGGTGCGGCTGGAGGCAAAAACGTTACCCTGAAAATGTTCCAATTCAAGGTCGAAATTGCGGAACCGCTTGCCAAGCTGAAGGCTGAATACGAGAAACAAAACCCGGGCGTCAAAATCCAAATCGATACGGTCGGCGGAGGTGCAGACTACGGCGCGGCGCTGATGGCGAAATTCAACTCCGGGGACAAACCGGACATTTTCAACAACGGCGGCTTCTCCGATTTGGATAAGTGGATCGAGCATTTGGAAGACTTGTCCGACCAGCCTTGGGTGAAAGATCTGGTGCCGGTCTCCAAAGAGCCAATGACCAAAGACGGCAAGCTGTACGGCCAGCCGCTTAACCTGGAAGGCTACGGCTTCCTGTATAACAAGGACTTGTTCGCTCAAGCCGGCATCACCGAGCTGCCGAAAACGTTGTCGCAGCTTGAAGACGCGGCGAAGAAACTGCAAGCTAAAGGCGTTACGCCGTTCGTGAACGGCTACGCTGAATGGTGGGTGCTTGGAAACCACTTTGTGAACTTGCCGTTCGCTTATCAGAAAGATCCGAACGTGTTCATTAACGGCCTGAACAAAGGCACGGCGAAAATTCCAGGCGACCCGGTGTTCGACAATTGGGCGAAGCTGTTCGATCTGCAGCTCCAGTACGGCAACAAGAACCCGCTGCAAACCGACTATAAAACGCAGGTGACCGAGTTTGCTACCGGCAAAGCGGCGATGACGCAGCAGGGCAACTGGACGCAATTGCAGCTGATGCAAACGAACCCGAACCTGAAGGTCGGCTTCCTGCCGATGCCGATCTCCGACGATCCCGCAGCGAACGACAAGCTGCCGGTCGGCGTGCCGAACAACTGGGTAATCAATAAAAATTCCCCGAACAAAGAAGAAGCGAAAAAGTTCCTGAACTGGCTCGTGACTTCGGATATGGGCAAAAAGTACATGGTGGAAGAGTTCAAGTTCATCCCGGCCTTCACCAACATCCAAGGCGACGAGAAAATTCTCGGACCGCTCGCTGCCGATCTGATGAAATACATCAAAGAAAATAAAACGCTGAGCTGGAACTGGTTTAAATTCCCGGGCGGCGAAGCGTCCAGCAAAAAGTTTGCTTCCACGATGCAGGCCTATGTCGCGAAGCAAAAAACGAAGGATCAAATGCTGACGGAATTCCAGCAAACCTGGGATAGCCTGAAGAAATAAGAAGGTTGAAAAATCAAGGCATCCGCCCCTGGCGGGCGGCGCCTTGATTTTTTGCGCTTTGTGGAGTGTTAGGGATGTTAACTTGCGGCTTGTAGGGCTTGTAGGCTTGGGCGCTATACTTCGGCGCGGTAATTGTTGCCCAGGCGATCACCGAGCCCGAAGTAATGCCGAAAGTTGTAGATCAGCGGGTTCCAGCGGGAAGGGTCGATATGATCGCTGCCCGTTTTTTTCACGATATCCGGGAGAGCGTGGATGTGTACCGCTTCGGTTTCGATGGTCGCAAACATCGGCGCATAGTCCGGGAACGTAATCTTCTTGACGGTGCATTCGATTTGCAGCGGGCATTCCGCGATTCGCTGCGGTTTAACGGACAGCGAAACGGCCGGCGTAAGCCCGGCGGCGGTGAATTTATCCGGCTCGTAGCGGTAGCCCATCTGCGCTTTGTAGTCGGGCACCGGATGTTTTCCGGTGAGCGAGCCCAGCTTTTCGACCTGCTGCCACATGGCGGCGTCAGGGACGTTGACGACCAGCTCCGGCGTCCGCTGCAGGTTATCCATGCCTTGCCCGCCTAAGCCCATGCCGAGCACCAAATAACGTCCGAGCGCCCATGACGAAGAAAGGGGACTGATGTTGGTCGTGCCGTCGTCGTTCAGCGTCGTAGCGAGAATTACGGGCATGCCGTAGTATAAAATTTTAGGCTGAATGTTCAAATGGCTTGCTTCCGTAGGGGATATTTTCGTATTCATGCTGCTTTACCTCCGATGGTTGTCATAGTCCGATAGGAATTTCAGGATAACGGCTCCCAGCTCATTGTAATTCATGGACGTTTCCATTATCATCGAAATGTGGAATGCAATAAAAAGGAGAGTTACGATGAACATGAAACGGAACATATCGTCCATCGCATCGCTGATCAGTGACCCATCCCGGGCGGCCATCCTGCTGCACCTGCTGGACGGCCGCTGCCATCCGGCCGGGGATTTGGCAGCCGCAGCGGGAATCACGCCGCAAACCGCCAGCTTTCATTTGGCCAAAATGGCGGAGATCGGAACGGTAACGGTGGAAAAGCACGGCCGGCACCGGTATTACCGGATTGCGCAGGCGAGCGACGCGGAAATGATCGAGCAGCTGCTTTCGTTTGCCGGGCCGGCGCCTGTCGTCTCATTACGGCAATCGGACCAAATGAAAAAGCTGCGTCACGCGCGGATGTGCTACGACCATTTGGCGGGGGAAGCTGCGGTACGCATTACGGAATCGCTGCTAAGGGCAGGGCATTTGCAGAAAGACGGCCTACAGCTTCACGTTTCGGCTTCCGGCGAAACATTTTTTGCGGATTTCGGCTTGGATTTGCCGCAGCTTCGCAAGAAGCGGCGGGCTTTCTCCCGCTGCTGTCTCGATTGGACGGAGCGCGAGCATCATTTGGCCGGTGCACTCGGGCAAGGGCTGACCGAGCGGATGTTTGCGATGGATTGGTTTCGCCGGGAGGAGCAAAGCCGGGCCGTGCGAATCACGGAGGAGGGAAAGCAAGGCATAGCGGAGCGATTTGGCATTCAGCTGGATTAAACCGGCGGTTGGTACAGCGGTGTGAACCACATTCAAAGGGGGCTGAGGATTTATATGATAGATTATATTGTTGATAAAGATCTCAATGAGTATGCAAGAATACAATATCGTCATAGCGAAGATATTGAATACTATTGCACGGGCGAAATTCTCGAATATGCAATTCCTGGGGAGCTGTCAAATCTCATTAACGAGTACACGGAGCTTGTGAATGGTATGTGCCTGTCACTTTTGGACGAGGTGGAGGAAAAAATATATAGCTAGGGCCTTAAACTGAAAGATGCCAACGTTTCTATATTTAATCTGGAGATAACGAATGAGAGGGAAATCGATTTTTTCACAAAATATCCAACTGGGCACGGGTTTGTTGATAAATATGGCGACTGAAATTTGTGGGGTGAAGATTTTGGGTATATCACGGGGAAAAGGTTAATAACGGGAGGTTGACCGAGGCCTCATCCTGCTGCTGGCGAAAAATGACCGGATACGCTTGCAATCGCGCTTGTTTGCGGTTTCACAAACGGCTGTCCCCGCTGATACAATGGTCGTAAAATCGATGTTAAGCGAACGGAGGGTAGGGACGCCTCCTGTTTGCCGGGAGAGGCGGTCCAGGCTCGGATGGGGTTACGACTCGGAGAAGCGGTCAGGCATTGGGCAGAATCGCGGATGACGGCGGTACCGGAAGAAAAGAGGCTGTCGGCCGAGGCCGTCGCTTCGCTCTTTATTCATTTTTGCTTTCAGTTCGGAGCTTCGATGTCGGGTGTCTTTTTGACGCTGTACTTGTGGCGGCTGACCCACAGCCTCGAAATTAACGGAGCATACTATGCGATTAACTACGCGGTGGCGCCGCTGGCATTCGCACTTGGCGGCTGGATGATCAAGCGCAAGGACCGCATGGTTACGTACCGGATGGGCATTGCGATGATTGCGCTGTTTTATTTGTCCGTTGTCTTCTCCGGGGAGCTGGTGGTTCAATATTATGTGCTCTTTGCCGTGCTGAACGGCATCGCGAGTTCGTTTTACTGGGTAGGTTATCTGACCTTGATGTATGACGTGACAACGGACCGGAACCGCATCCGTTTTCTCGCGATCAATATGATCACGTTTACGCTCGGAGGACTGATCGGACCGGCCTTGGCCGGATTTCTCATTCGGCAATTCGAGGGCTTGCAGGGCTACACGATCGTTTTCGGTATCTCATTCGTCATGTTCTTGCTTGCCGCGCTTGGCAGCTTCAAGATCCCGATGAAAGCTTCGCATCATAAAGCGTATTATCTGAAATACGTCGGCCTGCTGATGCGCAAAAACCGGGATTGGACCTATTCGCTAATCTCTTTTTCGGTTATGGGTCTGTTTCAGGGACTGATGCTATTTTTGCCGAATATTTTGCTTTTTCAGATCGTCGGCCGGGAGGATCTGGTTGGTTATCTGGGGGTACTGTACGCCAGTCTCGGTATCGGCACGGGGATGTTCATTTCCCGTTACGGCACTGAATCCAAGGCGAAGGCCTTTATGTTTATCTCCACCATAGGGTTCGTGATTGGCACGGGATTCATTTTGTGGAAACTGACGCTGGGCACCGTAATCGCTTTTATGATCATTTATTCTATCTGCGCGCCGCTGCAGGGCAACACGATTACATCGTACTACTACCGCCTGATCGGCGTGCTGCCGCTCAAGGGCCAGCTTCGCGTCGAGTCGGTCGTGATGCGCGAGACGTTCTTGAACGGAGGGCGCGTCGTATCGATCGGCCTGCTTGTCTGGCTTACAAGCGCCGCAGGCAGCGAAGTGCTTCCCTGGGTGCTGGCGGCAACGGCCGCGCTGCAAATCGGGCTGGTCTGGCTGCTGAGCCGACGCGCCGATGAAGAGCCGCCTTTGGGTGATGCCCCGGCGGTGCAAGGTTCCGGTTCGGGGAGCGGCTCCCGCACCGGCATGAAAGCTTCCTCTTGATTGAAGAGGAAGCTTTTTTCTACTCCTTAGGAAACGGATGGAATGGAATCTGGGACAGCGGGGGGATGCTAACGGTAACGAATAGCAAAGGGGCGTAGATCATGTACGATTGCATCGTCGTCGGAGGGGGCATCGCTGGCTTGCAGGCGGCCATCCAGCTTGGACGGTACCGGCATCGCGTGCTGGTGATCGACAAAGGGCGAGGGCGCTCAACGCTGTGCCGCAGCTACCACAATGTGCTCGGTTGGCCCGATGGCGTCTCCGGCCACGAGCTCCGCCATCTCGGACGGCAGCATGCCGAGCAGCTCGGGGTGGAATTCCGCTGCGATGAGGCTGTGGCTGCGGCAAGGAACGGCAGCGGATTTCGGATCGCGCTTGCCGATGGGGGCGGAGCCGTTCATACGGAGACGCTGCTCGCGGCAACCGGCGTACTGGATCGCTTCCCGCCTTTGCCCGGGCTGGAGGAACGGCTTGGTATCAGTATTTACGTGTGTCCCGACTGCGACGGCTACGAGGTCTCCGGGAAGCTGACCGTTGTGATGGGATCGGGCGATACGGGAGCGGGTATGGCGCTTGCTCTGCGCTATTGGACCGACCGGATTATTTACGTTAATCACGAACGGCAAGCGGTGGGCAGCGAGTATGCGGACAAGCTGATGGAAGCGGGCATAACGCAAGTTGATGCGGAAATCGCCGAGGTGATCGGAGGGCCGGATGCCCGGTTCGACGGCGTACGTTTGTCGGATGGCCGGACGATCGAGGGAGAGCGCGGCTTTATCGCTTTTGGCGGCAACGAAGTGCACACCGGATGGACGGCGGCGCTCGGTATCGAACGGCTGGAGAACCGTCATATCGTCACTGATCCGCGCACCAAGATGACGAACGTTCCCGGCGTCTGGGCGGCGGGGGATATCGGAGTACACTCGGAGCAGGTCACGATCGCGATGGGCGAGGGCTCGCAAGCGGCGATTTGGATTCATAAAGAGCTTTTGAAGAGGAAAGCGAATACCGCGGTCTTCGTTTAAGTCACACCGCATAAGTAAAGGGACCAAAGCCGTCTCCGTTCATGGGATCGCTTTGGTCCCTTGCGTTTGCTCCCCGGTCATGGAAGGGGAAGTCAAGATTTGGGCGGCTCCAGCAGCCGCTTCCAGGACTTCATCGATGCTTCTCCGTTGACGAACAGCCGTTTCAGCTTGAACGGGTCCTGATCGGACGAAGCCCACCCTTGATCGATGGTGAACGCATACCGGAACTTATTTTCTTTTAACAATTTCAAGGTCGTCCGGTTGAACTCGCCATACGGATAGCAAAAAATATCGGCCGTCGCACCGAGCTGTTCCTCGATCAGCCGCCTGGATTCAGTCATTTCATACGCTTGCTTCTTGGCATTCAGCTTCGGCAAGTGCGGATGGCTCATACTGTGCGGCTGAATGTCCCAACCGGCCTCTTTCATCGTTTTGACCTGCTCCCAATCCAAATAGTAACCGTCGCCTACAAACCCTGGGACCATAAATAATGTGGCGTGAAATTTCAACTTTTTGAGCAGTGGATAAGCGTGCTCGTAGTTGTCCGCATAGCCGTCGTCAAACGTGAGCAGGATCGGTTTTTCCGGCGGTTTTTCTTTGCTTTCGAGGATATCGGTGAACTGCTGGAGCGTGAGCGTTGTGTAGCCTTCGTCAGCCAAGTAGCGCATCTGCGCTTCGAATTTGTCCGGGGCGATGGTCGCCCGGTTGCCGGGATCGACGGTAATGCTGTGGTAGTTGAGCACGGGGATGCGAATGGAAGAAGCGGCCTGCGCGGGCGATGATAGGTCAGGGGTGAAAAGTGATAATGGTAACGCAAGCATAGCAAGACATAACGCGAAGAGAGCCCGAACGAACGGTTTCATGGCGTACGTCCTTTCTGCACGGTAGTCTATCACTTTATACATACCCGCTGCCCGAACGATTTATGCATTTTGCACGACAGGGACTTGGGGGGCTTTGGCGGTATCGGCCGCCGCTTCCATGTTCTTGGGCTGTGCTTCCGCCCCCGCGGCCGGGAAGTAAGCCTCTATGACGTGGGCAAAAGTTTGCAGCTCCGCTTCGCCTTGCGGGGTGAGTTTGTATACGCCGCGGGAAATGCGTTCGAACCACAGGTATACGTTTTTCTGGAGCATGCCTGCGGCTTGGGCATTGCCTGTCAGGTCGCGCAACTGTTTGGGGCTCATGGGGCCATGAGTGTGCAGCAGCGCCGCGAGATGTAGCGACTTTTCGCGGTAAGCGGTGACGAGCTTTCGCTTGGTGCTGCCGCCGATGTTATAATCGGCCCGGCGCTCCTGAAATTCCTGCATCAGCTTGCCGGCCGCATATTTGTTATGTCTGGGCATTTTGAGCGGCATCGCGAGCCCGGACCCGTCCGGCGGATGGCATTCGACCTCGACCCGCGGCTTACGCGTTTTATAGAACTGCACGACGATCATGCCGAGGCCGAGCATGCCGCACAGTCTGCGGAGCTCCGGCCAGCTGGCCCCATGCGGCGCGCGTCCTTTGGCCGACCGTTCGAAAGCGACGTATACGAAACGGCTGATCCGCAGACGGTCGATCGCTTGCAGCAGGAGCGGGACCGAGAAGCTTTTTTTCAACTCGACGATAACCGGAGGCTCCTCTCCGCGGATGGCGACCAGATCGCAATGACGCACCTCGCCGCGCACGGTGTAACCGAGCTGCTCCAAGTAGGCTTTGACAGGGGCGTACAGCTCCGTTTCACTTTTGATAGCCAAGGGGCCGCGCCTCCTTTTTTCTTGGGGGTGATAGGGTACGGTTATTATACCATACCTTGGGAGGGGAGAAGGGAAGAACGCACCGCATTTTGAGTTAAAACGCTTGCAGTGCGGCGGACATTTGTGTAACAATACATGGTAAAGTGTTCAGGGATGGAGATCGGGGGCTTTATGGAACAAGAGAAGCTGAAAAAAATGATCGAGGCCGCCAAGCTTTACTATTTGCTGGATTACAGCCAACAGGATATCGCCAACAAGCTGGAGGTTTCCCGGCCGACCGTCTCCCGTCTGCTGCAGCAGGCGAAAGAGGAAGGAATCGTCGAGATTCGCATCTCGGACCCGACCGAGGACCGCAAAATCCTGAGCGAGCAGCTGGAAGAAAAGTTCGGGCTGAAGCGGGCGCTGGTCGCGTCCATCCCGTTGTTTGAGGATCATGTGATCAAGCAGTATTTGGGCAAGCTGACGGCGGACTATTTAAGGGAAATCGTCCAGGACGGCGACGTTATCGGCACTATCTGGGGGACGACCATTTACCAGGTGGCGACGCATCTGGAGCACAAAGCGCTGAAGGACGTCCGAATCGTCCAGTTAAAGGGCGGCGTCAGCCATTCCGAGAAGAAGACCTACGCCTCGGAAACGCTTCATTTGTTCGGGATGGCATTCGATGCGACGCCTTACCAGCTGCCGCTGCCGGCCATCGTCGACCACGTGGTGGTGAAGCAGGCGATTGAGGCGGACCGCCACATCCGGAAGCTGCTTGACATGGGGAAGCAGGCGAATATCGCTTTGTTCACGGTAGGCGTGCCCCGGACGGATTCGCTGCTGTTCCAGCTTGGCTATTTCACGGAGCAGGATACGCAGCTGATCGCCGACCATGCGGTAGGGGATATCGCTTCGCGGTTCTTCGATAAAAACGGCGCCATTTGCAACGAGACGCTGAATGCTCGCACGATCGGGATCGAGCTTCACGAGCTCAAGACAAAAGACCAGTCGATTCTCATCGCAGGCGGCTTGAAAAAAGTCGAAGGCATCCGCGGCGCATTGAAAGCGCAGTATGCCAATGTGCTGGTAACGGACCAGTATACGGCCAAAATATTGCTGGAGCAAGAAGGATAACGCAATTTGTCAGATTCAGATCCCGCTAAAGGGGTAAGAAACCGTCCGGGCATAAGCTTGGATGGTTTCTTTTTTGTCCAATTCAAGAACGAATGTAAATGATAAACCATACAAATGATCGAGAAAGAGGGAATTTGGAACCGGAATCAGGAAAAACAATAAGAATCGCAAAGTTATTCCACAAATTGTTCAATATTGCTTTGTCGGAAAGAACAAAGGTTCAATAATATATTTACATTTGTTCAAGCGCTTGTTATAGTTAAATTGTAGTCGAAGCCGCTTCGAAACAACATCATATTTATAGCACATAAAAATTTCATGGCAAAGGAAATGCTAAAATGACAGCATCGTACAGACCTGCTGTTCCATCTTCGTGTTCGATGTTGAAGCTTTTTTGCATTGGTTGCTAACGCTTTCAATTAACAATTCATTTCTCTTTACGTGCTAAATTAGACGAGGCTGGAGGAATTCCGATGAAATTTTTATTCGTAGTAGCCGGATTGCTGCTGGTGTTTGCGGTGGGGTATTTGTTCAGCAACAACCGGAAAGGAATCCGCAGCAGACCGATTCTGGCTATGCTCGTTACGCAAATAGTGTTGAGCTTTATCATATTGAATACGAAGATCGGTCTGGAGCTGATCACATTCGTCTCCCAATCGTTCAACAAGCTGATGGAATTCGGGGTAGGCGGAGTTAACTTCGTGTTCGGCGGCTTGGAAAATCAGGGCGCTTCCACCTTTTTTATCAACGTGCTGCTGCCAATCATCTTTATCTCGATTCTGATCGGCATCCTGAACTATGTGAAGGTGCTGCCGTTCGTCATTAAATATGTAGGGCTGGCGCTCAGCAAATTGAACGGTATGGGCCGGCTGGAAAACTATGTGGCGGTTTCCGCCGCGCTGCTCGGTCAATCGGAAGTGTTCCTGACGACGAAGAAGCAGCTCAGCCAGGTCACGAAGCAGCGGCTGTACACGCTTTGCACATCGGCGATGAGCGCGGTCAGCATCTCGATCGTGGGAGCCTACATGACGATGCTTGAACCGAAGTACGTCGTGGTCGCCATCGTGCTGAACATTTTCTCGGCGCTGATTGTCGCCAACATTATTAACCCGTACAAGCTTGACCCGGAGGAAGAAAAAGCGACGGTAGTGGCCAACGAGGAACATCATCCGAAGGAATCGTTCTTCCAGATGATCAGCGAAAGCATTATGGACGGTTTCAAAGTGGCGATTATCGTGGGCGCAATGCTCATCGGTTTTATCGCTTTGATGAATATGATCAACTACGTGTTCGAGCTGATCTTCCGCATTTCGTTCCAATCCGTGCTGGGGTATATTTTCGCACCGGTCGCGTTCGTGATGGGCATTCCGTGGAGCGAAGCCGTGCAGGCGGGAGGCATCATGGCGACGAAGCTTGTGACCAACGAATTCGTTGCGATGCTCAGCTTCAAGGATATCGCTTCGGGCTTGTCGGCACGTACCGTCGGGATCGTCTCGGTATTCCTGGTCAGCTTTGCGAACTTCAGCTCCATCGGCATTATTACCGGCGCGGTGAAAGCGCTGAACGACAAACGGGGAGACGAGGCCGCGCAGTTCGGTTTGAAGCTGCTGCTCGGCTCGACGCTGGCCTCGATTTTGTCGGCCACGCTCATCGGGCTGTTTCTATAAAAAATTCGATGAATATACTAAACACGGGGAGACGAGAAACATGAGAATGGTTGATTTGATTGCCCGCAAGCGTGACGGCCACGAGCTTAGCAAGACGGAAATTGATTTCATCGTGCAAGGCTATACGAACGGAACGATCCCGGATTACCAGATGTCCTCGTTTCTGATGGCTGCCTTCTTCCGCGGCATGACTCCGATAGAGACGGCGAATATGACGATGGCTATGGTGGCGTCGGGAGATACGATCGATCTGTCCGCCATCGAAGGCATCAAGGTGGACAAGCACAGCACCGGAGGCGTCGGCGATACGACGACGATCGTTCTTGCACCGCTTGTCGCCGCGGTCGGCGTTCCCGTAGCGAAGCTGTCCGGGCGCGGACTCGGCCATACCGGGGGCACGGTGGACAAGTTCGAAGCGATTCCGGGATTCCAGGCCGAAATCAGCAGCGAGCAGTTTATCAAGCAAGTGAACGAAGTGAAAGTTGCTGTGACTGGGCCAACCGGAAACCTGACTCCGGCGGACAAAAAGATTTACTCGCTTCGCGATGTGACCGGGACGGTCAATTCGATTCCATTGATGGCCAGCTCGATCATGAGTAAAAAGATCGCCTCGGGTTCCGACGCCATCGTACTGGATGTCAAAGTAGGCGCCGGTGCGTTCATGAAAGACTTGGACAGCGCCAAGGCTTTGGCAAAGGCGATGGTGGACATCGGCAACAACGTGGGACGCCATACGATGGCGGTTATTTCCGATATGAATCAGCCGCTCGGTTATGCGATCGGCAATGCGCTCGAAGTGAAGGAAGCGATCGATACGCTGCGCGGGGAGGGTCCCGAAGATTTGCACGAACTATGCTTGACGCTCGGCAGTCATATGGTATATTTGGCAAAGCAGGCTGCTAGTGTGAGCGAAGCGCGGAACAAGCTGGAGGAAGCGATTTCCAGCGGCCGGGCCTTGGAGACGTTTAAAGCGTTCATTGCTGCGCAGGGAGGAGACGCGTCGATCGTAGACGATCCGTTCAAGCTGCCGGCTGCAGCACACCGTATCGAGGTGAAGGCGAAGGAAGCGGGCTATGTCTCGGAGATCGTTGCCGACAGCATCGGCACTGCGGCGATGATCTTGGGCGCGGGACGCGCAACGAAGGAATCTGAGATCGATCTGAGCGTGGGCTTGATGCTGCACAAAAAAATCGGCGACGAAGTGAAGCCCGGAGATACGCTTGTGACCATTCACAGCAATCGCGAAACGGTGGATGACGTGATTGAGAGCATCTACGAATCGTATACCATCGCCTCCGGCAAAGTGGAACGACCGGTTCTGGTGCACGCGGAAATTCATTAATCTTAATTTCGAGGGTTGAAAAACGAACGGAGGAGTAAGCAGATGACAACGAACGAAATCGCCCGATTAATCGACCATACCTTATTAAAAGCCGATGCCAGCCGTGAAGCGGTGATCCGGTTGGCGGAGGAAGCGAAGCAGTATCGTTTCGCCTCGGTGTGCGTCAATCCGGCACAGGTGAAGACGGCTTATGAAGTGCTGAAGGATACGCCCGACGTGAAGGTATGTACGGTCATCGGCTTTCCGCTGGGGGCGACGACGCCGGAAGTGAAGGCGTTCGAAGTCCGGGAAGCGATCGCTGCCGGAGCGACGGAAGTCGACATGGTAATCAATATCGGGGCGCTCAAGGATAAGCAGGACGATCTGGTGGAGCAGGATATCCGGGCCGTCGTCGAATCGGCTAAAGGCAAGGCGCTGACAAAAGTCATCATCGAAACCTGCCTCTTGACCGACGAAGAGAAGGAGCGGGCATGCCGTTTGGCGGTGAAGGCCGGCGCGGATTTCGTGAAAACGTCGACGGGCTTTTCCACCGGCGGAGCGACAGTAGCGGATATCGCGCTGATGCGCAAAACGGTAGGCCCGGACATCGGAGTGAAGGCGTCCGGCGGCGTGCGCAGCCTGGAGGATGTCCAGGCGATGGTTCAAGCGGGGGCTACCCGGATCGGCTCCAGCTCCGGCGTATCGATCGTCAAAGGCGAGCAATCGAACAGTGCGTACTAACGAGTACTAAGCGTTATCAGACAGGGCGCGCCTCAAATCGCCCTGCGATGCGACATTTGTTTAGACTCAAGGACCTTCCATTATGGGAGGTCCTCTTTACCTTGCGGCCAGTGAATCCGCGAGAAGCAGTCGGGTTGCCTGAGGGCGGCGGATTTGCGATAATGCCTATAGGACATGAATGAGATAGAGAGGTGTTTGGATGGAGAGCAAGAAGAAGATCTTCGCTTTTTTGGGATCGTATGCGGATGCGGCCGATCCGGGCTTGTACGCCTGCAGGTTCGATCCCGATAGCGGAAGACTCGAATTGACGGATCAAACGGACGGCCTGCAAAATCCGACGTTTCTGGATGTGAATGTGGAGGGCTTGAAGCTGTATGCCATCACGGAAGGAGCGGATTCCGAAGGCAAGCGCTGCGGGGCTGCCGCAGCATACGAGTTCGATCCCGAAACCGGCAAGCTGTCGCTGCTCGGTAAGGAGCTGACGGTGCCGGCGACCACGTGTCACATTACTTTGGACCGTACGCGCAGATACATCATGGTGGCAAGCTACCATGGCGGCATGATCGGGCTGTCTCCGCTGCTGAAGGACGGACGCATAGGCAAGACCGCGGACATCCGCCGGCACGAAGGCTCCAGCGTCCTGCCCGTACAAAATCAGGCGCGCGCGCATTCCGTATTCGTCGACCGTGCCAACCGCTACGCGATCGTTTCCGACTTGGGGCTGGATCGCCTCTTTATCTATAAACTGGACGTCGCAGCCGGAAAGCTGCTTCCTCATGACGAGGTTCGGGTGGCGCCCGGATCGGGACCGCGGCATTTTGTTTTTCATCCGTCGCTCCCTTACGGCTACGTCATCAACGAGCTGGGTTCGACGATCACGGCATTATCCTACGATCCAGAGGAGGGCAAGCTCGGCGAAATACAGACCGTCTCGACGCTACCCGCTTCTTATGAAGCGGACAATGCTTGCGCCGATATTCACGTCTCGCCGGACGGCAAATTTCTGTACGGCTCCAATCGCGGACATGACAGCATCGCGGTGTACGCCATCGATTCCTCGACTGGCAAACTCACGCTTGTCGAGCATGCTTCGACGCTTGGCGGACACCCGCGGAACTTCGCTTTTTCGCCGGACGGACGTTTTGTGCTCGTAGCCAACCGGGATTCGAATCAAATCGTGACGTTCGCGCGGGACGCGGTTACCGGGAAGCTTCTGCCTACGGGGGACAGACTGGATGTATCCAAGCCCGTATGCATCAAGTTTGCGGCCATCGGTTAGTTTAGTTCACGACGGAGGTTCCTTGTTCATCAAGGACCCCGTCGTTTTTTATTTTTTTGAACCGCGCAATTCCACATCCCCGTCAACCGGATGAATGTATTCTTAGCTCGCTGCTCTGCTGATTCTCCAATCAAAATTTCTCCGCTTATATGACACGCCTTCCGAACAGCTCGCCGTTGTTTGAGCTGGCTAAGAACTCAAGGCTTATCCGGTATTGTTAGATTTTAGCAAGGAAACGTAAGCTTTTCGTAAGCTTTGCTTAGCTTTCGGTTAACGAACAGGCGGTAAAGTAAGGAAGTACGCTTTGCTATGAAAACCGTGAGCCAAGACGGGACGATTGGGCGGTTGCAGCCAGAGGGAGGAGGAGAAACGATATGTCCGTCGCATGAGGAAGGAAGACATCCGTATGGCCATACGGCGCCAAGAAATGCCAAGTCGTTGATTTCCTTCCCGGAACGTGGTAATCTGCCGTTAAACTAACCGGTTAAGGAAGGTAGAGTTGAATGAATAAACGCATCCTCATCGTCGACGACGATCATAAAATCGCGAATTTGCTTGAAATTTATTTAAAAAACGAGGGCTACGAGGTTATTAAGGAGCATAATGGAATCGACGCCATAAGACGGATTGAGGAGGAGACCGTCCATCTGGTCATACTGGACGTGATGATGCCCGAATTGGACGGGATGGAGGTTTGCCGCAAAATCCGCGAGGACAAGACGACGCCGATCCTGATGCTGAGCGCCAAGGACGAGGATATGGACAAAATTTTAGGCCTGATGACGGGGGCCGACGATTATATGGGCAAGCCCTTTAACCCGCTTGAGCTGGTGGCGCGGGTCAAGTCGCTGCTGCGTCGGTCGTATTTCAGCGCGCAGACGGCTCAGCCGGATGCGGAAGGGATCATCAAGATCAAATCGATGCAAATCGATAAACGCAACCATGCCGTCTCGATTGACGACCGTTCGATCAAGCTGACGCCGATCGAATTTGGCATTTTATTTTTGCTTGCCAGCCATCCGGGCCGGGTTTTCGGGTCGGAGGAAATTTTCGAGCTGATCTGGAAAGAAAAATATTTCGAGGCGAACAATTCCGTCACGGTGCATATCAGCCGGCTGCGCGAAAAGCTGGAAAAGGAAATGGCGGGAGAAAAGCTGATTCACACAGTATGGGGGGTAGGATACAAAATTGAGAACTGACTGGAGAGTCGCGGTACCGCTCTTCTGGAGCGCATTAACGACCGTGGTCGTGCTGGTAGTAATGGAGATAATCGCCAAGTCGATTTACTTTTCCAAGCTTTCTTCGCTGACTTTAGATTCGTTATTCGTTTGGATTAATTCTTATATCGGTTATCCGGAAGTTTACTTTCTTACGGGGCTGCCTTTGTTTATGCTGTCGGCCTTATATTTTTTCAAACGGGAAAAAGATGCCCGCAACCACAGGTACCTGATCCATATTATCGAGGACGTGCAGCGGATCGCCGCCGGCGATTTCGCTCATAAAGTGCCTGTGCAGTCCATCGGCGAGCTGGGCCAACTGGCCGGGAACATCAACCATGTCGTCGAGCGGCTCAAGACGTCGCTTGACGAAGAACGGCGGGCCGAGTCCACCAAGAATGAATTGATTACGAACGTATCCCACGATCTGCGGACTCCGCTCACCTCGATTACCGGATATCTCGGTCTGATCGAGCAGGACCGTTACCGGGACGAAGTAGAGCTGCGTTATTATGTCAACATGGCGTACGAGGAATCGCAGCGGCTGTATCAATTGATACAGGATTTGTTCGAATATACCCGCTTAAGCAATATTACGGGGGCGACAATCCAGAAGGCTCCGATCAATTTGGTCGAGATGATGCGCCAGCTTTTCGCGCAGTTTCAGCTGCAGCTTCAGGAGGCCGGGATCGAGCAGCATATGACCTTTTATGAGTCGCAGCTGCTGGTTATGGCCGACGGCAACAAGCTCCGAAGGGTGTTCGAGAATTTGATCTCCAATGCGATCAAATACGGCAGCGAAGGGAAATATCTTGAGGTATTGGGCTTCAAGGAAGGGAGCGAAGCCGTGATCCAGATCATCAATTACGGCGAAACGATCCCGCAAACCGATTTGCCTCATATTTTCGAACGGTTTTACCGCGTGGAGAAATCCCGCGCGACGCATACCGGGGGTTCCGGCATCGGCTTGGCCATCGCTAAAAGTATCGTCGAGCTGCACGGAGGAACCATTTCCGCATCCAGCGACGAGGAGCGGACCGTCTTTACGGTGCGCCTGAATATCTTGGGAGAGAAGGCTAATTCTTAAGAAAATGTACATCAAACGTGTCGAACCTAAAGGGGGCGGCGCGTTTTTTTCTTCTTTATATAGAAAATCTTAAGAATTTCGTTAACTTTTCTTAGTTCAACGTTAAACAATGAAGTTCATAATAAAGAAAAAAAGCGCTCCGGAAGCGCTCGTTTGTCGAAGGAGGCTTGGATAGAGATGCCGCAAAAATTAGAACAAACCAGCAATTGTCGTAACTTGGACAATCGCCCGTCCTCCAAGGATGAGGCTCTTTTTAGATCATGGATGGAACAACACCGCCGCGAGGTGTGGAGTTACGCCTACGGCTTAACCCGAAAGCACGATGTGGCCGACGATATTACCCAGGACGTATTTTTGAAGGCTTACCGCCGAATCACTTCGTTGCGGGCCGACGGCTCCGTCCGGGCCTGGCTGCTCACGATCACCCGCAATACCGTGTTCGATTATCAGAGAAGCTCCTATTTTCGCAAAGTTACGGTTGTGGACAGGATCGAGACGGAGAAGGCCCATACGTCCGCGGAGGATGAGTATTTGAGGCGCGAGGACAGCCGCGAAATGTTCGGGAAAATTTTGGAGATGCCGTTGCCGTTTCGGGATGTGCTGCTGCTTAAGGCAAAATACGAACTGAAGCCCGGCGAAATCGCCTCTATATTAAAGCTCCCGCTCACAACGATCAAAACAAGACTGCATCGGGCGCGGAAAGAAGCCGTCCGGCGCCTCCAAGTCGAGGGGCGCCCGTAACGGTTCCCCGGATATTCCCGCACTCCGGTATGCGCCTCCGCCGCGCTTAAAAATTCCCACCTTTTCGCCCTTTCTTTCGTTTTCTGTCCGGACAAGCCTACGCGCTTCTTTTCTGATTTTGTCAGAAATTTTCGGTCAACTTCCCTTTGCTTTCTGCATAGGTATTTATTACACTTCAAATCCGAAGAAGAAGCCGGGGCCGAAGCCCGGAAGCGGCGGCTATCGGCGTTACGCATCGTTTCGAAGCGCGTATCCTTTCGAAGCCGGTTTTGCTTAGCGCAAAACTCAGAGCGTATCCTTTCGAAGCCAGTTTTGCTAAAGCAAAACTTGTAGGAGGTCAAGATCATGAATCTATTCAAGAAAATCGCCGACTATCGCACGGAAACCGAAAGGCTGGCCTGGACCGGAAACTTCGCCGAGTACATTGAGATGCTCCGCCGGCATCCGCATTTGGCTATGACGGCGCATGCACGGGTGTACGAAATGATTGCCTCCCACGGCATCCTGGAGGAAAATGGGCGTCGAAAGTATAACTTTTTCGAAAAAGAGATTTTCGGGCTCGATTCGGCGATTGAGAAGCTGGTGGAAGAATATTTCCATTCGGCGGCGCGTCGGTTGGACGTCCGCAAGCGGATCTTGCTTTTAATGGGGCCCGTCAGCGGCGGGAAGTCGACCATCGTCACGATGCTCAAGCGGGGGCTTGAGCAGTTTTCGCGCACGGATCAAGGCGCTGTATATGCGATCAAAGGCTGCCCGATGCACGAGGAGGCTCTGCACTTAATTCCGCATGAGCTGAGAAGCGAGGTCGAGCGGGAGCTCGGCGTGAGAATCGAGGGCAATCTGTGCCCCTCCTGCCAAATCCGGCTGCGGGATGAGTATGAGGGACGCATCGAAGACGTGCTGGTGGAGCGCGTGCTGCTGTCCGAAGATAACCGCGTAGGCATCGGGACGTTCAGTCCGTCCGATCCGAAATCGCAGGATATCGCCGATCTGACGGGGAGCATCGACTTTTCCACGATTACTGAGTACGGCTCGGAATCCGATCCGCGAGCTTATCGTTTCGACGGAGAGCTGAACAAAGCCAACCGGGGCTTGATGGAGTTTCAGGAAATGCTGAAATGCGACGAGAAGTTTTTGTGGAACCTGCTGTCCCTCACGCAGGAAGGCAACTTCAAAGCCGGACGGTTCGCTTTGATTTCGGCAGACGAGCTCATTATCGCCCACACGAACGAATCCGAATATAAATCGTTTATTGCCAATAAAAAGAACGAGGCGCTCCAATCGCGGATGATCGTTATGCCGATTCCTTACAATTTGAAGGTATCGGACGAAGAGAAAATTTACGCCAAGCTCATTAAGCAAAGCGACATGAAGCATGTGCATATCGCGCCTCACTCGCTAAGGGCCGCGGCGATTTTCTCGATTTTGACCCGCTTGAAGGAATCCAAGAAGCAGGGGATGGATCTCGTTAAAAAAATGCGCATGTACGACGGTGAAGAGGTCGAAGGGTACAAGGAAGCGGATTTGAAGGAGATGCAGAGCGAATATTTGGAGGAAGGCATGAGCGGAATCGATCCCCGCTATGTCATCAACCGGATTTCCAGCGCGTTGATCCGGCAAGGCCTGGAATTTATTAATGCGCTGGATGTGCTGCGGGCGCTCAAGGACGGTCTGGACCAGCACCCATCCATTACGAAGGAGGAGCGGGAGCGGTACTTGAACTTCATCTCCATCGCACGCAAGGAGTATGACGAGCTGGCCAAGAAAGAGGTGCAAAAAGCGTTCGTCTACTCGTTCGACGAGTCGGCGAAGACATTGTTCAACAATTATCTGGACAACATCGAGGCGTACTGCAACTGGACCAAAATCAAGGACCCGCTGACCGGCGAAGAGATGGACCCGGACGAAAGGCTGATGCGATCCATCGAAGAGCAGATCGGCATTTCGGAAAATGCGAAGAAAGCGTTCCGCGAGGAGATACTGATCCGGATGTCGTCGTATTCGCGCAAAGGGAAACGGTTCGACTACAGCAGCCACGAGCGGCTGCGCGAAGCGATCGAGAAGAAGCTGTTCGCCGATCTGAAGGACATCGTCAAAATTACGACGTCTACCAAAACACCCGACGAAAACCAGTTAAAGCGGATCAACGAGGTCATCAAGCGTCTTGTCGAGGAACACGGCTATACGACCGCTTCGGCCAATGAACTGCTGCGTTACGTCGGCAGCTTGTTGAACCGGTAATTGTGGTAACGAGCAATACGGCACAAAAGTGAATATTGCGCTCTTTTCGCCTATTTGGGCAAGCTCCCCTTCGGAAGAAAGTCTCGCGACGATCAGCCAGAGGGGAATTTTTATGACTCCGGATATCGTTTTTCATTCCGAAGATCGGCTAAGCCATCGGGCTTCCATTTCGCTTGCTAAGACCGGATCTTACGGACGCCCTGCATATAAATGTCTACGATCGTGCCTTTTCCTTGCTCGCTGCGTATCTTCATGCTGCCCCCGTGATTTTCGATAATTTTAAAGGTGACCATCAGGCCGAGCCCGGTGCCTTTCTCCTTCGTCGTATAGAACGGTTCCCCCAGTCGGGGAATTCGGTCTTCCGGAATGCCGCAGCCTTGATCGGTAAACCGCATCAGCAGCTTTCCGCCCTCCATTTTGCGGAATTCGGCGCGGATTTGTCCGCCTTCCGGCATGGCATCGATGGAGTTGTTCAGAATGTTGATAAATACCTGCTTGATTTGATTCTCGTCACAATTGATTTCGGGAAGATCGGGGTCCGCTTCCGTGACGATGTCGACATTATGGATCATCGCTTGAGAGCCGAGCAGCATAATCGTATTTTCCAGAATGGCGAAGGCGTTCTTCGGCTGGTACTTGGCGACTTGCGGCTTCGCGATGACCAGAAACTCGCTTACGATAAAATTGATCCGTTCCAGCTCGTCGATCATAATTTCGAAGTAATTGTCGTAGCCGTTTACCTTACCTTGAAGCAGTTGGACGAAGCCTTTAAGCGAGGTTAGCGGATTGCGGATTTCATGAGCGACCCCGGCGGCTAACTGTCCGACGATTGACAGCTTTTCGGAGCGGAGAATCATTTCCTCGGCCCGCTTGCGTTCGCTGATGTCTTGACCGATCATATAAACGCCGGCAATTTGCTTGTTGACGAAGATCGGAAAGTTATATACGCTGAGCTCGACAGGGTTGCCGTCCTTACGCACAAATGTAATCTCATAATGAGGGGTCATGCCGTTGAGCGTTTCCTCGAAATGATCGAGCCACCGCGTATAATCTTCCGGCAAAATAAGCGAATTGATCGTGCGTTGAAGTAAGTCTGCTTCCGCGTAGCCGGTGACGCCGAACATGGCGGGATTCACGCTCGTAATGAGACCCGACAGGTTCAGCGAGCAGATCGGATCGGGATTATGCTCGAACAGCGATTTATAGCGCAGCTCGCTTTCTTCAAGCAGCAGTTCGGTCTTTTTCTTATCATACAGCGCTTTGATCATCGCGTAGGACCGGGCGAACCGATGATCCTCTTCCTGGGCCAGCACGTTCTCGAAGATGCGATCGGCTTCGTCGTCGATGATGCCTTTGTCGAGATCCTTCATCTTTCCCAGCAGATTCATGACGTTGGTAATATGCTCGCCGTGAATCCAAGCGGCGGAAGCGGTTTTATAATGGGGCGTAGAATCGTGCTGCAATGTGACGATTCCTTTGCGAGGCTCATACTCCGTGACGTGGTTCATATTGACCACATTCATCTGATCGATCAGGCGAAAGCCTTCCTCGTACAGCCATTCTTCAAAAGCTTCCAGCGACGCTGCCCAGTAATATTTATCGGAAACCGTATGAATGATATATTCTTTATCCCGTACGCACTCGATTTTAACGACTTCATCGGAAGGGATGATGATGATGTCAGAACTTTTTTTATCACGAATGACTGGGATTTTTTGCATATTTTGATATCACCTGCCTGTCGCATTCGATTCATTATATCATGCTTGCCCCCGTCGTAACAGATTAAAAATACGCCTGAAGGCAACCTGAACGGGCTTCAGAGGCTTCGGATCGAAAGCATTTAGCCGGCTTCCAAGCGATAGATCCCGGCCGGTAGAGGCGCGGAGAAGCGGCCATTTTATTATATAGCTCGCCGAATCGGGAAGTAAATGCCAAGCTTGGATAGTGGACTTTTTCTGAAGGAAACGGCGTATAGGCTTTATTCCGAACAGGCAGCTGGGGGAAGAGCCGTATATAGAAGCTTGCGGTTAAGTCGCAAGCCTCCGGACGACAAGAGTGGAAGAGCTTCTTGACGGGATAAGGATAAGGATAAGGATAAGGATGGAGAATATCGGCTTTAAGCGCCTTCAGTGGGCCGGCGGGCAGGTTTCTTCCGGCAGAAAGGGGATTTGCCTCGCGAACTCGGTTTCGAGCGTAGTCATGCGGTGTTCCATTGCCGACAATTTCCGCTCAAGGGCGGCAAAGCTTAGGGAAATTCCGGCATATCGCTTATGCAGGTCCGTCAGCTCTTTCGTTATCGTTTTCAATTGGTTTTCCATGCGTCGAAAGCACCCCTCTCTCGGTTTTTTCGTTCTTCATATGATTCGGGCGGCGCAGAGCCGTTTAGGTCCGTCGGCAGGGGGGGAGGAAAATAGGGTGAATAAGCCGGGCTTGCATCCTATCGCCGCAAAAAAACATACTCGCCCGGCGTAAAATCTGCTACAATCGGGTATAGATTTACGCAGCCAGAAGGGAGCACGGGATACCCGATGACCTATTTGCGCCATTCAAAATGGCCACGTTTTGTTGTTTCTTTAATCACGCTTACGCTGCTGCTGTCGGCGTATCGGATTATTACCGTAGAAGGCGAGGCCCGTACGCCCAAATTCGTCTTGATGCGGCTGGAAGACGTCGGTCCTGGCGGACAATATGCTTCGCTTGAGGAGCTTGGCAAGCTGAGAACCGTACTGGAGTATTTGCGCGACCAGAAGGTAGCGTATCATATCGCGGTGATTCCCCGCTGGATCAATCTGCCCCCGGACGGATCGCGGTACGACGTACCCCTTGACCAGGAGGGCAATCCATACGCGGCGGCTTTTCGCAAGGTGCTCCAGCAGGCTTCGGACAGCGGCGCGGTCATTGGCATGCACGGCTATACGCACCAAGTCGGCAGCGTGCGTCGCGATGACGGACACCACGAATCGGGGATCGGCAACGAGTTCCAAGTGGCGGATGTGGAAGAAACGATGACGGCATCGTATGCGGAACCGCGTGTAAAAGCCGGACTTGCCATATTCGAGCGTGCAGGCCTGAAGCCGCAGTTCTGGGAGGGACCGCATTACCGGACCACCGCAGAACAGGATCGGGTGTTTCGCTCTTTCTTCGGCCTGAATTATCAGGCGGAGGTACAGTCTCACCGCAATGCCGAAGGCGTCTTTTATTGGAATCATCGCAATACCGGCTACGGCAGTTCGACGCTTGGCGCCGCTTATGTTCCGACACCATACGATTACATACCTTCCAATAACGACGAGAAAATGATTTTAGACCGGGTCGGTCAATCGAATCACGTGGCTTCCTTTTTTTATCATCCCTTTCTTGAGTTTAAATACCTGACCCCTGTCCTGGACCCGGGAGGCGAGAAGGTCGTGCGGGACGGCCTTCCGGAATTCCGGTACCCCGAGCAGAATAAGAGCGTGCTGCAAAAGCTCATTGCCGGCCTCCGGGCGAAAGGGTACGCCTTCCATTCCATCCACGACTATGTTCCGTTCACGCCTGCTCAGAGCGTCAAGCTGCTGCCGGGGGGGAAGCAGAACGTTTTTCTCGGGGATGTCGACGGCGACGGGCAAGCCGATACGGTACAGTGGAATTCGGCAAATGGGGAGATCAGCGTAATTCCCGGCCGGCACAAGGGACTGCGCAATGAGGAGCAGCCGGCGCCGGTGCGATGGGGACAGGCGGAATATGCGAACGGGGCTGCAGCCGCCGTCAGCGGCAAAGATGCGGAAGGACCGGGCAGCTTCTGGACTGCGAATCCGAGCGGGCGGTTGGACCGCTATGTATCGGACGGACGGAAGTTCCAGCTGGCACAGAGCTGGAAAATTGAAGCCAAAGCTTGGAGCTCCTTATACACGCTCCCGTTATCGAACGGCGAAGTGGTTGTGGCCGGACTAACGAAAGATAAGCTTCAACTATACGGCTGGCGAATCCGGGGGAAGGAGCTGAAGCCGATTAAACCGTATAAGCTCCGAAGCGAAATGAAACAGGAGCTTCAGGTTCGCATGGAGGGCGGCCCCGCGTTGTTTGCCTCTAAAGACAGCGCCTCAGGCGGCATTCAGCTTCAGCCGGATTTCGTCGACATGAAGTGGAAGCTGACCCGTGTGGACCTCGATCTCCCGAATGAAGACGGCTTGATCCGGCTCGGGGACTTCAACGGAGACGGCCGGGAAGACGCGCTCCGCTGGGACCCGGAGACGATGAGCTGTACCGTCTATTTAAGGGACGAAGATCAGGGATGGAAGCTGCTTTCCACCTTCGGGCCTTGGGGAACGCCGGGAAGCGGCGTTAATCTGATGATCCGGGACGTCGACGGCAATGGAAAGGCCGACCTGGTATTAATCGACCGCTCCGGCGGCGCCATGGATTTCGCCCTATCTTACCAAAGCAAGTAAGCAAGCTATGGAAATGTACTACTGAGCATAAGCTATCATATTGCATATGTTATTCATTGAGCTGTTACCCGGCCCGGCAGATTACGCCGGGCCGTTTTACATAGAAAAGACTATAGTATTTTCTCCCTTGTTCAGTTCGGCAAATTCAGGCACAATGGGAAGAGATAGGTTAAAATTAAGGCGCTGTCGGCTCCGCACGCCTGAGACCGGAGTCTGGAAAAAGCAGGATTTAACGCCTTGAGGGGCGAATACACAATGGATCAAACCGATCCGTTTTAAAAAAACATCATGTCTACTGAAATACCGACGAAATTGGCTGAAAGAATCGCAAGCGGCATCCGCCGGTATCTCGAAGCCGGAGGAGCGTGAGCTAGCACATGCCGCTGGAACGAATATCGAGGCGGATTGCCGCATGTTTAACTATTGTCGTTTTTTTGATCGTAGGGCTGATTGCGGGAGAACGGTTGTTCTTCACCTACGGCAATTCGCCGAAGGCGGTTCGGGGCGAATTGGATCTGCGGGAATGGGATTGGGACCGGAAAGGGCATCTTCCGCTGAACGGCGAGTGGGAATTTTATTGGAACGAATTCAGGTACCCTAATGACTTGGCGGCGGAACGCTTCGGAGCGCCCGGCTACGCCAGTCTTCCGGGTTCCTGGAACGGCACGACGAAGGACGGAAAGATGCTGACGGGTGAAGGGTACGCTACGTACCGCCTCAAGATTTTGTTGACCGATCATGAGCGGGTGCTCGCTCTAAGGCTTCCCCCGATCTATACGTCTTATAAGCTCTGGGTGAACGGAAAGGAAATCGCGTCCGCCGGAACCGCAAGCAAGTCCGAGCCGGAATCAAAGCCTCATTTTTCAACCCAGCTGGCCGTCGCTCACCCCCATACGAACGAACTGGCACTGGTTCTTCAAGTATCGAACTATTCGCACGAGAAGGGCGGTATCCGGCAGCCGATCGAGTTCGGCCTGTTCGAGTCGGTGGCGAGGGCGAAGCAGCTGTCGGTCGGCTTCGATACGCTGCTGATCGGCTGCTTGCTGATCATGGGGCTTTATCATCTCGGCCTGTTCGTCGTACGGACCAAAGAGCTGGCGATGCTTTATTTCGGATTATTTTGCCTTGTATTCTGCCTGCGCATGGCGTTGGTCGGGGAAATGGTCGTGACTCAGGTGTTTCCCCGCTTCGATTGGACACTGGCGCTGATTCTGGAATATGTGACGGCCGATGTAAGTATGCCGCTGTTCGTCTTGTTTTTCGCCAGCATGTATCCGAGGGAAAGCTCGCGGAAAATAACGACGTATTTCTGCGCAGTAACGTTGGCGTACGCCGTTGCCATTCCGCTGCTGCCAACCATGCTGATTACGAAATGGCTGATCGTCCTGCAGCTGATTGTGGGAGCGGGTGTCTGTTACATTTTATGGATCATCGTGCTCGCCTTTTTGCGCAAAAGGGAGGGCGGAGGGCTGCTGCTGCTCGCCAGCTTGACCTTTGCGGCTACACTCGTCAATGATATGCTGTACGCTTACGAATTAATACAAACGACGGGCAAGATGTCCGCTTTTGGCTTGTTGATCTTTATTTTCTCCCAATCGGTGCTGCTGTCGGTCAAGCTGTCGCGGGGGTATGGGAGCGAGGAAAAGCTTTCGGCCGCATTGACGCAGTTGAACTGCGGGCTGCACGACAAGATCAAGGAACGGACGGCTGATCTGGAGCAGGCGAATCTGGAGCTGCAGCAGAAAAACGACGAGCTGTCGCGGATGGAGAAGTCCCGGAGCCGGCTGCTCAGCAATATATCGCACGATTTGGGCACGCCGCTGACGACGATCCAGTGCTACTTGGAGGCTGTGCTGGACGGCATCGTGGATACGGAGGAGCAGAAAGAGCGCTATTTGCGGCTCATTCACAGCAAAGTCATCAGCATGGACCGGTTGATCGAGGACCTGTTTCAGCTCTCCCAGCTTGAAGCGAGACAAGTGACCTTCAAAAAACAGCTCATGCGCACCGACCGCCTGATCGAGCTGCTGTTCAGCCGCTACGAGCTGGACACGCGTAATGCAGGAATTCATTATTCGTTGACGCTCCAGACCGGGGGAGACGATCAAACGCGTGAATTTTCCGCGGTGGATGTCGATCTGGAGCGGCTGCATCAGGTGTTCAGCAATTTGATCTTCAATGCGATCAAGTTCACGCCGGAAGGCGGCTCCATTCAGGTAGAGATGGTCGACGACGGAGAACAACTGCTGTGCCGGGTCAGCGATACGGGGGGCGGCATTAACGAACAGGATTTGCCTTACGTATTCGACCGGTTCTATACCAGCAGCCGGTCGCGTAATTCCGCTGCGGGCGGCAAAGGGCTCGGACTTTCCATATCCAGAGAAATCATTGAGTACCATGAGGGGCGCATCTGGGTCGAACGCACCGAACCGGGGCGAGGAACCATGTTCTGTTTCACGATCCCCGTCGCCATCCTCCCAAAAAAAGCTTGACCGGCGGCAGTTCAATTGTTTATTCTCTTCTTAGGACCAGGGTACTACTTCGATGCGGTGGTGAAACGGATGACGGAGCAAACAGTGTTAGTTGTGGAAGATGATCCCGAGATTCGGGAAGTGATCCGTCTTTACTTGGAAAAAAACAATTACCGTGTCCTGCTCGCAACCAGCGGCGAAGAAGCGCTTCAGATCGCGGAGGCGGAGCAGCCGGATCTGGCGATACTGGACGTGCTTCTGCCGGGACGAAACGGCTTTGAAGTATGCCGGGAGCTTCGGGCGGTTTCTCCCGTACCGATCTTATTTTTGAGCTGCAAAAAAGACGAAGCGGACAAAATCGCCGGCTTGAATCTGGGCGGCGACGATTATATTACGAAGCCTTTCAGCCCGAACGAGCTGATGGCCCGGGTACGCGCCCATTTGCGCAGGCCGCATTTGGCTTCAGCGGAGCAGGCGGGGGGACAGCCCGACAAGCTGGTCGTCGGCAATTTGCGGATCGACCGGTTAAGCCGTGTAGTGAAAGTGAACGGGCAAGAAGTAACGTTATCCCGCAAAGAATTTGACCTGCTAAGCTTTCTCGCTTCGCGTCCGGAGCAGACCTTCAGCCACGAGCAATTGTTCCGCGAAATTTGGGGACAGGAAAGCTTCAACGATACGAGAACGATTATCGTACATGTCAGCAACCTTCGCAAGAAGATCGAGCCGGACCCGTCGAATCCGAAATATATTATCAACGTCCATGGCGTAGGCTATAAATTCATCGCCGGTGGCGCGAGCCATGCACTGAAACTGTAAACCGGAACCTTGAGCCCTTCAAGGTGCGGTTTATTTTTTTGTCTGGATGATCGTTAATTAGGTGCCGCACTTCAGTGGAGGGAGGGAATGGGGGTACTACTTCCGATCGCTGCCTGACCCCGCAAAGTGAAGTTGAATAAGAAGGCTTAATTCAAATGCTTTGCGGGGACCTCGGGTCTGCAGCAAATATTTATTGAAAGCCGCTTAACAGCGGGATGCACACTTGTAAGTTATAACGAACAATTGAGCAGGATTATTTCAGCTCCTTGATGATTTCCAAGTGCTGGTCATTCGCTCTTTTCAACTCGTTGTTGTAATTTTCTCTTAGGAAGTCGAGTTGATCCCTTAGCGCCTCGATCCGCTGCTGGGCCGCGCCTTTCGTATGGATTTGCGTGATCAGCGTCTGAACATTCGTCAGCTGCTTGTTCAGCTCGGCCTTGGCCGCCTCCGTCGCCTTGGAATTATCGCCTGCGAGCGAATTCAGCCTATTCGAAATATCCGTCTGCTTCGTCTCGGCTTGCTTCTGCGCTTTGTTATATTCCGCCTGGCTGGTGTAGGTTCCGGGGTTATCCTTGCGGATTTGGGCGATTTGGTCATCCAACTGCTTTTTATTCTGATTGTAATTTTCCCGGATCGTATCCAGGAGCTTCTGGTGACGGTCGTTCTCAAGCTTGACTCTGTTCGGCTGCGCCCAAGAATTCGTATTTGGCAACGTCGAGCTCTTGTTGCCCATATCGACTTTGCGGATCAGGACGTCGTTGGAAAATTCGCTGACGGACAGTAAGACGCCTTTTATGTCATAATGAGAGATGACTCCGTTCATCATATTGTTCTTAAAATCGCCGACCAGCTTCTCGCCCTTGGTCGTCTTATAGGTTCCTTTGCCTTCGCGCCGGCCGTCGAAGAAATCGCCCTCGTACACATCGCCGTTTTTGTAGACGAGCTTGCCGGCTCCGCTCGGCTTGTCGTTATCGAAAGGTCCGATATATTTGTCGCCGTTGTCGTAGTACAGCGTCCCTTTTTCCCGCTCGCCGACCGAGAAAGTACCGTCGAATAGCAGTGAGCCTGTAGTAGAGTACTGCTTGCCGGAGCCGGTGCGCACCCCGTTTTTCAGATTCCCGTCGAATTCCAGCTGACCGTTCTCGTAGTAGCTCTTGATGCGACCGTCTCCGGGAAGCCCGTTCGTCATCATGCCATCGAACAGCAGCTTGCCGCCCAGGTTGTACAGCTTGCCCCGTCCTTCGGGATACCCGTTCACCATCTGCCCGGTATACCTGTCCCCGTTCGGATAAGTGTAATCTCCTTTTTCGGGCTTGGTGGCATCCGTATCGCTGCCCGGTTTAGTCCTGTCGCCGGAGGAGCCGCCGCCTGGAGTTCCTCCGGAATTTCCGGGCCCCGTCGAATTCGCCGGACTTATGATATGTACCGACTTGCTGTTGCCGTCCCATGTCACTTCCTTACCGCTCGCTTCGCTGACGAACCGCAGCGGTACGAACGTATTGTCCCCGACCAGCCGGGGCGCAAGCTCAAGCTCGTTCAGACGGTCGTTGATATAAGCCTCCGTATCGTCGATGACCAGCTTAACGGAAAGGTCGTCTTTCGTGCCCGTCACGGTTCGCGTAGCCTCGTCCCAGCCGATCGTGAGCCCTATGTTTTCAAAAATCGGCCGGAATTGAACCAGCGTCGTTCCATTTTCCAAAATGGGCTGAACTTCGAATTGGATGGGCTTGCCGTCCAGATACACGCGCACCTGCGGATCGGCTGCGCCTGCGAAGCCCGGCGCCGCAAGCGCCGTCCACAGCAAACAGGCCGGCAGCATGGCGTACCATTTGTTCATACCGAATTTCCCTCCTATGCGTCCTATTCTTTTTCATTTTACAATATTGTACAGGATGTGTCGAAAAAAATTCGCAGCCGTCGGAGGTAAAGAAAAATAAATCGTGCTAGAAAACGCTGATAAACTGTAGTAGAATAAATCCAAGTATTCCCTGATACCTAAGGAAAAAGGCATACCTGTCTGAAAAGCAGGGACGCAAAGCCATGGGTCTGCCCTTCCCGAACGGGAAGAACGATCGCCAGGTTGCCCATTGTTGTGACATTCAGCCACTTCAACGCCAACCCTTTGAAGCCGCGCGCGACGCTGCGGTTTTTTTAGTGCGCTCGGGACCGACACAGATAAACAGGAGGGGGTCCGTTTTATGAGCAAGTGTCCGTTTCACACCATTGCCCGTTGGTTTGGGAAAAGCGGTGCTGCGCCGGAGGGACATGCTTCGTTAATCCGGCAGGACAAGCTGAACGCGGTTGAGGTCACCTGTCAGGTAAACGATGCGGAGCTGGAAGCTCAGCTCAAGATGATCGCCTTGTCGGAGGAGGATTTGCGGATACTGGCTATTTTTAAGCCGATGATCGAGGAGCGGGTCAACGAGATTGTCGATTCATTTTACAAAGCCGTGCTGCAAGTGGACAAGCTGGACCGGATTATACGGGACAATACGACTGTCGAACGGCTGACCCGGACGATGAAGACGCATTTGACCGAGCTGCTTGAAGGCAAAATGGACCGGGCGTTTATCGAAAAGCGAACGAAAATCGCCCTGATTCACGAGCGGATCGGATTGGAGCCAAAGTGGTATTTAAGCGCTTTCCAAAATCTGCAGAACGGATTTATCGACGCTGTCGTCAGTCAAGTTCAGCACAAAGACGACGTGATGGCCATGAACCGGGTATTGACCAAACTGTTCAATTTCGAGCAGCAGCTTGTGCTGGAAGCGTACGAAAAAGAAAATTTGCGCCAGCGGGAGCTGCAGCATGAAAAATACCGCAACGATCTGCGCCTGTTAAGCGAGGAGCTCGCTGCGCTGACGCAAGAAAATAACGCGGCGGTCGATGCGTTAATCGAGACGAGCAGCGACGTAAAAGAAGCCTTTGCTTCGATGGCGGAGCAGTCGAGATCGAGCCAGATGATGGCTGCTATAGGGCAGGAGCAGATTCAGGCGCTGGAAGCGAAAATCGTCGTCATTCACGAGCGCGCCGATCATATGCAGCAGTCCACCGTGCAGTTGAACGAGCTGTCGAAGCAGATCAAAGATATCGTCACGATCGTACAAGACATTGCGGCCCAGACCAATTTGCTTTCTCTGAATGCGGCCATTGAGGCGGCCCGGGCCGGCGAACACGGAAGAGGATTCTCGGTTGTCGCCGGCGAGGTGCGCAAATTGTCCGACGATACGAAGAAGACGCTGACGCGCATTGCAGATATCGTTATCGAATCGGATAAGAGCAACGAGCGGGTCGTCCGATCCATTCACGAGGTGCGTCAAGTCGTGGAAGCGAGCCGTACGGAAGCGCTGGAAGCGCGGAGGGTGTTCAGCGAAATCGTACACTCGATGCAGATGAACATTGATCGTACGGAAGAGGTCAACAGCGAGATGGACCGGCTGGTACATACGATCGGAGACATAGGCAGTGCGGTAAGCCGGGTGGCGTCAACCGCGGAGACGCTGCGGGACAAAGCGTAAATAAAAAAAAGGCTGGTGTATAACGAGCGAAGAAGGCGATAATGTGTGTAGACAAAAAGAAAGGGATGAGCTGACGAATGAACGTAACTATTATTGGAAACCGGATGGCGCACAGCAAAGAGAACGGCTACGTGGGCCACGTTGAGTTTCAATATGAAGGACATGAAGCGCCGTATGAAATTACGCTGCACAGCAAAAATGCGAAGGATTGGAGCTACAGCCTAATTTTTTCCAAAGAATCGGGATCGGAAGCGGACATTCTTGTGGTGGAAGAAAGGCTGGAGGAAGACGACGATTTCTACGACCTGCTTGTGAACGCGGCGCTGCAAAGCTTGCCTCGTCAAGAAGGATAGCCGTTGGTCATTTGTTCAATAATTCGCCCTTTTATTCGACGCAAATCCTATTGACGAAATGTTTACAAATGGGTATGATGGGACTGTAATCGAATACAAATTGGCGTGTTACCGACAAAAGGGCATGAGCCAGGAAAAGACTAAGATCAAAGTCTTTTTTTGGCTCTTTTTTGTTTGCCGTCGCTCGGGACGTAAGGAAAGGTGGTGGGTTAGGCTATGCAAGCGAATCGTCTGCTTCGAATCGAGCGGGTCATCAGCAATAATGTGCTTATGGTGTTGGATTCGGATTCCGGGAAGGAGTACGTGCTGCTGGGCAAGGGCATCGGATTTTCCTCCAAAGGAAGCGGGACGATCGAGGCCAAAGACCCCCGTATTGAAAAACGATTTCGACTGGACGATCGCGATCAGATGAGCGAGTATCATACGCTGCTGGAAGGAATCGACCCCGAGGTGATCCGAATCTCCGAGCGGATCATCGACAGCATTAACGGGCAATTTTCCGAGCCGCTGAACAACAAGGTGTACTTTGCGCTGCCAAGCCATATTCAGTTCGCAGTATATCGGCTCAGGAACGAAATGGACATCATCAATCCGTTCCTGCAGGAAACGCTGCTGTGGTTTCCCAAGGAGTACGAAATCGCGCGAAGCGCGGCGGCGATGATCAGCGAGGCGTTCGACATCGAAATACCGGAGGACGAAATCGGATTTTTAACCTTTCACGTTCACTCGGCGATATCCAGCGTTCCGGTCGGAGAGCTGGTGAAGTTTTCGAATCTGGTCAACGAAGCGGTAGCGCTGGTTGAAAGCGAACTGGGCGCCCCCATTCCGCGGGACAGCATGGATTATGTGCGGCTCATCACGCATTTGCGGCACGCGATCGAACGGATTGCCCATAGCAAAGTCGTTCGCAATCCGTTCATGAACGAATTCAAAACCGAATATCCCGAGGAATACCGGTTGGCCTCCGAGCTTGGCTCTTTGATCGGGCAGCGGCTGGAGACGGGCGTTCCCGAAGATGAGATCGGTTATATGGTCATGCATTTGTATAGGCTGTTTCAAGCGTATCCGGGAGAGCGGTCAACATCATAAGGGAGGAAAAACAGATGTTCTCAAAATGGTTAACAAACAAGACGAAGACGAATCGGCTGGAAATCGCGTCTCCGATCACGGGCAAGGCGGTAGAACTCGAACAAGTTCCGGACGAAGCGTTTGCAGGCAAGCATATGGGCGAAGGGGTTGCCATCGAGCCGACGGAAGGCAAGCTGATCGCTCCGTTCGACGGCACGGTCGCGCATCGGATCGATACGAATCACGCGCTCATTCTGGAGCACGAGTCGGGCGTCCAGCTCCTAGTTCATATCGGGATCAATACGGTGGCGCTGCGCGGCGAAGGGTTTACGTCCCACGTATCGACGGGCGACAAGGTGACGGCCGGCCAAACACTGATCGAATTCGATATCGAGCGTATCAAGGAGGCGGGCTATCCGCTGATTACCCCGGTCATCATCGCCAACGGCGAAGAAAGCGTATCGGCCGTGGAATACCGATTGGGACCGGTCCGCGCGGGAGACGTAGGACTGCTGAGTGCGGTTTTAAAAAAATAACAACATACTTTTCGAAAGGGTTGAGTGATGATGCTCGCTTTTTTGCAGAAAGTCGGTAAATCCCTGATGCTTCCCGTCGCCGTCCTTCCGGCGGCTTCCATCCTGATGCGGTTAGGGAAAATTGATTATGTCAAAGACTTTCGTTTGGGGGAAAGCGTCGGCGGGTTTCTGAACCAGTACATCGCGCCGTTTCTGGACGCCGGCGGCTCCACCATATTCGATAACCTGCCGCTGATTTTCGCGGTCGGTGTTGCGATCGGTTTCGTCGGAGACGCGGTCGCGTCGTTGGCTGCTGTAATCGCTTACTTGGTGTTGACTAATGTATTGACCAAAATTCCCGCGGCTTTTCCGGCTCTTGTCGATAAAGACGTGAAGCTGAACATGGGGGTGCTTGGCGGCATTTTTGCAGGGGCGCTGGCTGCATATTTTTACAAAAAATACCATAATATCAAGCTACCCGATTGGCTAGGCTTTTTCAGCGGCAAGCGGTTCGTGCCGATCGTTACCTCGCTTGCGATGGCGCTTGTCGGGATCGTTGTCGGGATTATCTGGGGTCCGATTCAGCAAGCGCTGGACGAATTCGGCCGCTTCATCGTCGGCTTGGGCGGCTTCGGGGCCGCAGGATTCCAGCTCGGCAACCGGCTGCTCCTGCCGTTCGGCCTGCATCACGTGCTGAACTCGATCGCCTGGTTCCAGATCGGCGACTTTACGGATCCGACGACCGGCCAAGTGATTCACGGGGACTTGCACCGCTTCTTCAAAGGCGACAAGTCGGCCGGGATGTTCATGACGGGATTCTTCCCGATGATGATGTTCGCGCTCCCGGCGGCCGCGCTCGCGATGGTGCATACGGCGAAGCCGGAAAAGCGCAAAATCGTGGGGTCCATGTTGTTCGGAACGGGATTCGCGGCGTTCCTGACCGGAATTACGGAGCCGTTGGAATTTGCCTTCATGTTTCTCGCTCCCGCTTTGTATGCCGTACACGCCGTACTGTCCGGGGCAGCCGGTTATATCACATATGTGCTTGGCGTGAAGCACGGCTTCGGATTCTCTGCGGGCTTCATCGACTATGTGCTTAGCTATCCGCTGGCAACGAAGCCGCTCTTGATTATCCCGATCGGTCTTGCGTTTGCGGTCGTGTACTACTTCATGTTCCGAATCCTGATCGTGAAGCTGAATCTGAAGACGCCCGGCCGGGAGGACGATGAAGTCGTCGAGGCCGCCGATGCAGAAACAGCTCCGGCTACTGAAACGGTTCCTGCGGGCAAAGTGCCGGCCGCTCAAAAGGCGGGCCAAGTGTTGGCTTCCATCGGCGGCGCTGAAAATATCGTCGGACTGGACGCCTGCATTACCCGGCTCCGGCTGGTCGTGAAGGACGAAGCGGCGGTTGACGACAAAGCGTTGAAGGGGCTGGGCGCCTCCGGCGTGATGCGGCTCGGTCAAGGCGCGGTGCAGGTTATTTTCGGACCGCAATCCGAGCAGTTGAAGGACGAGATGAAGAAGCTCATGTAGCTTTGCCTGCGGGCAGCCATTCAAATAGACAAATATAAACTAAACTATACGGAATAAGGAGTGCAGAGCGATGCAAAACGACTATATTGTTCAAAACCTGTTAGGACTTCACGTCCGTCCCGCCAAAAAAATTGTGGAGGCGGCCGGGCGCTACAAGGAATGCGACATCTTCTTAGAAAAAGCGGGTAAACGCCTAAGCGCGAAAAGCTTGGTAAACGTGCTCACCATCGGCGCCAAGCACGGAGACACGGTCACACTCATTACCGAGGGGGAGCAAGAAGAAGCGGCGCAGGAGGAAATCGGCCGCATTCTGGCCGAGTATACCGAAGCGCCGCCCCGGAAGGAGGGGTAACCGTGCGGCTTCAGGGAGTTGCAGCGGCGCCGGGGATTGCGATCGGCGTCGCGAAAGTAATGCGGGAGGAGCAGCGGCCGGAACGGTTTCCGATCCGGGCGGAAGAGACGGATGCCGAGCTGGAGCGGTTGGCCGAGGCGATCCGCCGGGCGGACGAGGAGCTGCAGGAAATCGGCCGGGACTTGACGGACCGGGGCCGGGAGCAGGAAGCGGAAATTTTCGACGGCCACCGGCTGTTCCTTCAGGACGAAGAGCTGATCGGCAAGGCTCAGACGATTATCCGCGAGGAGCTTATCCGGGCGGAAGCGGCGCTGGACGAAGCGATGCAGGAGATTGTCTCGCTGCTGGAAAGTCTGGACGACGATTATTTGCGGGAGAGAGCTGCGGATATCCGCGATGTGACGCGCCGTGTGATCCGCAAGCTGCGCCATGCCGATGAGCCCTTGGACGTGCGTTTGACGGATGAGCCCTTCATTCTGATCGCTGATGAGCTGACGCCTTCGCAGACGGCCCAGCTAGACCCGAAAGCGACGGCGGGCTTCGTCACCGCTTCCGGCGGCAAGACGTCACACTCCGCCATATTGGCCCGCTCACTCGGCATTCCGGCGATCGTCGGCTTGGGCAAGAGCCTGTTTCAAGTGCAGGACGGCCAGCGGCTCGTCATCGACGGCCGGGAAGGCGTCGTGCTCGTCGCTCCGGCAGAGGAACAGCTTTCTGCTTACCGCCAAAAAGCAAGCGAGCAGCAGGCGTTGGCCGAGCGGTACCGTGCGTTTGCAGACCGCCCGTCCGTGACACTGGACGGTGCAAGCGTCGAGCTCGTCGCCAACATCGGCTCGCCGGCCGATGCGGAAGCGGCCGCGCGCGGCGGGGCCGAAGGCGTAGGGCTGTTCCGCACGGAGTTTCTGTACATGGGCCGTGACTCGCTGCCGACGGAGGACGAGCAGTACGAAGCGTATGCGGCGGCGGCCCGGGCCTTCGGACCGGAGGCGCCGATCGTGATCCGCACGATGGATATCGGCGGGGACAAGGAGCTGCCGCTGCTGGAGCTGCCGAAGGAAGAGAACCCGTTCCTCGGCTACCGGGCGATCCGCATTTGCCTGGACCGGCCGGAGCTGTTCAAGACGCAGCTTCGCGCCATCTTGCGGGCTAGTACGGAGGCCAACGTCAAGATCATGTTCCCGATGATCGCTTCGCTCCGCGAATGGAGACGGGCCAAGGCCATTCTGGAGGAGGCCAAGGCGGAGCTGCGGGCCGAAGGCCGGGCGTTCCGGGATGATCTGGAGACGGGCATCATGATCGAAGTGCCGGGAGCGGCGCTGATGGCGGACCGGTTGGCCAAAGAGGTCGATTTCTTCAGCATCGGGACGAACGATCTCGTGCAGTATACGATGGCGGCCGACCGGATGAATCCGAAGCTGGCGCAATTAAACGATCCGCTTCAGCCAGCGGTGCTGCGTTTGATCGATCAGGTCATCCGCGCGGCGGCACGGGAAGGCAAATGGGTCGGCATGTGCGGGGAAATGGCGGGTCAGCCGCATGCGGCGCCGATTTTGCTCGGCATGGGACTGCACGAGTTCAGCATGAGCGGCGTGCACGTGGCGCGTACGCGGGCGCTCATCGCAAAGCTTGACCAGAGCGAGATGGGCAGGCTGGCGGAAGCGGTGCTTGATCTGGGCGATCCGGACGAGGTCCGAAGCGAGGTCGAATCGCAGCTTCCTTGGCTGCGAGAGTTTTTGTAGCATGTAAGGGAAAAAGCACGGTACAGAGGCGCATAAGCCTGTTGCCGTGCTTTTTTGGTGCGCCCGGCATGGGCGATAACTTGGCGGTGAAAGTCCGCTACAGACTTGGCAGTAAATTTTCAGGATAGATACAATCGGTGTATGGGAGAAGAATATAGAAGAACGACAATAACCGTAACACTCATCAACTCTCATTTTGTGTGGTATAATTGAAAGGTACAACCTCGCGATGTTTGCGCCAAGAATTTAAACGCTTGAAGCATCTGCCAAGCCTTTGGACGTCTTATTTCGTCAGCACGGCAGAGAATGTTTCGAGCGAAACCAAGGGGTGAAGCGATGCAAACCGTAGCTCTTAACTTAGCAGTTTGCACAAAACAGAAATGGCCTGCGTGCGCTAACTAGCTAAGAATCCCTCGGCTTTAGCCGTGTTGGAGGCTCAAAATGGGTAGTGTGAGGTGTTATCATGAAAATTCATTCATTCAAGACGAACGAAAGCGGATTAAACCGCTTCTTCGGACCTCTGGAAGCGAAAATCATGCATATCTTGTGGAACGGTCCGGAGATGGCGATCAAAGACGTTCAGGCCAGGCTGGCCAAGGAGCAGGCGATTAATTTCAACACGGTGATGACGGTCATGAACCGGCTGGTGGACAAGGGTGTGCTGCGCAAAAGAGCGGAAGGGCGTATCTCCCTATTCCAGCCTACCCAATCGCTGGAGCAGTTTCTCGAAACCCAATCCAAAGAGCTGACGAACGATTTGCTTGAAGAATTCGGACCGCTTGTCGTGAACCATATGCTGGACGCTCTGGAAGAAGCGGACCCGGCGCTGATCGAGCAGTTGGAGCAAAAAATTCAGGCTCTGAAAAAGGAAAGATAGCCTATGTGGGAAAAACGTTCCAGAATCCTGTTCCTTACAGGCCTTGGATTGTCGGGCCTGATCATGTCCCAGATTGTCGCGTATGCGCTGCATTTGCTGTTGGGCTTGGAAATCAGGCATAACCTGATCCAATTTTGCGCCAGTACGGCGAGCATTTACGGTTTGGACGGCGTGGTGTATGCTTTCGACATTGTCGTGTTCTACACTCTGCTGGTGACCGTCGGACTCATCGTCCAGCAGCAATGGGCGTCGTGGCGCACGTATCGGCGTTTGCAAAGCAAACGGGACGAACGGATGACGGCGGAATTGAACGGGCAGTACGGCGGCGGCGGCGAGCCGATTCTGGTCGTTACGTGCGACGAGCCGCGAGCGTTTACGATGAACCTGCTGAACCCGAAGGTCGTTGTATCGACGGGCTTGATCCGGCTGCTGGATGCGAGGGAACTGGAGGCGGTGATCCATCATGAAATGTATCACTGGGAGCATGGCGATCCGCTCAAAACGTTCGTGCTGTCCCTCTGCTCGTCGGTTATGGGATACGTCCCGCTGCTCCGATGGGTGCACCAGAAATACCGGACCGTTCGCGAGGTGCTCGCGGATCATTATGCCATTGAACAACTGGGTTCGTCCGTAGAGATCGGCAGCGCCCTGCTGAAGCTTCTGAAGTACAGAAAGTCGGAAACGATGGTATTTTCCTACGTCTCGTTCGCAGACAACTCGATCAACTGCCGCATTCAGTTAATTTTGGACCCGCAATCCGAGATTCCGTTCAAATTACCGCTGAAGCTGATCTTGATTTCATTCCATACGGTGCTTTTGCTTGGCGCGATGTTTTTCTTCGCCACCCTCTAGTCGAGTAGGAAAGGACCGCGGCGCGGGCGGATTATTTTTCCGGACGGCGCATTTTTTTGCCGTCAGACACTACAATAAGTAGTGTGGTAGCTAGGAGGTGATGCGAATCGGATGAAGTAAGGCGGATGAAAGGAAGCGGTCCTCGAATCAGCCTGATACAATAGGAATTCATTCAAGGAGGAAGGTGTGAAATGACAATGTTTTCTGAATGGGGAGCTTTAATTGTACGTA
>JBHJMN010000030.1:0-79546 GCA_042219835.1 Paenibacillus elgii
GGCCAGAAGATTACAAGAGTACAAATTAATGATTAGTAATTGAGAGGATTGATTTCTATATGGTTAACAACAAATACTTAGGTGATGACAATATTGATTCTTTTTTACAATTTTTGAAACAGTATTATGATAATGAACTTATCTCTTGTGATGAAAATGATATGATACAATTAACACAATTGGTAGCTGATAGAAAATTACCTGAAGCATATTTGAAATTTATTAAATGCGCGGGTAGAGGTTATATTATGTTTAATGGCTCTGATTACAGTATTAAGGATATAGAGAAATTTAAAGATTTAAAAGTAGGAGCGTTGGAGTTATTGGAAGAGTGTGGTTATAATAAAAAAATAGGTGATGATCAATTTGTTTTTATGGGACATCAAGGTTATATGTACTGGTTTTTTAATTTTAATGATGGAGATAATCCTCCTGTTTATTTTTTTGAAGAGAGCTATGATGAATCAAATACTGAAAGTGAATTTATTAAACTAAGCGATACATTTTCAGAGTTTTTGATAAAAAAATATAATGGTGAGCTTCCAAGATATTGAGGTTGTAAATAATGGTCAACAAACTCGTGTAATTCTTCACCTAATGGGAGATTTGGGGGCGAATGATGAAAAAAACCATCATTCCCAATAACACATATAGCCTATGTGATACCTGTATAAAGATTTCGTCAATTCGGTTGTACGCACGTCAACGCTTGAATTTATACCCTAAATAACGCTATTTGGTTACATCGAACAGGTCGAGTCTTCTTGGCCGAGCGTTTGCCGCAGCTTCCGGATGAACGTGAAGTTCCATGTTTTGTCCGAGGTGTTCCTGTTCTCCACATTCGCCAGTATGGGAATGCGCTCCGGCGAAACAGCTAGCCCAAGCATAATCTGCTTAAGGTCAGGCCGATAGTCTTTGCTATGTCCACGTACGATCTGAAGATCGGCCTCCCCTTCGTAAGCACCGTGCAAACTTACCGATGTCGTGTCGTTATGCAGTGTGCCGATCGGCAGGCCAAGCTTGCGCATGGCACGAATGGCGAGCGTGGAGTATACCTTCCACGGCGTGGCCTCATGTAGCTTGTCGAGTGCGCGAGCGAGCGCGTCATCATTCAAATCATCGGCGGTTACACCGTCACCGAACAACAGCTCAACGTCTTGGTCACGGTAAAATCGCTTAACATGGCAGAGGGGATCTTTGCCGCTAAGTACATTAATGACAAGGGCTTTGATTCGCGCACCGGGCGACAGCTTGCAGCGGCTCGCATCCCATGGAAGCAACTCATTCAAAGTCTGCTCAAACTCGATTTCACGACAAAGTCGATCCACCAACACGGCGGGGCCGGAAGTATACGAATACGTTTTAAGCGGAGTATTCACGTGATCGCCTCCAGAGAAAAAACTATACTCTTACATTTTCTGGAGGTTTATGGTTTCCCTTCAATAAATTTGATTTCCGCGCAGTTTCACCTGCGAAATGTGGGATTGAAGTAAAAGGCATGTCAGAAAAGATAAAGAAAATAAATTTGAAGAGAACTGCATTTTAGAATGGATTCAAGTCAGATGGTTACAGGCTCTGGGAACAAGCAGGCGGCGGCTAACCTAATCGCCCTAAACTCTTTGCTCTTACTATGAAGCCTTCGAACTATATAGTTGCAAGCACTTGAAAACACTTAGCAGTGATTTCAGGTGCTTTTTGCGTCACAAGATCTTAAAGGAACAGCAGCTTTTTCAAATAATGAGTCAAATCAAACAGAATCAGGAACCGGGACGTGATAAAATGGAAAGAGCATACATTCTTCTTTTAGAGCAGGGCCATTTTTTTGTACATGACACAATCCACGATCAAAGGAAATCATCAATCTTGCTAAAAAGACACCTAGCTTTTTGTATATGTATTTTGCTTATGTTAACCGGATGCACGCAGCCTGAGCGCTTATCAAGTAACGAGAGGCCCCAAGATGAGAGCATAGCAATTAAAGGGATAGAAACGCAAGAATCATTAGACTTGGGCTGGCTACTATTAGCTGAAAACAAGGATACGTTATATGATGGCGGATACCAATTAATGAACCTAAAATCTCAGGAAAATTCAAAAGCTACAACCATCGATTTTCAAAAGATCATGAATGACCTGATCCAAAGAAAAATAATCGCAGAAGGTTGTGAAAATACTTATCTGGAGCATTTTACAGAGGATGGGCGTAAAGCTTATTTTCTTTCAGATCAATCGTCAACAGAAAAGATAATCGAAGGATACGACTTTATTGATCAAAAAGCTTTTATCAGAGGAACATTTACCAGAGATGATGGGAATTTGGACAACTATATCGCCTTATTCACCCCAGATCACACTCAGTACGTTACTAATTCCCAAGAGGGTCTAGCCTTATACGATCTCGAAAAACAGAGGAAAATAAGGTTACTTTTCCCTAATGAAAAGGAGAGCGGGATCGAACGGCAATTGTATGCTTTTTCCAAAGATAATCAAAAAATTTTGGTCTCGGAATCTAACGATTACGTCATTTATGATGTAAAAAACAGCAAGGAGCAATATCGCAATCCGAGTTTGGCCAAAGCTATGACAAAGCTGGATCAAGGAACAACAGAACTTGCTATGCAGTATGACGAACAGGGGAAAGGCAATTTCTACTTGGTCAAGGGCGATGATGTTCGACCGCTTGATTTACCAGCCGAAGCGAACAATGCCGTTCTGGCGCCCGACAAAAAAACGATCATTTACACGTTACGAACCTCAAAAGACTTTAGAATAAGGGATTTAACAACGGGGGAGGATCGGACTCTTCGTAGTTTACCCTCAAATTATACGATCCGATTCTGGTTCCCTCCGGATGTACTGCCACAATCTATTACGCAGCATACAGTAGAGGGGATAAAATTAAAAGATGGGTAGGTTTCAAAGAACGGGATACGTTTTTATTATTGGATTGGTGTTGCTGCTGCTTCCGGGATGCTTAAATGAACAGAAAGCCAACCAGCAGGAAGGATTGGGGGACAATTCCACCGGCCGCGTTACCTCCGAACAGAAGAGGGAAACTGCTCATACCGACAACATTTCAGCGGGGCATAATACTGACAACAGTGAAACAAAAGCTTATCAATTTCAAGAAAAGCTATCCGATTGGATCTTATTCCAAGGGATAGGTGATAATGAAATACTTTACCTAAGAAACATAGCGGACGAAGATACCCTTGTGAATATGGATCACTTTGGAAATTTTTACGCGATGGACAGTGTTGATCTGGCCTTGGGCGGAAGATCTAGTGTCGGCGGAATTTCCAACGATGGGAAGAAGATATGGACAACCCATTTTTCTCATCAAAGACCAAGCATCCCTACACAGATTTATAATCTTCTTACACGTCAAACTGAGCTGAAATTTGAATTGCCACATAAAGATTTTGTGGAGTCTCCCGATTTCACTCAGTACATTTTTAAAGAAGATGAAGAGATTTATTTAGTGCGGGTTAAGGAAAATCAAAAGACTAAACTTTCATTAGATGGTCGTTCTTATAACGTTATTTATGGCGGGCATTTTTCCCCCGACGGCACCAGGCTGTGTTTTAATGATAATGAGGGCAATCTTGTCCTGTTTGACATCGCGAATAACAAGATCGTCAAGAAAATTAACGTGGGCTCTAAAGAGGTTCGTATTCGCCAATGGTTCGCCGAGGACAAGCTGATCTATACGGATGACCATGATACGACGTACATGTTGACAATCGATACAGAGGAGCGGAAACCGCTTGGCAAATCCATGTCATATCCGATCATTTCCCCAGATGGACAGATGCTCGTTTACACGGATCAAGATCGAAATGTGTTTCAATTAGACCTGCAAACCCAACAGAAAACGAAACTCGATGATGCGTTTCAACGGATCGGGTTCGAGGTGTATCCCGTGGAATGGATTCGCTCGTCAACGCCGTTCATGGACGTGAAGAAGAGCATCCCTGTCCAAAGGGTCACTGCTTCTTCTACCCTGCCGGACGAGAATAAAATAGCGTACAACGCAAATCAACTTACGGACGGGAATACTAAAACCGGCTGGTGCGAAGGCGTGAAGGGCGACGGGATAGGAGAAACGGTCACGCTCGAATTCGGAGAACTTCGAGAAGTATCCGGTATCGATCTCATCAATGGCTTGGCGCAATCGCTGCAAACGTTTAAAGCAAACAATAGAGTTAAGAGCTTGAAGGCTGAATTCTCAGACGGAAGCTCCGAGATTCTTGTCGCTCTTATTGTGCAAATGAATTTTAACAAAAAAGTTAAAACATCTTTTATAAAACTCACTATTCTCGAAGTGGAGAAGGGAGACAAGTATTCGGATACATGCATGTCGGAAGTGCGAGTGTTTTAAGCCTATGAAAATGGAGAAAAACAAATGACTTTTAGAAAAATAATGATGCAGATATCCATAGTGATCGCTTGTTTATGGGTCGTTACCGGTTGTACGGGGCAGGACCATCATCGCTTTACTCGTATTGATGAAGATGTTCGCCAGAAGCAGGAGAACGTCGGCAACAAGGGCACGTCCTTAGTGGTACCGCCGATTACAACCTCCGCACCGGCAGCTGTATCGGAAGCACCGCCTGAGCTAACGGAAGATGCGGCGATTAAACTTATGGATGAGGCCCGGGACAGAAACTACAAGCTGCTGCAAAAAGGCGGCCCTTGCGATGATTTCAAATATATCAATGACGAGGATGGCGGATATGCTTTTATTTGCGATGAGCTGAATTCCAAAGAAAAAATACAAAAGTACTTGGAGGAAGTCTTCACTTCCCCTATCGCCGACACTATTATCGGTCAGATAGATCTACGGAAAGTTGACAATAAACTAGCTTTTAGTCCCTTGGACTGGGGCTCCATGTATGATTGGAGCAATATTAAGGTAACGGAGACCAAAAAAGACGGAAATAAAGCGACGTTTCTTTTTAAAGTAGGACTTTTCGATGCTTCGGTTGAACCGAAGACTATCGAAATAACGTTTAAAAATATCGATAAGTCGGGCTGGAGAGTCGATACGGAGCCGCAACATTTTTTGTAATGGGAAGAAGCTCGCAACCGTTTCACCGAAGTAGGAGAGGAGGGTCTTCTTGAAGCGTCGATGAAAACGTTTTGCCGACGCGGATTTCGCTAACATTCACTCCAAGCTGCCGCCTTTTATCAGCCAGAATCCGTCAACGATTCAGGTGACGATTAACGGGGAACAGATCGAGTTTGTGAATCATTGAATTCCAACATGCTGATTGTGATTTTAGGAATCTTCCAAAGGAACGCCAAAAGTAGCATGGCTCTTCGAGTTTGAGTTCGTTTTTTAAGACCTGCCTGACGGTCTCGTGTGAGATGCTGTCGATGTATTTCAGTTCTACCGCTCGATCATCGGCTAAAATAATCAAAAATCAAAAATCAATTCTTTGCTATTGTCATTAGTTTGTTAACAAACCAGGAGGGTTACTATGAACTTGAATGAACATAATCGTATTAAATTAGAGAAGATACTCCTAGAAGACTTAACACCTGAGTTTGCACATGCCATACCGTATTTAGTAGAGCGTACTCGACAAGGAATAAGATGCACGAAAGCCGGAACAGCGAATTACGATATTCCCGGTTTATCTAGAGTTGGCGGAGACCCCGACCTTCCTCCTCAGCTCGAATGGCCTTTAACGACTGATGGCGTACCTATGACGTTTTTAGTGCAACTTAATTTGCAAGATTTGGCGCAACATGACGAAGCGTCTCTGCTGCCCACATGCGGCATGCTATATTTTTTTGGGGGGGAAGCCGAGTCCGCTTTTAATATACAACATCGCGTATTATTTGTAGCTGATGATGAGCTAGCTTCCGTCCAGCGTCGTCTGTCACCCGCAGCAACTGCTTTGAAAGAGCAATTTCACGGCTATCAGCTTGAAACCAGAGCAACGCTTGAGCCCCCTAATCATGCCTATGTCGATTACGACCAGTTCCTCCAGAATGAGATCGATGATGATGAGGATTACGAAGTTCAAATAATGGAGGACTACGAAAGTCTATGTAATACGATCAGTGACTGCCAATATGAAGATGTTATCCAAATGTTTGGTTATCCTACAGAGGAAGAGCAGCATGATGATAGTGAGTATGCAGCAGCCTTGATGATGTTAACAGGGGCAACCTACAACTACGATAAAAATGAGGCATTGCAACAGCTCGCTAATTATTTTGCAGGGAATGAAGAAAAGGCTAAGCAGGAGATTGAGGATACTATAATGCTGCTTGAGATTGACTTAAATGATGATGACACTGGGTTCGGCTGGCCAGGTATACTACATTTCTTCATTCGCAAGGAAGATTTGTTGGCAGGACGGTTTGATCGTACGTACTGCTCCCTTTATTCAAGCTGAATAAAGAGAGTACTCCCACTTGCAGCAGGGCTCATCTTGAGGAATCACATCCTTTAATGTGATCATGCAAATTTAATACGTTTCGCGTAGTTCACCAAGGAGACCACGGTCATACGTGATCTCCTTACTATATTATAGCGTTAGGAGGAGGATTCTTCTGCAAAACACATTGAAATGGATGATTGTCGTGGTCTTCCTTTCTACCATAACCGGATGTGTGAGAGATTTAGATATACAATCCTCCGAAAGTTTAAACGTTGCCGTAAAATCGGAAAATCCTAATGAAGCTTCCCCTATTTTTGATCCCCGCAAAATCGAGGCCGGAGACAAAATAGGAAGCATGACCGTGGCATCTTACGAAAGGATACGGACGGAACGTTCTAGTGAGGGAGAATATGTGGCTCAAGCCTTTATCCAATTTACTGGCGAGGTTGAGGTAACAGGTGCCTTCAAACATTATCCTTTGGAGCGGGAATATTTAGGTGGTGAAATCGTATTTCAAGTAGAAGAAAATCAAAATTTCCCTGAAATGAAAATAAGGAATGCACCTGAAGAGATTAGAACCGACGAATGGATTGTTTTGTCATTGGACGAGGAAACGAAGCGAAAGTTCGGACCCCCTGGCTCAGAAGGAAAGGCTACTTTAGCAATTTCAGATTACAAAATACAATACGGTCCTACGGAGATATCGGATCATGCACAGCTAAAAAAGATCGTTAATCTTAAAATAAATAACGAAACGGTAGCCAAGGAATCTTCCAGGAAAGCGCCAAAAGTCAAATGGCTCCGTTTTGATTCAGAGGGATATCCTTCTGAACGGGAATTAATAAAGAAAGAATATGAAAAGAAAATAAAAGAAATTGAGCGTGGGGACCACGGTAATGTGAAAGAAATAGAGATTGCTATTGCCCGGGAAGATTTGAATGGCGATGGGAAGGATGAAGTTGTTGTAGCGCTTTTTCATCCTTATTTTAGCGGTTACCGTGCAAATTGCTTACTGCAAATTTATACCGTGAAGGATGAAAAGCTTGATCAACAATTTCCTTTAAGCAATGCAAATCTGATTGCAGATGAGCAAGGCGATCAGCAAGAGGTAGGAGTTATCGATAATCCTGGACTTCAATGGAAAGATATTGTGATCAACCGGAATTTATGGAGATGGGACGGAAAGAAATACGATTTTAGTAAAAAGGATTTTTTAGAAGTAAATGAATTGCCGAGCAAACTGGGAGGAGAGAAACTGTGATGTGCGAAAATGTAATCGATGAGAACTTGCCACATTTCAAATATCATCCCAACGCTTACCGGCTCGGACTGTTCAAGCAAGGTCCTGCGCGTCGCTGTACGTTTGCAGCCGCTCCCGCCGCGTTCCCCTTGCCATGTTCACCACCGTCGTGGCATACTCCAAATATACCCAATTGATTAGACGAATTTATCCCCCTGTTGTGAAAATCAAACCCTGCCGTCCGCGGCGGGGCGCGTACTATAATCGGTAGTGGATTACTGCCGGTTCCCGAAGGAGGGGTGCGGATGATAAACAAACGGCGGCCGCTCCAATGGGCCTCGCTGCTGCTGTGTTCTGGTTTTGTCACCGGGTGCGGTCAGATCAATGCGCCGACCCCTGCGGGAGTCGATCAGGCAGGCGGCATCAGGCAGGCGAAGCCGTTCACGATCTCGCTGCGGCATACCCAGGTCCGCGACGATGCCAGGCTCAAGCTAAAGCTGCTGGAAGACGTGGCCAAAAGGATGGAAGCCGCCGTTCCTGGGCTAACGGTGGAGCTGGAAGGCATCGAAGACAAGGTGAACCGCTTCGAGAAGCTTCCGGCCGAGATGGCCGCGGGCGCGACGCCTAAAATATTCGACTTGTTCGGCGGCTCGGATACGCAGAAGTATGTCAAAGCCGGCCGGCTGCTGGACTTGACCCCAATCCTGGAGGAGATGAAGCTCAAGGACCGCTTTTTCGATTTGGACGAGTTTATGGTTGACGGTAAAATTTACGGATTGCCGACCGCGTCCTTCGTGGAAGGCGTGTACTATAACAAGAAGATATTTAAGGAGCTGGGCGTAGACGTACCGAAAACATGGGAGGAGCTCATCGCCATCGCGGAGAAAGCGAAGGCCAACGGCATTACGCCGTTTGCGCTTGCCGCGGCAGACGGCTGGGTGGTCAACATGCTGATGAATACGCTTTGGGTGCGTACAGCCGGCCCCGATTCCGTTCAGGGCTTCGTCAGCGGATCGCGCAAATGGACCGATCCCGACGTGCTTGACGGCTTCAAGCGCTACGAGCTCTTCGTCAAAAGGGGCTACTTCCACGAAGGCAGCCTCGGTCGCAAATATGCGGAGCAGCAGTACAAGTTCCGCGCGGGCGGCGTGGCAATGCTGTTCGACGGGAGCTGGGCGAGCGGAGCGATTGCCGATCCTCAGTGGTCGAAGATCGCGAACGACGTCGGCTTCTTCAACTTCCCGGACACCGGAGGGAAGGGCGACGGCTGGATTAACGGCAGCTACTCGAACGGCTACGGCTTCGCCGCTACGCTCAGCGAGCAGGAGAAGGAAGCGGCCAAAGCGTTCATTCGCATTATGTACAGCGACGAAATGCAGCGGCGCCAATTGAAAGAAACCGGCGTCCTGCCTGCCATGAAGCTGATCGATCAGTCGGGGTTTTATCCGATTGTGGATGAAATCATGCGGACAACCCGGTTCAAGCAGTTTCCGGCGTTCGATGCGGTCGTTCAGGCCAAAGTCCGCGAAGCGCTCGAAACCGGCATGCAGGAGCTGGTCGGCGGCAAGCTGACGGCGGAGCAGGTCGTGGAGAAGCTTCAGCGGGTGCAGGAAGCCGCAAACAAAGAAGCGAAGCGATGACACGGTTCGCCGGAAGAGCAGCAGCATAGCGGCGAACCCTTCAGCATAAGAAAGGAACGACAGGCATTTGATGAATCTTCGGAAAAAAATGTTTTTGGGGTTCATGGCGTTTATCGTGGCGCCGCTGTTCGTGCTCGGAACGATCACTTATTTGCTGTCGCAGAACATCATCCAGCAAAACTATGCGGAGCAGTCCCAATTTACGCTGAAAGCCGTCGGCCGCAATATTACGTATGTGCTGAAGGAAGCGAACTATTTCTCTCAAGCGTCGATGCAGCGGGAAGATATCCAACGGATGCTCGGAGTCAAAGACGGCGTCGACGCCGTCACCCTGACCGAATACGACCGTTTGCTGCAGCGAACGTTTCTTTCCTATACCCCGGCGTACTCGGTGGCGCTGTATGATTTCGAACGGCAGTCGTTCAGTCAGGGGAAAATCGGCTACAGGCCGCTTTCCTTTGCCGAGCTTGCCAAGCTGCCCGTGTTCGGCGAAGTCATGGCCTTGAACGGCGTGCCTCGCTGGATCGGTCCGCACGAATTCGAGAATTGGACCGGCAATAAGCCGTTATTTACGATGATTCGCGTGATCAACGATACATATACGCTCGACAATCGCGGGATTCTGCTGCAGCAGTTTCAATTCAGCGAGCTGAACCGTATTTTTAACTATTTCGGCACCAGCCACAGCAATGACGTCCGGTTTATGATCGTCAATCAGGACGGGCTGATCATGGTGGATAACAAGGATAAGCTCTCGGGGCAAGCGCTGTCGTCGTATATCGACGGCTCGATTCATTTGGGCGGGGAATACGAGAGCGGCAGAATGAAATTCGACGGCGTCGAAAGCATCGTCTCGGTGCATCATCTGAACTTGGACGAATTCGGCAAAATGAATTGGAGCGTCGTCTCCGTCACGCCTTGGGCGTATTTGTCCGGACGCTCGATTCAAGTAATCCAATGGATCGGCGCGATTACCATTTTGTCCTTGCTCAGCGCTTTGCTGTTCAACATGCTGTTTGTCGGTCACGTGATCCGCTTTATTTTGTACATTGTGAATTCCATGAAAAAGGTGGAGATCGGCGATCTCGGCATCCGTGTCGAAGCAAAGAGCAAGGACGAGACCAGCGCGCTCGCCCGCGGCTTCAACAGCTTGGTCGAGCGGATCAGCACGCTGCTGGAGGACGTGAAACGGGAGCAGGAGCGGAAAAACAAAGCGGAGCTTATGCTGATGCAGGCGCAGATCAAGCCGCATTTTCTATTTAATACGCTGGAATCGATCAATGCGCTGGCGGCGCAAAACGAAGGCCGCAAGGTGAGCCGGATGGTTCAGCGGCTCGGGACGATTTTACGCGTTAGTTTCTACCATAAAGAGGAAATTCCGTTGTCGATGGAAATCGATCATGTGCGAAATTATTTGGAAATCCAGAAATACCGCTTCGAAGATTTGTTCGAATACGAAATCGACGTGCCGCCTGCGTTAATTTCGACTCCGATTCTGAAGCTGACGCTGCAGCCACTGCTGGAGAACAGCATTCAGCATGGCTTCGAAGGAATGGAAAGCAGTGCGGGAGATGGCGATCCCGATCGGCAGAAGGGCTTCTTGCGGATTGCCGCGGAAGAGATGGAGGACGCTGTCGTGCTGTGGGTACAGGACAACGGGGCCGGCATTCCGGGCGACGTGCTGCTTCGTCTGCATGGGACGCCGGGGAGCAGGTCTAGCGGCTCGGCGGAAGCGGAAGCCCCGCAGCCGGAGGAACGGGTCGGGCTTGGCATCCCGAATGTGGCGGACCGCCTGCGCATCCATTACGGCAGCCGCTACGGCATGATGATTTGCAGCCGACCGGGCTTCGGCACGGTCATTCGCTGCACGATACCAAAACGAACAACCGGGTGATCGTGATGAAAATCAGAGCCATGCTAGTGGACGACGAAATCAATATTGTGCGCAATCTGGAAAAGGTCATTCCCTGGGAAGCGATGAACATCGAGCTGATCGGCACGGCAGCCAACGGCGCCAAAGCGCTCGATCTGGCCTGCGAAGGAAAGCCGGATCTCATCTTGTCGGATATCCGGATGCCGGTCATGGACGGCATTGAACTGCTGCGGCAGCTGAGAGAGTCCGGCTATGAGGGCGAAATGATTATGCTGACCGGTTTCCAGGAATTCGACTACGCCCGCTCTGCCGTCAAGTATGGCGCGCGCGACTATATTCTAAAGCCGATCGATTACGAAGAGCTGCAGCTGGTCATCGAGCGGACGGCCGCGGACATCCGCGAAATCAAGATCAACGAGCTGAAGGAAACGGCCAAATGGCGGGAGCTGTCCGAGCTGGCTTACGAAAAAATTTTGCTCGACCTGCTGATGGACTATACGTCGTTTCCGCTGCACCGGCTTCGCGAAGAAGGGGACCGCTCTTGGCTCGACCAGCGCTATTGGATGCTGCTCGTCGATCTGGACGATTATTCGCAGATCGCGCGCCAGGACGAACGGGAGCGAAAGCTGGTGCATTTTGCTGTACGCAACGTGCTGCAGGACGCGCTTAGCTCGGAGCTTGCCGAATACGCGGTCCTGCTGACGCGGGAAGGGGAATGGTGCGTACTTATTCCGCTTCCGGTGACGAGGCCGCCGGCGGCAGCGATGGCCGCCACCGCCACGGAGCGGCTGAGGGCATGGTCGGAACAGGTGCAGCAAGCGGTGGTGCGGTACGTCAAGCTGTCCATCAGCGTCGGGATATACCCGTCGCCGCTGGCGGCGGAAGAGCTGGCGGACGCGTACCGCAAAGTGCAGCGCGGCCTCCAGCTTTCGCTGGAGAACCGGCATATCCTGATTTACGAGCATACAGCCGGAACGGATGCGACGGGAAGCTCGTTCTGGGGCTTGGCTGACAGTCTGGCCACCGGATTGACGCAGGGGGACTCCGCCAAGATCGAGCAGACGCTTGAGGAGCTCAGCCGCAGCATCAAGGAGGCCGGCGGCCACAACTCGATGCGCGCCGAGCAAATGCTGCATTTCCTGTGCCTGCACCTGCTGCGGGAGATGCGGTCGGTCGGGCTGCTCGGAAGCTCGCAGGAGCAGACCGTATGGGTCAAACTGGAGGATAGCCTAAACGTGAAGGAACTTGTCGAATGCGTACACCTGCTTATCCGGGAATGCCAGCAGGTGAGCACGGGCCGGCGCAAATCGCCCGAGCTGCTGATGGCTTCCGCCCGGGAGTATATTCAGAAGCATGTAGCCCGCGATCTGGGCGTAGAGGAGCTGGCTCAGCATCTGGGAATCAGCAACAGCTATTTCAGCCTGCTGTTCAAGCAGCATCATCAGGAGACGTTCCTCGAATACTTGACGCGCGAACGGATGGAGTTGGCCAAATCGCTGCTCCTCCACAGCGACAAGAGCGTTACCCAAATCGGCAAGCTGGCGGGCTACGCGGAGCGGCGCTATTTTACGAAAGTGTTTCACAAATACGAGGGGATAACCCCTACCGAGTTCCGGGAACGGGCCAAGCCGGGCGTGGCGGAGCTTGAGACAGAGGAGGAAGTTGCAGATGGTGTCTAAAGGAATCGGGGAGCTGACGCTCCGGCAAAAAATCGGTCAAATGCTCATGTGTGGCTTTCACGGCACGGAGCCGTCGGAGAATATCGAACGGCTGATCCGGGAGGAGCATCTCGGCGGAATCATTTATTTTCGCCGCAATCTGACGGAGCCGGCTCAAGTAGCGAAGCTGTCGGCATCGCTGCAGCAGCTGGCGCTCGCCCATGGCGGCGTGCCGCTTCTGATCGCGATCGATCAGGAGGGCGGGATGGTGATGCGCATCGATGAGGGCGTGACGCCGATTCCCGGGAACATGGCGCTAGGAGCGACCGGAGATGCCGAGGCGGCTTATGAAGCGGCAAAGGTAATGGGCAGCGAGTTGAAGGCGATGGGTATCAATATGAACTTCGCGCCGTGTCTCGATATTAACAACAATCCGCTCAACCCGGTCATCGGCGTCCGTTCGTACGGCGGAGATGCAGAGACGGTCGGCCGTCTCGGCACGGCGGCCGTGCGGGGCTATCAGGAAGCGGGCATCGCCCCGACGGTGAAGCACTTTCCCGGCCACGGCGATACGGGCGAGGACTCGCATACGGCGCTACCGGTCGTGCCGCATCCGCGGGAGCGGCTGGACCGGCTGGAGCTTGCGCCGTTCCGCCAGGCGGCCGAGCTTGGCGTCGATGCGGTGATGAGCGCACATGTGCTGTTCCCGGCCGTAGAGCCGGAACGGCTGCCGGCGACGCTGTCGTCCCGCGTCATCGACGGGCTGCTGCGGCAGGAGCTCGGCTATGACGGGGTCGTCGTCACCGACTGTCTGGAGATGAACGCGATTGCCGAACATTACGGCATTGCCGAAGGCGCGGTGATGGCCGTCGAGGCGGGGGCGGACCTCGTGCTGGTCAGCCACCGGATCGAGCGGCAGCAGACGGCGCTGGACGCGCTCGTGCAAGCGGTGGAGAGCGGCCGCATCCGCGAGGAGCGGATCGACCGTTCGGTAGAGCGCCTGCTGGCGCTCAAGAACCGCGTCGCGTCGGCAGCTGTCGCGGGGACGGCTCTTGCCCCGGGCGCGAGCCTGGCGACCGAGGCGTCGCAGCGGCTCGCGGAGCGCATTGCCGAGCGCAGCATGACGCTGCTGCGGGGCGATGCCGGGCTGCCGCTCGATCCGGCCAAGCCGGTGCTCGTCGTCTGGCCGGAGGTGCGGGTCGGCACCGAGGTTGACGAGGTATTGGCCCGCCGCGAGACGGCAGGCTATTGGCTGGAGCAGCTGAATTACCAAGTGCGTGAGGAGCGGATTGGCGTGCAGCCGACGGCGGAGGAGCAGGCATACGTGGTTGAGCTTGCTCGCGAGGCGGAGCAAATCGTGCTCGTGACCTACAACGCCTCGTTCTCACCGGGGCAGGTGGAGCTTGCCAAGGCGCTCGCGGTGCTGCCGAAGGCGAAGCTGGTCGTCGCTGCGGCGCGCAATCCGTTCGACATCAGCGTCTTGCCCGATGAGGTGAAAATCTACCTCGCGTGCTACGAGAATACGCCGTTCGCGATGAAGACGCTGGCCCGCGTGCTGGCCGGCGAGCTATCCGCTCAAGGCAAGCTGCCGGCGCCGCTGGAAGCGTCCGAAGGATAAAGCTTGCTGCTGCCTTTGAGTCATACGATTGTTTATTAACCTGCGATTCGTAACCATACGATAGCAGGTTTTTTTTGTCGATATCCGTTCTATCAACCCGGCACAACCCGATAAACGTTATTCTTCCCTATATTTTGCAAAATGCGGGTTGGCACACGTGACATTTTCAACACATCCGTTTTCCCTTTTGCATTTTTCGTTAAGGTTAGCAGCAGGATTGTTCCTCGCAGTCTAGCGGTATGCTGGGGGAGTTCGGTGGATACGAAATTTCCTAGAGAAGACGCCGCTACCCGATTTCTAACGAGTCCGTCGATGTCCTTCATCTTAAACATTTTTATCGGATGCAGCACATGGGGATGCGCTCCCAGCACGACATTCACACCATTCTTAAACAACAGCCGCATGAGCCGGATTTGGTTGCGGTCGGGATGAGTTCGAAATTCTTTTCCAAAATGCAGGCAAGCGATGATAAAATCTGTTCTACCCTTCAAGCTGCGCACGTCCGCTATTATTTTTTTCTGGTTTAGCCTGTTGACTAACCACGGCTCCGGCACGGGGATTCCGTTCGTTCCTTTCGTATAAGCCAATATTCCGATTTTTATTCCCTTTACGTTAACAATCAGTTTCCGGCGGGCTTCCCGGGCGGAACGATACGTGCCCGTATGTCGCAGACCGTGTCGATCAAGGACGTTTAATGTCCGCTTCAAACCGGATCGTTTCCCGTCCATACAATGATTATTGGCTGTGCCTAATACATCGAAGCCCAAGTTCCGGAGCGTGGCAGCGAATTTGTCCGGGGAGTTGAACAACAGTTTTCCGGGCTCTCCTCGAAAATTGTTGCCGGAGAAGGTCGTCTCCAGATTGCCTATCGTTAAATCGGATTTCCGCAGATAGGGTTTCACTTTGGCAAAAATAGGGGCGAATCCGCCTTCCCGCGCGGCCGAGGCGATCATCTTCTTTTTCATCAATAAATCCCCGACTGCAGCAATTGTGATTTTCGTCAATCCACCCACTCCTTTCATAATTACACCGTATGCGATAGAAAAGCGAAATGCTTGTAAGTTGGGCCGAATACAAAAAAAATAACGTCCGGTTCCTCTATATAGAGGTTCCGAACGTTATTCTTATTACCGGTTAGTTTACCGTCACTAGAATGGTCGTTTTCTTGCTCGCATAGCCAACGGTGAGGGTGGCGCGTCCTTTTCCGGTCGCTTTGATCACTCCGTCTTTCACATCGGCTACCCGAATGTTGGTGGAGCTCCAAAGGCCGGATACGGTCACGTCCAGATCCGAGCCGTCCATGAAGGTCGCTATTGCTTTGACATTCAGCGTTTCGCCCGGCTTCATGTTCGCGGTAACGACATCGGTCTTCAAATATTTGAGGCGGTCGATGTCGACCGGAATCGTGATGCTCTTACCATTGAAGGTCGCGGAGATCGAAGCGCCGCCGGAGGCGATCGCTTTCACCAGCCCGTTCTCCACCTCAAGCAATTTGTAGTTGGTCGATTTCCATTGGGCCTGCGACGTGACGTCTTTCGTCGTGCCGTCCGCCATCGTAGCCGTTAGCTGAACCTGGAAGGTGCCTCCCGTCTTCATCGGAAGATAGCGCTTGTCCGGCACCAGATCCTGCACGGAACCGATGTCGACCGGGATCGACACGGTTTTTCCGCCGAATTTGGCCGTGATGGTCGTCTTGCCCCGGGCCAAGGCGGTCACGACGCCTTTCTCAACCTGCGCGATCGTCGGGCTTACCGAGGTCCATTCTGCCGTACCTGCCACATCCTCGGATTTGCCGTTGGCATCGATGGAAGTTAGCTTGATCGTGCGGGATTCGCCCAAGTCCATCTGAATGGAGGCCGGGTTCGCTTTCAGCGTGCTGGCCATATCGACTTGCACGGTAATCGTCACCGTCTTCGCATCGACTTTCGCGGTGATCGTCGTTTCACCCGAAGCGAGCGCCTTGATTGTGCCTTCGCTGACCGAAGCAACCGCCGGATTGGAGCTCGTCCATTCCGCATCCTGCGCTACGTTGTTCGTCTTGCCGTCCGTATAGGTCGCGTCCAATTTGATCGTCCGGACGTCGCCTTTTTTCAGGACAAGGCTGGTCGCGTCCGCATTCAACGTTTTCAATACGCCGACGGACACTTGGATGGTCGTCGAGCGGTTGCCGAACTTCGCGGTGATTGTGGCGGTACCCGTTCCGATCCCGGTAATCATCCCGCCGCGCACTTCGGCAATTTGGTCGTTGGAGGACGTCCACTCGGCTTTTTTCTCCAGACCGTCTTCGTTTACGCCGTCGGGATAAACGGCTTTCAACGTAATTTGCTCCGCAGCGCCGATTTGGAAATTCACTTTATTCTTACTTGGTACAAGAACGTTAGGAATATCGACCAGCACTTTGGCGGTTACGGTTTTCTCGCCGTATTGGGCTGTAATCGTCGCTTCGCCCGCTTTCACGGCGGTGACTTTGCCGTTAATGACGCTGGCGATGATTTCCTTGTCGGAGGTCCACTTCGCTTGGCCGGTCACATCCTCGCTGCTGCCGTCGGCGTAGGTGGCGTCGAGCGTGAGCTGCTCCGCTTTGCCCGAATTCAATGTAACCGTATCTTTGCTCAGTTCCAGGCGGCGGGGCACGTCGACGTCAACTGTGACGGTTACGGTTTTCTCGCCGTATTTGGCTTTCACGGTCGCTTCGCCCGTTTTGTTGGCGCTAATTTTACCTTTGACGACATAAACGATCGTATCGTCGGAGGACGACCACTCTGCGCGTTCGGTAATATCTTCCGTATTTCCGTTCGGATAGGTGGCGGTCAATTTCAACTGCTCGGTCGAGCTTTTCTTCATTAGAAGGTTCTGCTTGCTCAGATCGAGCTTGATGGCGTTGTCGACGTCCACTTTAATCTTGGCCGTTTTCGTTCCGTAGGTGGCGGTAATGTTCGCCTGTCCCGGACCGTAGCCGGTTATTTTGCCTTTGAGCGCATCGGCGACATCCGCGTTGTCGGACGTCCAGTCGGCGCTTTCCGTCACGTCTTCCGTCGTTCCGTCAGGATACGTGGCGAGCAGCCGGATCGTTTCCGATTGGTTCAGCAGCAGCGAAACCCGGGATTTGTCGGCATCGACGCGCTTGACCACTTCGACGCTCAGCGGGATCGCGATCGATTGATTGCCGAACTTCGCCGTAATGGTGCCGGAGCCGGAGCCTTGGGCGGTCACCTTTCCGTTAAAGAGGGTGGCGATGGCGCCGTTGTCGATGGTCCATTCCGCTTTCGCGGTCACATCTTCCGACGAGCCGTCTTCGTAATAAGCCGTCAGCTTAACCTGCTCCGATTGGCCTTTGCGCAGATCGATTTTTTGCTTGTCTTTGATGAGCGATTTGACCCGCTTGGTCACTTTTACTTTGACGGGAACTTGCTCCGTCATATATTTGGCCGTAATGATCACGTCGCCTTCCGCTTTGGCCGTAATGACACCGGCGTACACCGAGGCGATGTTCGGGTCTTCGGAATTCCACTCGGTTTTGATTGTTACCGTTTCCGTCTTTCCGTTGTCGTAAATCGCAGTGGCTGTCAGGTTGGCGGTACTGCTCACGTCCAGCGAAAGTTCATTTTTGTTCAAAACCAGCTTCGTGATAACATCCGCGGCCGATGCGCTCATGACGCCAAAACTGCACGTGCTCAAGACGACGGTAAGCAACAACAAGAACATTTTTTGCATTCTAAAGCGCAAGCTCCTTCACTCCTGTTCCGTTTGTATTCGTCTGGTCAGACAATGGTACATATATCGGCATATTCGGCCCAAATCTTTAGACTTTTGTTGGATAAGGTTGTTTTGAGGACGATTTCTGCGACACAAAAAAGCCGTACCGAATCGTCTTCGGCACGGCTTATCATCATATATACAGCGTACTACCGAGAGTCCGCTTGCGACTCCTCCTTCGGCACCAGCTTGAAAACTTCCCCGGATTCGAACGTATCGATCAAGCGTCCGAGCCACAAGTAGTAGCGGATCGCTTCTTCCAGCTTGCGGGTGTCGGTGGCGACGATGCTTTGTAGCGCCTCGTTGTCCGGATCGCTCTCCGCAAGCCGCTTCAATTCGGCTGCAGATTTGCGCAGCGCCTGCACGTTCATCTCGATGGACTTCTGCCATTTGATGACGAAAAAATCCGCGAACGTCTGGTACCAGTCCGGTTCGACCTCGTACAAATCTTTTCGCGTTCCTTTTTCCCATACTTTATGCACCATTTTGAGATCTGTCAGCGTGCGCACGCCCGTACTCATGCTCGTTTTGCTCATGCCCATCTCTTCGCCCATTTCGTCAAGCGTCATAGGCTTATCCTGAAAAAACATCATGCCGTACAAATGGCCGGTGGAAAGGGTGACGCCATATAAATCCATATTTTTTCCGATGGATTCGATTACGCGCTTACGGGCTTTTTGAACGATGCCAGCTTGTTCTTCCGTCATCCCAACCCAGTTGTTCATAATTAATTATGCCTCCTGCAGATGCTGCCGCCGATAGAAGCCGTTCCGCGGCAGAATGCTTTGCCTAAAATAAATATTCTCATTGTATTGTATTGAACATGCATTTGAAAGTAAAGCTACTAGTAGGAAAGGAATTTGGAGGAAATGGGAGTATTCTGTACAATACGTATGTAAAGTTTTTTCTGTACGTACGAAACAAACTTATTTCGCTTTTGACCCATCCGCCTATACACCTGTAAACTTAAGAGCATCGAAAGAATGGGGGGATACGGCTTTGATCGAAGTAAAGCAATTGACCAAAATTTTCGGTCAGCATCCGGAGAAGGCGCTTGAGCTTCTTAACCAAGGCTGGAGCAAGAAGCGTATCTTTGCGGAGACGAAACAGACCGTGGGCGTGAACCGTGCGAGCTTTTCGGTCAAAGAAGGAGAAATTTTCGTCATTATGGGGCTGTCCGGCAGCGGCAAATCGACCCTGATCCGGCTGCTAAACCGACTGATTGAACCGACGGACGGAAGCATCCTGTTCCACGGTGAAAATATTGTAGACATGAGCGAAGAGCGGCTGCGCGAATTCCGCCGGACGGCGATGAGCATGGTGTTTCAAAAGTTCGCGCTGTTCCCGCATAAGACGGTTGTGCAAAATGTCGAGTTCGGGTTGGAGGTGCAAAAGGTACCGGCCAAAATCCGCAGAGAAAAAGCGCGGGAAGCGCTTGCGCTGGTCGGGCTGGAGGAATGGGCGGATCAATATCCGGACCAGTTGAGCGGCGGCATGCAGCAGCGGGTCGGTCTGGCCCGGGCGCTCGCCAATTCGCCGCAGGTCCTCTTGATGGACGAAGCGTTCAGCGCGCTTGACCCGCTGATCCGCAAGGACATGCAGGAAGAACTGCGCGAGCTGCAAGAAAAGCTGAAGAAGACGATCATTTTCATTACGCACGATTTGAACGAAGCGCTGAGGATCGGGGATCGGATCGCGCTGATGAAAGACGGCTCCATCGTCCAGATCGGCACGCCTGAGGAGATTATGATCACCCCGGCCAACGAATATGTAGAGAAATTTATTGAAGATGTCGATCTGTCCCGCGTATTGAACGCTTCGCATGTGATGCGCCGGCCGGAGACGATCGTGTACGATCGCGGGGGGCCGCGCGTGGCGCTGGAGCTGATGCGGGAAAACGGCATTTCCAACTTGTTTGTCGTTGACAGCGCCAAGCGGTTGCTCGGCGTACTGACGGCCGAAGACGCGGCCCGGGCGATCAGGGAGCGCCTGACGCTTGATGAGATCATCATTTCCGAGGTGCCGAAGGTATCGCCCAATACGCTGCTGAGCGACCTGTTCGATACCGTCAGCACAAGCCGGGTGCCGGTGGCCGTAACCTCCGAAAACGGGCGGCTGCTCGGCGTCATTATTCGCGGCGCGGTGCTTGGAGCGTTGGCCGGCAACCACGACCGGGTTCGAGAGGCGGTGACCACGGATGGGTCCTAAGCTTCCAATTGCCGAATGGGTCGAGAAATTCGTCGACTGGCTCGGCGCCTCCTTCGAGTGGCTGTTCGGCTTTATTTCTTCCTTAATCGAAGGAACGGTTGATTTGTTTTCGCTGCTGTTCCATTTTCCGCCTGCGCTAGTGCTCATCGTGCTGGTTGCATTCCTGGCTTATCGTGCGGCAGGGCTCATGCTTGGTATTTTTACCCTGCTCGGCATGCTGCTGATTGCCAACCTTGGGTTCTGGGACCATACGATGGATACGCTCGCGCTTGTGATGACCTCGGCTTTCCTCTCGGTCATCGTCGGCCTGCCGCTCGGCATCTGGTCCGCGAGAAACAAAACGGTGCAGAACACGGTAACGCCGCTGCTCGATTTTATGCAGACGATGCCAGCCTTCGTTTATTTGATTCCGGCGGTTACCTTCTTCGGCTTGGGCGTTGTGCCGGGCGTCATCGCTTCCGTTATTTTCGCGGTGCCTCCGACGATCCGGCTGACGAACCTTGGCATCCGCCAAGTGCCGTTCGACTTGATCGAGGCGGCTGACGCTTTCGGAACGACGCCCGGACAGAAGCTGTGGAAGGTTCAGCTTCCGCTGGCGCTGCCTACGGTGATGGCCGGCGTCAACCAAACGATCATGCTCTCGCTGTCGATGGTCGTCATCTCTTCGATGATCGGCGCTCAAGGGCTCGGAGCGGACGTGTATCGTGCCGTTACCCAGCTCAAGACGGGCGAAGGCTTCGAAGCGGGGCTCGCCGTCGTCATTCTGGCGATTGTGCTCGACCGGCTGACGCAGCATGCGTTTAAGAAGAAACCCAAAGGAGAGAAGAAGCATTGAAAAAACGAAACCGGAATCTGCTGTGGATGACGTTGTGTTTGCTCGGGGCCGCTCTGCTAGCCGTTGGGTGCGGAGCCAAGAACTCTGACACGTCGGCGTTTGTAGGGGATCAGGTCAAATATGAAATTATCGGCATCGACCCCGGTGCGGGTATTATGAAGGCAACGGGCCAGGCGCTAAAAGATTATGACTTGACCGACTGGAAGCTCGTGGAGGGCTCCAGCACGGCGATGACCGCGGCGCTGGACAGAGCGTATAAAGCGAAAAAGCCGATCATTATTACCGGTTGGACGCCGCACTGGATGTTCGCCAAGTACGACCTCAAGTATTTGCAGGACCCGAAGGGCGTTTACGGGGCGGATGAGGAGATTCATACGATCGCAAGAACGGGGCTTAAAACGGCCGAACCGTCCGCCTATGCTGTGCTTGACAAGTTCGAATGGACCGCGGCCGACATGGAGAAAGTGATGGGGGCCGTCATGGACGGTAAGAAGCCGGAAGCCGCTGCGGCCGATTGGGTGAAAGAGAACGCCGCCAAGGTGGACGGCTGGGTGAAGGACGTGCCGAAGGCTGAAGGCCGGAAGCTAAAGCTCGCCTACGTCGCTTGGGATTCGGAGATCGCCAGCACGAACGTTGTCAAGCAGGTGCTCGAATCGCGCCTCGGCTACAAGGTGGAAATGCTGCAAGTAGAAGCGGGCCCGATGTGGGCGGGCGTCGCCGGCGGAGACGTTGACGCGATCGTGGCCGCTTGGCTGCCGACGACGCATAAGGACTATTACGAGAAGTTCAAAGGCAAGTTCGAGGACCTCGGCCCGAACCTGAAAGGGACTAAAATCGGTCTGGTCGTTCCGAAATATATGGAAATGAACTCGATCGAAGATTTGAAAAAGAAGTAAGACGAGGCGTTAGCAGACCGGACGAACGTATGACGTTCTCCGGTCTTTTTATGCATAAACAAAGATTTACACGATTTCCCTTCCATGATACAATGTTATTACGTAATTACGTAAAATAATAAAAATGAAGGTGAATCTATGAAACGAGATGCTCTTCAGGAAATCGATAAGCTGGCCGCCCGCATGTCGGAGCTTGAAAGTCTGGTTCGGCGCTGTTTGGAAGAGCGGCCGGCCAAGGCGCTTCCGACGCCTGAACCGGCTTCCGGCCGGATTACGGGAGGCTTGGTGATATCAGCAACGGATTCAAGCGAATCCGGGGAAGGAACGGTTTATTATTCCGGCCATTATGCAGGAAAGGGGCGCGCCTTCCACTGGCTGCCGCAAGAGCGGGGAATGGACGATCTGCTTCGTCTGAGTACGGACAAAGCGTCCAAAGTGCTGTCTGCGCTCGGACATAAGCAGCGGCTGGATATTTTGCGGGCCGTCGTGAACGAACCGTTATCCGGGGCTACCTTGGTGGAACGGCTGAACATGGGGACGACCGGACAGCTCTATCATCATCTGAAAGCTTTGCTTGGGGCCGATCTGCTTGTTCAAGAGCCGGGAGGAGGATATACGCTTCCCGCCCATCGGATGCTGCCGCTGTTGCTGCTGCTGGCCGCGCTCCCCGATCTGATTGACACGAGCGATTACATGGATATGACGGAGGTCCGAAGCAATGCGGGAGCTTACTTAGGACGGGAGCAAGGGGGCTATGATACGCACATTTTGTTATGGGCCGTCTTGGAAAACAGCGTGCTGGAGCATCGGGCCGGCTATTGCAGCGAAGTCCATATCTTTGTGCATGACGACTACACGGTGACCGTAGCGGATAACGGGCGCGGCATTCCGGTGCGGCCCATCCCTTCTTCGAACCTTTCGAATGTGCAGAGCGTGCTGACCGATATTGCTGCGTCGAGCGGCAATGCGCCGTTTGTTTCGCCCGGTGCGGAGAAAGGGATCGGCATCGCGGTAGTCAATGCGCTCTCCGAATCGTTGTCGGTTGAAATCAAGCGCGAAGGGAAGGTGCACCGGCAAGACTACAAGCAGGGCATCCCGCAGACGGAGCTGCTGACGGTTGGCTTGACGGAGGCGACAGGCACGAGCGTCACGTTCCGGCCGAATCGCGAGCTGTTCGGCGCGGGCTTTGAGGGGAAACGGATCAAGGAGCGGGCATCCGAGCTGGCAGCCGCTTACCCCGGCTTGGCGGTCAAGGTTCACGGTCCTGCGCAATAAGGGGAAGTCCGCTGGCGAAATAAAAATGGATAGAGTTTTCAGAAATAGATCTGAATCTCTATCCATTTTCGACTTGTTCGTTCTGTTCTTTTAACTCAGCGGCAACGCTGAGCCAGCAACTCTTCTCTAGCCTCGATAAGCCATGGATGTACTAGTTTCAGCTTGTCCCTCTGTTCCCAAATATGATTTAGGTAAACCAGTACAGCTCTATTTATATCGGATAAATTAATTTGTTCTTTCATTTTTTCTTGGTATGGATGTTCTCCGGGAAGCTGCCATGAAATCTTGTCGGAGACAAATAAGATCTTGTCCAGTAAACTTGATTGTGCTTTCAGGGTGGTATGGCATTCAACGGCATTTAGTACCATATCATTTGTACAGCCAAATATGTTTTGGGCCATGTCTTTTGAAAGTTTTTGATGAACAATCCGGTGATACCTGTACTCTTCCGCCAATAGATCAATACCTAAACTTTCAGCCATACGAATCATGCAGGTTTCCGGAATGACGTTGCTTATATCATGAAGAAAAGCGGCTTGGGCAGCGAGTTCGGTGTCCAGGTCAAACCTGGTTGCTATTCGAACGGCTTCATTGGCAACTGAAACGGTATGCTGATAGGTTCCATGCTCATCATGATGCACAAAAAAACGTTCAATATCTTTCTTCATATCTCCGGTAAAAGAAATACCCTCGGTATACCTTTCGTATACGATACCCACCACATCGCCTCCAAACTAAAAATCGATACACTCAGTAAGAATACGCTAGGAAGTGGAAAAAAGTTTCAGCTCTAGTTGAAACTATCTTGCCTGATCGTCGAAAAGGCTGCCTCTTCCGGCAGCCTTTCGTCATGATCCGAAATTATTTTCCTGTAGCTTTTCTTGCTTCGCAGCCACGGCTTTGGCCGCACCGTTTATCCGGTCTTGGTACGCTTCCCCCCACTGCTTCATTTGCAAAATGATCGGTTCCAGCGTCCGGCCGAACTCGGTGAGCGAATATTCCACTTTGGGCGGAACCTGCTGGTATACTTCGCGATGCACGATGCCGTCCTCTTCCAGCTCCCGAAGCTGCAGGGTCAGCATTCGTTGAGTAATGGCCGGGCAGATGCGGCGGAATTCGTTGAACCGTTTCGTTCCGTCGATCAGATGGTAGAGCAGCACGCCCTTCCATTTGCCTCCGATGACATTCAGCGTAAACTCGACAGGGCACCCTTCTTTACTGGGAACAATACAGTTACCGCTAACCTTCTTGCCCATTCGCTCATTTCCTTTCGGTATATAAATGGATACTATAAGCATTTTTATGTGTATCTACGTTCATTAAGTATATCACACAATTGGCCCATTAATATGAAAATGCTCCTGCAAAAACAAAAAGCGAAAGTTCCCGGAAACGGGAAGCCTTCGCTTAGAGCCTATGCAATTCACAGAATGTCCCGCCGTCTGAACTCGTTGAAGCCGAAGACGGTGACCAGAAGAAAGACAAGGGCTACCGCGCCGTACAGAAGCGGGCCTTTATTGAAGGTGCTGCTTTGGCTTGCGAGCGCGGCCATCGTCGGGTAGGTCCACGGATAGACGATCCAATATTTCGTATTGGCCACAAGGATCGAAGGGACCGCCAACCCGATCCCGATGCCTAGCGGGATGCCGATATGGCGGTACCGCAGGCTGAGCCAGAATTGGATCGCCATGATCGGCAGCACGGCCGGAATCAGGCGTAGAAGCGGCAGCGCGATCCGGTCCAGCGGGATAGGGCCGTTCGCCCCGACGACTAAGCCTGCGGCGACGATGCTTGCACCGAAGATGGCGATATTCAGAACGACCAGCAGCAGCGCGAGGCTGAACTTGACCGCATAAATGTGCCCGCGTCTGACCGGCAGCGCAAGCAGATGCTTCCAGCCGTTATGGCTATGCTCGATGCGGAGCATAAGTGCGATCACAATGGCGATAAAAAACGGCAGCAGCATCGGCGGGTAAAAAATGAGACACTGCTCGATTATAACGGTCCAATCGTCCCGGGTCCACACGTCGGTGTAGCGGGTAAAATTGCCGATGCCTTGAGCGGTTAGCAGCATCGGCATGAGAATAACGATCCACAAAATGCGCGAATGCTTTAGTTTCAACCATTCGGCGGCGAATAGCGACTTCATCTCCAGCGTACCTCCTTGGCGTACAGCTACAAAATATCTCTTTTCCCGAATTCGAGCATACCGGCCAGCAGCGCTGCGGTTCCGAAGAGCAGTCCGCTCACGATGGAGACGCTGATGTCCCCATCCGGACCCGGCATGGTGAACAGCGGGGCCGCATATGGCAAGTAGCGCATCCATTCCGATTGGGCGAGGAAGATCGCGCCTACGGTGCCCGATACGCCGACAGCGACCGGAATAATCGTATTGCGGAAGCGGGAGCTGAGCCAATGCTGCACGCTGGCGATGCCGAGCGACGAAAAGATCAAGTACAACGCGTACTGTCCATAGAGGCCGAAGGGGAACGGTTCGGGAAAGCCGATGACGAGCCCGCACAGCCGTAGGCCGGCCATCAACGCCAGCACCGACAAGACGGTCGCAAGCACAATGATGAGCCACTTGGCCGCATACACGTGCCCCCGCCGCACCGGCAGACTCAGCAGGTGCTTCCAGGCGTTCTCGCTATATTCGCGGAAATGGACAATAGTCGCGAGCAGCGTAACCCCGATCGGGAGGAAGAAGGCCCACAGAAAAAACACTTCGTTCAGCATCGCTTCCCACGACGTTTTCCCCGCATACCGCTGCATCAAATAATCGTAGCGCAGGGACATGTTCAGGAAAATGAGCAGGGAGACGAGGGCCGGACCGCCGAAGGCAAGCTTCCACAGGACGCCTTTTTTCTGCTTGTACACTTCTGCCGCAAAGACGCTCCAACCCTTCACAAGCTTTGCGCTCCCTTCGTCATCGTCAGGAAGATGTCTTCCAGCGACGGTGTATTCTCACTGACGTGCGAGACATCGAACCCGGCCGTAATCAGCTCGCGGTTCAGACGGGCAGCGCTCGTTGCCGACATGTCCACGTACAGGCTGTTATGACGCTTTTCCACTTGATGGCCCCGGGCCAGCAGGAAATTGCCCGCCTCCACGAGCGGAGCGGCATCGATTCGCAGCATTGTTTTATTCTGCTCCAGCAGCTCCTGAAGCGAGCCTTGGAACAGCAGCTCGCCCTTGTAAATAATGCCGACGCGGCTGGCAATCAGCTCGATTTCATTCAAAATATGGCTGGAGACGAGCACCGACAAGCCGCGTTCTTCCGGCAGGCGGGCGATCAGCTCGCGGATCTCAAGAATGCCGGCGGGGTCCAGGCCGTTGGTCGGTTCGTCGAGCACAAGCAGCATTGGATTACCCAGCAGCGCCTGCGCGATGCCGAGCCGCTGCTTCATGCCGAGGGAGAACGTTTTGACTTTTTTGTTGCGCCATTCGGACAGCCTTACCGTTTCCAGCACTTTGTCGATATCTGTTTTCCTTGCCTCTAGAAGCTTGCGGGTGATCTCCAAATTGTCATAAGCGCTCAGATTACCGTAATACGACGGAGACTCGACCAGCGAGCCGACCCGGCGTAAGATATCGAGCCGGTGCCGGGCCAAGTCCTGCCCGAAGACGCGCACCTCGCCCTGCGTCGGACGAATCAGCCCGAGCAGCATGCGGATCGTCGTCGTTTTGCCTGCGCCGTTCGGACCGAGGAAGCCGTACACTTCGCCCGGCCTTACCTGCAAGTCGACCCCTTTGACCGCGGCGAACGACTTGAATTGTTTGGATAACCGTTTTGTTTCCAAGATGAATTCGCTCATAAAAAAACCATGCTCCTTTCGTTCGACAAGAGCATGGTATCGTATGGAATTTAAGCTTCGCTTCAGTTTACCTTAAATCCGGCTTAAGTTTGCGGAAAAAGGACAATGATCGTCGTACCGTGCCCAAGCCGGCTTTCCGCTTCGACCTTTCCGTCGTGCGCTTCGATAATTTGCCGGGCGATCGCAAGGCCCAGCCCTGAGCCTTGATGGCTCGCCGCCGTATTCGTGCCGCGGTAGTACCGGTCGAATAGCTTGGCCATATCTTCCTTGGAGATGCCTACGCCGTTGTCGGCGATGATCACGCGTACGCCGCTCTCGTCGCCCGAGACGGTGACCTGCACCTGCGTCCCGGCGGGATTGTGGACGAGTGCGTTGAAAAGAAGGTTCAGAAACGCGCGCTGCAGCAACTTGGCGTCAAAGGACAGCGGGATCGTCTGCGGACGCGCATCGAACGAAATCGTCCGGCCCTGGCCCTCCGGGCTGTTAAGCAGCAAAATGACGGTTTCCTGCAGCAGCCGGACGACATCGCTCTTCTGCTTATCCATCGGCAGGAGATTGTGCTTAAGCTGCGACGTCAGCCGCAAATCGTCCAGCAAAGCTTCCATATAAACGGCGTTGCGAACAATCGTCGCCGCATAGCCGGTCCGCTCGTCGGAACTGAGTTTGTAGTTTGGCTCGGCAAGCACTTCGCTGTAGCCCTTGATGGAAGAAAGCGGCGTTTTCAAATCGTGGGACAAGCCGGCGATCCATTCCTCCCGCATGCGGTCCACGCGATCCCGGTGCTGCTCAAGGGACGACAGGGTAGAGGAGAGGTGAAGCAGGCTGCGGTACACATCCTTATAAATTCCTTTTGGCGCAAGGCGAAGCTTATAACGGCCGTCCGCAAGCTCGCGGATCGCGTCAATGACGGTCCGTACCGGTCGCGAAAGTCTCCTGGCGAACAAATAGCCGATGATCAGCGTACCGCCCAGCGTCACCCCGAGGAGTATGTAAAAGCCGTTTGGGAAAAACGTTTGCACATTTTTCGGGCTGATATATAGAAAATATTTGGTTACCGATTCCGCCGGAAAGCCGATCATGTAGCTCCAGTGGTAGCCGCCGTCTTCGACGCGGCTGATAAAGACGGTAAAATCTTTGACGGCATATTTATAAAAAAATACGATTTCGCTGGGCGAGTAATGCGTCAGGGCATGCGGCGGCTTATGATAGGCGTAGGCTTCCGCGCCAGATTCGTCCAGAATTTGAATCCAGGCTCGCTGGAAGTCCAATTCTTCCAAACCTTCCGGGGTGACGTAAGGCCGTCCGCCTTGCAGGGCGATGCGCTTGTCGAAATCGTGCGTAAAACGTTCGGCAAAGGCGGCCATCTTGCCGTTATCGAAGGCCGGACCTCCGGCTAAAAAATAGAGCGCCGTATAATTAACGATCAGAATCAAGATCGCCAGCGTCGACATCGACAGTAAAAATTGGGTAATGACTTTCCACTTCACGGCCGTCCGTCCTTTCGCTGCAGCTTATAGCCGAGTCCCCGCACGGTCAGCAAATATTCCGGCTCCGACGGCTTGTCCTCCAGCTTTTCCCGCAGGTGGCGCATATGCACCATCACCGTATTGTCATACCCCGTGTACGAATCGCCCCATACCGTTTCGTACAAATGCGCCTTGCTGAACAGCTGTCCCGGGTGCCGGGCCAAAAATAGCAGCAGCTGGTATTCCTTGGCGGTGAGCGTCACCGGAACGCCGCGCTTACGTACTTCGCCCTGCTTCTCGTCGATCGTCACGCTGCCGAATTCGTAAGTGCTTCGGCTTTCCTCCTGCATGGCTGCGTACCGGTTACGGCGGAAATACGCTTTCATCCGATATGCAACTTCCTTTGGGCTGAACGGCTTTGTAATATAGTCGTCGCCGCCGAGGCTTAACCCCAGCAGCTTGTCCACGTCTTCGTTTTTGGCGGACAGGAAAAAAATCGGCGCAAGCGTGAATTGCCGCAGCTGCTGGCAGACGGCGAAGCCGTCGAGATCCGGCAGCATGACGTCGAGCACGATCAGATCCGGCTTTTCGCTGCGGCACAGCTCGATGCCGGCAAGACCGGTGGCCGCTTTGAACACCAGGCGGAAGCCTTCTTTGCGCAGCACGGCATCGAGCAGGTTGACGAGGTCCGGTTCATCGTCGATGATAACGATTTTTTTGCCCGCGATATCGGTCATCTCATGGAGCATGGCGCTTCCTCCTTTGCAGATTTCGTTCATGGACATGTGTTTTTCCTATATATATATATACACCCATTTTCCTTCGAGCGGTCCACATACCCATACGCGGAAGGGCGGACCGGCATACGCTGAAATATCAGACAAGTCGGATTCAGTTTCTCGCTAAGGAAGGGATCGACGAATGAACAATAAAAAGCATCGTGCTGCTCCCAAACGAGCTTCGGCCCGTACAGCCAAATCGGCAAAACGAGGCGCTTCCTGTCCGCTGCGTCCGATACATTCCGCTCCCCATATGAACACGGCACAGGTGCGGGGACTGTTCAGCCCGTTCGGCATCGGCGGGGGGCTAGGCGGCTTCTCCAGCATTGGACGTACCGTAAGCGGTGTACCTGGCGGCGGCGTAGGCGCTGCGGAAGTGGCCGGAGGCGCCGGGGGCTTCCTCTCGTTCTTCAATTCGATCGGAGGTCTTGACGGCATCATTTCCACGATGGGGAAGGTGCAGAAGGTGTTCACCATCGTAAAGCAATTCGGCCCGATCTTCAAGCTGTTTGGCAGCTTCGGAGGCGGGGCGAATGTCAAGAGCCTCCGGCTTCCGGCTAAGGCCGTATACAAGCCTCGTTCCCGGGCGCTTGCAAATTCCGCGCGAGCCGCAGGACCAAAGCGGACTACAAGATAGCGCGGCCTAGCGGCCGTCAAAGCACAAATATCCGGCTCAAATTCCTCGGACCTCGGGGAATTTGCCGGATATTTTTTTGCCTTGTTCTATAAAGGGACGACCTGCTTTTGTTTTTCCTTGTAATACACCCATTCGCGGAACCCGATTTCCTTCAGCCTTGCCGCCACTTCTTCCCAGTCGTCGCCAACCCGGGAAGGGACGTGCGCATCCGATCCGAACGAAACCTGGACGCCGAAATGAAGCGCCCGCTCCAAAATCTCGTCGATCGGGTACCAGCCGCCGCAGTCTTTCGTTTTGCCGGAGGTGTTGATCTCGATCGCGATGTCATACTTCGCGATGGTCTGCAGCGTGCGGTCTACCGCGTCGGTCTGGATATCGGAGAAGGCCGGGTAGAAGCCCCGCATGGCGTCGATGTGGCCGAGAATCTGGAACATGCCGCTGCGCGCGGACTGCTCGATCAGATCGTAGTACAGCTCCTTCTGCTCCACCTTCTGGCGGTCTGTCAGTCCGTTCCACCGCTTCCGGTTGAAGATGCTGACGCCGCCCGACAAATGCACCGACCCGATGATATAGTCGAACGGATATTGCTCGTACACTTTGCGGTACACGTCCGCCGCCTCGGGGAAGAAGTCCGACTCGACTCCCAACAGAACGTCGATACGTTCGCGGTACTCTTCCTTCAACTTCAGTACTTCCTCCACGTAACGGGCGAACTCGCTCTTCGCCATCGCGATGCCAGGCTGCTCCCGGTCCACGCTGCTTGCAAAGTACGGCGAGTGATCGGAAATTCCGATGACTTGCAGGCCGTTTTTGATCCCGGCTTCGATATAATCGCGGATCGTTCCGGTCGCGTGACCGCACCGTTCGTGATGCGTATGCAAATCGAATTTCATGGCGTTCCCTCACTCCGAACCTATGAATTGAGTTTCCTGCATGCCCTTCAAATCCTCCAGAAACTGGTGCAGCGCCGAGCTCAGATAGCGTCCCGACTTGTACACCACCCCGACCGGATGGCTGATCTCAAGCTCGTTCACCTTGATCATCTTGAGTGTCCCGAGGCGCAGCTCGCTTTGGATCGACAGCTTCGAGATGATCGCCGCCCCGAGATTCAGCTCCACCATCCGCTTCACTTCCTCGCTGCTCGACAGCTCCATCACCACCTGCGGGGCGATGTACAGCTGCTTCAGAATTTGATCCACGAACCTCCGTCCCGCCGTTTCCGGAGACAGCATAATCAGCGGCAGCTCGTGGAGCCGCTCGATCGGTACATGCGCGAAACGCGCAAGCGGATGATCGGGAGAGACGACCAGCTCGAACGTATCGTAATAAAGCACGGAGCTTTCAAGCGCGGGATGCTTGTCGAACAGGTAGGTGATGCCGATATCGATCGTTCCGTTCTCGACGCTGTGCATGATTTGCGAGGTGGTCATCGAATGGATGGTCGTTTTGATCAAGGGGAACTGGTTCTGAAAATAAGACAGCACCCTCGGCAAAATTTGGATCGCGATCGAAGTCGTCGTTCCGAGGTGAATATGTCCTTGCGGTGTTTGGTTCAAATCCGAAAGCCGCTGCTTCAAATCTTCGACCGTCTGTAAAATGATCTCCGCATGTTCAAGAAACACTTGGCCGCTGTCGGTCAGCGTAACCGGCTGGTTGCGGTCGATCAGCACCGTTTTGAATTCGTCTTCCAGACTTTTAATTTGCGCCGAGACGGCCGGCTGAGTCAGATTCAGAATTTCGCCCGCTTTGCGGAAGCTCATGGTCTTGGATATCGTAATGAGCGTTTCCAACTGATTGAGATTCACATCGTTCCTCCTCACCGGGGCGCGAACGCTTTCAATAGCATTCTCAAAATAAGCAAATTTTATCGTTAATTTATTTAGGATAAATACAATTTCTTGACTTACTCCATTATATGATACTTAAAAGATTAGGGCAAACTACGCCCCAGAGAAAAAAATCACACAAGCACTTGCCGGCTACTCAAATTTGAGTATAATTTATTTTAGTACTAAAAATACACCTAGGTAAAGTAAGGAGTAATTTATGATTCAGAAGAAAACGAATACCGCATGGACGATCGGCGCGTTGATGCTCGGGCTGCTGCTGGCCTCGCTCGATCAGACGATCGTTTCGACCGCCATGCCGACGATTATCGGTAAGCTCGGGGGACTCGACAAGTACATATGGGTATTTTCCGCGTACTTGATCGCCAACGTCGTATCGATGCCGATCTTCGGCAAGCTCGGCGATATGTATGGCCGGAAGCTGTTTTTCCTGCTTGGTCTTGTCGTATTTATGATCGGCTCTGCGCTTTGCGGCACGTCAACGACCATGACGCAGCTGATCGTCTACCGAGCCATCCAAGGGATCGGCGGCGGCGCGCTGATGCCAGTTACGTTCGCCATCATTTACGATATTTTTCCCCCGGAGAAGCGGGGCAAGATGCAGGGTTTGTTCGGTGCCGTCTTCGGCATATCGAGCGTGCTCGGGCCGTTGGCGGGCGCTTATTTCACCGATCACGTGGACTGGACGTGGATTTTCTACATTAATCTGCCGCTCGGTATCGTATCGCTGATTCTCATTTCACTGTTTTATCATCCGGTGCTGCCGAACAATCCAAATCAAAGAATCGACTGGCTCGGAACGCTAGTTTTCACCGTTTCGATCTTGAGCCTGATGTTCGGATTGGAGCTCGGGGGCAAGGAATATGCATGGGATTCGGTGCAGATCATCGGCTTGTTCGCTATCGCGGTTGTTTTCCTTCTGCTATTCATCCGGGTGGAGATGCGTGCCGCTTCCCCGATCGTGCCGCTTCCGCTCTTCGGCAACCGGTTGTTTACCGCCAGTATGGGCGTCTCTTTCTTCTACGGGGCACTGATGATTTCCGCGGCGACGTACATCCCGCTGTTCATCCAAGGCGTATTTCAAGGGTCGGCGACGAGCGCCGGACTCGTACTGACGCCGATGATGCTCGGCGTGGTTGCCAGCAGCGCGATCGGCGGGCGGTTTATCGGCAAGCTGTCGTATCGGGGCATCATGCTCGGCTCCGTCCTGCTGCTGCTGATCGCAACCTCGCTGCTCAGCCTTGTGTCCATCGATACGCCCCGTTGGCAAATTACGCTTTATATGATTCTCATGGGGCTCGGCATCGGTACGGGCTTCCCGGTGACGTCGATTTCTTCGCTGCATAACGTCGATTTCCGGCTTCGCGGCACCGTCACCTCGCTTGTCGGCTTTTTCCGTTCGATCGGCTCTGCCGTCGGCCTGACGGTGCTGGGCACTTTGCAAGCTTCCGCGCTGAGCCGCCGGCTGGCCGAGCTGCTGCCCGCCGGAGCGGGCGCGAAGACGCCGGCCGATCCGAGGGCGCTGCTGTCGCCGGAGTTTCAAGCGCACGTTCCGAAGCCGGTGCTGGAGAAAATGATGGTAGGGCTTGCGGATTCCATCGCCTATGTATTTCAAGTGACCATCGTTATGGCCGTGCTCGCGCTCGTCTTTATTCTGCTGATGGGCAAAGTCAAAATGGAAGTTCCGGCGAAAGGCTCCCGCAAAGAAGGCGGCAGTCCGGATGAGGACTCCGGCATTCATGCCCCGCAGCATATGTAAGGCAGGTGAATACGGTTGTCCATGAAGCTCGTCATTTTGGGTCTGCTCATGGAAGGAGACAGCCATCCTTACGAATTGCGGCATAAAATGAAGGAGCGGGCGATGCTCCATTATATTAAAATGCAGGAAGGCTCGCTGTACTACGCCATCGATACGTTGAATAAAGAGGGCTATATCGAGGCGCTGGAAATCGTGAAGGAGAGCGGCCGTCCCGACCGCACCGTCTACCGGATTACGGAAGAAGGCAGGCAGCTGTTTCATCGTCTGCTGCTGGAGCAGTTCGAGAACCGCGCCCCCGTCTTTCACCCGATGTACGCGGCGCTGGTGTTCGCTTTTCATGGGGATACGCAGCGGATTCATGCCATTATTACGCAAAAGATCGAAGAACAGCGCCGCATCGCAGCCTTGCTGCACGACATCTACGAGGAGCATATCCCCACCGTGCCCCGCAGTGTGCTGCATATGATGAAAGGGCGCTGGGAGCATGCCGTCACGGAGCTGCGCTGGCTGGAACGACTGGCCGCGGACGCCGCGGCAGGGAGGCTCAGCGAATTCGGAATGCCGCTGGAGGAGTAAGTAACGGTAGGAAGAAGGATTGTTGAAAAGAAGGACGGGCCCGGATAAATTGTAAGACTCAAACCCGGATTGTAAAGCGAAAAAATCATAAAGAGGACCGCTCCGATGAGCTCGTGCCTCCAATGTTGTTAGGCTGTGTCTAACCATTGGGGGCAGCTCGCCGGGGCGGTCCCTTCTATGTTCTATTCGGACATTTTATGGGCGATTTTCTCGAAGCTTTGCAAGAACGGCTCCAATTCGTGCGGCTCCAGATAGGACAAGTAGTTGTTGATCACTTCCGAGCGGAGCGACCGGATGCGGAGCAGCGCCTCGCGCGCCTGCTCGGTCGCTTCCAGAAGCACGACGCGCCTGTCGTTCTCGTCGTGCTTCCGGTGCACGAATCCGTTCTGCACCAGACGGTCGATCATGACGGTAATCGCGCTCGGCGTCACTTCCATCCGTTGGGCCAGCCGGCCGACCTGGCACGGCTCGCACCGGACGATCGTATACAGCATCATGATCTGTGGCCCCGTCAAATTCAGATCGGCAGGCAATGCCAATCCTGGTCCGAGTTTTTGGAACATTGTAAAAAAAGCTTTTTCAAACCGCTCGATCGCGTGATCCATAGGATCAGCCATGCTTTTCAACTCCTCATTCGATAATCCGATATTTAAAGTGTGAATAGGTTAGATTTAATTTATTCGAAAGAATCGTAGCACCCAGTTTCAAATGTGTCAATGGAAGACCGCGGCCCGGACGGCGGGGGAAGACGGAATTCGCTCGGATGTGCCGATGCTTGGTTTTTGGTATGATACCGATATCGAACAACTATTTTTAAAAGAAACTTAGGGGAAGAAGGGAAACGAACATGGATGCGGAGTCGCCAATCGGGTTTCATCCGCTGCTGGCCGCCTGGTTCGGGCAGATGTTCGGGGAGCCGACGGAGGTGCAGCTGCGGGCGTGGGAGTCGATCGGCTCGGGCGCTCATACTTTGATTGCCGCGCCGACAGGCTCTGGCAAGACGCTTGCGGCGCTGCTGCCCTGCTTGGACCGGATCGTGACCGGCAAGGCTGCGGACGGGCCGGTCCGGGGAGTGAAGCTGCTTTACGTCACGCCGCTCAAAGCGCTGAACAACGATATTCACCATCATGTTGTCGGCTTTATCGATCAATTGGAGCGGACAGCGGCAGAGACCGGCTTGCCGTGGCCGGGGCTGACCGTCGGCGTCCGTACGGGCGACACAACGCAGAGCACCCGGGCGTCGATGCTGCGGCAGCCGCCGGACGTGCTCGTGACGACACCCGAGTCGCTGTATATTTTGCTGACGTCTCTGAAAGGCAGAGACATGCTGCGGACCGTTCGCCATGTGATTGTTGACGAGATTCACGACCTAGCCGAGGGAGCCAGAGGGCTGCATTTGTCGGTGACGCTCGAGCGTCTCGTCGCTTGGTGCGGACGTTCTCCGCAGCGCATCGGCGTGTCGGCGACGCAGAAGCCGATCGAACGGGTCGCCCGTTTTCTCGGGGGCTGGGAGTCTGAGGAGACGAGGGACGCGAACGGAGAAGCGGGAGCAGAGGATAGCGGGTCGGATAAAGCTCAAGCCGGAAAAGCTGCTGGATCGGAAGATACCGGGGCGGGTATAGCCGTAGAAGCCGGAAATGAAACGATTGCGGACGTCCCTATGCGGCCTCGTCCGGTGAATATTGTAGAGAGCCGGATGCACAAAGCGCTTCAGCTTGTCGTCACGATGCCGGAGCAAACGTTCATTACGCAGGACAAGCAGGAGGCTGTCTGGGGACCGGTCACCGAACGCCTTGTTAAGCTGATGGACGGAAGCCGGTCCGTGCTGATCTTTGCGAACAACCGGCGGCTTTGCGAGCGGCTGACGCTGCGTCTGAACGACCATGTCGGCTACGAAATGGCCCGCTCGCACCACGGCAGCGTTTCCCGGGAGCAGCGGCTCGAGGTGGAGCGCGCGCTCAAGGCGGGCGAGCTTCGCTGCCTCGTGGCGACGTCTTCGCTGGAGCTAGGCATCGACGTCGGGCATATCGATCTGGTGGTGCAGATCGACTCGCCGAAGAGCGCGGCCGCGGGAATTCAGCGTATCGGCCGGGCCGGACACAGCGTCGGCGGCGTCAGCCGGGGCGTTATTCTGGCGCGCAGCCGCGGCCAACTGCCGGAATGCGCGGTGCTGGCCCGCCGCGTGCTGGAGCGCGACATCGAGGAAATCCGCATCCCGGTGCAGTCGCTGGACGTTTTGTGCCAGCAAATTGCGGCGATGGTAGCGGGCGGCGACTGGACGATCGACGAGCTGGCGCGGGTGCTGGCCGGCAGCTACGGGTACCGGGATTTTCCACGGGGACGGTTATTGGACGTGCTGCAGGTGCTGTCCGGGTACTTCCCGTTCGTTCGCCCTCTCCTGGACTGGAACCGCGACACAGGCGTGCTGTCCCGCCGCGGGGTAACAGCCATGGCCGCCATTATGGGGGCTGGCACGATTCCCCAGAGCAGCGCTTATCCGGTGCATCATGCGGACAGCCGCGTGCACATCGGCGAGCTGGACGAGGAATATATTCACGAAAGCCGGGTTGGCGACGTGTTCCAGCTCGGAACGTCGTCCTGGAAAATTCAATCGATCAAAAACGACCGGGTGTACGTCGTCGAAGCGGGCAACCGGTTCAGCGAGATTCCGTTTTGGCGGGGCGAAGGGCAGGGCCGCACGTATGAGCTGTCGCGGGACATCGGGAAGTTCATGGACGACTTGGAGCGTCGGCTCGAACAGGAGGAGCCGCATGGCACGCTGGACTGGCTGATCCGGGATTACGGGCTGGACGCCGGAGCTGCGGGCGAAATGATCTCGCTGGTCCGGTCGCAGAAGGCCGTGTCGGCGGTACCGACGCACCGCCGCATCGTCATTGAGCGGTTCCGGGACGAGCTGAAGCAGTGGCATGTCATCGTGCACAGCACGTTCGGCCGGACGTTCAACCGAACGTGGCTGCTGGCGCTTCGGCAGCATGGGGAGGAGCGGTTCTCCGTGCGGCTATTCGCGAATGCCAAGGACAACGGCATTCATTTCGTCTTGTCCGGCGCCGACGAGGGAATGGCCGCCAGCTTCGTGGCGATGCTTCGCGGCGTGACGTCCGTCCGGCTCGAAACGCTGCTGCGCGAAGCGGTTCCGTCTTCGCCGCAGTTCGGGGCGACGTTCCGCCGTCTGGCCGAGACGTCGCTGCTGCTGTCGCGGAGCTTTACTCGCACGCCAGCGTGGAAGAAGCGGCTGCGCAGCGAAGAGCTGCTGCGGGAATCGCTGCCGTACGCCGAGCGGTTTCCTTTTCTCGGCGAAGCGATGCGCATCTGCCTGCAGGAGGAGCTGGACATGCCTCGCGTGCGGGAGGCGCTGGAGCAGATTGAAGCCGGGACGCTCGAGGTGAACGTGCGCGAGAGCCTATTTCCTTCGCCGCTGGCTGCGGCGTTTCTGGCCGAGTTCATGGGCGCACAAATCTACGAGTCCGACGCCGTCGGTAAAGATATTCAACTGCAGCTGCTCGGCTTGGAGCGGGTGCAGGCCGGGCGGCTGTTCGGCGAGAGCCCGGTGCTGGAGGCGAGACAACCGGACCGGGGCGACGCGGAGGAGGAGCCGTGGCCCGCTTCCGCCCCGCTGGAGCAGCCGGAGACGCTGCTGCGCCTCCTGAAGCAGCGAGGCGACCGGACCGCGGCGGAGATTGCGAGGCTGGCCCCCGATAGCGACGCTGACGAGGCGCAGCAGCAGGCGGAGGGCGGGAGCGGCCCGGGTTCGGCAGAGCCTGCGGGCGCGAAAACGCAAGCGGAAGAGATCGGCAGGCTGCTCCGCCGCTTGGAAGAGGAAGGCCGATTGCGCTTGATCGAAATCGGCGGAGAAAAGCGCTGGATCTGCTCCGACGAAGCGGATACGTATGCGCGGTTTGCAGACGATCCGCTGGCCGTGCGGTTTGTGCTGACCCGTTATATGGTGCATCGCGCGTCGTTTACGGCGGAAGAGCTTGCCGCCCGGTACGGCGCGGCGTTGCCGCTTGTCGACGACCTTGTAGGGCAGTGGGCCGCGGACGGGACAATCGAACCGGCCCTTGGCGGGAATGAAGCCGGACCGCGGACTTGGGTGAGCCGCGAAACGGCGGAGCGCCGTATCCGCATAGCCGAACAGGCGCTTCGCGAGCAGGCAGAGCCGGTCGATCCGGTCCGGTACTGCCGGTTCTTGATGGCCGTGCAGCACGTCCTTCCGGGCAGCCGCCTCAGCGGGGAAGAGGGGCTCCGGGACGTGATCGGCAAGCTGCAAGGCTGGTTTTTGCCGCTGCCGGAATGGGAAGCGTCGGTGTTTCCGTTGCGCTTGACCGATTACCGCAAAGAAACGCTCGACCGGCTGTGCGCGGCGGGCGAGGTGATCTGGATCGGGCGCAAGGAAGCGGGAGAGAAGGAAGGCAGAGTCGCCTTCTTTCTGGCGGAAGCGAAGGAGCTTTACGCCCCTCTGCTCAAGCGGGGAGCGGCTTCGAAGCACGAGCCGCTGCTGGAGCTGCTCCGGCGCAAGGGCGCAAGCTTTCTGTCGGCGCTCAGCCGCGAAACGGGAAGCGTTCCGTCGGAGCTGACGGCGGATTTGATCGAGCTGGCTTGGGAGGGGCTTGTCTCCAACGACCAGTTTGCGCCGCTGCGCATGAACGGAAGCGGCAGAAAGACCGCCGCCAAAACCGCAGCCAAATTCCAATCGGGCCTTGGCCGCTGGTATGCGCTGGAGACGCTGGCGGAGGAGCAGCCGGGCGGAGGCGATTCACTCGGCGCTTGGGTAAAGCAAGCGCTGGACAGCAGTGCACTGTTGACGCGGGACCTCGCGGGTACGCTGCTGCCGTGGTCCTGGGATGACGTGTACGGCTCGTTGAAGCAGCTGGAGCTGTGGGGGATGCTGACCCGCGGCTTCTGGGTCCAAAATATTGCGGCGATGCAGTTTGCCGCGCCGGAGACGGTAGGGCGTCTCCGCGAGGCGGTCTGGGAAGCGGGAGGCGGCGAAACGGTGCTGCTTCCGGCCGCCGATCCCGCCAATCCGTTCGGATTGACAGTAAAATGGCCGGCCGTGCCGGGCGTCGCTTTTGCCCGCAAGCCGGGCAACGATCTCGTATTCCGCGGCGACCGCTGGGTGTTGTGGTGCGAAAGTAACGGCAGGCGCATGCACACGCTGCACGGGCTAGCTGACGCGCCCGAGGAGGTATGGCCGCCGGAGGAAGAGCGGCTGCAGACGCTTCGGGCCGTGCTGGAAACGTTTTTGAAGAAGCCGGGCGTCCGCAAAGTGGTCATCGATACGTGGAACGGGGAGCCGGTGCTGGATACGCCTGCCGCGGGGACGCTGCGGCAGCTCGGAGCGGAGGCCGACCGCGCTTCGCTCGTCCTGTGGCCGAGCTCGTTGCGATAATTTTGTTTTCGGGAAAGGAAGAACCGGATGAAAAGCATAGAAGAGCGATTGAACGAATATAAAGAAAGGGCGGGCTCCGTTAACCGGGAATCCGGCGAGGCGGCTCAAGACCTCGCGATGGAGCTAATCGAAGAAATCGAGAGGCTGGCGGGCGAAAACAAGCGGCTGCGTAAAGCGCTCGCGCAGTCGGCGGACCGACGGTACGAGTCGACGAAATTAAGAGACGCCTTAAGAGAATAGCCGGTTTATGCCGCGCCGCCGGATGGTCCGCGAAAAATAAATGAAGCCATAAAATACTATTGACAGTCACAGAAAATGGGAATAAAATACCTAGTAAACAAGTTGGTATTATTAGATATACTCCCGAGGAGGCGTAGGTTTGTGAATTCTCTATACATTTCCAGCTGGGCTGTGGCTGTCGTAGTCCTGCTGTTGCTATTTTTCGCGGCCAAGAAAAAGGTGGGTTTCGGAACGCGCGTATTAATCGCCATGGTGCTCGGCGTGGTCGTCGGGGCGGCGTTCGGTAAAGAGGCGACCGATCTCGGAACGATCGGTTCCATTTACGTCAACCTGATCAAAATGATCGTTATGCCGCTCGTCGTGGCAACGATCATCTCTAGCATTACGTCCATATCCGATCCCAATATGCTTCGAAAGATCGGAACGAAAACGATCGCGTTGTTCCTGATCACGACTGGCATCGCGGCGGTCATCGGCGTCGTCGTTGCGGTGATCATCGATCCGGGCGCGGGCATTCCTTACGTGCAGGATGCGAAATTCGCCGCCAGAGAAATACCGTCGTTCCTGAAAGTGTTCATGGATCTCGTACCGGCGAACCCGGTGAACGAGATGGCTACCGGCAAGGTCGTGCCGGTGATCGTATTCGCCATGTTCGTCGCGGTCGCCATTACGATCGAAGGCAACCGCAAGCCGGAATCGGTCCGGCCGATCAAGGAAGTGATTCAATCGTTCGCCGTCGTGATGTTCCGCGTGACGAAGCTGATCATCCGCCTGACGCCTTACGGCGTGTTCGGGCTGATGGCGGCGATGGCGGCGAAATACGGCCTCGCTTCGCTGCTGCCGATGGGCAAAGTGGTGATCGCCGTTTACATCGCTTGCCTGCTGCACTTCGTTCTGACCTATGGTTTCCTGGTCACGTTCGTGGCGCGGGTCAATCCGATCCGTTTCCTGAAGAAGATTTATCCCGTGCTGGCCGTCGCTTTCACGACGCGGAGCAGCTATGCGACGCTGCCGGTCAACCTGGAGGTGATCACGAAGCGGCTTAAAGTATCCGACCGGATCGCCAGCTTCGTCGCCCCGCTGGGCGCAACCATCAACATGAACGGCTGCGGCGGCTTGTATCCGGCGATTGTGGCGATCTTCGTCGCCAAAGTGTTCGGCATCGATCTGACGATCACGCATTATCTGCTCATCGTCGGCTCGGCGATGATTGCTTCTATCGGCGTGGCCGGGGTGCCCGGACCGGCTTCGATCTCGACGACGGTCGTGCTGGCCAGCGTCGGTCTTCCGATCGAAGGGATGGCGATGGTACTCGGCATCGACGCGATTCTCGACATGGCCCGGACGGTCATCAACGCAACGGGTACAACGGTCAGCTCTCTTGTCGTTGCCGTAACGGAGAAAGAATTCGACCGCGAGGCGTTCAACAACGAAGCGGACGAAGAGCTTGAAAACTATGACGTGTCTTCGCGCAGCGGCGGGCCCAAAACCGTCGTCAGCGGTTGACAAATGCCAAGCACCGCTCTTTTGCAAAGGGCGGTGTTTGTTCGTTTCCGACGTTTGTTTGACCGTGATATGGTAAAATAGGGCGAATCCAGCTTGATCAAAAGGGGGAAGGCGAATGGATACCAGCGCCGTTCAAGCGAAGCTGCTGCTGCGCGTGCCGGAGGTGACGGCGGCGCTGCGCTTTTACGAGCAGGCGCTCGGTTGGGAGCGCCTGGAGCTGTGCGCGGCAGCGGGCTATGCGCTGCTGCGTCAGCCGGGCGGTGAGATCGCGCTGCTCGCCGCGGAAGGTACGGCGGCGGAGGCGCTCCGCGGCCTGCAAGCTCCGGCTTGCCGGGAACTGTTGCCCGGCGGCCGGTTTTATGTGACAGCGCCGCCCGGCGAGGCGCTGGAGCGGCTCCAGCAGCGCGCCGCGGAGGCCGGCGGGCGTTGTAGGGACGAGACGGAGCCGGGCTGCTGGCGGACCGTCACGATCACGACGCCGGAGGGCTATCGCGCGGCGTATTGGCAGGAGCTGTTTCCGAGCGACGAGGAAACGCTTGTATTGTTCGCAGCAGGGCCGGACCGGCTGGAGGCCGCGCTGGCGGGACTTGGCGAGGCCGGGCTCGATCTTGCCCGGGCGCCGGGCACATGGAGCATCCGCGAGCAGGTGCTCCATGTGGTGGATTTGGAGCTTGCGGCGCTGCACAAGCTCAAGTTCGCTTTGGCCGGGCCGGAGAGCGGACGCGCTTACAACGGCAACGGCTTCTCGCAGGACGCATGGGCCGCGGGCATGCGTTACGCCTCGCGGCCGGTTCGCGCCGAGGTCGCGCTGTTTCGGCTGCTGCGCGAGCACGTGCTCAGCGTATGCGAGCATACGCCGGGAGCGCTGGCGCGGAGCGTCATCGCCTCCGGCAGGGAGGAGACGGCCGGCCGCCTGATGAAAATGATGGCCGGCCACGCGAACGTCCACATTCGCCGGATCGGCGAAATCCGGAAGCGGCACGCCATCGATTAGCCGAGGCTATCCGCCAGCTCCATCAAATGCGTGCAGATCCGTTCGGGACGCATGCCCGTTCGGGCAATCTGCTCGTCCACATTCGAGGCGTCGGCCAGTCCGGTCAGCACGAGCGCCGTCCGGCAGCCTGCGTCCGCTCCGCCGCGGATGTCGGTGTTCAAGTTGTCCCCGACCGTCCAAATCTCTGCGGGAGTTAACCCCAGCTTGGCGACGGCGTAGCGCATAATGATCGGCGAAGGCTTCCCGATCACAACGGGCGGCGTTTCGCTGGCCCGTTCGATCGAAGCCGCGATCGAGCCCGCTCCTGGCGTCAGCTCGCCGTTCCACGGCAGCAGGTGATCGGGATTCGTCAGGATGTACGGGGCTCCGCCGCGGATGTGACGGACGGCCGCAAGCAGCTTGCCGTAATGGAACGCCCGGTCGATTCCTTGTACGACCGCAGCGACCGTTCCTTCCGGCGCGTCTTCCGCGACGGGTTCGAAGCCGCCGTCCTTCAGGGCGGCTCGCAGTCCTTCCTCGCCTATACACAGCACGCGTCCGTTCCGGGCGCCGGTCTCCTGCAAATACATCACAGCCGCTTGCGAGGACGTGAGTACTTCCTCCGGCCTGGCTTCAATCCCGGTCTTGATGAGGTGAGCCGCAACTTGCTCCGGCGTCCGAGACGAATTGTTGGTCACATAGAGGAACGGGTAGCCTTTCTCCCGCAGCCAGCGGATAAATTCCGCCGCATACGGAATCGGACGATCCCCATGGTACAGCGTTCCGTCCAAATCCAGCAAAAATCCATGACTCATGATCCGATTCTCCATTCTTGCGAGGCGTGCCGAACGGGCCTGCCTCGTTGCTGCGTTGCCCGCTCCATTATACCGCGCACAGCTTTCCAAGGCGAACGTATCGCTTGATTCGCTTGCGCCTGAATAACCCAAAAAGCCGGCATCCTAAGATGCCAGCTTCAGCTTCACGTAAAAATGGATTTCGCTGTTCTCCGACTCGGCCCAAATGGCGCCTTCATGCGATTCGACGATGCTTCTTGCGATCGCAAGACCCAGTCCCGAGCCTCCGGTATCGGATGTCCGGGCTTTATCGACCCGGTAGAACCGGTCGAACAATTGCTCCAGCTCGTCGCGGGTCAAAGCGTCCGCTTTGTTGGAGATTCGGATGATCGCGTGCTCGCGTTCGCGGATCATGCCGAAGGTAATGACGCCGGGCTTAGGGCTGTATTTGATCGCGTTGCCAAGCAGGTTTTCGAATACGCGGATCATTTTGTCCACGTCGATGCGCACCAGCAGCCGCTCCTGCGGCAGGCTGCGGATGAGCGTAAGCTGCTGCTCCTCGCTGAGGGTCACATATTCCTCCAGCAGCTGCTCCAGCACTTCATTGATCACGACGCCCTTCTTGTGCAGCGGAACGTCATGATTGGAGAGCTTTGTAAATTCGAACAGATCGTCGATCAGCCCTTTCAGCTTCTCCGATTTGCTGTAGGCGATACTGACATAGCCGGCGGCTTGCTCGGTCGTTTCGAAATTTTTGTCGTGCAGCAGTCTTAAGTACCCCATGATCAGCGTCAGCGGCGTGCGCAAATCGTGCGAAACGTTCGTAATCAGCTCGTTCTTGAGCTGTTCGGCGCGCCGTTCCTCTTCGATTCTGCGCTGCAGATCCGTCACCATAAAATTCATGTCCCGCGCCAATGATCCGAGCTCGTCTTGGGAACGCTCGATGACCCGATGATCCAGATTGCCTGTAGCGATAATCCGAAGACCGCTCGCAAGCTCCTCGATATATCTCATTTTCCGCTGCGTTAAAAAGTAGAACAGAAATATAAAGACCGCGAGCGAAGCCAAGATGGAAAGCGGATTCTCGCCCTTATGGTAGCTGATGTTCGGCTGAGGGATGCCGCTGACGATTAAGTATGCCTTCTGATTGTTATACGTCACCGGGTAAAAGCTGGAAAACTCCGAACGGGAGTCGGATTCCTGGTTGCGCGTTTCCATCGTGTTGCGGATAACGTTGTGCACGTCAACGTACGTTTCCGGCGCATTTTCGCTGCGGAAGACGACTTTGCCTTCCAGATCCGTAATGACAACTTTGAGCTTGTCGTTGGTAACGAGCCGTTTGACCGTATTCTCAAAATCTTTGTGGCGGTCGGCGTCCTCCTTCGCTTGTGAATTAGCTGCGGGGGCCTCAGGCACGCTTCCAGGCTCTTGGCCGTTTGCGTGAGGGACAGGAACGGCTGTGCCGGGTTTGGGTGTCTGCGCCCCCCCGTCGGGAGATTCGTTGCTTGTCCCGTTTTCGTTGCCGCTGCTGCCCGGAGGCGTAAGGAAGCGGTCCACGATCGAGCGGGCTTCACGATCGATGCTTTCCATCCCTTGACTATAATCAATGACCGTGTTCTTGTTGACGGCGCCGAACAGCGCCGAGCTGATGCCGTAGAATGCCAGCGACACGCCGAAACAGAAGGCAAAGGTCAGCATCAGCTGCATCCGGATGCTGCGCTGCACGTGGTTGCGCGCCATTCGGTACAGGTCTTGGAGGAACAGGATCATGCCCCGCAGCAGATTAAAGGGGAACCAGGTGAACGGGAAGCGGTCAAGCATGGGCTTGCGCGGCGGTTTGATCTTTTGTTGTTTACTCAACTTTATATCCCACTCCCCAAACTGTTTTAATAAACTTCGGTTTCCGCGGATTATCCTCGATTTTCTCGCGAATTTTCCGGATGTGAACCATTACGGTATTGTCCGAATCGAAATACGCTTCCTTCCATACGGTCTCGTAAATTTTCTCGATGCTCCAAACTGTACCGCGATGGCGGGCCAGCAGCTCCAGGATGGCAAATTCGCGCGGGGTCAGCTTAATGTCCCGGCCGTCCAGCTTGACCTCATGCGTCGCGGTATTGATCGTGAGCTCGTCGATCTCCAGCTCGTGTTCCTTATTCGGCCGCTGAACATTGAGCCGGGTGTAGCGGCGCAGCTGCGACTTGATCCGGGCAACCAGCTCAAGCGGATTGAACGGCTTGGTGACGTAATCGTCCGCGCCGGTGCTCAAGCCGAGAATTTTGTCCATGTCCTGGCTTTTGGCGGACAGCATGATGATCGGCATATGCTTTTGTTCGCGTATTTTCAGACAGGCTTCGATGCCGTCCATCTTCGGCATCATGATGTCGAGCACAATCAGATCGACGTCTTCCTTTTGCAGCACGCTTAACGCTTCGATGCCATTGCTTGCGCGCAGCAGGCGGTAGCCTTCGTTTTTTAAATAAATTTCCAGCAAATCAATAATTTCTTTCTCGTCGTCGACGAGCAATATTGTAGGCTGCGCCACAGGGGCCGACCTCCTTTTCATTCCAAAAAATCTCGGTTGCTGCGGAGTGGGGTCGGCGTGCTTTCCGGGCGGCGCCGACGACAAAAAAAGCATATCACGCCGGGATAACCTTGACAAACGGCATGCGTTCCACTCCCCTTTCCGAACATTGACTGTCACCTAGTATAGCCGGCAAATCTTAACGACGAACGATTCAAAATCTTAAAACATTCTTAAGGGAAGGAATAGAATTGCAGCGGCCTTATTCAAACAAGACATTTTACATTCAATCGACGAATACATATATATAAGTTATACTTATTAAAATAGTAAAAATTTTTTATAAAAGGAGTGTGCAAAATGAATATAATGGAAATGATTAAACAGGCGCTACACAAATTACCTTCCACTGGCAGAACCTCGCCCAAGCAGCTTCAGGCGATCATGAGAGGCATGGATTTGTCGCTTGAAGACTTATCGCCCTACATTGCGGAGCCCGCGGACTTGCCTTACGGAAGAACATGCCTATACCGGAACGATGCCGCCGAGGCGGTGCTGATCCATCTCCCTCCCGGTACCGAAACGTACATTCACGATCATGGGGCTTCCGTCGGTTGCGCGAGGCTGCTCGAAGGCACGCTGACGAACCGGATGTTCCGGCTGGACGGTTACGGGTACCCTTGTTTGTCCGGGGAGGTTGAAATCGAGGAAGGAAGCTATTATTACGCGCCGAAAAAACAAATTCACCAGCTTCGCAATTCCGGCCCGCAGCGCGCGGTGGCCTTCCATCTGTATGCTCCTGCGCCTACCGGGAAGTCGTATTTTCCATATGAGCAGGTGCTCGATTATGTGATCTAAGCTCTTGCATTTTCAGCGCGGGTGCAACCTTCGGAGCGGCAGCCAGCCGTTTTTTTGAATAATTTCATCTTGTCATTCCTTACATCCCGTGGTAGTATATAACAATTAAACGTGGAAGGGCTTCTAGGGATCCGACGGCCGAACGGCCGGGCGAACCAAGCGAAGCCGGCGCGCTGCTCCTGGAGCCGCGCTACACCGTAGGGATAAAAGACCTCGTGCAAGTTCCGCCGACAAGGCGAAACGGCATGGGGTCTTTTCTGCTTTAGCAGAGGAAAGGAGAAGGGGGAACATGAATGCGATACGGGCCGAAGGGCTGACAAAACGGTTCGCCGTGAAACGGAAGGAGGAAGGCTTCAAGGCCGGGGTACGTTCACTGCTGCGGCCGCAGTACAGCGAGAAGACGGCGGTGCAAGGCATCGACCTGACCGTCCCGCAGGGGGAGACGCTGGCGTTTCTCGGACCGAACGGCGCAGGCAAATCGACGACGATCAAGATGCTGACCGGCATTCTGCATCCATCTGGCGGATACGCAGAGGTGCTCGGGTACTGTCCGTGGAAGGAGCGCAGCAAGCTGGCCTACCGGATCGGCTCCGTCTTCGGGCAGAAATCGCAGCTCTGGTACCACCTTCCGCCCGCCGACTCGTTCGAGCTGATGAGCCGCATCTACGAATTGAAGCGCAGCGATTATCTCGCCCGGCGGGACGATCTCGTCCGCCGCTTCGAGCTGGAGCCGTATTTGCATACTCCCGTGCGGAAGCTGTCGCTCGGCGAGCGGATGCGCTGCGAGATTGCGGCGGCGATGCTGCACCGCCCGCAAATCCTGTTTCTGGACGAGCCGACGATCGGGCTGGACGTGGTGGTAAAGCAGAGCATACGCGAGCTCATCCGGTTCATGAACCGGGAGGAAGGGACGACCGTGTTCCTGACCTCCCACGATGCGGGAGATATTGAACAGCTGTGCCGGCGGGCCGTGGTCATCAACCACGGGCAGATGATCTTCGACGATACGGTCGAGGCGATGAAGCGGGAGCTGCTGACGGGCAAGACGATCCGGCTCAAGCTGCTGGAACCGGGCCCGCCGTTCCGGCACGACGGCGTGGAAGTGCTGACGCAAACGGACCAAGAGCTGGCTCTTTCCGTCGATACGTCGGCCATTGCCGCCCAGGAGGTGCTTTCCCGCCTCGTTGCGGCATACCGCGTGTCGGATATCACGATCGAAGATCCTCCGATGGAGAGCATCATTACGCATATTTACGAGCGGGAGGGAAGCGTATGAACCTGAGTCCGAAGCTGCTGAAATACGGAGCGATCGGGCGGATCAGCCTGCAGAATCATTTTGCTTACGTGCTGGACTTTTTAATTCGCTCGATTTTCCTGATCATCATCATGTACATCTTCATTCAATTGTGGCAGACGACGTACCGCGGGGAAGGGTCGCAGCTGATCGCAGGCTACAGCTTCCAGCAGATCATCTGGTATATTATATTCGCCGAAGCGCTGACGATGGCGTTTCCCAGCCTGTGCACCCGCGTGGAGGAAGAAGTGAAGAGCGGCGATGTCGGCTACAAGCTGACGCGGCCGTTCAGCTATATCGGCTACCATTATATGGCTTATCTAAGCGAAGTGACGGTCCGGTTGCTTGTGAATCTTGCCGTCGGCTGCGCGCTCGGCTTGGCCTTTTTCGGTCCTCCGTCGTTCGGTTGGGGCTGGCTCGGATTTTTCGCTATGAGTCTCGGCGCGATGACCGTGAACTTTATGCTCAACATGGCGCTGTCGCTGAGCGCGTTCTGGGTCGAGGAGACGCGGGGACTGGAGTTCGTGTACAATAAGCTGCTGTTTACGATTGGGGGCATGCTGATGCCGCTTGAACTGTTTCCCGATGCGCTGCAGCAGGTGTGCCGCTGGCTGCCGTTTCAGGTCGTGCTGTATTTTCCGGCCAAAACCGCCGTCCGCTGGGAGGAAATCCATCTCGCTCCGATGCTGGCGGTCCAGTGGGCGTGGGCGGCCGTATTGACGCTGGTCGTCTGGCTTATCTATCGGAAGGGCGTCCGCAAACTGAACGTCAACGGCGGCTGAGCCGTCAGGAAGGGAGGGAGGCGCATTGCGCCAAAATTCGAAAATGATGCCGCTGCTGCGGTTTGTATGGACGTGCTGGAAGCTCAATTTAACCGGCGCGATGGAATTCCGGTTGAGCTTTCTGATGACAGCGGGCATGATGATGGTGAACAACGCCGTTTGGATTTTTTTCTGGGGGCTTTATTTTCATCGGTTTCCGGTCGTGAACGGCTGGGAACTGCAAGACGTAATGATGATGTGGGCGGTGAGCGCTGGCGGCTTCGGCCTGTCCGCCGTGCTGTTCGGCAATGCGTACCGGCTGGCCTCGCTGGTTGCGGGCGGTCAGCTCGATTTGTACCTTACGCAGCCGAAGCCGGTGCTGCTTCATATCCTGGTCAGCCGGATGTCCGTCTCTGCGATCGGGGACGTGCTGTTCGCCCTGCTGCTGTATGGGCTTTTCGGGGACCGTTCGCCGCTCGGTCTGCTGAAATTCGCGTTGGCGATGCTGATCGCGATGCTGATTTTTCTGTTCTTCGTGGTGACGACGCAGTCGCTCGCCTTCTACATCGGGCAGGCCGAGGGTATCGGCCAGCAGCTGTTTAACGCGATTATAACCTTCTCCACTTATCCGACGGGCATTTTCAGCGGCTGGGGCCGGCTGATTCTGTTCACGGTCATCCCCGCCGGGTTCATCAGCTATTTGCCGATCGGACTGCTGCGGGAAGCGAACCTTGCGTTCACGCTGCAGGCGCTTGGCATGGCGGGGCTCGTCACCGCGGCCGGTCTATGGTTCTTTCAGCGCGGCTTGCGGCGGTACAGTTCAGGCAACGCGATGGGGCTGCGGATGTGAAATACGTCCGTAGAGGTGTATAATGGTTCTGGAACGAACGGACAAGCTTGAGGTTTAATGATCGGCCCTATGATAAACGACAGCGGAGGACAGCTTATATGAGTACGACCGAAAAAGAGTGGTTTCGGGTACACAGCGCCGTATATCTGATCCTTGTGCGGGATAACAAGCTGCTGCTGCTTCGCCGGACCAATACCGGCTACGAGGATGGCAAGCTGAGTCTGGTAGCAGGCAAAATGGACGGGAACGAAGAAGTGAAACGGGCGGCTGCGCGCGAAGCATGGGAGGAAAGCGGCGTCCGGGTGGACCCGGCCGATCTGGAAGTGGCGAGCGTCATGCACCGGAATTCGGATACGGGCGAATGGATCGATTTTTTCCTGACCGTGAAGCGATGGAAGGGGGAGCCGTACAACCGGGAACCGGACAAATGCTCCGAAATGGCATGGTATCCGCTGGACGGCCTTCCGGAAGATATGATTCCCCATGTGCGCCAAGCGGTTGAGAACGTGCTCGCGGGCGTATATTACGACAGCTATGGATGGCAGGAATAAGGCAGGCGGCGGAGAGACCCGTTCGGGGAGCTTGGCCGCCTTTTGTCATCTTAGACGAAAATTCGACGCATGTGTCGATTTGTCGTAGTAAGCTGATCGGGTTTTTGCTAGAATGAAGGTAGGGAGGGGAGGACGGATGTTCGGTTCATCGTCGGTGCCGAAGCCGAAGCGCCGCTTGCGGCAACCGGTTCGATGCGGAAGGGCGCTGGCCGGACGAACAGTTCGCTGCCGAGAACTACGCCATCATGATGTACGAGCTCTGTTTGCAGGAGAAAGCCGGTCCCGGCGAAGTCCCCGGGTAGTCACTTTTAGCGTGTATAAAGAATCAGACCGTTTCTTTGAAGGTGCTTCAATCCTGTGCTTTTTGTTATATTTCACACGAAACACGACAAAAGTTCTATACTTGCACCATGAATTTAGGTATAATGAAATAACAAAAAAGTCCTATGGATCTGAGGCATATTGTCGAAAAAAGGAGACCGGTCATCTTATGAAGGCAGAGCTTATCAACCCGTTTTTGGAGTCGGCCAGAATCGTCATCGAACAAGTCGCCAATGTACGACCGACCACCGGACAGCTCGGCATCAAGGACGTGAAGTTTGCTGAAAAATACATTTGGATTCAAATCGGCATGACCGGGCAAATGGAAGGGGACATCGTCTTCGGATTGCACGAGGAAGTCGCGCTCAAGGTCGTGTCCGCCATGATGGGCGGATTCTCGATCACCGAAATGAACGATATCGGCCGAAGCGCCATCTCCGAGCTCAGCAATATGATCAGCGGCAATGCCAGCACGATGCTGTTCAACCAAGGGGTCCGCGTCGATATTACGCCGCCCAAGCTGCTTCATTCCGCGCATGCAGCCGGCTTCAACGCGCAAAAGGCGCTGACGATCCCGCTGATTATGGAAGGCATCGGGGAACTGGATATTCAAGTGCTGATCGCTTAACCAAGCGGCGTGCTCTATAGTTGAAATGACAAGTCCATAACGTGTAAGCTGTAAGCGAACGCTTCTCCGGTTCCAATAACACCGGGAACGCTTCGCTTTTTTTGTTCGATAGTAGACAGGGGGGAACCGGGGGATGAATTTTCAGGGCAAAATCACGGTAATCACGGGAGCGTCCAGCGGGATCGGCGCGCTGATGGCGCAGATGCTGGCGCAGCGTGGAGCCGTTCCTATATTGATGGCGCGGTCGGAGCAAAAGCTGGCGGAGGCGTCCGCTAAAATACCGGGCAAGTATGGCTTCTATCAGCTCGACGTCACCTCGGCGGAGCAGGTAACGGCAACGATGGAGCGGGTGATCGCCGAATACGGCCGGATCGACATTTTGATTAACAATGCGGGCTACGGCGTGTTCGATTCGTTCGCGAATGCGCCCTTAAGCGAATTCGAGGGCATGATGGACGTCAATTACATGGGGACGGTCCGCTGTACGAAAGCAGTGCTGCCTTCCATGCTGAAGCAGGGGAGCGGTCATATCGTCAATATCGCCTCTATGGCCGGGAAGATCGGCTCCGCCAAGTCCAGCGGCTACTCCGCCACCAAGCATGCTGTGCTCGGCTTGACCAACTGTCTGCGGCAGGAGCTTGTCGGCACCGGCGTTCGTCTGACCGCGGTCAACCCGGGGCCGATCGATACGCCGTTTTTTGACCGGGCCGACCCTTCGGGCAACTACGTGAAAAATATCCAATGGTTTATGCTGAAGCCGGACCGCGTCGCTCAGGCGGTGCTGGAAGCGATCGAGCGGGGGAGGCCCGAAGTGAACCTGCCGTTCATGGCGGCGGCCGGGGTGAAGCTGTATCATCTGTTTCCGCGGCTATTCGACCGCGTAGCCTATAAATTGCTCAACAAGAAATAGTCGCACTCCGACCTGTAAGGCGAAGGAATGCGGCGCCGTATGGCAAAACGGCAGATTACATGCTCCGAGGGGTGGCGGTCTTCTTTTATTTGGCTCGTCTTAGCGGACCCAGGACTGCGCTGCCGCGCAGCTGCGAATAGCTTTCAGGGAGCGGCCGGTTAGTTCGCATGGTTTTGCTTCGACCGGTACGCCTCCAGAAGCTCTTCCACGGAAATCCCGTCGATGGTCATTCCTTCGATCCGGCATCCGCGGATACTCACGCCACCGAGATTGCAATTCTCGATCCGGCTTCCCTGCAGATCGCAATCCTCGAACCGAAGCGGACGCTGCCTCGCGCCTGCCTTATGCGCCGGATGTCCTTCCGGAGGTAAGCCGATGCTGTGAATAAAAGCCCCGCCGAGCTGGGCGCCGTCGATTTCCAGATCGCTCAGGTCGGCGTCGCTGATGCGGCAGCCGCTCAGGTTCACGTTGGTTAACTTCATTCCTCTCAAATCCCCGCATTGAAATGAAAGCTCGGGCATGAATACGTTTTTGAACGAAACTTGCCTGCCCTGGCCGTTCTCGAACTCGGAACCGTCGAATACCGTATTGCTCAGCTTAATTTGCGTTCCGCTGTCCCGTTTGTCCTTAATTTCAATGATGTTGCTGTTATCCATCCTTTAGCCCACCGCCTATTCGTTGTTTGTGTGGCAAGTCGGTATTCCGCCTTCCTCTGTCAGCGAAAAAATGAAGAAAAGAAGACCGAGGTCGATTGCTTTTCGGTCTTCGTGCAGGGTATGGTAAAGGTAGCATAGGTTCTCAGCGATCAGGCTTCTTGCTCCGGCTTCGCTTCCGCCTGTTGATTGGCAGCCTTCAGCTTCTGATTGAGGTCGCGGACCTCTTCGAACAGCTTGCGGACATCGGCTTTGCCCTCGGGATGCTGCTGATTCCAATGGCTGGCAAGAGCCGGCATCGTTTTATGGATATGGTTGTAGATTGCCCACGCTTTAATCTTTTCCACCGTTTCGGCGGAAGCGTCGCCGGTCAGCAGCTCGGTATATTTCTCGACCAGCCCTTCGAATTCGGCGGCAAAACGGGAGTTCATTTGAAAATCCACCTTTCTGGTCATAATACATCTTAGTGTAACGCCGGAACGACTTTGTGTCAAAAAATGGAGTGAACCGAACATGCCTATACCTACCGATACAAACCTTCCGCCAAGCGGGTTAACCGGCGGCGTTCCAGCCGACGGCACGCTGTTCCAGAGGGAAAGTCTCCGCAGCCCGGCGAAGGGCATATCGCTTTATCGGCTAACATATATTAGCCAAGGACTTCAGGTTAAAGGATATCTTGCCGTGCCTGATGCTATCATGCCCGTTCCGGGCTTAATTTACTGCCGGGGAGGCATCCGCAAGGTCGGAATGGTGCGCAAACGCCGCATTTTTTCAATGGCGCGGCGCGGGTACGCGGTATTTGCGCCGTTTTATCGAGGCAACGAAGGCGGCGAGGGACGGGAGGACTTCGGAGGAGAAGACCGTTTTGACGTACATCATGCCATTACCCTCATGCAATCGCTGCCGGAGGTGCAGTCCGGGCCGATTCCGCTCATCGGCTTCTCGCGCGGCGCATTGATGGCGCTGCTGGCGGCCAAAGAGTGCGAATGCGCCGGTCCGGTCGTCGTCTGGGGCGGCGTGAGCGATCTGCTCGATACGTATGAAGAGCGGGTCGATCTGAGGCGGATGCTGAAGCGGGTCGTCGGCCATCCGCGCAAGCAGGTTGAATGCTACGAGCGGCGGTCGCCCGTCTGCTGGGTCGATGCGATCCGCGTGCCCGTCATGATCGTGCACGGTACGGCGGATGCGCAGGTCAGCGTAAAGCAGGCGCGCAAGCTGGGAGCGGCGCTGGAGCGGGCCGGGAAGGAGTACACGATGGAGCTGTACGACGGGCTCGGGCACCGCTTTCCGAAGGAGGACGACGAGCGCGCGCTCGATGCGGTATTTGGATGGATCGCAAGCAAGCGGGAGCGAGCGGAAGGTCAGGACCGGTAAGCCGGCCGTCTCCGCCGGGTGGGGGCAATCGCCCGCATATTCTGGTATACTAAGGAAACGCAAGGGAAGAGAGGATGATCGAATGAATACGGGGTTTGCAGCTTTACATATCGCTCCGCAGTATGTCAAGCGGCTGCAGGAGCTCGGTATCACGGAGCCGTCGGACATACAAGCGGAAGCGATACCGATCGCGCTTGAAGGAAAAGATGTGGTCGCGCAATCGCAGACCGGTACGGGGAAAACGCTGGCCTATGTGCTGCCGCTGCTGCAAAAAATAGACACGGGCGCGAGAGAGGTACAAGCTCTTGTGCTGGTGCCGACACGGGAGCTCGGCATGCAGATCGTGCAGACGCTGGAGCAGCTTGTGAAAGATAGCGACATCCGCGTGCAGCAGCTGATCGGCGGCGCCTCCATCGAGCGTCAGATCGACCGGCTGAAGCTCAAGCCGCAGATCGTGGTAGGGACGCCCGGCCGCGTGCAGGAGCTGGTCAAGCTTCGCAAATTGAAGCTGCACGGAATCCGCACGGTCGTCGTCGACGAGGTCGATCAAGTGTTCGAGCTGGGGTCCATGCAGGATGTGGAGGCGCTGTTCAAAGGCATGCTGCGCGACCGGCAGCTGCTGTTTTTCTCCGCGACGTTCCCGCCGCCGCTGCAGGACGTCATCGACCGCTGGATGCGCGAACCGGTCTACGTCCGGGTAAATCCGGCGCAGCGCACCTCGGAAACGCTGGAGCACTTGTATTTCGTATGTCAGGAACGGGACAAAATCGATACGCTGCGCCGGATTGTCCGGCTGTATAACCCGAAGGCTGCGATCGTGTTCGTCAATGAGACCGACGATATCGGGGAAGTGGTGGCGAAGCTGCAGTACGTCGGCCTGTCGGTCGAAGGCCTATACGGGGATTCCTTCAAGCAAGAGCGGGCCAAGGCGATGCAGGCGTTCCGCGCCGGTAAGTTCCAACTGCTGCTGGCAACCGATGTAGCCGCCAGAGGATTGGACCTGCCGCAAGTCACGCATGTGATCAACCTCGACCCGCCGATCGATGCGGACCATTACGTTCATCGCGTTGGGCGGACGGGGCGGATGGGCCGCAAAGGCACGGCCGTTTCGATCATTACTCCGAGGGAGCAGTTCATTATCGATAAGTTCGCCAAAGCGCTCGGTATTGAGATCAAGCGGCGGACAATGTTTCATGGCAAAATCATCAATCCCGAGCAGGAGCGGACTATTCGCAAGGAAGCGAAGAAGCTCGTGGAACGCCGGGTGCCGGACGAAGCGCCGTCGGGAAGGGAAAAACCTGAGGCGCGTGTTGCTCAGGCGGGAGCCCCGAAGCTTCCCCGTACGGAAGGCAAGAGCGTAAAGCCGACACAGACTGGCACGGGCCGCACCCCGGCTCCGGCTGCTCCGGATAAACGCAAAGCGGAGAGGGAGCGGGACCGCAAAAACAAAGGAGCGCCGCGCTGGCTTAAGGAAAAGCGCGATCCGTCGGGTAAACCGAAACGGTAAAGAAGGAGCCGCCGATTCCGCCTATCAAGCTCCGGGAGAGGACATTGGGCTCAGGTGTGGACCGGCTCCTTGTAAGGGGGAAGTCAGATGAAATCGCTCTTCAAAGGAATCGTCACGATCGTGATTCTGGGGGCGCTGCTGGCCGCCGGGGCACTATGGTACGCGCAGCCGCAAGCTGCGCTGGACTTGTCGTACAACGATCTTCCGGTGCGCGAAAAGCTCGCGGCTATGGTGATCAACCTCAAGCCGGAAGCGGTGCTGACGGAGCAGGAGGTGGGCGATTTGCTGAAAAAATCGCTTGCCCGCAAGCCAGAGCTTCGTCCCGGCGTTAAGCTGACGGGAGCAAGATTTTTCCTTCAGGGAGAACGGCTCGCGGCAGACGTGACGCTGCTGCTTCAAGACCGCTGGAAGGTGGGCGCCCGGCTCCATTTCGATCTTGCCTGGAACGAGCCGTATTTGACGGCCATCCATACCGGCACCGACGTCCGGGATGTTACCGTACCGGGCGAATGGCTGAGCCTCCAGCCGACCCAGGTTGATCTGAACGATTATATGCCGAAACATGTGGCGATTCGGGACGTAGCATTTGAAGGGTCCGCAGTACGCGTGAGCTTCGGGCTTCGCTTATGATGGAAGCACAAGGGACGATTTCCTTCTGAGTCGAAGGAAACCGTCCCTTTTTAGGTGGAGGGGAAGTACAAACCCGTTCATCTTTCTTCTGCCTGCGGTAGCTCGCTTACGAAGTCTTTTGCGACAAGCCCGGACCCGGAGCAGCTTCAGGTCGCCTTTTGCCGAAGCCTGAACCGGCCCGCCGTTCTCTAGTCTCTATCTACAACCGTTCTATACTCGACCGCTTTGCGGAGCAGCCGGGTCAATTCAGCGGTTTCGCCCGGCTCCAGCCCATGCCAGAACCACTCCACCAATTCCGCTGCTTTTTCGTCCAACTCGCCCAAAGCGCCCAGACCGTTCGGCGTGATCGTCACCATGACGACCCGTCGGTCCGTTTCGTTATACGCCCGTTCCGCATACCCGCCGGCCACCAGCTTATTGGCGAGGTTCGTCACGGCCGGCAGCGTGATTTGCAGCGTATCCGCCAGCTCCGAACACCGCATCGTCCCGTTCGCCCGAAGGCTCTCCAGCAAATAGTACTGCTGAATCGGCAGCCCGTGCTTCAGCCGGCCTGTTATTTCGGAGATCCATCGGCGCATCGCCAGCCGGGTCCATTTTTCAATCTCTGTGGACGCATGAAGCCCTTGTTCCTGCATAACGGTTCCCCCTTTGAATTTTAGCTCTTAAATAATTTTGTTTATGAATAATTCAAATTTTGAATTAAATTATTGTACTCCGTTTTACCTGATGTGTCAAAAGGTAAGGAAGCATGAAACAAAGCCCTCCCGCAACTGGACTCATGATCCGGTGCAGGAGGGCTTGCTTGTTATTTTTTGCGTGTTTTCACATAGGACGGATATACGATCTCGCCGGTATCCAGCTTGGCGATTTCGTCGGCCGACCAGCCGGACAGCTTGTTGTTGCCGGTGACGCCGGTCAGCTTGATGCTATACTTCGAGGCAAGATACTGCTGAAGCTGCGGCATGTCGGCTTCTTTCAGCTCGCGAAGCTTCTTCTTTCCTTGAATTTGCCCCAGAATGACGCCGATCGATTCGGCTGCCAAGCTCGTATTCGGCTGAATACGAGCGCTGCCGTAAGCGATGGCGGAGGAACCGACGTTTTTGCCGGCCATAATGACGTTGTCGTAATTTTTGAGCAGGAAGCTGCGCAGCGGCATCCCGTATTTGTCCGGGCGGCCCATCTCGATGCCCCATTTGTTGGCGCTGGTGCCCTGCAGATCAAGCGGGTAGCCGCCGATGCTCACGTTGTCCCAGAACATTTTCGCCCCGAGCATGTCCGAAGGCTTCAGTACGTAATCAGTCTCGTAGTGATTATATTCACGGATATACAGGTAGTTCGGGAACCCGTTCAGCTCCGCTTTCTCCCAGCCGGGCAAGCTTTTGCGGAAATGGTTCAGGATCAGCGGAATTTCCTTCTTCCCGAGCTCTATCGCATCGGCCACCGATTTGTTGTCCGACGGATCGACCGTATAGATCAGGAAAGCGTTGATAATCACTTCGCCATCCCGCTGGCTCACCGCGTTCAGCCCGCGCAGAAATACGCGGTCGTTCGTCGGCTTGTACTTGTCCGTCATGCCCGCGAGGCTGATGGCGAAGCTGTTGTCCACCGAGCCCCAGCCAAATTTGGCGCTGCGCTCTTCCTTCGGCATATTGTTGAAGCTTTGCTGGAATTTCGCCCAATCGACGTTTTTAAACTTCATCATCATGCCTGAGCTCATATACTCGATGTTATTTTGCCCGTAGAACTTCTCCAGTCCCGGCATCCGGGTCGCCTGAAGCTTGCTGACCATCGCGGCGTAATCGGTGTTCTCCACCCAATAGGAGGCGGCGATCCGTTTCTTCTGTCCGTCCTTGGTCGTGTAGACGATGTCGTTTAACGCCTGTCCGTCGAATTGGCCGGGGTTTTGCCCGATGCTCTCAATCTTGATCCCCTGCTCGACGGGAATGTCTTTTTTCAGCTTGTCAAAATATTGCTCGAATTCCTTCAGCTTGCGGATTTTGCCGTTGCGGAAGCCGTCAAACAGCTCCTTTGCCCGGCCTTGGACCAGCAGCCGGCGTTGATCGTCGCGGGTTTCGTCCAGGAACAGCATCTCTCCCTGCAGCACTTGGCCGCCAAACGCACTGCGCGGGTCCAATATTTTGACCTTCAATCCTTCATCTGCCGCAGCGCGGGCCAGATAGAGCCCTTCCAGCTCGCTGCCGATGACAACGATATCCGTTTGCTCCGTTGGGAGGTCGGGTTGTTTGCCGTTCGTCTTGGAGGCGGTTGTGCCGCCGTTCGAATCGTCTTTGCCTGCTGTTGCCGTTGGGGTCGGAGACGACTTGTCCGCGCTCCGCTGCAGGAACGTATAGACCCCAGCCAGAGCGACCAAGACCACCAGAGCTAGAACAACCGTCAGCTTTTTGCCACTAAGTTTCATTTCTCTCTCCTTATCTTTCGTTTATGGTAGATAGCGGGACAGGGTCCGAAAAACGGACAATCCCAAGGGTACGCAGTTAAGTTTAACATTTTTGGCAGGTATTCTAAAGTGACCCCCCTAAACAATTTCAGGGGGGCGAACGATGTAAGGGAAGTCAGGAACTCTTCGCGAAGGTTCTGAACCATCCTCTTTTCATATTTCATCACATATCGCATCCGGCTCGGTTGATCAACGGGCTTCGGGCTTCCTCCGCTATTTGAGTGCGGCGGGTCCCGTGCTGTCCGTGCGTTCGTCGGGATGGGGACTGCGATACAACCCACTTGGTAAAGGAGAATGAATGATGAACATAGCATTCAAGAAGACCGTGATTTCCGGATTAACCTTGGCGATGGTGCTGGGCGGTTCGACCGCGGCTTTCGCCGACAGCAAAGGCAAAGGTCATGACAAGGACCAAGACCGCGGCCGGGATAACCGCGACACGATCGTGAAAAAAGTGGATTATGGCAAAGATGTTAATATCAATATTAAGCTGACGTTTGACGATCTGAAGGGCAAGGACGTGGAATGGGCGCAGCATTACATCGCTTCTCTCGCTTCCAAGCGCGTATTCGAAGGCTACGAGGACGGCACGTTCCAGCCGCGCAAAACGATCACCCGCATCGAGGCGATTACCGCTGCGGTTCGCTTGATGGGGCTGCGCGATCAAGCCGAGTCGGCCGATGCGAAAGCGGCTAACCTGAACTTCAAGGATGCAGACAAACTGAAGAAAAAATATCCGTGGGCGGCCGGCTACGTTTCCGTCGCGCTGCAAAACGACTTGTTCTCCGAGACGGACGACATGATCCAGCCTGAGAAAGAAGCGGACCGCCTGTGGGCGACAACGCTGCTGGTTAAAGCGATGAAGCTGCAGAACGAAGCCAAAGCGAAAATGAACGCCAAGCTCCCGTTCCGCGATGCCGACAAAATTCCTGCCGGTTCCGTAGGCTACGTCGCCGTGGCGATCGAGAAAAACTTGATCGACGGATACGAGGACAACACGTTCCGCCCGAACAAATCGGTATCCCGCGCCGAGCTTGCCGCGCTGCTGGATCGTACGGGCAGCCAGCTGCCTGACCACGCATCGGTGAAAGGCACGGTAACCGGCTCGCTGAACAACAACCTGCTGCCGGTGAAATCGCAAAACAACGAAGCTCTGAACGTCGAGATGGATTCGAACGTATTCGTATTCCGCAACGGCTCCCGCGTCGCTCCCGGCGACCTGCGCACGGGCGATCAGGTGCTGATCCGCACTTATGGCGGCAAAGCGATCTACGTCGAAGTGTTGAACACGACGGGCGATCCGCAGCAGCAAACGGACTTTACGGTAACAGGAACGCTGAACAGCTACACGCTGAACTCCAAGGGCGGGCTCGCCACCGTTTCGATTAACCAAAACGTGAACAGCGGCAGCGTGCAAACGGCGGTCTACTCGATCGCTCCCGAGGTTTACATTTCCGGCGACGTCAGCCAGCTGACTGCAGGACGTACCTTGGAGCTGAGAGGTAAAAATCAACTCGTCCACACCATCATCATTCGATAAATGAGAGATAAAGAGTAAAAAAGGTTAGAGTTGCAACGGGAAACGGACCTTCTTCCAGGCACATGGGATGCCGGGGGAATGTCCGTTTTTTTACATGAGCATTTTGCATAATTCCGTGATCAAGAACTGGACAGCAGAATCTAAGGGTCAATCAATGGTGCATTGTAGCATAAGGCGACTTTGGATACAGAAATGGACAGACCTGTAGAATTTTTCTCCATTCAAAAATTTAAGCAGCGACTTTACTTGGCTGACGTGCCATCGCTAGTGCAGCAGCAACACGATCGCATTCAGATATTGGCGAGTGGTCACCTTCCGGATTCCCCGGACGTGCATGGCGTCCGCTTCAAACTTCGCACCCTAGTTGGCATTTCCGTTCAACTTGCTTTTGCGTTTCGGTTTGCTTTTTCTCATAGGCATGAGTCGCAGCACTGTCGATAGCCACGTGACTTCCATCAATGATCCCTTCTCGCGTGACCAGATCTCAAACAGACGTTTAGCTGGTTCCTTGTCTGCAGTGTCCATCGGCTCCTCGGATGAGTTGCTTCTTATGGCTCTTTATCTCAAACAGGATTTTCAATGTCCTTTTGGAAAAAGAAATCATTGGGCTTTTTTGACTTTCCGCCCGATTCCATGGACGTTCAGGGACAGACAGACTACAATAAAGGGAAGCTCAATCCGATAACAAGGGGGAACATAATGCTTGTGCAAAAAGACCTGGATAGTATCTTGGACCTGTTCTACGACGGGGTGATCATCACAGACCGAGACGGAACGATTGTGAAAGTAAACAAAGCATATCAGCGATTTGTAGGAAAAACAGCAAAAGAATTGATCGGGACCGATATTCGAAGCACGGCCGGGATCAAAATTCATTCTAATGAATCAAGCACCTTCAAGGTATTGAAGGAAAAACGGCCGGTAACGATCATGCAACGCGCTGTTAATGAAAACGGATACAAGGAATTTATGACAACTGGCATGCCTATGTTTAATGACCAGAATGAAGTAGAGTTCGTGGTCAATTGTGTACGCGATATGACAGAATTAAACGAGTTAAAGCGGCATTTAAGTAAGATGGAACAAATAAATCAGAATTATCTGGAGGAAATCAAATCACTCAAGCAACAGCAGGCTAACGAAGGTGGGTTGGTTGTGCGCAGCAAAGTGATGCTGGATGTCAAGGATGCGGCCGCCAAAGTGGCTTCCGTTGATTCGCCAGTAATGCTTCGGGGCGAATCGGGGGTCGGCAAGGAGGTGATCGCCAAGTACATCCATCGAAATAGCAAGCGGGCAAAAGGCGCGTTTATCAAGGTAAACTGCGGTGCAATCCCTGCTTCCCTGATGGAAAGCGAGTTTTTTGGCTATGAGAGGGGGGCGTTCACCGGGGCAGGCAAGGATGGAAAGCCGGGCTTTTTTGAACTGGCCGACAAGGGCACCCTGTTTTTGGACGAGATCGGCGATATGCCGCTTGATTTACAGGTGAAATTGCTGCGTGTGTTGGAGGAGCAGGAGTTTCGCAGGGTCGGGGGAGTGAAGACCATCCGCTCCGATGTTCGTATTATCGCTGCTACCAATCAGGAGCTAGAGGAAATGGTGAGTCAAAAGGTTTTCCGCAAAGATCTGTATTACCGGCTTCAGGTTTATCCCATCCTGATTCCGCCTTTGCGGGAGCGTAAAGAAGAGATACCGTTCTTTATTGAACATTTTTTGCAACGCTACCAGGAGAAGAATGCGATCCAGATTCAAATCACCCAGGAAGCCATTCAGATGCTTTGCCAGTATGATTGGCCCGGAAATATCAGGGAATTAATCAATGTGCTGGAGCGGATGGCTATCTCCTGTCCGAACGGGGAGATTTTACCCGAGCATTTGCCGAGAGAGATATTTGGGATTCTGGGCAAAATCATTCCCAAATCATTTCAGGAAGAAGTGGAATTGTTTGAATTTCAGGGGATGAAACGTGCACTGGTCTTGCACAAGTCAACGCGAAAGGCAGCTCGAGCCTTGCAGATGAGCCAGCCTACCTTTGTGCGAAAATTGAAGCAGTATGATAAAAAATATAAAAGTGATCCAAATACGGATCATTGAAAGTAAAATTGAATTATTTATGGATCGTTTTTTACGTGAGCCCATGGTGCGACCGCATTACTTGTGGGATTTTCGCCATTGGCATTCTTTTTGCTTAATGAGATTTGCAAGAAAGGAGAAAAACATCAAACAAAAAATGAGGAGGCAACTCATGAAACCGATTCATGCATTGGGACTGATACCTTTTATCGGTATGCTGGGCGGACTCCCTTTTGCCAACAAGGCCACTCCTTTGGTGTTAGGGATGCCGTTCTTACTCTTTTGGATCGTGCTTTGGGTCATTCTGACCTCGGCCGTGATGGCCATCGTCAATTTTATTGATCCTGCTGATCGGAAGGAGGACGTCTGATGAACAGCGCTTTGCTAATTATGTTTGCCTTTTTGATGGCGGCTATTTTTCTAGCCATTCGCTCGGGCTGGGGCAAAAAAATGAACCTGGAGCAATGGGCTGTTGGAGGGCGCGGTTTTGGAATCGTTTTCGTTTTTCTTTTGCTTGCCGGGGAATTCTTTACGACATTCACATTCCTTGGCGGCAGCGGGATGATCTATCAGGTTGGCTCACCTGCTTATTACGTCCTTGCGTACATGACATTGGCCTATGTCTTTTCTTACTATTTGCTGCCCCCGATTTGGCGGTACGCCAAAGAACACAAGCTCGTCTCGATCTCCGATTTTTTTCGCAGCAAATATGAGAGTGCGCCGCTGGGCATGCTGGTCTCCGTCGTCGGAATGGTCGCTTCCGTTCCGGTGGTAGTCCTGCAATTGAAAGGGCTTGGCATTATCGTATCGGAAACTTCTTACGGGATGATTTCACCTACGCTCGCCATGTGGGTTGGGACTATCGCCGTTACTATTTATGTCATGATTTCCGGGATTCACGGCGCTGCTTGGACGGCGATTATCAAGGATATCACCATCGTAATGATCGTGGTATTTCTGGGATTATATTTACCCTATCACTACTATGGCGGAATTAAGCCGATGTTCGAAGCGGTTCAGGCGGCAAAACCGGATCATTTGATACTGCCCGACAAGGGACAGAGCCTCAGTTGGGTCATTTCCACCGTTTTGTTGACAGCAGTCGGTTTTTACATGCAGCCTGGGCTTTTTGCCGCAGCGTTATCAGCCAAGAGCGAAAAAGTATTTCGCCGCAATACGATTATTATGCCGCTCTACACCTTGCTGCTTGTATTCGTCTTTTTGGTAGGCTATACGGCCATCCTGCAAGTACCTGGATTAAAAGGGGCGGAAGGGGACTTGGCCTTGTTACGGCTTTCCATTCAAACATTTGATCCTTGGTTTATCGGGGTGATTGGCGGGGTCGGACTGTTAACCGCACTGGTGCCTACCTCCATCATCTTGCTAACGATTGGGACATTATTTGCGAAAAACGTCTACCAGCCTTTGGCCAAGTCAAGCAGCGAGGCGCACGTAGCCAAGGTGGCGAAATTAACCGTTCCGGTCGTTGCGCTCATTTCTCTTTACTTTGTCCTTAATGGAGGCAATGCCCTGTACGCACTATTGCTGATGTCGTTTAGTTTGATCACTCAGTTATTTCCGGCCCTTCTGTGGAGCTTGCTGCCGAACAACCCGGTCAACAAATATGGAGCTTCATGGGGAATATTATTCGGTGTGGCGACCGTTGCCTATTTGACGATTTCCAAGACGACGATTGGGACGCTATTTCCCGGTTTGCCGCAGGTAGTTAAGGATTTGAACACCGGGTTTATCGCGCTTTTCGTGAATCTACTGATCACTTTGCTAATCAGTGTGCTTACCCGCAAAAGCGTTGCCAAAGAAGAAACCGTATCATCCGCAAATTACTAGAACATTTATATGCCGTTGGAGGTTTAGGAACATGACATCGTTTCCGCATTACCGTGTGAGAGGGTCCGCATTTGAGCGAGGGAAACAACTCGGCCAGCTGGCCAAACAGCAGATCATTCATAATATCGAAACGTACAAAGCTCTGTTTTTAGAGATGGCCCAAGTCCAATGGCAAGCGGCCCGTGCGTATGCCATCCAGTACATTCCCTGGATTGAACGATATGACGCCGAGATTCTGGATGAAATCAAAGGGATCAGCGAGGGGGCGGAAGTAGATCTGATCGATCTGATCGTGCTCAATGCCCGCAGTGAGATCATCACGAATCTGGCAGGAAGCAATGTGCCATCGGACGGATGCACAAGTATGGCGGTCGTACCTGAGGCGACGAAAAATCAGGAGATGCTGCTCGGCCAAAACTGGGATTGGAACAACCGGGTCAAACCGGGGATGATCGTTCTCGAAATCAATCAAGCACCACGCCCGGCCATCCTGATGGTAACGGAAGCGGGAATCGTGGGGAAGATCGGCATGAACAGCGCAGGAATCGGCGTTTGCCTGAATTTCCTCGGAACATCGGAGAGAGAAATGGGTGTACCGATTCATATTGTGCTCCGCGGGATTTTAAACAGTAAAACGCTTCCCCAAGCGGTGGGACAGGTTGCACGCCTAACGCGGGGCACCTCGGCCAATTACCTGATCGCACACAAGGAAGGGGAAGCGCTGAATGTAGAAGCGGCGCCGACCAATTATGATGTTCTTTACCCCACTGAAGGCTATCTGGTTCATGCCAACCATTTTATCGGCCCGCGGATGGTAACGATTCATGATACGGCAAGAATCATATCGCCTGATACGCATCTGCGTCAGGGACGCGCCAACAAGCAATTGGCTAGTTATGGAAAGGAAATTGATACGGACGCTTTAAAACGAATTTTTCGTGATCATGGCGGGTATCCGGACGGCATTTGCAGGCATGGGGAAGTGCTGGCTCCCGACCTCGGCCGCCCGATGATCTCCAGTACCGTGTTTTCCATTATTATGAACATGTCTCAAGGTACATTTGAATTGGCTATAGGGCAACCCTGTGAGAATCCGTACGAGGTGTACGGGTTCGCTTCGAGAGAGTAACGGAAACATTCAGTTGCAGATCCCCCCGTTTTCCATCCGGCCTAATACGGTGTTAAACCGGGGGGATATTTCTGCAGGATCACCATGTCTGATGGTGAACTACTGATTCTTGGCGTGTTGATGAGACTTATATTAAACCGGAATGTTCGTGCAGCAAAAGGTATCTTCAGAACATATTCAAGCTCCTCGTGTTATCACAGTAGATAATAACCCTCCCCAGACGTGCATGGCGTCCGCTTCAAACTTCGCACCCCAGTTGGCATTTCCGGTCAACTCGCTTTTGCGTTTCGGTTGTTTTTTCGCTTAACGTCGCTACTGAAGGGGCTTCCCGATCAAGCCGAAGCCCGCATTGGTATGAATCATTTTTTAAATTTCGATTAGCGTAGTTATTTTCATAAATTTCTCCAGTTAGTATGGAATGGCTTCATAAATGGCGCCAAGGTCATGCCCCGATACCGTCATCGTACCTGATCCTGCATCGCTTGCAACATTGGGGGAGGGCTACCCTGACAATTGGGCATAGGGGATGGACAGATGCGCCGAACGGTGTATAATTAGGAGAAATTGCGAGCAAGCCCGCACTGCCGGGCGCGAGATTTACGTACACCGGGTTGGAGGAAAAGCGATTATGACCGCACAACATATCAAACTAGAGGATATTCTCGTCGCCAGCCATCTGCTGAAGGACGTCGTACATCAGACCCCCTTGCAAAAAAATTTCATTTTATCCGAAAAATACGGCTGCAACGTGTTCTTGAAGCGGGAGGACTTGCAGGTGGTCCGCTCGTTCAAAATTCGCGGCGCCTATAATATGATCCGCAGTCTGCCGGAGGACAAGCTGCGCAAAGGCGTCGTCTGCGCCAGCGCCGGCAACCATGCCCAAGGCGTGGCTTATTCCTGCAAAGCGCTGCAAATTCCGGGCAAAATTTTCATGCCGACGACAACGCCGCGGCAAAAAATATCGCAGGTCAAGCTGTTCGGCGGCCCGTTCGTCGACGTCGTGCTGACCGGGGACACCTTCGACGATTCGCTGCGGGAAGCGCTGGATTATGGGGAACGCGAAGGATTGTCGTTCGTTCACCCGTTCGACCATCCGAAGGTCATTGCCGGGCAGGGCACCGTCGGTCTGGAGCTGATGAACGACATGCAGGGGCCGGTAGACTACGTATTCGCCGGGATCGGCGGCGGCGGACTCATTGCCGGCATGAGCACATATATCAAGGGCGTCAGCCCGTCCACCCGGATCGTCGGCGTGGAGACGACCGGAGCGCCTTCGATGCGGCAATCGATCGATGCAGGCGAGATCGTCACGCTCGGCGAGATCGACAAATTCGTCGACGGCACGGCGGTCAAGCGGGTCGGCGAGCTCACGTACGACATCTGCCGCGAGCTCCTCGACGATATCATCGTCGTGCCGGAAGGCAAAGTGTGCACGACGATTCTCGAACTGTACAATGAGAACGCCATCGTGGCGGAGCCGGCAGGAGCGCTGTCGGTGGCGGCGCTGGAGTTTTACCGGGAGGAGATTGCCGGTAAAAATGTCGTGTGCGTTATCAGCGGCGGGAACAACGACATCGACCGGATGCAGGAAATCAAGGAGCGTTCGCTCATCTACGAGGGCCTGAAGCATTACTTCATCGTCAACTTTCCGCAGCGCGCAGGCGCTTTGCGAGAGTTTCTCGAATACGTGCTCGGACCGACCGACGACATTACGCGCTTCGAGTATACGAAGAAAACAAGCAAAGAAAACGGTCCTGCGCTTGTCGGCATCGAGCTCAAGCACAAGGACGATTACGGTCCGCTGATCGAACGGATGGAGCAGCGCGGGCTGCGGTTCAGCGAGATTAATAAGGACCCGAACTTGTTTAATTTGTTGATCTGAGCGAACATGAACAAGCCTGACGAAAAGGGAGCGATCCCTTCCGTCAGGCTTGTTTGCATTATCAGGCCGGATGGTTTTCCTGAGCCTTGGAGCGGTCCGGCGGAGCAGCTGCCGCCCTGTCGAATTTAAACCAACGATTCAGCAGGCCGTACACTAGCTTCGATTCCTTCGTCAGCAGCGGTCCGAGAATCGCCAAAATCAACACGTACAGCGCGGCGAACGGCTGCAGGACGGTCATCAGTCCGCCGGCTTTTCCGAGATTGGCCATAATGATGGAGAACTCTCCCCGGGAGACGATCGTCAGCCCGATGTTGGATGAGGCTTTCGGGGATAACCCGGCGCTTCGCCCGGCCAGCATCCCCGCCACGTAATTGCCGGCGAGTGTCAGCAGCACCGCTCCCAACGAGAGCCAGACGGCGCCGCCGAGCGTAAGCGGATCGATGGTCAGGCCGAAGCTGAAGAAGAACAGCGCCCCGAAGAAATCCCGGAACGGAAGAATCAGCTTCTCGATCCGGTGCCTGTGCTCGGTCTCGGCCAGTACCAATCCGACGAGCAGCGCCCCGATCGCTTCCGCGACATGAATCGTTTCGGAGAAGCCCGCAACGACCGTCAAAAATCCGAAGACGAACAGCAGAAACACTTCGTTGGACCGGATATTCAGGAAGCGGTTCAGCCAAGGCACCGCTTTGCGCCCGGCGATCAGGAAGACGAGCATGAAGCCGAGCGAGAGCAGCGCGGACAGGATAATGCCTCCTACCGATGTGGCTCCGCTTAGCAGCAGTCCGGACAGAATGGAAATATAGACGGCGAGGAATACGTCTTCGAACATGATGATGCCCAGAATCATTTCCGTCTCGGCATTGGCCGTCCGCTTCAGATCGACGAGCACTTTGGCGACGATCGCGCTGGAGGAAATCGTCGTAATGCCGGCAATGACCAGCGTCTCGTTCAGCGGAAATCCGGAGAGCCAGCCGAATAGAAGCCCGAGTGTGAAATTGATCGCGATATAGATCGTGCCCCCGACCGCGATGGAGCGCCCGGACTTGATCAGCCGGCCGACCGAAAATTCCAGTCCAAGGTAAAAGAGCAGGAACAGTACCCCGAGACGGCCCATAAATTCGATCAGCGGAGCGCTGTCGATGAAGCGGAAATCGAATGCCCCGAACTTCGGCGCATGGGGGCCGACCGCCATCCCGATCAAAATGTAAAACGGAACGACGGAAAATCGCAGCTTCGTGGAAAGCCAGCCCGCAGCGGCAATGAGACAAATCGCCAGCCCAATCTCCAGAACGATGTGCTTCATAGGCTACAGGCTCCCTTGCTGAAGGAGCTCCTTCAGCGCCTTCAATTGCTTGCGTTCCCCCGCGACGACGAGTGTCGATTCCGCGTGAAGCACGTGCTCCGGGCCCGGATTGATGCAGTGCGTATGGTTTTTCTCGGCGACGGCGATAATCGTCGCTCCCGTTTGCTGGCGGACGTTCAGCCCGCCGATCGTCTGCCCGACGCTGCCTGCGCCTGCGTCGATCTTGAACCATTCCACGATCAGGGCGTCCAGCGCCACTTCCATCGTTTCGAGCGATTTGGGCCGATAGCTCATCCCGCCGATAATCCCGGCCATCATTCTCGCTTCGTCGTCGTCGAGCGTGACCGTGGAGACGGTCTCATCCGGATCGTCCGGATCAAAATGGTATAGCTCTCTTCTTCCGTCGTCGTGGACGACCACGACCAATTTATCGCCTCCGCGTGCGTGCAGTTGAAATTTTCGTCCGATTCCCGGAAGATCGGACTCTCGGATGTCTGTCATGGAATCTCCTCCCAAGTGTTGGATTGCGGGACCGGCTGCCGGAGCCCGTAAACAATCAAACTTGGGGAGCGAGGTACGTAATCACCGTAAATTTTAAGGGCATCAAGAGCTGCTGCTTGAGCAGGAGGAAGATGGAACGGTCTGAGCGCCGCTCCAAGATGAAGGCAGGTATGGGAAATCGGATCGCTTCCGAACAGAGATACGGCATGCCTGACACAGGCGTGTGCATGTCGTTGTCCGTCTGCTGACGGGATGTGGTGGAGACAGCGCGGGAGGCGCCCGATTGGCCCATCGTTATCGAGCGCGTGAGCGGCGGGTTTTCCGCTTCGGCAATCGGGATGAACCAGGAGAATGTGAGGAACAGACCGGTAAGCAGTACAAAAAGAACATGAAGAGGGTGCTTATGTCGGCATGTTGTCATCCACATTCCTCCTTTCGGACAAAGTCTCACTTAACCGAGGTGTTAACATAGGTTTATTGTAGCATTCATTTTCGATCGATTGCAAATGCAAAAAAAACCGGAGGCTCTTGCGAACCCCCGGCTTTTGTGGATTTCGTTTTTATTTCGCGGCGACATTCTGGAGATCCAGAACGCCTTGGTAGATCGTTTCGAACAGCTCGTCGATATTCGCTTCCTCGATGCAGGAGAAGGCGACGCGGAGATCGGTTTCGCCGAGGGCGATCGTCCCGACGCCGTATTTATCGAGCAGGTGCAAGCGCAGCGTTTCGGCGTCGACCGTCTTCAGCTTCAGGCACATAAAATAGCCGGAGTTGAACGGGTAGTAGTCCCATACCTGATCGAATTTGCCGGTATCGAGCAGCGCTTTGACGCGGTTGGCGCGGGCTTTCATGATGTCGAATTTCTCCTGCTTCTGGGCTTTGAAGTCCGGCGCTTGCAGCGCATGCAGCACGAACGTCTGCGATGGATGCGGGCCGCTGGAAATCGTCGCACGGATAATGCCCATCGTTTTTTGCTCCAGAGCCGCCAGCGTCGCATCGCTTTGTCCGACGTACGTAATAAAGCCGACGCGGAAGCCCCACACGTATTCTTCCTTCGTCGCGCCGTCAATCTTGACCGACAGCACGCGCGGATGAAGCCCCGCCAATTGGCCGGCAAGCGACTCGTGCAGCGATTCTTCGAAGAACAGGCCGAAGTAAGCGTCGTCCGTGACAGCTACGACGTTGATGCCGGCTTCCGCCGCTTCCTTAATCGCCGCTACGATGGCGCGTCCTTCTTCGGGAGCCGGCGTGTAGCCGGTCGGGTTGTTCGGGAAGTTCAGCACGACGATGGCTTTGCCTTTGCTCTTTTGCGCAAGCAGAGCGTCGCGGAGCGCTGCCGCGTTGAACTGCCGGTCTTCCGTGTAGAGCGGGTAGTATACGATCTCGGCGCCGCGGCGAATGCCGAAGGTCAGCTCGTAGTTTTCCCAGTTTTTATCCGGAATGATGACGGCGTCTCCGGGACCGGCGAACAAATCCGCCACGATGCTCAGTCCGTGGGTAAGCGCGTTCGTCACGATCGGATTGCCGAGGTTTTTGCCCTGAAGGGACGGATTTTCCTCAATCATCTTGCTGCGCCATGCGGTGCGCAGCTCCGGCTTGCCCGCTGGCGGGGCATATTCGTAAATGTCCTTCGGATTGTAAGCGGACAGTGTATCTTGGATGACTTTCAGATGCATCGGCTGACCGTTCTCCAGCGCCGTGCCGATGGTGGCGTTGAACTTCTTGGCCTTCGCCTTCGCTTCGGCGGATTGGCTCAGGATGCCGACCTTTGGAAAATAAATTTGTTTGCCGAGCTCAGACAGCATCTCGTAAACATGCGGGCTTTCCTTTTGAATGGTTTCATTTAAACTTTGGGCAAGAGGGTTCATGACGGTCCATCCTTCCATGTTTCTTCATTGCTTACATTAGACCATATTATAACACTTTTCGTACGGCAGCGTCACGGAGTTTCGGATTTAACGACAGAGACCGCCTGCAAGGGGAGGGGAACGGGCATACGGGTGAATTTGCCGGGGACTCTTGGTTTTCCCGTGGAAGCTGTGATACCATAGGGGCAGCAAAAATATGGGTGCGGATTGGCGTGAAGGAAGCAATCCGCAAAGCGGGGGACAACGATGTCGGCCATCATACGATACGAGAAAATTATGGAGCTGCTCATGGCGCACCGCGAGGTGTCCGTCGCGGATTTGGCGGGCAAGCTCGGGGTGACGGGCAAGACGATCCGGCAGGATCTCGAGAAGCTGGAAAACAAAGGACTGCTGCACCGGACGCACGGCGGCGCCGTGCTGGCCAATGAAGGCTACTCCGGCCTGCTCGCCGGGCTCGCGCCGAATCCGAAGCATCCGGACGAGAAGCGGGAGGCGGCGGAGTGGGCGCTGCGGTTCGTCGAGCCGAACGACATTATCGCGCTCGACAGCGGCAGCACGACGCTGGAGATGGCCAAGCTGCTCGACAATGCGCCGCTGACGGTCATCACGAACGATCTGCATATCATCAGCGAGCTGATCAAGAAGGACCGCGTAAGACTGGTCGTCCCCGGCGGTTTCCGCAGCCGGAATATGCTGGTCAGTGAAGAAGCCGCGGAATTTCTCGGCAGGCTGAACGTGCAGAAGGCGTTCCTGTCCACGACCGGGATTCATTCGGAGTATGGATTTACGATTTTCACCCATTCCCACGTCGGGCAAAAACGGGCGATGATCAATTCCGCGAAGCAGGTGTTTTGCGTGGCGGACCACAGCAAGTTCGACAAGTGCGCCCTAATCACGTTTGCGAAGCTGTCCGAAATCGGCGTGATCGTGACCGATCCGTATTTGCCGGAGGAGACGGCGCAGAGCTACGAAGCGGCGGGCACGCGAATCGAGCGGAACCGGCGGGGCCGGGCCGGAAGGTAGCGTTGGAGCGGAATGCTCTCAGACGTCGTGCCGCAGCGAGCGCCGCATGGGGACGCTCGCGATCCGTAAGCCTGCGCAGCTGGCCGGCAAATGCACTGAAGAGGGCGGAGGCGGCGAACGATCATGCTCTTTCCCGCGTCTGCGGTTTTGTATGTCCTTATTGGTTCATTTTGGTTCAAAAATAATTCATTTGAACTTAAATGAACGTATGGTTTATAATAGCGGTGAACATGTAAATACGGGAGGAATCATACAATGGCTATGGAAATTCGTTACGCGACCAATCCGACGGAAACGAAAACGTACGATACGGAACGTTTGCGCCAAGAATATTTGATCGAAGGCTTGTTCGTGCCGGGCAAGCTGAATCTGGTGTACAGCCACGTGGACCGCTTTATTACGGGCGGCGCCGTACCGACGACGGAGCCGGTTCTGCTCGAAGCGGATAAGCACGACATGGGGGCGGACTATTTCCTTGAGCGCCGCGAAATCGGGATCATTAACGTAGGCGCCCAAGGCATCGTCACGGTCGACGGCACCGATTACGTGCTGGAGAACAAAGACGGCCTGTACGTCGGCCTCGGCAACAAGCAAGTCGTGTTCAAGAGCGCGGACGCCGCGAATCCGGCGCGTTTCTACCTGAGCTCGACCCCGGCGCACAAAAATTACCCGACGCAAAAGGTGGCGATCAGCGAGGCGGAGCCGCAGCATCTCGGTTCGATCACCAACTCCAATGAGCGCACGATCTACAAATATATTCACTTGAACGGCATTCAAAGCTGCCAGCTCGTGATGGGCATGACGCTGCTGAAGCCGGGCAACATGTGGAACACGATGCCTTGCCATACGCATAACCGCCGCTCGGAAGTATACTTCTACTTCGATATGCCGGAAGACGGCGTCGTTTTCCATCTGATGGGCGAGCCGACGGAAACCCGCCACGTGGTTGTCCGCAACGAGCAGGCGATTATCAGCCCGAGCTGGTCGATCCACAGCGGCGTAGGCACGAGCAATTATACATTCATTTGGGCGATGGCTGGAGAGAACCAAGAGTTCTCCGATATGGACGCGGTCGCCATGAAGGATTTGAAATAAGGTACCGGGAAGTGAAAAGCACAGCTTCTTTGAAGCGCGAACCTTACGGGTGCGGCTCAAAAGGCTGTGCTTTCTCGTTTGTGTAGCGACGGTTTCGGTTGGATAAGTGTTTTAGGAAGCGTGCAGGGAAGGAACTGTGACGTAAGGGTGGTGTTGGATGGTTAGTACGCACCGACTAGTGTCATTTTATTTTGAAAAGTTGGTGATTTCTTTTTCAACTCGATTAACAAGAAGCTCCAAGTTGGATTTCCATTCGCTCCAACTTGTTGAATCACGCCGTAATTCAACAATTTCTCTTATACCATCAGCATCCTTAACTTCATCTCTGATGTCTGTTAAATATCTTAATATAAACTTCAAAGATTCTTCATCCGCAGTAAATGAGTGTACTTTTACAAATTCACTTCCGATATTACAGAATTTCCCATTATCAAGGTACATGATATAGAGCTCTGCAAGCGCCATTGCACTGTTGTCGTAGAAAAAATCAATATCATCAAAGGTCTCTCCAAAAAAGCCATGATTTTTCATCGCAATAACAATTTTAGACAGTTTTAAATGATTAAAGTCCAAATGATTTTGGATATAGTCCTCTAAAAAATCGACCACATCCAAACCTTCATCACTTTCCAATGCTTTGTATCCCCATGATCCCATGTCAATACTCCTCCCACATTACGATAAATTGCCATTCCCTTTTTGCCAATACCAGTGAAGTTCTCATAGACCGCAAAGTATATTCTACCATAATTTTACTTTGCAGCAGAACAAATCTGCCTGTTAGTTGAATAACTTGCCGTCAATCTAACACTTTATTTTGTTCGGTCTAAGCCTCAAGCGGGTAACCTCGTGCTTCCCGCTCAAGCCAGACGTGCTGCGGCGCCAGTTCGCCATCGTTTGTAGCGTGCCGCTCAAGCTAAAACATGCTCCAGTCGAACGCTTCCGACATCGTCTGCAGCAGGTGGACGCCTGCGATGCTGTTGCCCTTATCGTTCAGCGCCGGGCCGACGACGCCGATGCCGTACCGTCCCGGCACGATAGCGAGAATGCCGCCGGAGACGCCGCTTTTGGCCGGAAGCCCGACGCGGATGGCGAATTCGCCGGAGGCGTTGTACATGCCGCAGCTGACCATGAACGTTTTGGCGATCTGCACATAGCGCCGCGGCACGAGTTCACGTCCCGTCAAAGGATCGGTTCCATTCATCGCCAGAATGAGCGCCATGCGCGCTACATGGCTGCAGGTCACTTCCACGGAGCAGTGTTTGAAATAAACGTCCAGCACCGGCTCCACCTCTTCGTCCAGCACTTCGTTATCTTTGAGGAAGTAGGCAAGAGACCGGTTCCGGTGCGCGGTAGCGGCTTCGGAGCGGTACACCAATTCGTTGAAGGCCAGCGTCGGGTCTCCCGCGAGCTCGCGGAAGAAGGAGAGGATTCGCTCCGTTTTTTCCGCGGGGGTAGCGCCCCGGATCAATGACGAGACGGCGATGGCTCCCGCGTTGATCAGCGGGTTGAACGGAATGCCGGGCTCGACCAGTTCCAGCTTCAGCATGGAGTTGAAGTCGTCGCCGGTTGGCTCCATACCGACCTTGCGGAAAACGCCTTCTTCGCCTTGGTCCATCAAGGCGAGCAGCAGCGTGAACACTTTAGAGATGCTTTGCAAGGTGAAGGACAATCGGATGTCGCCTGCCGTTACTTCGCGTCCTGCGGCGTCGAGCAGCGCGATTCCCAAGGCGTTACCCGGAGCGTGCGCCAATTCGGGGATGTAGGAGGCGGGCTGGCCGTGCCGGGATTCCTTGCGGCTCGTTTCGAGCCAGGCCGGAAGCCGCTCGGCCAGCCGGTTCAGTTCGGTTTCGGATGTCATCGTTTGCGGGAGCCTCCTTGGGGTCCATAAGTGCAATTTACCTTTAGCATACCGTTTTTGCACCGGGATGAAAAGACGGGTATTTTTCAGGTAATCGTTGGGTACCGAATGGCCCCGCAAACTTCCCGTCCTTATTTACTCTTTTTTATGCAAGGGACAGTACTTTTTCATTAATTCAATAGTTGCTTCATCTTCAGCTCTTCCTCTTTCATTAAGCCCCTCAATAACTTTATCGCGACGTTCCCCCTTTAAATTTTGCCCAAACTTAAATTTAGCAGTTAATTCTTCAACGGAGATTCTGACTACTGAAACCGCCTTTAACTCTCCTTGATATTTCGGATCTTCCGGTGTAATAGGAGCATAGCCCCCTTCAGGTTGAAGTTTTTCCATTAGGCTGCTTAATGCAACTGATTTTTCATGCAAATCCTCAACAGGCTCAGCGACTCCTCTAATATGAACGGATTTAAAAAAAGCTGTTGCAGGGCAAGCTTGCCGAGCGTCGGTAAAATAAGAAGGGATAATAGCAAACTCTTGAGCAACCGCGAAACTAACTTTTTGTGAAGCCAATATCTCGTCCATTTTGGCACCTCTCTTTGAACCATGGATGTAAATGTGCCCATTCTGATACGTGTAATTTAGAGGAGTAATATGTGGCCACCCGTCCTTGTCTAAGGTTCCCAGATAACCAAATGACATCTCATTTAAAAAATGATCAATTTCCTGTTGCTCTTGAATGGAAAATTCGGCTCTTCTCATTTATAAGCCCCTCCCCAAATTTTTATATATCATAAATGAGAGGAGTGACAATTGAAAAGATCCAATTGTTATAATTTATACTGTACCATTGGCTGAAAATTTTATTATCCTCCGGTGTCAGTGCTGGCTCCAGTAACCAGCGATGCTTTGAGGGACAAAAGAAACGCGAAGTAAGACGGTTCATGTGCAGCGAATGGTCGTCCGGCAGTCGAACGAGTTCATAACGGAGCAGAAATTCGCGGAATTTATACCTGATGCATTTGTAAAATTGTCTTCCTACACCTCCGTATTATCTTTGTTAAAGGATGAGGAGGATATCTACAAGGGTGTACAATCTAATAGTGAAAATTGTAACTTTAAGAACTTCCATGGCATATGTTTAACAATATAGGCAATTTTACCGGAGGTGGGATTTTGTCAGTTAATCTTTTTATGGCTGCAGGAGCAATAAATGTTAACACTTTGAATAGAGGTGCAGTTATTAACGCAGGGGAGATTGCCCAACCCGGTTGGAACCTCAGTGGGAAGAGCAACTTCGGAAATGGTCAATTGTTTGGAAGCAATTTAGAATTCGCTTTTGTGTCTACTTTATTGGATAATGATGTTTTTGATAACCCAATCGGGACAATCGGACCTGCTCCGTCATTACAAAATCAAACCTTGTAGACACCATAACAAGGGACATAATGAGTTATACGCATTATTGAAAGGGCTAGAACGGCAACTTAACGATATCGTCTAAGAAAGTTTCGATGGTAATAGCGTCGATGAATATATCCTCCAGAGCTTAACCTTTCTGGTATGGAGAGGTTAAGCCTGTTACGCTAAGAAAATTTTCGCTTAGCGGCTCACATTTTATTCTGAACAGGAGGGGGAGTACATTGCACTTTTCAAATAAAAAGACCTGTGTTGTCTTTAATAAGCTGTTTGTAAACAATATTGAAGACAGTTCCGGAATTTTTATCGGGAACAACACCGCAATCGGTTGGAGTTCTTACGCCAAGACTAATCAAGGGCTAGGAAGTCTTAGCAATAGTACCCTGACCCATTCAATAAATGTTGTCTACGACCAAGATGTCATTGATAACTCTATTGAGGATATAAGAAATATAGTTTTAACTGAGAGAGAGAACGCGCAATCATGCACAATTGATTTTAACTCCGTCAACGCAAATTCTGTAAATTCAGGTTCGGCTATAGACCTTGGAGAAAATAAACAACTTGGGTGGAGGAGTTCACGTAAAAACAACTATGGAACAGGTAAGGCATACGTGAGCAATAACATTCGCAAAATCATGAATTCTATATTTGATAGTGATTTTATCGATACTTTGTTTCATACAGAAGGCAAGAACATTGAGAATGTTGGAAATTCGGAACGAAATATCTACATAAATCAGAAGAAAAAACCAAGCGGGTCTGATAAATGAATATAAAATCGTCCTCTCATGCATGGGCTTATCCCTTTGGAGGTGAAATTTTGGCTATAATTATTTCGTTAACAACTGGAGCGATAAACGTCAATACCTTGAATAGAGGAAGCGCCATCGCGGTCGGGGAGGTTTCTCAACCAGGTTGGAGTCAAAACGGCAAAACGAATTTTGGCAACGGTCAATTATTCGGAAGGAACTTTGAGTCTCAGTTCGTAACCAATCTTTTTGATAATGATTATATAGATTCACCTATTTATGAATCTCAACGTTCGACTGCGCCGCAGAATCAAACTGGATAAGGATTATTTACTATTTCGCATAGATAGTGAGGCAGGCCTTTTGTTTTCACGGGCATCGAAGAGCGAACGATCACGCTATCAAGGTAGATGTCACATCATCTTCCATTAAGGGCCGCAGACTGAGCTCGGTAAATGGAGCTGATCCGCATCCGAATCTCTGAAACTATCGCTCGCAGCTCTGCTGCTACAGCACCGGATAACTGGGATATGACCCGGGAAGCAACAGGGGCTACCCCGGCTTCCGGGTATTTCTCCCTTCTCTCCAGCCCCGTCTGTTCTTCAGGCGGCGCTTGCACCGTGTAAAAGATTATCCCTTTTCCAAAATATAATCATCATACGTGCCAACAGCATTGTTCAATATCTGCAAAGGCTGCCCTTTCAGATAATGATTGAAGAAATCAAGCGTAAAATCGTTGACGAGCCGATGCGTCCCGCGCGCGTTTACTCCCTGCGTCCACTCCATAATTGGAGAGATCAAAAAGGTATCGGAGAAGCTCATATGATCAGTGCCGTTCAGCTTCAGCCAGTAATTCCCGCCAGCTGTTACCGGCGCAAACCGAGCCTCTACCTCTTTATTGTTTTCAACTTCGCTGCGGGCCGTACCTAAGGCGGAGAGCTGATCGTCGCTTATGGCGCTGGGGCTTGTCAACTCGTTTTCCTCGTCTTTCTCGTTCGCACTGATCATCAGGAAGGGCTTGCCTAAGCCTGCCGCCGGAATGCGGCGTTCGCCATACAGGACTCCGTCCATATTGATGCCTGCCCGAACCCGCGGATCACTCAGCAGCACCTGAACCGTAGTCGCCCCGCCGAACGAGTGTCCGAACATGCCAAGCTGCTCCATATCCATTCGTCCCGTAAACCGCCCATCCGGGTCAGCAGCGGCAAGCTGTTCAAGTTGATCCAGCACAAACCGCACATCGTTCACCCAAACCTCATTAGTCTTGTCCGTTTGTTCAAGTGGCTCTATCTCCGATTCTGTGTTTTTCACCGAATCGAACAACGCCACCCGTCCATCCGGAAATATCGAAACCATACTGCTGTAAGTATGATTGATTCCCGCCACAATGTAGCCATGGCTCACCAACTGCTCGACCTGGAACATGTTCTGGTTCTCGAATCCACGGAACCCGTGTGAAAAAATAATTACCGGATACGCTGCTTCCGCATCGGATAGCGCCGCATGTTCAATCGCATGCGTGCGGACTTGTCCAAGGCTGGTCAAAAACAACTGCGGCAGGTCAGACGCCTGCTGGAATGCCTCGGTATAAACTTTGGAATCGGGCACATACGGCGCCCGGGTTCCCTTAGCGTCCTTGCTAGCCGGATACCAGATGTTTACTTTCAGTTCCCGTTTGGCCCCGGGTGCCGCCATAGTGGACGTTTCGTCGCGGGTGTTGTCAATCCAATGATAAGCGACCGTGCCAATCCCATACGGGCCCGCCGGTTCATCAAATGTAAACACCGGGAACAGCAACGGCGCAGCAACGGTTACCGTCCCGTACAAAAAGGCGGATAACCACACTGCAATTCTGCGTGCGCCGCGTCTTTGAATGCTCCCTTGCCTGGCTCGGGTGCGCCGCCGATAATCCAACACCAGCGCCAATAAAGAAGCCGGCGTCAATGCATAAGCGGGGATCAGGGGCCAGCGCCATCCCTCAACCCAGCCCTGTACAACGAGAAGAATTGCCGAAACGGCCAATCCTCCCCACAATAACTGTCGCGGTTTTTGTTGCCCGATAACCAGCCACAGCAACATAACCACATTAAACGTCACCAGTATAACTTCCATGATTCTCACTTGATGATGGCCTCCTCAATGATGTCCGCAGAACAGGGGGTTCGCAGGATGTTACCTGCACAGCGTAAAAACTCAGTAGCGGGGGCTTCCGGGATATTATAGCCGTGGAGCACTACGGATACCGGATCGTCAAAAGTTCTAATGCAAAATCGAAAGGAAAATAACCTCATCCGACGATCTATACTATCTTTAAGGTCCCTCCGCCAAGAAAGGAGATTAGATCGCAGATAGAGTTTCCTTACCTGATTTTTACACGATTGACCATGCCCATGTAGAAATTATACGTTTTTACAATCTTTTCGGTTCCTTTAGTTTGTTATGATTGTCGTTGGCTTCTTGCTGCGCACTCGGATCGTCTGGGACTGACCTCGATCATTCGCGACCTGTCGTTAATGGGCAGAAATGATACTTACAAGCATATTGGAGCAGAATGTCTAAACTCAATCAGGAGTAAAACGAACATGCGTATTTCCATTGAATCCTTCAAAAAAGTCATTTCGAATCAAAGGAGAATAAGAATCTTAGATTTTCCGGATATACAGCAGAAGTCTTTGAGCAAAGACTACAGGAAAGAAGAAGTATGCTAGAGAAAACATTGCGGTCTTTGGGGGAATAAGCAAAGTAG
>JBHJMN010000031.1:0-78991 GCA_042219835.1 Paenibacillus elgii
CTGCCGCGGCTGCCTCCTCGCGGCTGCGCTCCCGCTCGGCTGCGAGCTGCCGCTCCAGCTCCGCTTGCTGCGCTTTCGCCGCTGTCGCTTGCGCCTCCGCTTCGCGCGCCTGCTCCGCCTGCAGCGCCTCTGCCGCAGCTGCCTCCTCGCGGCTGCGCTCACGCTCGGCTGCGAGCTGCCGCTCCAGCTCCGCTTGCTGCGCTTTCGCCGCTGCTGCTTTCGCCTCGGCTTCGCGCGTCTGCTCCGCCAGCAGCGCCTCTGCCGCGGCTGCTTCCTCGCGGCTGCGCTCCCGCTCGGCTGCGAGCTGCCGCTCCAGCTCCGCTTGCTGCGCTTTCGCCGCGGATGCCTGCGCTTCCGCTTCGCGCGCCTGCTCCGCCAGCAGCGCCTCTGCCGCAGCCGCTTCCTCGCGGCTGCGCTCACGCTCGGCCGCGAGCTGCCGCTCCAGCTCCGCTTGCTGCGCTTTCGCCGCTGCCGCCTGTGCTTCCGCTTCGCGCGCCTGCTCCGCCAGCAGCGCCTCTGCCGCGGCCGCTTCCTCGCGGCTGCGCTCACGCTCGGCCGCGAGCTGCCGCTCCAGCTCCGCTTGCTGCGCTTTCGCCGCTGCTGCTTGCGCCTCGGCTTCGCGCGTCTGCTCCGCCAGCAGCGCCTCTGCCGCGGCTGCCTCCTCGCGGCTGCGCTCACGCTCGGCTGTAAGCTGCCACTCCAGCTCCGCTTGCTGCGCTTTCGCCGCGGATGCCTGCGCTTCCGCTTCGCGCGCCTGCTCCGCCAGCAGCGCCTCTGCTGCCGCTGCCTCCTCGCGGCTGCGCTCACGCTCGGCTTTGAGCTGCCGCTCCAGCTCCGCTTGCTGCGCTTTCGCCGCGGATGCCTGCGCTTCCGCTTCGCGCGCCTGCTCCGCCAGCAGCGCCTCTGCTGCCGCTGCCTCCTTGCGGCTGCGCTCACGCTCGGCTTCGAGCTGCCGCTCCAGCTCCGCTTGCTGCGCTTTCGCCGCAGATGCCTGCGCTTCCGCTTCGTGCGCCTGCTCCGCCAGCAGCGCCTCTGCTGCCGCTGCCTCCTCGTGGCTGCGTTCCCGCTCGGCTGTAAGCTGCCGCTCTAGCTCCGCTTGCTGCGCTTTCGCCGCAGCAGCCTGCGCCTCCGCTTCGCGCGCCTGCTCCGCCAACTTCGCCTCTGTCGCCGCTGCCTCCTCGCGGCTGCGCTCACGCTCGGCCGCGAGCTGCCGATCCAGCTCCGCTTGCTGCGCTTTCGCCGCCGCAGCCTGCGCCTCCGCTTCGCGCGCCTGCTCCGCCAACTTCGCCTCTGCCACGGCTGCTTGCTCCCGAAGCTCACGTTCCTTCGCTTCGCTCAGCTCCTGCAGCTCGTTATAGAGGGCCACCTGCAGCTCGATCTCCTGCTGCTGGCCGGAAAGCTGCTCCTGCAGCCCGTCGAGCTGGTCGCTCAGCTCGGCATACTGCTGTTCCCGCTCCGCGAGCCGCTTCGCCGTCTCGCCCCGCGCCTGCTCGATCGTCTGCAGTTGCTGCTCCAGCTCACGTGCGCGATTCTCCTGCGACGCCAGCCGCTCCTGCGTCTGACGCTCCGCTTCCGCTTGCTTGCTCAACTGCGCTTCCTGCGAAGCGATCTTCGCCTGCAGGCCGTCCCGCTCCTTGGCCTGCTCGGCCGCCTGATGCTCAAGCTCCTGCTTCGCCTGCTCCAGCTCCCGTATCCGCTGTCCGCGGCGTTCCGCTTCCTGCGCTTCGACTGCGCAGCGCCCCTCGAACTCGCGCGCCCGCTCCAGCGTCTCGGCCAGCTTGCGCTCCAGCTCGCCGCTTAGCTCCAGTTGGCCGGTCAATCGCTCCCGGCTTTCGGCGAGCTCGCTGTCGAGCGTGGACAAACGCTCGCGAAGCGGTTCCAGCTCGGCCCTCAGCGCTGCCGCCTCCGCCTCGGCGCGCTCCCGCGAAGCCTGCTGCTCTCCGCGCTCCTCTTCGAGCTTAGACAGGCGTTCGCGCTCCGCCTCCAGCTCCTGCTGAAGCTGTGCATGGCGCTCGCTTAACCGTTCCAGCTCTTCGCTCGCATGTTCGAGCTGCCGCTGACGCTCCAATACCGACTCAAAATCATATCGCATCCGGCTCCATTCGTCCGCCATATTGACAGCCGCGAGCACCGCGATTTTAGGCAAATCAAGCCGCGGGCTGCTATCCGCGATCTTGTGCATTTGATCGTTCACCAGAGCGGCCACTTGCTTTATATAGGAAGGGCTGGATTTCGAAACCAGCTTGTACTGGGTACCATAAATGTCGACGGTCATCCGAACTTTTTCTTCACCGCTCATTCGCCTTGCTCTCCTTTCCGAAACACAAAAAAAGATTCTCCGTATCCTATAGACTTCGATACGGAGAATCGCTTTTCCTGCTGTCTTTTTCAGACTTTTGCCCGTCAAAAGGCGAGGGAATTATTTCCTAAGCTCGGCGCCGAACCCAGTCTCAAGGGCCGCTACGACACGACCGTGCAGTTCGCTGACCTCTTCGTCCGTCAGCGTCCGCTCCGGAGTACGGTAAACCAGTGAGATGGCCACGCTCTTCTTATCCGCGCCAAGCCGCTCGCCGGTGTAAATGTCGAACACCTGGATCGATTCGAGTAGGCTGCCTGCGGTTTCCCGCGCCTTAGCAAGCAGATCGCCGACGGGAACGCTGCGGTCCACGACAAGCGCCATATCCCGGCCGATGGACGGGAAACGAGGCAGCGGACGGTAGGCAAAGCTTTCGCTTGCCAACTGCGCGAGCGTATCCAGCTCTACTTCGAGGACATACGTGTCCGCAAGGTCTTTTTGCTGCTGAAGCGCCGGGTGAAGCTGGCCGATTGTTCCGATATCCCGGCTGCCGCTCGGCGTTTCGACAACGATCTGCGCACTCCGTCCCGGATGGAAGCCTTCCGGCTGGACAGCCTCGTACCGGATGCCATCGATTCCGAGATAAGATACTACCCCTTCGAAAATGCCCTTCAAATCATAGAAGTCGACATCGGCCGGCTTGCCGGTCCAATGCAGCTCGCTTCGTTTGCCTGTTAATAAAATTGCAAGCTGCAATTTCTCCTCCGGCAGGCGGCTCAGCGATTCCTCACCAGACACGAATACGCGGCCGATTTCGAACACGGCGACGTCGTCCTGATTCCGGTTCCGGTTATATACCGCCACATCGAGCAAATGCGGGATCAGGCTCGTACGCAGCACGCTGCGGTCCTCGCTCATCGGCATCGCCAGAGTAATCGGCTTCGCGTCCGGATAAGCGCCCGCATACTGGCGGATTTGCTCCGGATGCGTGAATGTGTACGTAATCGCCTCGTGCAGGCCGCTGCCCGTCAACAGTGTTCGCGTCAAACGACGGATCGCCTGTTCCCGGGTAAGCGCGCCCGGCGTCGTGACCACGTTCATCAGCGTGGTCGGGATGTTGTCGTAGCCGTGCAGACGGGCCACTTCCTCAATCAGATCGACCGTGCGGGTAATATCGCCGCGGCGGCTCGGCACATGCACCAGCAGTCCGTCCTGCTCCAGCGGCTCGACCGTGAAGTTCAGCCGTTCGAAGATCGCCTTTACTTCTTCAACCGAAAGCTCTGTGCCGAGATATCGATTAATGCGGTTTACCGTCAACTCGATTTGCACCGGCTTGCGCTCTCCCGCCACCGCTTCCACGATACCGGACGCCACTTGGCCGCCGGCCAGCTCAGCGATGAGAGCCGCCGCGCGGTTCAGCGCCGGAATAACTGCTTCCGGATTCGCTTCCTTTTCGAAGCGCAGCGACGCTTCCGAACGAAGCCCGAGCTGACGCGACGTTTTGCGGACCGAGGAACCGGCGAAGTTGGCCGACTCCAGCAGGATGCGCGTCGTTCCGTCCGACACCTCGGAGTTCGCGCCGCCCATGACGCCCGCTAGCGCGACCGGCTTCGCCCCGTCGGTGATCAGCAGCATATGCGGCTCCAAAGTGCGCTCCGCATCGTCCAGCGTCACGAGCTTCTCGCCTTCGCGGGCAAGCCGCACGTCGATATGGCCGTTGTTCAGCTGATCCGCATCGAAAGCGTGAAGCGGCTGGCCATATTCGAACATGACGTAGTTGGTCACATCCACGATGTTGTTGATCGGACGCACGCCGGCAGCCATCAGGCAGTTTTGCAGCCAAAGCGGCGACGGCCCGATTTTCACGCCTTCGATCAGACGCGCCGCGTAATGCGAGCACTGGTCTTTGTCCGAAATTTCCACGGAAATCCGGTCTGCCGCTTTGACGGCTTCCGCGCTGTCGTTCAAGCCCGCTTCCGCATCCGGCAGCTTCACCTCGCGGCCCAGAATCGCCCCGATCTCGTAGGCTGCGCCCAGCATGCTGAGACAGTCGGAACGGTTCGGCGTCAGGTCGAAGTCCATCACTTCGTCGTTCAACGCAAGGACGTCAAGGATGCTTACACCGACCTGCGTATCCTCCGGCAGCACCAGAATGCCTTCTTGAATTTCCTTCGGCAGCAGCTTGTCGTTCAAGCCGAGCTCCTTGGCCGAGCAGATCATACCTTGCGATTCGACGCCGCGCAGCTTCGCCCGCTTGATGACGAGACCGTCCGGCAGCTTCGCGCCGACGACGGCAACGGGCACCTTTTGTCCTGCGGCTACGTTTTTAGCCCCGCACACGATTTGCAGATCCTCGCTTTGGCCTACGTCAACAATACAGACGCTCAGCTTATCCGCGTCGGGATGCTTTTCGCGCGATTTGACGAAGCCGACAACCACCTGCGACACGCCTTTGTTGCGGCTTTCCACGATATCGACTTCAACGCCGCTGCGGGTCAGCTTCTCCGCCAGCTCGGCGGCCGAATAGCCGCTGACATCTACATACTGCGACAACCATTGGTAAGATACTTTCATGATTTAGCCCACGCTCCTCTCGCTTACAAATGCACGAACTGCTTCAAGAAGCGCAGATCGTTCGTATAGAAATGCCGGATATCTTCAATGTCGTATTTCAGCATAGCCACCCGCTCGACGCCGAGGCCGAACGCGAAGCCGCTATATTCTTCCGGATCGTAGCCCGCCATCTCCAGCACGCGCGGATGCACCATGCCGGAGCCGAGAATTTCGAGCCAGCCCGTATGCTTGCACACCCGGCAGCCTTCGCCGCCGCACATCGCGCAGGTGACGTCGACCTCGGCGCTCGGCTCCGTGAATGGGAAGAAGCTCGGGCGCATCCGGATTTGCGTCTGTTTCCCGAACAGCTCCTGCACGAACTGCAGCAGCGTTCCCTTCAAATCGCTCATGCGGATGCCCTTGTCGATCACGAGACCTTCGATCTGCGTGAACATGTGGGAATGCGTCGCATCGTCGTCGTCGCGGCGATATACGCGTCCCGGACAGATGATTTTGACCGGCACATGGCCTTTCATTTTCTCCATCGTGCGGACCTGCACCGGAGACGTGTGCGTGCGCATCAGGATTTCGTCGGTAATGTAGAACGAATCCTGCATGTCGCGGGCCGGGTGGTTTTTCGGCAGGTTGAGCGCTTCGAAGTTGTAATAATCCTGCTCCACCTCGGGACCTTCGGCTACCGTATAGCCCATCCCGATGAAAATATCTTCGATCTCCTCGATCACTTTGCTGATCGGATGCACCGCGCCGCGTGCCGCTGGACGTCCCGGCAAAGTCACGTCGATCCGCTCCGCCGCAAGCCGGGCATTCGTCTCCGCCTCGTTGTATGCCGCCTGCTTCGCCTCGATGACTTCCTCAATCGCGCCGCGAACCTCGTTAGCCACCTGGCCGATGACCGGACGCTCCTCCGCGCTCAAAGCTCCCATCCCGCGTAAAATTTCCGTCAGCGGGCCTTTTTTGCCCAAATACTTGATCCGAAGGTCGGCAAGCTGCTGCTGGTTTTCCACTTGGGCCAGCTCGCGCAGCGCTTCTTCCTTCAGTGTAAGCAATCGTTCTTTCATGCCTGCATTCCCTCCTTGTATGATTTCCGCCTGCGCTGTGTCCGCGAACGCAAAAAAGGCTTTTCCATCCCGGTAAGGGACGAAAAAGCCGTGGTACCACCCTTGTTCAGAAGACAGGCGAAGCCGCCTTAAAGTCTTCTTCCTTCATTGAACGTAACGGTTCGTGAACTTGCGTTCGGACCGGTTCCTCCTACTTGCCGACGGGTCGGGTGGACCGCGCGGGTTCAAAGGACTGCTCGGGAGCGAACTTCGTCAGCCTGGTTCTTCGGACACGCTCTCAATCTCCGGCGTCTCCTCCCTGTCAAGAGGCACTGCTTACTTTTCTCCGTCAACGCATTTGGCAGTATTCAGTATATGAGAAGTATTATATGCAAACCCGCGGCCGAATGCAAGCGCAAACGGCGCGGTTCCATAGCTTGAGTTCATACGGGAGCAGGACGGCAGAGCGAGTTCTTTTATGAACGGTCCTCAATGGCGGGGATTTTTCCGCCTTGGAAAGTGAGGAGCCCCCACCACTCCTCGACCGGTAAATGGGTTGCCAACTTCACCTCGCCCCCCGGATTCCGCCGAGATACGGCTGTCGCAAATTCGTAACATGAGACGGTTGAAAACAGCTGGATTCTGAATTACTGTAAAAAAGAAACTGATTGGTCTCTTTTTAATCCATTCCAACCCTATAAGAACCATGCTAACGGTTAACGCAGAAAGAGCTGCGGCTCGATACCAATTGTACCGAAACACCGCCGGACTTGCCGGGATTGATGCATAAAAACAAGGGGGCTTTTTCAATGAACCGTACGCCTGAGGAAGAAAAGAACACAGCCAAGGAGGAACTGCCGGAAGTGGAGAATGAATCGATCAGCCGGCGCGAGATGCTGAAGCTGACTGCCATTGCCGGAACCGGCGTTGTGATGGGCATGAGCGGGATGGCAACCTTCATGTCTCTTAAGCGCGCCGATCCGGACCCGGGCTCCGGCACACCGGCGACGAAGCCACAAGTGAATGCTGGCGATGCCGTCCCTTTTTACGGGCCGCATCAGGCCGGGATCGTCACCCCTCAGCAGCCGTACGTATGCTTCGCCGCATTCGATATTTTGCATGAGGATGCCGGGCAGCTCTTGAAATTATTACAAGAATGGTCCGCGGCCAGCGCTATCATGACAGCCGGGAAACCTCTGAAAGAAGGCGAAGACGTCACCTCGCCGCCGACGGATACCGGAGAAACGAAGGGGCTCTCCCCCTCGAATCTGACCCTCACGTTCGGGTTCGGACCCACGCTGTTCCAAAGCAATGGCAAAGACCGCTTCGGCCTCGCCTCCGAGCAGCCGGCCGAGCTATCCGATATTCCGCCTATGCCCGGCGATCGGCTCAATCCTCAATGGTGCGGCGGAGATATCGGGGTGCAGGCATGCGCAGACGATCCGGGCGTCGCTTTCCATGCGATTCGAAATCTGGCCAAAGCCTCCAAAGGCACCGCGGCGATCCGCTGGGTTCAGAATGGCTTTATCGGAGCCCCTGACGGTCAGACGCCGAGAAATTTGTTTGGATTCAAGGACGGCACGGCCAACCGCGAGCTCGATTCGGATGCGGCAAGATCGCAGCACGTCTGGGCAGCATCGTCCGACGCGCCCGCATGGATGGCGAACGGCTCTTATTTGGTCACGCGCAAAATTCGCATGTTTCTGGAGCCGTGGGACCGGGCCACACTGGCCGAGCAGGAGATTACCTTCGGCCGGCTGAAGGAGAGCGGCGCTCCTTTTGGCAGAAAGAACGAATTCGACCCGGCTCCGCTGAGCCAATTTCCGGCAAGCTCTCACGTATGGCAAGCCCGCAGCGCGGGAACGAAAATGCTTCGCCGGGCTTATTCCTACGTCGACGGGATCGACGCTGGGACAGGCGATTGGGATGCCGGCCTCTTTTTTATCAGCTTTCAGCGGAGCGTCAAGGAGCAGTTCATTCCCATGCAGTCTATTCTTGCGAAGCTGGATGCGCTCAATAAATTCACTTCGCATGTGTCCAGTGCCGTATTCGCCTGTCCGCCCGGTGCGGCAGAAGGCGGATTTGTCGGCGAGACGCTGTTTCGCTCCGGAAGCCGCTAGCTTCCATTCGAATTCCTCCATCGCAGGAAAAACGCGGCGGGGCCGTTTTTATCCGATCGTTTTACGGATTTACGGATCAGTCCACTCCAAAAAGGGCCAATCGACGAGTCGCGCGACCGACCGCCGATTAGCCCTCTTGTTTTAATTATGCAAAGCTTCCTGCCATACGCACGGAATTTCTATCGGCCGTACGTTTCGCAGCATTCCAGCCAGCGTGCCACGATGCCGGGGTTCGAACCAAAATGCAAATGCGTATAGCCGGCCACCGTCCGATGGAGCAGGCAGCCATCCTTTTTCACGCCGCGCAGTCCCTTCGTCTCGTAAGCGTGAGGCAGCTCCGACTGCGGTTCGTAGACCGAGTAATGGAATTCGTGTCCGCGGGCTGTCTCCCCTGCAGGCAGCAGAAAGTTGCCTTCCGCTCCCGTAACCTCCCGCAGTCCGAGCGCAGCCAGTTTGGTCTGCATCGTCACTTGACCCGGGACGAGACCGAGCATCGGGTAGCTTCGCCCTTGCGTATCTCCGATCGCACCAGTCAAATACATAAAGCCGCCGCATTCGGCCAGCGTCGGAAGCCCGCGCTCCACGGCGCTGCGGATCGAGTCCGTAACCTGCGTCCGGGCGCTTAGCTGCTCGGCAAACTCCTCGGGGAACCCGCCGCCGATGTATAAGCCCTGCACGTTTTCCGGCAGCGGCTCGCCCGCCAGCGGTGAGAAGTAGACAAGCTCCGCCCCGTACAGCTCCAGCAGCTCCAAATTTTCCGGGTAATAAAAATGAAATGCGGCGTCTTTGGCTACCGCCATCCTTACACCGTAACGGCGGGACGGCTCGGCGAACAAGCGCGGCTCCGGGGCGGCCGGAGGCTCGGACGCTTGCGCCAGCTCCAGCAGCCGGTCCATATCAACCGTCTGATCCATCCGGTCAGCCAGCGCTTCGAACAAGCTGCCAAGCTCCCCGCGCTCGATGGACGGCACCAGCCCCAGATGTCGTTCGGGGACGGAAAGCGCGTCCTCCCGCTTCATATACCCGATAACGGGAATGCCGCATTCCTGCTCGATCGCTTCCTTCACGATCCGGTAATGCCCGTCGCTGCCGACCTTGTTGGCGAACACGGCAGCGATGCGGGCGCGCGGCTCCAGGCACTGGAAGCCTTTGACGATGGCCGCGGCGCTGCGGGCCATACTCTGGCAGTTGACCACGAGCAGGACGGGACAATCGAGCAGCAGGCTGATTTCCGCTGTGCTTCCGGTATTGGACAACGGGTCTTTGCCGTCGTAAAATCCCATCACGCCTTCGATGATCGAAATGTCCGCATCCCGGGAAGCCCGGGCGTAAATTTCCTTCACCGTGTCCGCGGTCAGCATCCAGCTATCCAAATTGCGGGACGGTCTGCCCGTCACCGCCTTATGATAGGTCGGATCGATATAGTCCGGGCCGCATTTGAAGCCCTGCACCGTCATTCCCTGGCGGCGGAGCGCCGCCATGAGTCCAAGGGTGACGGTCGTTTTGCCTGCACCGCTTCCCGTTCCGGCAACGACGAGGCTTCGGTGCGCTCTAGATTCGCTCATGAGGTTCATCGGCTCCTTTCCGCTGCAAAGCTGAAATTTCCGGTTTTACTTCTATATGGCAGCCGCGTGCGTACGATTACTTCCCAAACGTCAGGAGACCGACGGAAATGGTCACGTTGCCGCTTTTCTTTTTAGTCAGTGCCAGCCGCTCCGCGCCAGTGTACCGTTTGGCCGCAGGCTCGCTAACTCCGTAAGCGCCGGTGAACTTGAACACCGTGTCCGACGGCTCTTCCATCGGCATCTCGTTCAATTCGCCCGGCGTGTAGCATTCAAGGGGCCAGCCGTATTTGGCGCAGACGGCGAGCAGCCCTACCTCGTCTTTTTTCAGATCGATCGTGCAGACCGCCTTGACGCTGCGGATCGAAAAGCGCAGCTCTTCGAGCGTCTCGCGGATCACCGCTTCGATCTCCTCCGCCACCGTCCCGCGGTTGCAACCGATGCCGAGCGCAATCACCTTCGGCCGGTACAGCACGCCATTGGCGAGAATTGCTTCTTCGTCAGCCTCCAGCAGCCGGTGCGTGACGACCAGCGCCGCCTGCGGCTCGTCCGCCAGTGCGCTTCGCACGTCACCGTACACGCGGATCGTCTGCGGCAGCGGCGTGTCGTACAGCCACCAGTCCGGCTCGCCGGACTCTTGGACGACGGCGACGCGCTCTTCGTTGACGACGGACGCGCTGACCTGCGTCAGCTTGTCGTCCGACTCCCACGTCCAGCCGAAACGGCGGCCGAACAGGTCGACGGCGATCGTCTTCTGCACGTCCGACGCGGTTGTCAGCACCGGTCTTGCGCCCAGCGCCGCCGCCACCTCGCGCGTCAGCTCGTTGGCTCCGCCCAGATGACCGGACAGCACGCTGATGACGTGCTCCCCTTTATCGTCAATGACGACGATGCCGGGGTCTTTCTTTTTGTCCTCCAGCAGCGGCGCGATCATCCGGACCACCGCGCCGAGCGAGATGATGCAAACGATACCCTTATACGCCGGGAACAGCGCGGGAAACAGCAGCCGTACGCTGCCCTCGAACAATTGGATGCCTTTGCCCGCCTCGTCGCCTCGCGCGAATTTGGACATGTAATACACATCCGCATGGGAAAAAGTGCTTTGCAAACGCCTGGCCAGCTCCACGCCGTGCTTCGTAATGGCGACGACAGCATAATCACCGTTCAAGCGGACCGCCGGGATTACGCCTTCCTGTAGAACAATGGGCTGAGTCTCATCCGTTGCAGTTCCCGGCGTGTTGCCCGCCGCTCCTTTCGAAGCTGCGGCCGACGCTGCCTCCGCCACCATACCGTTCCGCTCTCCGTCTCCGCCCTTCGCGCTCATCAGTCCTTCACTCCTTTGCGGTAGCCGTGAGTGAACGTTTTATCGTACAGCTTGGAGCGGTATTCGTCTTTCTCGTGGATATTCGGGTCAAGCGCCCATCCGGCCAAAATCATCGCATGCGAGCGAATGCCGTTCGTCCGCATATCCTCGTCCAGCTTCTCCAGCGTCGTGCGGACGATCAATTGATCCGGCCATGTCGCCCGCTGCACGACCGCTACCGGCGTATCCAGGCTCCATCCGGCTTCGGTCAGCTCGCGCACGACTTTTTTGGTCAGCGTCGCACTGAGGAACAGCGCGATCGTACAATGATGCGACGCCAGCTCTTTTAGCTGCTCACAGTCCGGCACCGGCGTACGTCCCTCAGCCCGCGTCAAAATAAGCGTCTGCGTCAGATCCGGGATCGTCAGCTCCGCTCCGACCGCAGCTGCGGACGCAAACACCGAGCTGACGCCCGGAATGATCTCGCAGGAGATGCCTTCTTTGGCGAGCAGCGCCTTTTGCTCCATAATCGCTCCGAACACAGCCGGATCGCCGGTATGCACCCGAGCGACGAGCTTGCCCGCTTTGACGCGGTCGGTCATGACCGCGACCATCTCGTCCAGGCTCATGCCCGCGCTTTGCAGTACCTCCGCCCCCGGCTTCGCCCGGGCAATCAGCTCTTCATTGACGAGCGAATCCGTATACAGCACGACGTCCGCTTCCTGCAGGATGCGGAGTCCTTTGACGGTGATCAAATCCGGGTCACCAGGACCGGCTCCAATAATATAAATTTTCATCTATTTTCTCACCACCATCAGCGTCAAATATTCCAGCTCCCGTCCGGCCAGCTCCTCAATGTTGCGCCAGATCAGCTCCTCCGCAGAGGTTACTTTGGTCAATACGGCCGCCTTGTCGACCAGGCCCAGATCACGCAGCACGGTCAGCATCAGGTCGATGACCTTCGCTACCTTGATGAACACGACGCAGTCGTGCGTTTCAAGCGCCCGGCGCATCGCATCGTAATCGTCAGTCGCTGGCACAACGGCCACCTGCTCGTCTCCGTCTGCCAGCGGCAAACCGAGCCTCGACGCAGCGGCAAGCACAGACGAGATCCCAGGTATGGATACCGCTTCCACCTCGGGATGTCGCTCCTTCATGAGCCGCATCAGGTGAATGTACGTGCTGTACAGCATCGGATCGCCTTCCGTGACGAACGCGACATTTTTCCCTTGGCTGAGATAGCCCCATACCGTGTCGACCGTCTTGTTCCACTGCTTCTCCAGCGATTCGCGGTCCTTCGTCATCGGGAAGGTCAGGCCGACCATTTCCTTCTCCCGGGTATCGACGTACAGCTCCGTAATCGCCAAAGCATAGCTTTTCGCCCCGGATTTTTTGCGGGGATAGGCGATGACCGGCGACTCCTTCAGCAGGCGGAACGCCTTCACCGTAATCAGCTCGGGGTCCCCCGGCCCCACGCCCAATCCGTACAACGTGCCCAGCTTACTCATCCGTTCCGTCCTCTCCTTTATCCGTACGCTTCCGCGCTGCAATGATGTATACCGGATTCAAGCTTTCAAACCGCGTCATGTCCAAAATCGGCTTGCTGCGGCTCACCTGCGTCAGCGTTATGTCCGTCACGAACCCTTCCGCGGCAAAAGCTTGCGCTGCGGCGGACAAATTCTCGATCGTCACCGCGTTCAGTACGATCCGTCCTCCCGGCTTCAGCCGGGCACAGCATACGGAGAGCAGTTCGCGCAGCTCGCCGCCGCTGCCGCCGATGAATACCGCGTCAGGATCGGGAAACTGGTCCAGCCCTTGCGGCGCTTTGCCGTGCACAGCGGTAATGTCCGTACGGAATTTGCGGGCGTTCTCGTGAAAATTATCCAGATCGCCCTCGTTCTTCTCGATGGCGTACACCGCGCCTTCACGGCATATTTTCGCCGCTTCGATCGCGACCGAGCCCGTGCAGGTGCCGATGTCCCAAACGACGCTGTCCCGCTTCAATTGCAGGGCCGCCAAGCTGAGCACGCGGACTTCCTTTTTCGTGATGAGCCCTTTGTCCGGCTTCCGCTGCGCAAACTCTCCATCCTCGATGCCGAGCGCCCAGCGCGGCGGTTCAGCGTCTTTGCGCATCCGCAGCACGACGACATTAAGCGGCGAAAAGTGCGTCTGCGCCGTATCCGCCAGCTCCTGCAGCCCGAACCAGCCCGTCCGCTCGGCGGGTCCGCCGAGGTTCTCGCCGACAAACACGTCGTACTCGGTCATGCCGTAATTCAACAAATAGCGCGCAATCGCCCCCGGCGTATTGTGCTCGTCCGTGAGCAGCGCCACCTTCTTCGCGCCGTCGATCCGCTGGGCCAAGCCTTGTATGCTGCGTCCGTGTGCGCTGACGACCACAGCGTCCTGCCAGCTCTCGCCGACGCGTGCAAAAGCAAGCTGCAGCGAGCTGACCTGCGGATAAACCTCCACCCGCCCGGGCAGCTTGCCGGTCAAATAGCCTCCAATCCCGTAAAACAACGGATCGCCCGAAGCCAGCACCACCGTGTTCCGGGTTTCTGACCTCAGGCGCTCCGTCAGCTCGGACAGCCCGCTTTTAAGCACGACCTTTTCAGCGGCGGTATCGGCAAAAAACTGCAGCTGCCGCTCCCCGCCGATCAATAATGAGGATTGCCGAATCCGGTCGAGATACGCCTGCGGCAAGCCTGCCGCTCCGTCGTCGCCAATCCCGATCACTGCGATTTTTTCTCCCATGCGTGTACCCCTTTCCTTCTTGCCCGCCTGCCGGAGTCTGGAGTCCGAGTCCGGTCAACCGGAGTCCTTTATGCAAGCGAACCGCTAAACCTCGTTCGTCATGCTTTTGCGCCCCAACAGCGCGCCCTTCATCGAAATGATCACCGTTTCGACTTCCAGCGGCGTTTGCAGCTTCGCTTCAGGTCCAAGCGCTCCCGCTTCCCGAAGCGATTCCCGGCAGCAATGGCCGGACATCACGTCGAAAAACGCGGTGCAGCCCAGCGCCTGCATCTGATCGCCGACTTGCGCCGCCGTATTCGCTTCCAAAATTTCCTTGACGGCCGCTTCCGGCGCTCCCGCTTCCTCCGCCATACGCGCCAGAAATCCGAAGTCGACCGGAGCGCTTTTCGAATGAACCATCATAACGCCCTGCGCCACTTTGGAAAACTTGCCCATCATGCCGACAAGCGTAATTTTGCTTATCCCCTGCCGCGCGCATTGCTGAATCGCAAAGCCGACGAAATCGCCCATCTCGACGAACGCCTCCTCCGGCAGCTCCGGATACAGCTCCATGCCGAACTTCTCGCTGCGCCCGCCGGTCGATAGCACTACATGGCTGCAGCCGCCCTTGACCGCTACACGGATCGCCTGCGCAACGCTCGCCTTGTACGCGGCTGTCGAGAACGGCACCACAATGCCGCGCGTGCCCAAAATCGAGATGCCGCCGAGGATGCCCAGCCGGGCGTTGAGCGTCTTCTTCGCAATCTCCTCGCCGTCCGGTACCGAGACGACCACGCGCACGCCGCGATGCAACTCATAGCGGTTCAGCACCGCTTCGACGGCTTCGCGGATCATTTTCCGCGGCACCGGATTGATCGCCGCCTGTCCGACCTCGATCGGCAGCCCCGGCTTCGTCACCCGGCCGACCCCGACGCCGCCGTCGATCTCGATTCCCGGCGCTTCGCGCCAGAACACCTCGCTGATGATCCGCGCCCCGTGTGTGGCGTCCGGGTCGTCGCCGCCGTCTTTGATCACCTCGGCGGACGCCCAATCGGACGCGTAAGCGCAGGCGACGATCTCGAACGTCACGTCCTGCCCGATCGGCAGGCGAATGGTCGACTGCGTCTGGGACTCCTGCATAATCAACGCCTCGAGCGCCGCTTGAGCCGCCGCCGTCGCGCAGGCGCCCGTCGTATAGCCATGCCGGAGCGGCTTCGTTTCCTTTTCCCCGCCGTCCGCCATCGCGTTATCCCTGCCGTTCGGCGAGCAGCGACAGCGCGTTAACGGTCGCCACCGCGACCGGGCTGCCGCCCTTCCGCCCGATATTCGTAATAAACGGCACGTCCAGCTTCAGCAGCTCTTCCTTGGACTCTGCCGCCGACACGAAGCCGACCGGCACCCCGACGATCAGTCCCGGACGCGCTTCCCCTTCCTTAACGAGGCGGATTAGCTCCAGCAGCGCCGTCGGCGCATTGCCGATCGCATATATCGCGCCGTCCGCTTCCCGCGCCGCTTTTCGTATGGAAATGATGGCTCGGGTCGTGTTTAACCTTTTCGCTTCCTCCATCACATCCGCGTCCGAAATGTACACCCGCACGTCGCCGCCGTACTTAGCCAGCCGCGGCTTGCTGATGCCGACCTGCACCATCTGTACGTCCGCCACCACCGGCTTGCCGCTGCGGATCGCTTCGATTCCGGCGCGGATCGCATCGGGATGGAACACCAGGCTGCGCCCGAGCTCAAAATCCGCCGACGCGTGAATGACGCGCTGCACGACCTTGAACTGTTCTTCCGTATAGTCGTGCTCGCCAAGCTCCTCCGTGATCATTTCGAAGCTTTTTTCTTCGATTTCCTGCGGTTGAACGGTAAGCGGTTTAAATTCCGTGCGAAAATCCATTAATCGCGCACCTCCTGAAATAATGCGTTTAACGCGTTCGTGACGCCTTCAAAATCCGAATATACTTCGCCGTACTCCAGCTGCGGCCGGCCGATAACGATCGTATCGATATCCATCTCGAGCGCCGCCGACAGCTTTTCCTCTACCGCGCCGACCTTGCCGCTTTCCTTCGTAACGATGACATTGACGCCGTAATGCTTGTACAGCGCCTGGTTCAACTCTTTGGAAAAAGGCCCCTGCATCGCGATAATGTTCTTCTGCTCCAGGCCGAGCTGCTCGCATTTCTCCATATTGTCTTTGCGCGGCAGCATGCGCGCCACGAGCGTCGTATCCGACAGCCCGATCAGCTTCTCGGCAAAAATTTGCAGCGTCTTGCTTCCCGTCGTCAGCATGACAACCCCGCGCTTCTGCGCCGCCAGCTCGGCCGCCTCTTCGTAATCGTCGACGAAAAACAGACGCGGGTGCCCATCGTACGATCCGCGCTCGCGCTCGTACCGGATGTAAGGCACCCCTGCCTGCTCCGCCGCCGCCATGGCGTTGCGGGACGCTTCCTCCGCAAACGGGTGGCTCGCATCGACCACCGCTTGGGCGCTGCGGCTGCGGATCAAATCGGCCAAGCCGTGTGCGTCAAGCCGGCCCATGCGCACCTCGAGCCCCGCTTCTTCGAGGCTCTTGGCCGCACTCTCAGTCACGACGGTGGCGACGAGCGGATAGCCCGCCGCGCGGATGAGCAGCGCAAGCTCCCTCGCGTCGCTCGTCCCGGCCAGCACAACGATCATGATGGCACCTCTTTCGACGCGGCCGCCTCCAACGTCCCCGCAGGCTTCGTACTGCCGCTTTCCTGATGGTGGTGATCGTGACCGTGTTCGTGTGCGTGATCATGATCATGAGAGTGCGTATGATGGTGCTCGTGGTCGTGATGATGGTCATGGTCGTGATCATGGTGGTGATGGTGGTGGTGATGATGATCGTGCCCATGCTCGTGGTCGTGATGGTGATGATGGTCCATATGCTTCATCGCTTCAAGGCGGTATTGGCACATATCGCAACTCATCCGCGCTTCGCCTTGGAGCGCTTCTTGGGCCCGCTCCAGCAGGATCGTTTGCAGCGTCGGGTGGAACCCGAAGTATTCCGCCAGTACGAACGATTGGTCCGGATACTTTTCCGCAAAAGCTTCCGTCATTTGCTCCATCCGCTTGATCAGCACGCCGGTGAACAAAAAGTAAGGCAGCAGGACGATCCGCTTCGCCCCAAGCCGGATACATCGTTCGATTCCTTCGTCCACCAGCGGCGCCGTAACGCCGATAAACGCCGTCTCGACCCATTTCACTTTAAGCCGCTCCCAGAGCAGCCGTGTAATTTTGAACAAATCGCTGTTGGCATCCGCATCGCTGCTGCCACGTCCGATGACCAGAAGCGCCGTATCGTCCGCCCCGGTCAAGCCGTCCACACCCGCTTCCGTCAGTCTGGAGATCAAAATATCCAGCGCCAGCTCGTGCACCCCGATCGGACGGCCGTACATAAACTGCACCGCCGGATACTTCAGTCTCGCATCATCAATGGCTGCCGGAATATGCAGCTTGGCATGTCCGGCCGCAAACAGCGTAATCGGCACCACCGCAATCCGCGTGGCTCCCCGCGCGACGCATGTGGCGATGCCTTTTGAAATGGACGGCGCCTCGAATTCCAGGAAGCACGTCTCCACGATCGGCTCCCCGAGACGACCTTCCACCGAACGGACAAACTCCCGGATCTCCTCGTTTCCTTCCGGGTCACGACTACCATGGCCTACAAACAATACTGCGTTCATGCGCTTCCTCCTCATTTTCATTGTCGCTTATCGTTCTAGTGCAACTGCTTCAAATAGCGCGTCAGCTTTAATCCCCGCACACCGCATTCTCGATCTGGAACGCCGGCACTTCCTGATGTCGATAGCCTTCCAGCTCCTTGACGCGTTTATAAAATTTATGAAACCGTTCGTTCGGATGCCCGTCCGCCGCATAACGCGCTACAATGCGCTCGATCGTTTCGACCAGACGCTCCGGCTCGATTCCTTCGGCGACCGGCTGCGCCACATGGGCGTTGCGCCCGACCGTTTTGCCCCCGAGGAACAAATCGAATTTCTCTCTGCGGTACACGATTCCAATGTCTTCCTTCACCGCGCCATAGCAGGCCATGCCGCAGCCGTTGAAGCCGATTTTCAGCTCCTTGGGTACGCGCATGCCCCCCAGACGACGATGCAGCTCTTCGGCGTACGGAACTGAATCGGCCTTATCCATATTACAAAAATCGCAAGCCTTGATCTGCGCGACATCGCCGACCGGAGCGAGCAGCAGTCCGGCAGCCCGAAGCCGTCCGGTTACGCTTTCCGGCTCCGACGTCGCAATGCGCACGAGCATCTGATGATGCGGCGTATACTCCATCGTCCCGTGCTCGCCGACGACTTCCGCAAGCAGCATAAGCTGCTGTGCTGTCAGCCTTTTCTCCGCAAGCCCCGGGCTTACGGCAAACTCCAGGATTTGCTCCTGCTTAAACAAGAGGCCGCTCCGCTCGCCTTGGGCCGACTCGGGAACGCCCCGGTGCGCATCGACAAGCCGCAGCGCTTCCAGCGCAAGGGCCAGCGGCGATTCGCCGCCCGTTCTCGCTCCGTAAACCGGTCCGCCCAACGGATCGAGCATCGAATCAACGATGTATGGGACTTTCATGGACTCGCTCGACCTGTCTGAACGCGATTCGACTGCCAATGCTTTGTTTTCCTCGCCCATGCTCTTGGACGCTTCTTCCTGCTGCGCTTCCAGCGACCAAGGCTCCGCTTCCGTCCGCAGCCTTTCGTGGGGCCGGAGCGGCTGCACGTCGGCATCCAGCGTATATTTGCGCTGGTATCCGCGCGGCGTGATTATCAGCCCGTCGTAGACGACCGTCGTCGAATTGCCGATGATGACCGTCGTCAGCATGCCGATATCGTGCTCGAGCATTTTGCCAAGCGTCGTCACGACCACGTCCTGGCGCTCGCGGTAGGCGCTCTTCACGATGCCGACCGGCGTATCCGGCGACCGGTACTGGAGCAGCACGCGCTGCGTCTCGACGATCTGCCGCGTGCGTCGGCCGCTGCGCGGATTGTACAGCGCAATGACGAAATCGGCGGAAGCCGCCGCTTCCACCCGGCGAATGATGATCTCCCATGGCGTCAAATGGTCGCTCAAGCTGATCGTGCACGCGTCGTGCATGACCGGCGCGCCCAGCAGCGAAGCCGTCGAGTTGATCGCCGAAATGCCGGGAATGACTTCCACTTCGACGCCTTGCTCGCGCCGCCACCCTTTTTCCATCAGCACTTCGTAAATGAGCCCGGCCATACCGTACACGCCTGCATCGCCACTCGAAATGACCGCCACCCGTTTCCCCGCTTCGGCTTGACGTACCGCTTCCTGCGCCCGGCTGACCTCTTCTGTCATCCCGGTGCGGACGACCTGCTGCTCGTTCAAAAGCCCACGGATCAGATCCACATACGTGTTATAGCCGATCACGACGTCGCTTTCCTGGATCGCTTCCCTTGCCCGTTTCGTAATATGATCGAAGCTGCCCGGGCCGAACCCGATGACTGACAATTTTCCCTTCATCATTGCCGCCTCCTGTCAAGTATGCTTCTTTATAGAGTACCTGGCTTCCGATGCCTGTAACTGACATACTCCTGCCGGTTGTCCATGCGATAAACGTATTCATTCATCTAACGTCTCATGCCAATTTCTTTTTCCAGAAACGGAGAGAGAAATTAAAAAAAGCATCTCCCTTGTCGGAAGATGCTTGAGCGAGCTTAGGTTGCTGAGACGAGTGCAGCCAGCATTGACTTATGCGACGAGCGCCGCTGTGACGCCAGATCGCCAGCCTTGCTGCCTGTCCTGTACCGCTCCCGTACACCTCCCTATCCGCGTAGGTTTTGTGGTGACTTCGTTGCTGGCCGTCGTCGAACATCACAGCCGCAACAGAGCGGGCAGGTCTCCTGACTTGCGTCTCATTGCTTTTTCCGCAGCCTTCCCATTGACTTCACAACAGTGGCGTACGCGATACGGAAAAAACTCCTCGCTTACAGTGGCGGGACCGTGCCGGACTTTCACCGGCTTCCCTTTTAAGCCGATTCCGTCTTCAACGGTTATCGGCACCTGCTCTATATGATATGAAATTGTAGAAAACTTTTGCTAGGAAACAGTGTAATGATAGCATGTTTCTCCCGCACGTGTCTACCTTGCCGTTGTATGGGAGGAAGCGGCTTATGACGTTAGATAGAAGTGATGTAAAAGCATGTCTGGATGAACTAGTGGAAGACTCAAGAGGAGCATGTGCGGCTGGATTCCCTGAACAGGGAAACGTTCAGTTAAGGCCGCTCGACGTTCACCGTTACAGTCCCGAAATATTGTCCACCGATGAGAACCAAGGTACCTCTAAGCCGCATATTTCCGGTTCGAGGTATATTATTCCATAACAAAATAAAAAATCCCTACCAGCCGAAGCCAGTAGGGAGGTTAGTCCTTTTTCGTTATAAATCTAAATTATTGCAAAACCTGTCCAGACGCTTTCCGAAGCTCATTCGCGAGCCAATGAATATAATCCGCCTGTTGTTGATGAGCGGAGGCTGTGCTCCTGTCTCCTTGTTGTTCCGCTTCGCAGCGTTTTGCATCTGACTCCTTCCAGGCCGGACTCATCCATGTAGCGATGATTGTATTGGCCACTCCCGCATCCAGCATCACTTCTGCCGCCTCCTTATCGTACTGTTCGAGCGAATAGCTCGCGATCAAATGTTTTAACTTTTTAGAGTAATCCGGATCGGTAGCATAACCGCAAACACGAAGCATCTCCGCCTGTTCCTGCGGCGACTTGGCGCTTCGTACCCGGTCGTATCGACTCCATTGAAAAAGCAAATCCTGATCCCGGAAACAATCCTCGAGGCAGTCGTAGGCGCGCCAATGGGCTTTTACCCCGTCTACTCGGATGCCGTCATATACTTCCCATGTCTTGGTGCTTACCGATTTTCCTTTCCAAAACTTATTGGGCCGGCCGCTGCCAACTTTATAACCGACAAGATTGTTCCACTCATGGATCTTGCCGCCGGTTTCCAACAAAGCTTGTGCAATCCGAACCGAAGGGAAGATTGGAGAACCTTCCCTTTTCAGTTCCACAGTGACAGGCGCAACGATGGCGATAAATTGCTTCCGTGTCAATGACGTTCCTCCTTTCCTTTAATCGCTGAAATGACGTTGCTCAACGGCCCGAGAGGTACCCCAAGCTTACCGCCATTTTCGACGATGCTTAGAAACTCAATAACGCTGTACGCGATAACGACGCCGTCGCCAATTACGCCATTTGAGTTTAAGACTGAAAGTTCGATCATGTACACGCAGCCGACAAGAATGATGATGTAAGTTTTTCGGATAAGCCCAGCGATGCCTATCCTGCTGCTCAGATCCTTCCGGACGTACCCGGCCATGAGCCCGGTCGCATAGTCCAGCAGCATAAGCCCCAACAGGATCGTGAAGGCGAGCCCTAGGCCACCGACGACCCAAGAGAAAAAAGCGCCTACTGCTCCGATGGCAGTTTTCAAAAACAATGGTTTGTCCATTTGAACCCCCTCTCCACCCAGCTTAGGCAAAACTGACCCCGATTTCTCGAAGCTTAAATAGTGTATATTCCCGCAGCAGTAAGATTTCGTATGGTCATTTGTCCAAGCCACATAGTCCTCACGACGCTAAAATTCGCGCTCAGTTTTCGCATTCCGGCGGACTGAATCACTCTGCTGCGCGGTTACCGGCTAAGCAGGTGGTTATGCCTTAATCGTCTTTGTGCCCTGTGAAGTTTGTATCCTAGTCATAAAATTATTATGGTGTGCGTCCGTGCCTACAAGCTCGAAGCAGCCAATACCTGCGGGCGTAGAGATGCGTAAAGCCTTCGAGCCAGGCACGCCTGATTCTGGGTCGTATACCCGCAAAGAAAGCGGATAACGTCCTGTTTGGTATCTTATTTCCCAAATTCGCTTTTTTGTGACGAACTCTCTCCAAGTGTACGCACTCTCGTTTCCGGCCATGTCGTAATGCGTGACCGTGTACCGATACCGTACACCGGGCTTGAGATTAGGAACAAACTTTTCGATCACATTAATATCAGTCGAAATGTCCGTCCCGTTGAATAGATTCGGCGTCCCTCCTACCCATGCCGTGCCGGTCCACTCCCCGAGATAGAGAAGAGTCCGATTATACCCGGATGATGGCGTCGGGTCCGAGAATTGCAGCCAAGTGAAGGTTGCCGTCGTCTCGCCATAGGTCACTGAAACGTTTGGATCGTTCGCTCGCTGGCTGTCAACGAAAAATCTGACTTCACGCGGTCCCGATTGATTCCCTGCCCTGTCTCGTAAATAGAAGTGGACGAGGTATTCGCCGTCCCCCGCATAAACCGGGGCGTCGAAATAAAAATCTCCCCCGGACTGCCCAGCAGCATGTGGCCCATTCCAGTTCATTCCCGCTTTGACATAGTGAGCCTCGACCGCTGCAATGCCACTGACAGCGTCAGCAGCTCCGTATATCCATACGCGCCGCGTTCCTCCGGTCTGGTTCGAATAGCTGTATCCTTGGACGCTGGCGACGGTCGGAGGGATCCGGTCAACGTACGTGTCGATGACTCTGATATTCGCGCTATTTCCGGCGTTGTCCCATGCGTAAACATGGCAATTGTACTTTCCTTCGGCATTTCCATGATTCGCTATAGGAACGTCGTAATACCATGTGCCGCCGCCCGCATTCACTCCGTCGTACCATCGAATATCGTCCTGACCGTTGGCCTCAGTCCATGTCGCGAACTGCACTTTTTGGACGCCAGACCAATTATCCGTGACGCCTGTAACCTCTACACGGAAAGTCCCGTTTGGCGCTATGTTCACATAGCGCGGGCTTGGTGTTCCGCCGGTACATGTTGGCGGCGTGTTTTCTATTCCAAATTGTGGTACCCATGACCAAGAGCTCACAGCATCGTATTGGTCCCACGTACGAATTCGATAGTAATACTGATTGTCGCCAAGGCCGTAAAAAGTCCATTGGTTTGTAGCTGTCGTGTTTTTTCCTGAATCGATGGCGATATTGGTAAATGCTCCGCCGTCGCCAGCGCTGACTTGAATTTGCCAAGCGGTTTGATAATCGGCGCGGTCTGGATCGGAAAATGTCCAGTTGAAAACTGGGTTTCGGTTATTCGTGATGCTCCCATGTCCCGGCGTATTTAGACCGGGAGGATTTGGCGGCGTATTTGTATAATCAATTTTTAGCACGGGACGATATGATTCGTTTGGGTACACCCGGCCGCATATATAACGGTTTGACCCACCTTGCAGCGTGGAAACCCGGACACCGTAATTTGGATATGATCCATTTACCCATGTCTGTACCAAGTCTCGGAGATTGTACTCTCGCACTGCCCCGGGAGCCAGGTCCCAAGAATTCGAAGCAAGAATTAAATCGGTTCCCGGTGGACTCGCGTTACTAACTGTGTTTGGGTCCCAAGGACTTGAAATTCTATCCAAATTAATTGTTTGCCATGCATCACCTGAACCCGGAAGCTCCGGGGTTTGCGTCAAATACAATGTGGCCGAGTGAATGTATGCCCCACTTGGAATGAAATCAACATTAAAACGAAGATATAGAAAACCGCCCGCATGGATTCCGAACATTTTTATGTTCAGATACCTACCATCCGGACCGGCTGTCAATGCCTCATCGACTGGGGTAATACTTGCGAGTCTTCCCAATTTCACCGCCCCCTACAAGTCACTTCGAAGCCAAATACGTCCAATCTCCGGTGAAATCGGATCGGATGTTCGGACCTCGATCACAAATGGCTTGGTATGGTCTGTTCGAATTCCTTCCATCGCCCGGTTGACTTCCTCGTTTTCTTGGGCCATGGTATCCTTAACGCCTTGGATCTCCGTATGTGCATCCACAACTCCCTTTTCGATTCTGTTCATATCGGCTTCTGTAACGATATCGTCATATTTCCAATCTGTTTTTCCCGTATATGCCATGTTTTTTTAAACCTCCTTCACTGTTACCGTGTGCTTAATCACCGTATCGCTCGTAATCGGCACATACGCCTCGTTAGAGCTTACGACTTGCCCTTTGCTGCTTTTCAGCTCGATCAACTTTACTTCGGCCACCGATCCGGCGGGAATCATATACTCCAGCTCCACGGTGCCCGCATCCACTTTTTTCATCCGGAACGTATTAATCTCGTAACTCCCGTTCAGTACCACTTTCTCGATTTGCGTATTCGTAAATTGAGCCAGCTCGCTTATAAACGTCGTAGGAATCATTTCACCTGTACCTCCTTGCCACGATTGGCGAATGGGGTGCTGCCCAGCTTCCACGTCGTGGAGAGCCGGGTCATCCGGGTAAGCGGCGTTTTCCAAATATGCTCCTCCAACCCGACGCGGTCGGCCAGAGAAGTCGCCTGATTGTACACAAGGTTCGCCGGTTTGACGATTTGGACCGTATGCTCGATCTCCTTGAAGTACGCCGCATCGGGCACACCCATCGTAATTTTTAAAACAAAATTTTGCCCGTCCACTTCCACCTTTGCCACGCCCGGCCCGATGAGGGAATCCAAGCGGCTTTGCAGGTAGCGGACGGTGAACGGCGGGCGTGTGGAATAACGGTTAATCAGCCGGTTGCGCCGGAACTCCAGCGTCTCTGCCACGGAGTCCGCGCGAATGCCGACCATGTCCTCCCGACGCTTGATCACCCATTCCTGCGCCGTCGTGACGAACTGGTTGTCCAAAAACTGCTGGACCGCTTGCGCTATTGCTTCGATTTCTTCGTCCTCGGTCCGGGTCAGCTCCTTCATTTCCTTGATCTCGTGAAAATGCTCCGGCAAATAGCCTATCAGCTTAGACATGCAGCTTCACCGTCCCCATCTGCGGGATTTTCTCCGTGGACAAAGTCATGTTCGCCGTCTGATCATTCAAGCGAGTCCCCTTCACATCGTTAACCCCGGATACGGTCAAAATACGCGCATCGATCTGGCTAATCCGGACGGTCAGCTGCGATTCTTCCGCCCAGGTTTGGCGCAGCCCAAGCAAATATGCAGAAATCGCTGCCTCAATCTCTCCTTGCACCTGCCCGACGGACACACCGGCTGCGAGCGTAATCGTCGTCTCCACGTCGAGCTTCACGCTTTGTACGCCGTCAATCGTGACGATGTGGCCCATCGGAGCCAGCCCCCAGCCTTTGCCCTTGTTCACCGTAGGGTCTATAGCCGTCTGCACTTCTTCGATCAAAGCGGCGGACGGCGGATTAAAGTCGCTGCCTAGCAAGGTACATTTGACCGTTCCACCTCCCTTCCATGCCGGGAAGATTTTGACCCCGCGGACGCCGGGAATATTGCCGATCTTTTGCTTGTAATCCGCCACGTTGCCCCCGAACGGCTTCTCCTTCTGCCCTTGGAAAAACCGCTTCCGCAGCGCTTCGTCCGTCTCCTCGTCCTCTCCCGGAACAAGCACGTCGGCCAGCTCCGCGCGGACAAGTCCGGCGATATAATCGATGGGCAGCAGCGCGCCGAAATAATGGTTCCCGGTAGCGCCAGCCGTTTCGCATTCCAGCTCGAACACGCCAGCCGCAACCCGGCGAACGACCGCATACCGGAGATCCCCGGCGCCGAACCGGCTGCCGACAGGCACATCCGTCGGGGCGTCGGCATTCCCGTAAAATAGCCCCTTGCGTCGCGCTTTGCTGGCCTTTTCACGTTCAACCCCGAACTCAGCTGTCCGCCGTTCCAAAAATTCGTCGCTCGACGTATCCGCAAGCGAAAGGTCCAGATTCGTATCCAGCTGAAAATACATCTCCGTCAGCTCCAAAGCGGCCGGCGCAAGGGCATCATAGATGATGCTGCCTTCCCGCTTATCCACGTCTGCCGGTACGCGGGAAAGCATCCGGTTCAAAATCGTTTGGAACGTCTGATGTTCATACACCCGCTCCCACTCCTTTCGTCATCTCAAAACTGCCATATTGCCATACGACGGTGAACGAAGCCGAAGCCTCGTCCCCCATAACCGTGATCCGCATGTCCTGCACATCCCGAATCCGGTCGTCCTGCATAAGCGCCGCCCGGATGCGCCGATAAAGCTCCGCCTGCACGAAAGCGGGCTCCCGTCCAAGCAATCCGGAGAACTCGCGGCCATAGTTGTCACTATAAATCAGATGCTCATAACGCTCTGTCTCCAAAATGAGCTGCGCAGCCTGCTTGACCGCATCCAGCCCGTCGGTCATACCGACGATCCGGTTCATCGCGTTATCCAACCGGTAAGTCCGGCTGGGAAGCCGCGTCATTTCCACGTTCCGGTTGTTTCCCAGCACACCGCCTTGCGGAATCATGCTGTCACCACCCGATCTACAATGACATACTGCTCTCCGCCCTGCATGCGAAGCAAAATGACGCGGTTACCTGACTTCAAGCCTTCCCGGATCACGATCTCCTGTCCTTCAACCGTCACCCGGTAGTCCGTCAGCTGCTCTGGAACAATTAAAAAATCCTCCGTCAGCGTGAAACGCGGGTCAACGTTCACCTTCAGAGGACTTTCGCTAATTACCGTCCCGTACAATACGGAAACGGGGTTGCCCGCCTCAACAGCATCGAGACCGGCTTGCTTGATTAGATTTAAGAGTCCCATTCCTACCTCTTCCCGATGTCAAAATCGACCAGTTCCAAACTCATGGTATGATCGGCGCTGCCATCAAATTTATGTGTGCATTCATTGACCAGGTAATGCTTGTTAATCCCAAGCTCTTGCATGTGGATCAAGACGTAACATCCCGCACGGACCCGAATATCGCCGAGAGCGTCGAGCTGAAACGTCTTTTGCTCGCGATTTTTAAGCTTCAAAAGATTGTCCAGCATTTCATTGATTTTCGGTACGCTGACATTTTCGTCAACGGTCTGGTAATGCTGCAGCCGCCCCCACTTGGCAATGCTTTTGCTGTCCTGGAGAATGTAATTAACCCGCTGCTTGTTTTCCTTTTTTTCTTGTAAAATCTTCACAAAGTTGCTTGTTTTATCGAGGGAACGCTTTTGCTTGTAATCATAAACTAAGCTTCCATCCCCAAGCCAAACATCCAAGGTCATCGAATCCACATTGCGAAGAGACAGTTCCCCGAAATCGTCAAAGAAAACATACATTTTTTTCGTATCGATTAACGTTTTGGTAAGTGCCTTGCAAATAATGTCCAACAATTTACTGTTGCTTTCGCTGATCTTTGGGATCCGGTACCCCGTATCGTCCAGCTTGCCTACCTTTAGATTGAAATCTTTGGCAATTTCCTGGATCAAGGCTGTCGCGGTAATATTCGTACGCGTGTAGGTATCGTTGGCCAACAAATAACGGATTTGATCATAGGCTGTAATTTTTACAGTTTCATCTCTGCCGCTATCGATAGAGAAGATATATCCGTAAAACACGTTATGGCCGCCCAGCCTCACCCGAATAATGTCTCCAAGATTATACTTGAATTTATCGGATTCGTAGAAGCCTCCTTTGATCAAGGTCATTTCAAAGCTAGAAGCTTGTCCGGCCCGGGTCGTTTTATAGGTTGCTTCGGAAACGATTCCGGAAAGATCCCATAGTAATCCGTCTTTGTTATCAATTTCAATTTGAAGCATCGTTTCATATTCCTCCTTACTTGGGCGGCAGCTTGAGTACCATGCCGATCGGAAGAAACCTAAGCTGGGAATTACGGATTCTATTCAGCTTTTGAATATCGCGGGCACGGGAACTATTATTGAAAAATTTTAAGGCTACCTTAACGAGGCAGTCGTCTTTAACAAGAGCGTATGTCTCCGGAATAACCCGCTCCTTCGGACGCTCCGGCTTCTGGATGAGGGCCGTTTCCCCATTGGCACCTACAACAGTCGGGATACTTCGTGCAGAATAAAAGACGTATTCCTTGAGCGACAGCGAATATTCGATATCGCCCGGGGAACCGGCAACTTCCTTCCACTCGAACTTTTCGATCGAGGCCGGAAAGTTAAGGTCTCGATCGCTGGCGGCACCCAGTGTGCCGTCTTCGCGTTTACGACGAACGATATACATAAAACGGATCGGATGCTTGGTCTCCATCCATTTGCGGATATCTCTCACGTATTTCATCGGGGTATGAATTCCATCGCTCAGACTCTTATAATCTTTATTGAATTCAGTGATTCCCTGTACAATAAACGGATAGTTATGCGATTTTGAGGGAAAAAAGCTGCTGAAGCTCACCGTCCTCAGCTTCGGGCTCTGAATGACATTAATTTCGCCCGCACGCGTCTCCTCTGTCCCCCCGCCTTTACCGACGATGTTGTACGTTTTCCCTTGGCCTTCCTCCGAAATTTCGATCGATTCCGGGTTGACCGGCAGCCGCCAGCCTTCGGCCTGATTATTAAAGCTCAAATAAATAAAATAATGGTCTTCCATCACGCGTACACCCCTTGAGCGGAATTTGCGATTTCGCGCGACATCACTTCTTCAATTCGCCGAATCATTTCGTTCGCATCAGTAGGCTGGTGAATATCCCCGGTGGTCACCTGTACGGTCGGTGTCAGTGTTACAAAGTTTTGGATGCTCTGAATTTCAGCCAAGTCCCGCATGACCTCAAGGTCTTCGCCGGCAACCTCGACTGTGCCATTGATTTCGCCGATCTCGTTCACGCGGTTAATGTTAGGAAGCTCGGAGCCGGGCTGTTTGGCAGGTGGAAAGTTTTTCGGTACATTGGTCCATTTGTTTACTCGTTCTTTGATTTCATTGGTCTTGTCATCAGGATTACCTACAACAGGTGGCATTATTGTGTTCATAAACTTTTGACCTTCGCCAATTGCATCGAAAGTGCTTTTTTGCCCCATGCGGCGATTGGAATAATCGACCACATCTTTGTCCGACTTCAATTTTTCAAGCTCCACTTCGAATCTAGGGATAGGAGGAATTTCAGTCCCTGCAAAACCATTGAATTTCTCAATTAACCAATTTACCCCATTGACGGCGTCATTAAGAAAATTACTGAAGTATTCGTGTAAACTTAGAAATACATCGTAAAACAATTTTTTAAGCGCATATGCCGGATCAGTAAGAACATTTGCAAGAAATTCAGCAAAAGCAACCAAAATGTTCCAATACACTGCAAAGTAGTTGTTAATGGATGCTGCCAAGCTCATAAACACCCCAACAACAAAGCCTATAACTTGGCTCGTTGAAATCCCAAAATAATTTAAAATTTCTAGAAGTAATACAATAGCTGCAATAACCAAAAATACCGGCCATAAAGCGGCAAACCACTGCACCAACCATATACCTGCCAGTACCAATAAAACGATACCAAGGACTACCAGTATATTTTGAACAAGTCCAAAATTATTAACTAGAAACTGCACTACGTTTGACACTACGTTGGCAATTACTGCAAAACCAGCTTTCATACCATCAATGAAAGATTGAAATTTTCCATTTTTAAAAGCTTTGTTAATATTATCGATCACTTTCCCAAACGCCTGAAAAGCAGCTTGACCTATTTCGGCAAAGGCATTCTTGACATTGGTTACCAGTGTTCCAACTTGTTCCGTGGGACTATTAAGCATATCTACATAAGCTTGTTGCCCCATATTGTTCATTTCAAAAAGCTTATCCACTCCCGAAATAAATCCTTCTTTGTCGCCTTTCTCAGCAAGTTTGTCCAATTTGAGCTCACTCACTTGGTTTTCGCTCATGCCAAACCTTTTAGCCAAAGAGGCCATTGAAACCGGATCCCCGCTCAGCGCCTCTTTTAAAGCTAAACCATTAGCCTGAATTCCTTGGTTTTCAGGATCGAATGTCGCCAAACGATGAGCAAGCTTACTCAGTTTACTGATCTGATCCGCATTTTGTGCTACAGGCATGAACGTTAAAGCAGTAGACAAGTAGTCATTTACATCGACCCCTGCTTCCAGCGCTTCCGCTTTGTAGTATTCAAACATGGATTCGCCAAATTTATCTTTCTGCTTATCGCCTCCTGCTCGTTCAATGAACATATCTTTTCTCTTTTGCTGTTCCATGGCTCCTCCAACGGTAGCTTGATACAGCTTCTGCCCGTTTTCGAGGCTTACAACAGAGCCAACCATAGATCCAAATTTTTGAAACGATTTTTTAATAGTTGGTGCGGCTGCATTAACTACTCCCAGTAAATTTTTCAACCATTGTCTTACGTCAATATTGTTCTTTAGATTATTCACCCATGCGTCTACAGCTCCGGACACTCGTTGAAATTGCAGAAAGGCCATCGTGCTTATACGCAAAATGCCTGTCCGAGCGGCTTGTACTAACTTTGGAATCTGCCCAAACGCTCTGGCTACTTTTTCAAATATTTGGAGACCAAAATTCACATCCCTACCTCCTTTCTACAACCTAAAAAGAAGCGCCTCCTAAGAGACGCTCCCTATAGCCCTTTTTTAGCGCGGGCGCGTTTTTCTTTCTCCACCCGCACGTCGATCATGGCGTAGATCGCGGCCCTTTCGCGCCGCGACATCGCCATGAGATCCTGCGGTAAAATGTGAAGCTCGTGGAGGGCATAGTAGGCGTAATTCGCCTCGCCTGCGCCCTCGTTGATTAGTTTTTTACTTCGTCAACCAGCTCGTTCATATCTTTGTCGAAACCGTTGAGCTCCTGCACCTTTTGGAGCAGGTTCGCATACTCCCCGGGGAGCAGCATTTTGCGCAGCAGCGACTCGGCGCCAAGCACGCCGTACGATTGCTGCAATTCCGCATCCTTCAGGTTCGGGAAAACGACGCTGTTCACGGCCAGCTTCGCGATATACTCATTCTGGTCGATCTCGGTGGTATAGCTACCGCCTTTGCCTTTGACCCGCTTCGTGACGGCTTTGCGCACCGCTTCGTTTTCCTCCTCCGTCATACTGCGGAGACGCCACGGCACCGGAACGCCCTCCCGGTCCTTGAATCGTTCCGAAACGACAACTTCCTCAATTGTGCTCGTTTCTGCATTTTGGGCAAAAAATACGCTTAAATCGCTCATGAATCATGTCCTCCAGTTTTTTGAGATTAGCCCGCAGTAGGGGCATTGAATCGATCTTTAATTTCAATACCGTCAAAGGTGAAGGAAATTTCCTCCTCCAACGCATCGCTTCCGGTATCGAGCGATGCCATAATAACGCTGTCCAGGTTGACATTTTTAATGATAATGGTCTGCATGCCAACGGAAGAGGAAGGGTCCTCGTTCGTTACTACAATATCAAAATAAGTGTCCCTTCCGTTGTCCATATATTCTCTCATCAGATCACGGAAAAGCGTAGTGATATAGTAGATCGTCATGCTGCCGGTGCCCTTCCAGCCTTTTGCCTTGCTTTGCGTTCCTCGGCGGCCCAGCGCCTTAATTTCGGCCTTTTCCTTCTCGACTTTGGCTTCCAGCTTCTTGACATAAAACATTTCTTCATGCAAATCATTAATCGTTGCGTAAGCACGGCCTTCTTGACCGCTAATCGTATCGCGAGCACGTAACACTTTTTGTTCTGCCATGTTACTTCACCGTCACTTTCATGTAGATTTTTTCGATCGAATCAACCGGCTGGATATGCAGCTCCACATACACGCTGTCGCCATCCTGGCCTTGAATGACTTTCACGTCGGTTTGCGAATTGAAGTTTTGGATCGCCGCATTCGCCTGCAGCGTTCTCAGGTAGGTAACAACCTCGTTCCACAGCAAATTGCGGCCGTCATGATCGTTGTTCACCTTGCCGATATAGAACGTCTCGAAAATCCGCTTAATATCGTTGGCGATCCCATCGAGTACGCGGATCACGCGGTTTTTGGAGAAGGCTTTGCCCTTCGTCGGCAGGAAGCTTTTGAACGTATTCAGGTCCTGCTCAATGATGGCACGGCCTTTGTTTTGCACAAACACAACCTCGCCGCCGCGCAGCGCGGATTCGATTTGAGAGTTCGTGTAACGGATGTCCGCATCGACCGCATCGTCGTACGCTTGGTACGTCAGCGATTGGTTCACCTGCGCTCCGGCCGTTGCCGCAGCTACCCATACCGTCGCTTTTACCGCATCCAGAACGGTGCCGTCCGTCAGCACGACGCCGTTTTTGACGCTGATGATGCCTTCGAAGTCGGCCGCCGGGTAATTTTCCAGCACGGCCTGCACCTTCTTGCCTTCGGTGTCTCTAAGCCGCTTGACGAATGCCGTGTACACGGATTTCAACGTAGCGTCGCTGGACGCGAGCGCCATCGTTTGGAAATCGAACACTTCGATCGCCGCGAGATAGTCGGTATGGTCCTGATTCGTTACGGTGCCGTCTGCACCGCCGGTGAGCGAAGCGCCCGCCGTCGCCGTCAAGTCGCCCGTGCCGCCGAATTCGACCCATTCATTCGCTTTCAGCCCGGCGATGTTGGCCACCGTCTGAGAGTCGACGGCTTGACCGACCAACAGCGTCTTTACGTCGAATTTCTTACTGTCGTCGATATTCGCCTGAACGACGACGGATAGATCGTTCCCGCGCACGCCGCCGTGCTTGGCCGTCACCTTCAGCGCGCCGACCGTCGCGGCTGCTTTCGTACCCGCATTCAAACGATACAGTAGCACCGTTTTGGCGCGTTTCAAAGCCTCCCGAACCAGCAGCAGTTGAGGCGCTGCGATATCGTAGCCGAGCAGCGATTTCACATCGTCGCCTGCGCCTACAGTCAGCACCTTTTTCGCTTCGCCCCAACCGAGCGGCAGCGCCATCGTCATAATCCCGCGGTCGCCGGCTGTTCCGGCCGGTTTTCCTTCACCTTCGAAATTGATGTACACCCCTGGGCGTACTTTGTTTTGAGTTGTCCATGTTCCGCCTGCCATCTATTCCACCGCCTTATTCAAAAATTGTTCGATTTGTTGTTTGACCTGGTCGGTCGTATACGTTTCCTCATCATGAAGCAGAGCGTTCAGCAAATCTTTTTGCTGCGCCGTAAACAGCTTCGACTCCAAAAACTGCTGCTTCGTAAAAGCAGGCAAGCTCCCCTGAGCCGCAATCGTTTCTTCCATCATGCCTGTCTCTTGTTCAATCATGTCGGATATGTTCCTCCTGTACTAAATTTCGCATCGTAGGCACAGCCTCTTTCGGCCGTATCACATGAACCTCGAAGCTGACATAAAAATGAAGCACGTTGTCCGTCAACGTGTAGCGCATGCCCGAGCCGCGATACGATTGACCTTCCCACGGGATCAGCTCAAGCTGCTCATACAACGTATCCCGGACCGTCTCGCAATCGCGGATCAACTGCGGACTGCCCGGAACCGGAAAGTAGGCGATGTCGAACGTCCCCGTCCGAATATACCGCCGGTTCATTCCGTTCTTCTGCGCACCTTCCGTTTGCCGAACAAAAAAAGCAGGCTTCGTAACGCCCTGCTCGACCTGTTCGGTATAGACGCTTGCGGCCGGAAACAATTCCTTGAGCCGTTTCGCGATCCCCTGCTTAATTTCTTCCACGTTCACCACCCCAATAGAAGCCAGAAAATCGAAGCTTCATGAATTGCCGCAGCCTGCGCTTCCTTCCGCCCGGCAGCGGCGCACACCTCAAAGGGTGCTCCGGAAATCGCCTGCTTGAACCGTGCCATCCAGTTTGCGCAACCGCTCCATATCCTCCCTCCCCCTGAAGCCTAATCTTGTGCGGCGGAGCGAATGCAAAAAGAGCCGCATCGCTGCGACTCTTTCGTTCGTGTTCCCCTTAGCACAATTATCTTACATTAACATCATAGCACGGGAAAACCGCACTTCGTTACAAAGGTTGTCCATTGTTATTCTAATGCTTTTGCAGCGATATTCCGACGTTTTTCCACCAAGCCCAGCTCTCTCACTCAACCCTCAGCCTCGATTCTTTCTACCTCCGCATGCAGTTCCCCGGCGGCATCCCGCACTTCCTCACACGACGAATCGCAAAGCTCGCGAATATCTTCCTTATATAGAAGCAAAATTTGCGCCGTATAATAAACGAAGCTGTAAAATGCCTGATCGGAGACGGGATCATCCTCCCAACGTTCCTCGTCTTCTTCCTCATCTTCCGGCCAAAGCTCGCTTTCGCAAAGCAGATCGGTGATGGAGTAGAACGGTTCCATGTCGACGACATGGCCCAGCGTATCTGCACATGCAGCCGCAATGGGCTGACACATGTTCAGAATCGCGACGATAAGCGCATTCAGCCGCTCCCGCTTCTGCTCGCTCAATTCCTGGTTGATGGACTCGTTGGCAGCTTCGCCAAGCATCCGCATCGCAAAAATGACGCCGAACGGCGTCGCGTGCCACAGCGTACTTTGATGCTCCAGCTCCTCGGCCAATTGCTCGGCAGCACGGCCCATCGCCTCCATATCTCCGTGAGCCATCGCATGAAACCATTGCGGGAACCCCGCTGCCCGCCCGTAGGAGGAAATTAGGCGCTGCCACGGAATGTCTTCCATTTTAACGTTTTTGATGAATGTCAAATCCTCTTGAAGCATCGGTTTCTCCTCGTTTCCTCTTTATTGAAAATTAGCTTCATTATAGCACAAGCGAATCCCGCCGTACGGATCAAGCAGACTGATAACGTAAAAAAAGAGCCGCAGACCGCTGCGACTCTAGCTAATCAATATTCCGTATTCCTTCAACGCTTTGCGTCTCCATCCATAGAAAGTGGATAGGGAGATGCCCAGCTCGCAAGCGATGTCATGCGGCTCGTTTCCATCCAGATAGAGAAATTTGAGTACTTGCGCGTATTCGTGTTTAAAATCGTCCAGAGCATCCAGGGCATGCTCCATTCGCTCTTTTTGCCGTTCCAGTTCCTGCAGCTCACTTATCCGCGCCAATATCCCCTGATAGCCGTCCGACGTACCCAACAGCCCTTCCAACAACGCCTTGATTTTCGCCTCCGTGCTTCGCAGCGCTTCCTGGTCTGCGCCGGATGCCAGCAACTTCCGCCACTGCCGGTGCAGGTCTTGCAGCCGTCCGTCCTGAACAATCGTGCCGAGGCGCATCCCGCCGCTGACAGGGAACTTCTCAAGCATCTTAATTCGTCCGACAAGCCGTTTATATCCACGAAGCCGATCTATAGCCATTTTTTCGTAATTTAGTTCGACATTAAGCATCATCATTCTGGTTTGTTCCCCTCTCGTCATGCTCTGGAAGTATGTCCGATCGAACTTACAGTTTAAACTTGCAGCACCGTTCACCCGAGCTTTTCCGCCGCGTAGAGCAGCTCGTCAAAATATTTCGTTGGAACGTCCGGCAGCCGTTCGGCGCCGTAGTGCCGGAGGAGCGCCCGAATTTCACATTGACGTCCGGCTTGAACGAGCCCGGCAAGCTTCGTCCGGAGCATCTCCAAAGTCACCGGTTGACATGGTTCCCAAGGCTTCGCTTGCATACTGCAAACCTGCTCCGCCTTGCCACTCTTCGCTGTTTTTTCCGCAACCTGCCGCCGCTCCCTCAAAGGGTTAACCGGTTGAGCCACGTTTGCAGATTCAAGGCTTTGGACGTGATTCGTCATATTCGAGGCGCCTCCATTCATTAGTATAGCGTTCGCTTTACGAAACCAAGAATAAGCTATTAGCTTCAAAAACACAATCTCTTAATTCCATCATATAGAGGAATTATCGCACAAATATATCCATAAAACAATCTATTTGCTTAATTTTTCTCCCATTATCTTCATTATCAAGTTGTTTTAGGTTGATTTTTAAGCTAAAAGCTGATACAATGGAAACAAGCGTTCTATTAAAAGCCAGTTCAGAAAAGGTGAAGTGTCTTATGGGGAATCGGGTGCGGGACATTCGAAAAGCAAGGAATATGGCGGGGACCGTTGTCGCCGAGCTGTTGAACATTACGCCTCAATATTATTACGAGATCGAAAGGGGAAAAAAACGGCTGAGCGCCGATATGGCCGGCAAGCTCGCTGCCCATTTTCAAGTGACGACGGATTATCTTCTGGGCTTGTCCGACGGGCCTTCACCGAACGTATCGTTCATGGAGGAGAAGCGGGGCACGTCTCCCTTGACACCCAAAGAAGAGAAGGACATCGCCCGGGATCTGGAACGAATGCTCAGCGATCTCGAGTCCGATGAAGCTCTTGCTTTTCATGGCGAAACCTTGGATGAGGAGAGTAAAGAATTGCTGCGAATATCGCTAGAGAATTCCATGCGGCTTGCCAAGCAGTTAGCGAAACAGAAGTTTACCCCGAACAAATATCGAAAATAAAATCGGTACGGGGGTAGATAAAACAGATGCGAAATTCGAAACAAGCAGCCTTGCAACTGATTAAAAAATACGGAACGAACAACCCTTTCAAAATCGCATCTCAGAAAAACATCCTAGTTCTCTTTGAGCCGCTCGGCAACATTCTCGGTTACTTCAGCACGTACAAACGCATCCGCTACATCCATATCAACCAAGGCTTGGATAAACCCGGCCAGCGCTTTACGTGCGCGCACGAGCTTGGGCACGTGCTCCTTCACCCCAAGGTGAATACGCCTTTCCTTCGTACGAACACGCTCGTTTCGATCGATCGGATCGAGAGCGAAGCCAACCAGTTCGCCGTTGAGCTGCTGATGCCCGACGAACTCATTCTGGGCGGCATGACGATCTACGAAGCCGCAGCAGCCAGCGGCGTACCGCAGGAAGTGGCGCATTTAAAAAGCCTCCCGAAGCGGCAGCCCGCCATCTGGAAAGACGAAGACACGCATTTTACCATATAACGAACGTAAAGCAAAACAGTAAGCCGGTACACCTCAGCGTAGGAAATCACCGGCTTTTTTCAGTATAATTCCCCCAAAAAACCGCATACAGAAAAGTAGACCGTCCCCTGCGAGAGAACGGTCAATTGTTCGGCTGCTTCCTGTGCTATGTTAGCTCGAACCCGCAATCCACTTCCAAAAATAAAGCCATTTCGTACATCGCCGCAAGCCGGTTTCGATCGTACGTATCCTTGGACATGCTCAGCCTGTCACATACCTGCGTATCCGTCGGCGTATTGTGCCGCATATACCGCGTTTCAATGATCGACTGCTGTTTGTCCGGAAGCAGGCTTAGCGCGATTTCCACGGAATCGCACACATAACTGCGGTGCATCTGCTCATTGACGTTGTACACGGCGATCTGCGCGGTAGGATCGCTTACCGCATTCGTCGCCCCGTGGTACCGCGGATCGTAGCTGGCGGTAACCCGGGCTTCGCGGCGTTCGAAGCTGCTGTATTTGTAGCTCCGATACAGAGCCAGCCGTTCTTCCATAGCTGCGCGGACGGCTTTCTTTTGCGCAAGCGTAAGCGTATCGTTCATAGCGACCACCTTTCGATTCATCCGAATGGTATTGTTGCTGCGGACAAGCATCCGCAGGCTGCTGTTCATCGTTTCTTGTTTTGTGTTAGTAACATTATCACACATTCTTGCTATTAGCAACAACATTTCCATTAATATTTACTAATAGCAAGTAAACGTGTATAATAGAAAAACAAGAAAGGATGTGCACGGATGAACGTTCAGCAATTCGGAGCCTATTTAAAAAGCTTAAGAGAAGCCAAAGGGCTGACGCTTACCCAGTTGGGTGATCGGATCGGCTACTCGAACCCTTATTTGTCCCAGATCGAAACGGGCAAGAAAAAAAACATGCCCTCGCCCGAGCTGCTGGAGAAGCTGGTCGAACCGCTGGGCGTCGAGTATGCCGACCTGATGGCGGCCGCCGGTTATCGGAAGCTTGCCGACACCCACAAGTACCGGCAGGCGTTCCAAGACCTGCTCGATATTCTCGGCATTGACCTCGAAGAGATCGCTCAAGCGCTTCCCAGCATTCCCCGGACGGCCCTCAAACGATTGGAACACGAATATCGCCCGTTCTTCGGCGACGATTTTGAGATTACGCCGGACACGCTGCAAGCTTTGCTTCAGCAAGATCCGCCGAAGGTCGAAATTTACAAGCTGATCGGCCAATTGGAAAGCATGGCGGGGCAGATCCGAACAATAGAAGCGGACGCGGAAAAAACCGATACCCAGACGCTCGAGCATCTGTACGATATCGGCAAGTCGCTCCAATATGTGAGCGGCCTTCACTACAACGGCCACCTGCTCACCGATCAAGACCGGGAGCGCATTCTGGGGATGCTCAAGCTGCTGTTCCCGCAATACGAGGAGCAGGCCAACGATTGAGAAAGGGCCTATAGGTGTTCGCGCTCCAGCAAAGCCCCCTTTTTTCGAAGCTGCAGCTGCACGAACCCGTATACGGATGAAACGAGCAGCACGCAGCCGGAGACGATATAAACCAAACGAACGCCGATAACGTCTTTTACGATTCCGATCACGGAAATGGAGAGCATCGAGATGAGCTGGACCAAGATGGACCGGGCTGCCGCCACTTTAAGCAAGGTATGCTCGTCCGAGCTATTTTGAATCATCGACTCTTGCACCAGATCGCGGATCTGATAAGCCGGCCCCATCAACAGGACGAGCAGCAGCGCCAGCACTGTTCGATACAAACCGATACAGCAGTGTCAGCACACCGAACAAAGACGCTCCCAGCAGCATACTCATGGTCAGCTTTCCCTGCATCCGGCGGGAAAGCCGAAGAACGATCAAGCCGCCGACAATGGCGCCTAAATAGTAGCCTCCGTTAATATATCCCCACCAGGCTTCTCCTTCGTGCAAAGCCTCTTTGACAAAAGTTAACGTGACGGCCCCGATCCAGATCGTGCCGACCCAAGATTCGATCAGATCCATCATGAAGAGCACGCGCAGTCCTTCATGCCTGTAAAGAATCTTCCAGCCTGCCGTTAGTTCGACCACCTGATTTATTATAAATACGTCGGTTCAATAACTGCTTGATTTTTCTCTAGTACTGTGCGATAATTCCAATACAACTTCTTGCGGGTGTAGTTCAATGGTAGAACTCCAGCTTCCCAAGCTGGCGGCGTGGGTTCGATTCCCATCACCCGCTTTGTAAGAACTTTTCACACTTTGTTTAGTGTTCGGGTGAACCTCATATCAAAAAAACAACACACTTACCTTGTGCATAAGGCAGGTGTGTTTTTACATACTCATGAAATTGTAAAACCTCCTGCATTGAAACTATTCGTATTAGCAAATTCATTCATTATGACATCGGCAGCCCGCTTATAGCCACCGGCCTGGCGTAAAGATTCGCCGATCACATGAGCCTGCTGTTTATAAGCGGGATTGCTCAGCACTTCTTCCAAAGCAGCTCTCAAAGCAGCAGGGGTGAGATTATTTTTATCCAAAGCAATGCCCGCTCCCAGTTCCTCCACCCGCTTCGCCACAAGAGGCTGATCCGAGGTTAATGGAATCATCACCAGAGGCACATTGTAATACAGAGCCTCACTTGTGCTGTTCATTCCTGCATGGGTAATAAAGGCGTCTGCATGCTGCAGCATTTCCAACTGCGGAACGTAAGGTTTTACAATAAAATTAGCGGGAATCCGATCCTTCAACGGTTCCATATCCGTATATTTGCCTGAAGATAAGACGAACGTCACTGGCAAATCCTGAAAAGCATCAAAGCAAAGCTTGTAGAAATCCAAGTCTTTATTTAAAATGGTCCCCATTGCGATGTAAACCGTCCGATGATGTCGGGTACGCAGCTGTTCGAACGGGAAAGACGGAGCATCTTTACGCGGTACGATCGAAGGACCGACAAAAATAAAGCTATCGTCCAGCTTTTCTGCTTGCGGTTGAAAATAGCGGCTTGTATATACGAGCTTTAATCGCCCCGCATGTTTGGAAATCTCAGCCATAGCCGGGACACGCACTTGTAATTCTTCGGATAATTGCCGCGTCAATTTCATCGTGGCCTCATACAGCTTCTGTACGTCCGCACGGTTCCCATCCAAGCCTTGGTCTGTCCCCAAAGGTTCTACGAAAGCAAAGGAAGCGATGGAACATACCGCAGGGATTCCCAGCTTTTCTGCGATGATCGTGCCTCCCCAGCCCATCAAGGAGTCGAAAATCAAATAATCGAACGTTTCATTCGCCGTAACCCGCAGAACTTCCGGGACGATCTTCCGAATAATCCCGCCAACCATCATATAGACGAACTGATAGGGATGCTTGTACTCCGCCGGCTTTAACTCCGGATCATGGGAAAAAGCATCTTCGGGAAAAGGATACGTCCGTAACTGTGCTCCGGTTTGTTCAATTCTGGAACGATACTCCTCCGTGCATACATAGACAACTTCCTCGCCGTTCTCCGTCAACTGCTTTACTAACCCTAGCGTCGGATTAACGTGACCTTCAGCCGGAGTAATAACAACCAACACACGAGCCATCTTTTTCACCTCTATATCGATATTCCATTATTACCCTATATATACATTAAATCGATCAATTTGTATAGACTTGACAATGAAAAGTTCTTGTTTGAAAAATAGTTGGATAGACCCGTTCTCTTTGGAGGAAAATGATGATCGACACAAAAGTATTCAAAAAACTATTAAAGGAACACTTTGAACCTGTGTTAAGGGATTATGGTTTTAAAGGTTCAGGAGGTAAATACAGGTCTGCACCAACGAATCATTATATTTATACAGTTGTTGTACAAGCAAGTGTGGTTTGTTATATTTTGAACAGTTTCAGGACTTTCCTTCACCGTTAACGTCAATAACGCTCGAAGACTTAGAGCAAGGTAATCAGAAAGTTAAGGCTTTAGGTTCAATGACAACTGATATAAGATTGGCTTTAATAATATCGCAAGTATATTTATACGTTGGGAATGGCAGTCAAGCCAAATTATTTGCAGAATGGGCATTAAAGACAATAGGAAATGGTATAGCTGGCAGGTCTTTAAAACCTATCCTTAAGGATATTATCGAAAAAGCACAAAATGGCAGACACAGCGGCTAACAAGCATCATCACACGATGGTGCTTTTCTTATACCATATCGCTTGTGGAGCGTTTTCGCATTTTGATGTAAACACTGAATATTCTGCTGACTACTAACGGAAAATAGGCCAATCACATTTGCGATTGGTCTGTTCTTATGATATGGTTTAATTTGAAAACAAAGGGAAGTCATGGAACTCACATTCCGCACCCCTGAATAAAAATCGGTAATATTTTATATTCATGCAGTTTAAAACCATTTTAAGGATGAAATATATAATATTTTGCAGTAATTTATAGGTGTTAATACAATTTAAAGTTATTTTATTGTATAAAACCATAATTTCCTTGAATATTTATAGAAGGGTGCGGAATGTGAGATGGAATACCTTCATGAAGCACTTTAAAATTTTTTACGTCTTGTGTATTAACGCTTGTTTGGGGGTGTAGCTAAGGCCTCACAAGGAAAGCTCAAGAAGTGGCCTTCCAGTGAAGTAAACTAAGAGCGATAGACAAAAAAATTAGAAAAGGAATGCTTATGATTAAGAAATCTTTTTATCTGTTGTGGGGAAGTCAGACTATTTCAAGCATCGCTGACATTATTTATCTAATGACAGTAATTTCTTTTGTATTCGGGAACACCAATTCATTGCTGTCCACTGTCATTGTCCCTTTGATTCGATTTTGTTCCCAGGCAATAAGTGGTTTAGTTTTTCCGTTCGTGGTTTCAAGATTTAGACTGAGCAAAGTTTTGGTCATCGCCCAACTTTCTCAATTCTCCATCTTTTCATGCCTGATGATTTATTATTTTTTTAGCGGATCAATCCCTTTAACTATTTTGTTTTTACTTATTTTTTTAATCTCGTTTTTTGACGGATGGGTAAAACCTTGTAGAAATTCCTTGATTCCTCGACTAGCTTCCAAAGACGCTTTAGTCAAAGTAAATGGATTGGTATCTACTAGCGACCAAATCATCAAATGTTCCAGTTGGGCTTTCAGCGGTGTGTTGGTGATTATGCTAGGAACATTTAATTCCATGGTTATCGTTTTAGTCGCATTATTTATTGCTATGCTTCTTGCTTTTTGGATCAAGGATCATACTGACATTGACTCCAAGATATCCAATGTTAAAGCTTCAAAATGGTCACAATTTGCGGAAGGATGGAAGATCTCTTTTCAGGACAAGAAAACTAGAACCGTTTTTATGGTCGATGCGATCGATACAATTGGGGGAACAGCTTGGATTGGCGCTTTTGTGCTGGCCTTTTGCGTTCAAGTCCTCCACAAAGATGAGAGTTGGTGGGGGATGATGAATGGCTCTTTCTTTGCTGGCTCCATCCTAGGTGGAATGCTTGTAGTTTCAATTTCCAAGTTTTTCAATAATAGAAAGTTCCCTTTAATGTTGTGGGGACTTGGGATTTACGCTACAATTGCAGCAATATTCGCATTTAACATCAACCCTTTCGTGGCCATGGCGCTGATGTTTTTGATGGGGCTGCCAATACAAGTTACCGCTGTAATTCGAAAAACGTTGTTGCAAGAAAATGTCCACGAAGTAAAACTACCCAAGGTCATGTCTTGCCTTGAAGTAGTAAACAATGTAGTTTTTAGCGCTTCATTGCTTTCTCTTGGATGGGTGGCAGATACTTTCGGCATTACGGTAATATATGTAATAGCTGCTGTAGCTACTTTAGTGTCAGTAGCGATTGGAATATTGGCGAGATCAAATTTTATAGAACAAAAAACAGAAGCTCTCCAACGCGAGGCTATGAGGTATTGAATAATAAACCAAATACATATGTTGAAGCAGTAAGAAAAACAAAACCAGCACTTCGCTCAATGGCTAGGTGCTGGTTTCCTGCTACTTAATCTCCCCGAACTGATCGAACGGGTAATAACGGAACAGCGCCTTGCCGACAAGCTTGCTTTTATCCACGAACGGCGTCGGCCATAGATGCGAATCCAGGCTGTCGTTGCGGTTGTCGCCAAGGAACAAATACTTCCCTTCCGGCATTTGAATCGGGCCGAATTGGTATTTCATCGGCTCCTTCACATAAGGCTCATCCACCTTCTCGCCGTTACGGAACAGCGCGCCTTCCTTCACCTCAATCGTATCGCCCGGCAGTCCGATCAGCCGCTTGATGTAGCGCTTGTCTTCTTCTCCCTTGAGCGGCGGATAAAAAACGACGATGTCGCCGAAATTAAAATCGGTCAGCGCGACCATTTTTTCCACAAACACTTTATCGTCGAGCTGAATGGTCGGCAGCATCGAACCGGTCGGCACCTTCATCCCCTGCGCCACGTACATGTTGAACGAAAAGCTAATGATGACAGCCAGACCAAGCGGCGCTCCCCATTCTTTTGCCCATCGCATTATTCGGTTCAAGCGCTTCTCCCTCGCCTTCTCAACGTCGTTTCTCTTTACTATACCGGATACGAAGTAAAAGAGCCTTAACATAACCTTAAAATTAGAAATCGGCCCATTCGACACGATGCGCGACGGAATGATCCCCTGCCGTCTATCACACATTTGAAGCCAGCTAGCGAATTCGGTAAAATCAGGGGAAGCGCAAAAATCAATCGCTCGAGGAGGATTATCGATGAAATACCGGAAGCTGGGTAAAACAAACATGAAGGTGTCCGTCATCGGGGTCGGCACATGGCAGTTCGGCGGCGAATGGGGCAAGCCTTTTACCCAGGAGGAAGCGGATGCGATTCTGGACGAAGCCAAAGCGTGCGGCATCAACCTGATCGACACCGCGGAATGCTACGGGGACCATACGTCCGAATCGCTCATTGGAAGCTACATCTCCCGGGGCCGACGCGAAGACTGGGTCATTGCCACCAAGTTCGGGCATAAGTTTCACGCCCATCTGGACCGGACTCAGGAATGGTCGCCGCAAGCAGTGCTGGCACAGCTTGATGCCTCGCTCAAAGCGCTCCGGACGGACTACATAGATCTTTATCAGTTTCATTCGGGCACAAACGAAGCCTTCGATCAAGACGAGTTGTGGACCTTACTGGATAAACAAGTACAGGCCGGAAAAATACGGCATCTCGGCACATCCATCGCCAGCAACGACAACCTCCATCAAACGGACGCCTCCGAACGCGTGAATTCGAAGGTTATTCAAGTCGTTTACAACCGACTTGACCGCAAGCCGGAGGAGCGGGTATTCCCGTCCTGCGAGCGCCAAGGACTCGGTGTGCTGGCGCGCGTGCCGCTGGCCAGCGGCTACCTGAGCGGCAGATACAATCCCGGCGCCTCGTTCGCGGAGAACGACGTCCGCCATCGGCACGACCCGGAGCAAACGCGGCTGAAGCTGGAGGAAGTGAAGCGCATCCGCGAGCACGAAGTGCCGGAAGGCATGGACATGGCGACTTGGGCGCTGGCCTGGTGCCTGAAGCATCCTGCGGTCAGCGCGGTGATTCCGGGCTGCAAAAGCCGCCAGCAGGTCATCGCCAACGCCGCGGCTGCCCAGTATGTCGGCGAAGGTCACCCGCAAGCTTGGCAGGAAACGAAGGCCTGATCGCACGAAGCCGTCGCTGCCATGCCTCTAGGAAGCGGCGGCTTCCCCTTACAGCCAAAAAATAAACAAGCGTTCCGGCTTCGCATTAGGCGAGGCTGGAACGCTTATTTGTTGCTTGATCCGTCAAGCCGAAGGCCGCAGCTATCAGATCGCTAAACTCGTTAGCCGGAACCGGCTTGCTGTAAATATATCCTTGAATTTCCCTGCATTTGATATCGAGCAGGAAGGAAAGCTGCTCCTCCGTCTCAACCCCTTCGGCGATAACGTTCAGTTTCAGGCTGAGCGCCATCGCCATAATCGCCCGGACGATGGCGGCGTCGTCCGGATCGACCGTAATGTCTCGGACGAACTGCTGCGCAATTTTGAGCTTGTCGATCGGAAACTTCTTGAGATAACTGAGGGACGAATAGCCGGTGCCGAAATCATCCATCGAGATATGTACGCCGAGTTCGCGCAAGGTTTGCAGCTTTTGAATGACCTGATCTACGTGGTACATCGCAATGCTTTCAGTAATTTCCAGCTCCAAATACTGCGGCTCCAGCCCGCTTTCCTGCAGCGCGTCGAGAACCACCTGGACGAAATCGTGCTGGTGAAACTGAATCGGAGAGATGTTCACCGCCATCTTCAGCGGCGGAAATCCGGCAAGCTGCCACGCTTTGTTCTGCTTGCAGGCCGTCCGCAGCACCCATTGTCCGATCGGAATGATCAATCCCGTCTCTTCGGCCAGCGGAATAAATTCACCCGGCGAGATAAAGCCTAGCCGCGGATGATTCCAACGGATGAGGGCTTCCATTCCGTTCATGCGGGTCGTGAAAATATCGACCTGCGGCTGGTAATACAGGACAAACTCCTCCTGCTCCAGCGCCTTGTTCAGCCACTCTTCCATTACCAGCTTCTGTATGACCGTATCGTTCATCTCGGCCTTGTAGAACCTGTAGCCGTTTCTCCCGAGCTCCTTGGCCCGGTACATGGCCGTATCGGCATTTTTCATGAGCGTAATGGGATCTTCCCCGTCCTGCGGATACATCGCGATTCCGATACTGCAGCCCACACGAACCTCGTGACCGTCTATGGCAAAGGGCTGGCTAAGCAGATGAATGATTTTCTGCGCCGCCTTTTCGATGTCCTGCGGCTGCGACGCATCCTTGATCAACACGGTAAATTCGTCCCCACCCTGCCGCGACACGCAATCGCCTGCCTGCAGTCCGCTCTTGAGCCGTTCCGCCGCTTCCGCCAACAGGAGATCGCCGGATGCATGCCCGAACGTATCGTTGACGTTCTTAAACCGGTCCAGATCGATGAACATCACGGACAGCTTGCGCCCCGACCCCTTTGCCGCCCGGATCGATTTGCCAACGCTTTGCTGGAACTTCTGGCGGTTCGGCAGCCCGGTCAGCATATCGTGATAGGCGAGGTACGTAAGCTGGCGTACCGTTAATTCCCGGTTGCGCATATCCGTCAATACAAAATAAAGGATCGGCGTCGTGAACAGAGCGAGACCCGCCAGATCGACCGTTGTTCGCATCAAGTCGGCGGTTTGCCACGATACATAGCGCACCGCCAATGCCACAATCTCTGCGAACGCCATAATCACGACGGCCGGGGCCAGCGCCCGAATCGGCTTGACGCTGTTGTTTCGAACGGCCGCATTAAGAATCGGTGCAACCGACAGCACGGTCAAGCCCGATGTAATGAAATCCAACGGATCATTAGGCACACCAAGCAACTGTTTGAGCGAAAGCAGTACGATTTCCACGCCGGCCATCACACACCACAAATGCAGAAGCGCAGTGTGCCGGTGCAGTTTATGCCGCCATTCCTGCAGCAGCCCTGAACCTGCAGGACTCCGTTTTTTTTCCATGTCGCTCCTCTGCTTCCTCATAAAGAAGGGTTTTCTTTTTATTCTAATTCTCCAGAACCAAAAGAACAAGAGGACTTTGGTCATAAAGACCCATATTCATCGACATAAAACGATACAGTTCAACATGATCTTCATTGAAATGACGATCAATAGACGCGGAACATATGTTCATATACCGTTTCGTCGTCATTGCTGTCAAGAACCCGTACCTCCAGCTTCCAATGGCCGGGATAAGGCAAATAAGCTCCACGCGTTTTGTACGTATGTCTTTTTAACCCGAACGACTCCTCGAAGCTCACATCCTCCGTATATTCGACAGGCACCAGGAACGGGGCAATTTCCGGGTTGTCCGTCGCCTGCAGCTTCATGATCACCTGCTTCGGTTTGCCGAGCTTTTCGGGCAGCCACACTTTTACGGTAAAATCGTTGACGCCCGGCGCCTTCGGACTGATCTGCGCGGTCATATGGATCTTCTCGCCCATCACATGCCAGTTCATCGGTTCATTGGCCGGAAGCGGGGTTAAATAAGTAAATACGCCGACGACGCCGACAATAAGCGCCATCAGCACGGCATCGACTCCAAGCAGACGGCCTGCACTTCGTTCGCTGCTTTTGCGGAACAAGAAGCGGATCAACGCCGCGGTCACGACGACCAGCAGCACGAGCCCGGTCTTCGCCAGAAGCAGCTTGCCCCACCCTGTCTCCACGATATACCGCACGTCCGGGAGAAAAATGAACACGGTCAGCACGCCGGAGACGGTCAGCAGCAAGATGCTGATCAGCGCCGCCGTAGAGAAGTTCGGAAGAAACCGTTTGCCCAGCTCCTTATCCGTACGCCATAAGACGAGCAGCATCAGCAAGCCCCCGACCCATACCGAAGAGGCGGCCAGATGAAGCCAGTCCAGTACCAGCGTTTCGCTTTTCGGTTCGAACGCGGCCGCATGCCCGAGCAGGCTTTTGGCGAACCAGACGAGCGCAAGCCAGATATAGTCGAAAAAGACGCTGCGGTACAGAACGACAAAGGACAGCAGCGCCAGCAGCAGCCCTCCGAGCCAGGCGTAGCCGACCGTCGTTTGGGTGAATAAACGCAGCAGACCTTCTGCTCCCCCATCGCCGATCAGATCGCCCATATGCGCCCACATGAACAAAATATATGCGATCAAATAGAGCTGCTGCAGCCGCTCCGCCCACTGTCTCAGCCGGATGCGGGACGGATCTGTTTTTTCTCCGGGAACGAACCAGCGAAGCCAGAGCAGCCAGCCCGTAAAGCCGAGCAAAGCCAAATAAAACAAAATACGCGAGCCGAATTGCAGAACATCCTTCACTCCAAACGTACTGATCGGACCGTCGTGACGGTGCAAATGCTCAATCGCAGGCGCGCTGCCGCCGACACCCGACGGCTGATCCAGACTTTGGCCGACCGCGAACAAATAAGTGCCATCCACGGGATGCCCGTCGGCCGAGATAACGTGATAAGTCACCACATAGATGCCTTTGGTAAGTCCAGGAAGGTCCAGGGTCAAGGCCGTGCGAGTATCGTTCATCACAGCCGCTTTGTCCGTCACCTTGCGCTTGCTGCCGTCGTAGACCCTTAAGTAATACAGCCCCTCCTCCAGACGCTCGTTAAACGTCAAGACCACTTGCTCCGGCGGCTTTTCCAGTTCCGCGCCGTTTGCCGGAACCGTCTGCATGAGGGAGGCGTGAGCTCCGGCCGGGGCCGCAGACCCAAGCAGGAACATTGCGCCGAGCCCGACGATCAGCAGCCATAAGGCGAGCCTCCTGTACGTCTCTCCCCAATTCCCTCTCCATTCCATTCGTTACTCCTCCTATCGTTCACCGGAGACCCGGTGCACCATCCCACGACCTCAATTTTTATTGCAAAAAAGGCAGGTTTGCTATAACCCATAGTAAATGTAGCATAAAACGCAATAACAAACCAAATTCGGCGTTTTTTCGCGATTTTGTCCCAATCAATTGGCGATTATCGGCCGAATGAATAGATTGACAGCGAAGCGACGATGCGGTAAATTCATGATATTGCTTCTTAAAAACAACTACATATTGTAGGTGCAATAACCAATAACTACGACATATTGTGGAAAACTTGTCAAAGTGCCGCCATGGCAACGAAGCCGCACCCGTACGGTTCGCCAAGCCCGATCGAAGGCGAACCGCAGAACGACAGGAAGCTTCGCAGCGCGAACTTTGCCTGTGACCACACCTTTAACGCTTCCTACGAAGCGTTAGCGGCATGCGTCTGCCTGCAGGGCGGCGGCATGCTTTTTCTTTGAACATTCCAAAGGAGCTGAATGCATGATCATCGTAAAACGGGACGGCACGAAGGAAGAACTCGTGTTCTCCAAAATGAAAAAGGTCATCGACTTCGCGTGCGAAACTTATCCGGAATGCGATCCGCTGGAGCTGGAAACCGCTCTGCTGCCCTTATTCCGCAACGGGATTACGACCCAGGAAATCCAGCGCCTGCTCATTCAGGTAGCCGTAGAAAAAACAAGCGTCGAGCAGCCGAACTGGCAGTATGTCGCCGCCAAACTGCTCGCATACGATCTTTATAAGGAAGCCCGGTTAAACCGCAAGTACGGCCATTTCGGCTACGGTGATCTGTATTCGCTGATCACCTATTTGACCGATATGGGCTTGTACGGCAAATACGTTCTGGAGCATTACAGCCGGGAAGAAATTCAGGAGCTTGGCGTCTACATCAAGCCGGAGCGCGATTATCTGCTGAACTACATCGGCCTCAAGACGCTTGCCGACCGCTATTTGATCAAGGGAGTGGACAAGGAAGTGCTGGAGCTTCCGCAGGAGCTGTTCATGGGCGTGGCGATGCACCTGGCCATGAAGGAAACGGATAAGCTGCATTGGGCGAAGCAGTTCTACGACGTGCTCAGCAATCTGGAGATGACGGTAGCGACGCCGACGCTGGCGAACGCCCGCAAGCCGCTGCATCAGCTCTCCAGCTGTTTTATCGATACCGTGCCCGACAACCTGTGGGGCATTTACAACGTAGACCAAAGCTTCGCGCAGGTATCCAAGCACGGCGGCGGCATGGGCATCTACGTCGGCAAAGTGCGCAGCCGCGGCTCCAACATCCGCGGGTTCAAGGGCGTCGCCGGCGGCGTTGTGCCTTGGATCAAGAACTACAACAATACGGCCATCGCCGTCGACCAGTTGGGTGTTCGTTCCGGAGCCGTCGCCGTCTACCTTGACGTGTGGCACAAGGATATTTTGGACTTCCTGAACCTGAAGACGAACAATGGCGACGACCGGATGAAAGCCCACGACATTTTCCCGGGCGTCTGCATCCCCGATCTGTTCATGAAAACGGTCGAGGAGCGCGGCACATGGTACTTGTTCGATCCGCACGAAGTGCGCAAGATCAAGGGCTACTCGATCGAGGATTCGTGGGGCGAGGAATTCGAAAGCCGCTACTGGGATTGCGTGAACGACGACAAAATTTCGAAGGACGAAATTCCGGCCATCGACATTATGAAGCGCATCCTGACCAGCTCGTTCGAAACCGGCACGCCGTTTGTATTCTTCCGCGATACGGTGAACCGCGCCAACCCGAACAAGCACAAGGGCATGATTTACTGCTCGAACCTGTGTACCGAAATTTGCCAAAATATGAGCGCCACCGAGATGATCCAGACGGAGCACGAGGACGGCATCATTACGACGAAGGTGAAAAGCGGCGATTTCGTCGTCTGCAACCTGTCTTCGACCAACCTCGGCCGCGTCTATACGAAGGAAGACATCGAGCGCGTTGTCACGACGCAGATGCGGATGATGGACAACGTTATCGACCTGAACTACTATCCGATTCCGCAAGCGGAAATTACGAATAAAAAATACCGCGCCGTCGGCCTCGGCTCCAGCGGTTACCATCAAATGCTGGCTCAGCTCAAAATTCAATGGGAATCCGACGAGCACGTGCAAAAAGCCGACGAAGTATACGAGTGGATGAACTACTATGCCATCAAAGCGTCGATGGAAATCGCCAAAGAAAAAGGCGCTTACCCCGTATTCGAGGGTAGCGAATGGCAGACCGGCGAATACTTCGAAGCCCGCGGCTACAACAGCCCGGAATGGCTCGAATTGAAAGAGCAGGTCGCAAAACACGGCGTCCGCAACGGCTGGATGTTCGCCATCGCGCCGACGGCGTCCACGTCGCTCATCGCCGGTTCGACGGCCGGGATCGACCCGATCTTCAACAAGTTTTTCGTCGAAGAGAAGAAGAACGCCGTCATCCCGCAAACCGCGCCGAACCTGGGCCCGGAGACGATGTGGTTCTACAAGGAAGCGCACCGGATCGACCAGCACTGGAGCATCCGCGCCGCCGGCGCCCGTCAGCGCCATATCGACCAATCGCAATCGTTCAACCTATACATCACGCCGGAGTTGTCCGCCCGCGAGTTCCTGGAAATGTACATGGCCGCTTGGAAGCACGGCTTGAAAACCGTCTACTACTGCCGCAACAAAAGCCTCGAAGTCGAGGATTGCGTAAGCTGCAGCGCATAAATAAAAGTTTTTCCACAACCCAATCCGTTAGGGCCGTGCGCGCTTAAGCACGCCCCCCCAACGAAAAAACCCGGAGTTCGCGGGCGGCAGCGAAGCGCGCCGCCCAATGAACTCCAACACTCTAAACGTAAAGCGTGTACATAAGACTCTTTGCATTTGCAAAGAGTCTTATGTACGAAAGCGATCCACCATCAAACATACATCTCCTGCACGTTGTCGAGCCTACGACAGCTTCGGGGGTCCAGGGGGCAGCGTCCCCTGGGGTCCCCCTTGCAGGGGGATTTAGGGGGTAGACCAACCAATGGAGCTGCAAAAGAAAAAGCTTTTTAACGAGAATGGCGACCGCGATTGGGGCAAGCGCCGCATGATCGGCGGCAATACGACGAACCTGATCGAGCTGAACAACGTCAAATACGACTGGGCAACCAAGATGTACCGCACGATGATGAACAACTTCTGGATTCCCGAAGAAATTCCGCTCGCGCAGGATGCGAAGGACTACAAATTCCTGTCGCCCGTGGAACGCCAAAGCTACGACAAGATCATCAGCTTCCTGATCTTTCTCGATTCGCTGCAAACGGCCAACCTGCCGAACATCAACGAGTACATCACGGCTCCAGAAGTCAACCTGTGCCTGACGGTGCAGACGTTCCAGGAAGCTGTCCACAGCCAGAGCTATTCGTACATCCTCGACAGCGTCTGCTCGGCGGAAGTGCGCGACGACATCTACAACCAATGGCGCGAGGACAAGCATCTGCTGCGCCGCAACCGATTCATCACCGACCTGTACGAACGGTTCATCGAGACGCCTTCCACGGAAAACCTGATGCGCACCATCATGGCCAATTACATTCTCGAAGGCATTTATTTTTACAGCGGCTTCAGCTTCTTCTATGCGCTTGGACGCCAAGGCAAAATGCTTGGCACCGTCTCGGAGATCAAATACATTCAGCGCGACGAGCTGACGCATCTGGCGCTGTTCCAAAACATTTTCCGCGAAATCCGCAAGGAAAATCCGGAGCTGTTTACGGACGAGCTGATCGAAGACCTGCGCCAGATGATGAAGACGGCCGTCCAGCACGAGATCGAGTGGGGCCAATACATCACGAACAACAACATTCACGGCCTGAGCAACGACATCATCGACCAGTACATCAAATATTTGTCCAACGAGCGCCTGCGCAAGCTCGGTTTGGAAATTTTATACCCCGATGTCGTCGAGCACCCAATGAAATGGGTCGAGACGTTCAGCAACATGAACAGCATGAAAACGGACTTTTTCGAGCAAAAGGTGACCAACTACAGCAAATCGTCCAACCTGAACTGGGACGACCTGTAAGCCGGATCACGAACGAAAGCATCCCGCTTCCTTTGCCTTCACGGCAGCGAAGCGGGATGCTTTTTTGTGCAATTCATCTACTTTATAAAGAAGACATTTGCTTTTTCCGTTCCATTTGCAGCTCGTGGCAGATCGTCTCCAGCTCCTTCGCGAGCCGTGTAAGCCCTTCCGTCGAAGCGGTGATCGACTCCATCGCCGACAACTGCTCCTGCGACGACGAGAGCACATGATTCGCCCCTGCCGCACTGTCGTCGGAAATGCGCGCCACCTCGTTCAAGGCCGCCGTCACCTGCTCCGACCCTGCCGACATTTGCTGGGCAGCCGCCGAAATATCCTGGATTTGATCGCTTACTTTTTTCGCTTCACCTACAATGAGCCGGAATACATCCCCGGCTTCGTTAACCGCCGTATGACTCGTCTCGACCTGACCTGCACTTGCTCTCATCACCGAAACGGCCGATACCGTCGCCTGCTGGATCTCTTCGATCAGCTGCGTGATTTGACCCGCCGACGCCTCCGCTTGCTCCGCGAGCTTCCGGACCTCGCGCGCCACCACGGCGAAGCCCGCTCCGTGCTCTCCCGCCCGGGCCGCTTCGATGGCCGCATTCAGCGCAAGCAGGTTCGTTTGGGAAGCTACCCCGGAAATCAGCGTAGCGATCTCTCCGATTTCGACGGACTGCTTCTCCAGTCGCTGTAAAGCCGCAGACACTTTCGTCGAGGAGCTTTTCAAAGCGCCGAGCTGCGATACCGCTTGACCGATCGTATCGTTGCCTTTCTCCGCTTCCTCCACCATGCCCATCGACGCCTCCGAGACGGTCGCCGACGATTCAGCCACGCGCTGTACGCCGATGGACATTTCTTCCATCGCGCGTGCGCTGTCTTTGCTGGTCTGCGCCTGCTCTTCCGTTCCCGTCGCCATGTTTTCCATCGAGGTCATGATCCGGCGGTTCGCCAGCAGCGTCTGCTCGGTGTTCTCATTGAGCCGTCCCACATAATCGACGAGCTGCTCAGAGCTGTCCGTCAGCTTGTTTAGAATATCGCTGAGCAGCTTCTGCTTCTCCTGCTTATCCGCTTCAAGCATCGCCACGGTTTCCTTTTTCTTTATGATTTGCCATACGGTTGTTCCCGCTGTCAGCAGAAGGAACACGGCATGAATCGCCAGCATTTCGAATCCGTACCCTTCCTTGCCGAACACAAGCTCCGGATACAGCCAGTAGGCGGCGATGTATTGCAGGGCGAACAAAGCCGTCATAAGCCAAATCAGCTTCGTATCTTCATAAAAGGCCATCAAAGCGATAACCATGAAGATCGAGAAATAAAATTCGACCATCCCGCCCGATCCGACGATCATCGCCATACTCGTAAATGTCATGGACAGCGTATTGAACAGCGGAACGTAACGTTGATGCCCCCGCCAAAATAACAACCCAGCGACGACTAACAGAAGCAGCGGAGCCCCCAAAAACACGTTCAGAAGCAATTCGTAAGCAAGCAAATCGTGCTTGGATTCAAATACATGCACCCATCGGAACAAAGCGCATGCGAGCACGGCCAACAAGTACGTTCCGAACGTCACCGGCAAGAACATCCGGTTTTTAATCGCCAACACATCGGGCTTCGTGGATAACAAAAAGCTCACATCCTATTCACTAAGGTCGAAGCTATACTCTTTATCACATATTATATCGGTCGGAAGTCCTATTTTTTATAGTAAAAAACGAAAAAACCGTGACAGGTCGCCGTCACGGTCTCAGTTTAATTCCAGCAATTCCTTCACCTTGAGCTCCAGCTCAACCATGGAAAACGGTTTGTGCATATACGCGTTCGCTCCAAGCTGCATTCCCCGGCTCGTATCCTCCTCTCGGCTGCGCCCCGAAAGAATGAGTACTTTCGTATGGGGCGGCCGCGTGCCGCGGCCCCTCATCCGTTCGAGCATGCCGTACCCGTCGAGACGCGGCATCACGCCGTCGAGAATACACAGATCGACCGGACTGCCAAGCAGCGTCAAATAAGCCTCTTCCCCATCGGCCGCCTCCTTGAAGTCGATCGGCAGGTGCTTGAGCTTCGCCATCAGAATCGAGCGTAAAATATTGTCGTCGTCGGCAATCAGCACCGTCTTGCGCACAGCCTTGTCCGTCTCCGTACCGGAAGCATCGCCGGTATACAACATTACCCGATTACGGCCGCTTTGCTTGGCCTCGTACATCGCATCGTCCGCCCGTCGGATCCACTCGTTCAGTGTAAGGTCGGGCTGCCATTCCGACACGCCGGCCGAGAACGTAATGTGAAACGACTGGCCCTCGTTTTGCGCCACGGGTCCTTGGTGCGTCAGCCTCAGGATGCCTTCGATCGTCTTTTTGGCGTCAGCGGCGGACGTGCCGGGCAGCACCACCACGAATTCCTCGCCTCCGAAGCGGGCGATCAGATCCGTAGCGCGCAGATTCGCCTGCAAGAGATGGGCGAGGCCTTGCAGCACCAAATCCCCGATCGGATGCCCATACGTATCGTTGATCGATTTAAACCGGTCGATATCGATGAATACCATCGAGATCGTCCCGGGATACCGTGCGACACGCTGCAGCTCCACTTGAATTTGGTGGTCAAAATACCGCCGGTTGTACACCCCAGTCAACGGATCGCGGAACGCCATTTGCTCGAACGTCTTGGTCCGCTTGAGCAGACTGTAGATGCGGGCGGCCAGCTCTTCGTATTGAAACGGCTTGACTACATAGTCGTCTGCGCCCAAGTAGAAGCAGCGGACCTTGTCGTACACGTCGCTATGCCCGGACAGCACGATCAAGGGCACAAGCTTCAAATTCGGGTCTTCCTTCAAAAATTCGAACAGCTCATAGCCGCTGTCCGGATGCATCATAAGATCGAGCGAAATCAAGTCGTACGAACGCTCCCGGATCAGCCGCTGCGCCGATTGGACGTCTGCGGCCTCATCCACCTCGTAGCCGTCCAGCTTCAGACGCCGGACCAGATAAGTCCGCAGCACTTCGTCATCGTCGATGACAAGCAGCCGTTCGCCCTGCGGAGGCGTGATGTTGATCTGCAGCTGCTCCTGCTGCTCATCCAGCTCCACCTCGCGTGCGATGGTATCGATCTCCAATTCCAATTCGAGCACCACCGCAAAGGAAGCCTGCGAGCATCGCCGAAACCGCGCCTGAACCGCCGATGACGCCACGACTTCCTCGTCCTGCGACCATTCCCAGTGCTGGACCAATTTCTCGGCGATCGCCCCGATGCGGGCAAAACCGAACATCGGCGCGCTGCCTTTCAGCGTATGCACGACCCGGTAAAACCGGCGTGCTGTCTCGAACGCATCCTCCGGCTCCGCCTCCTCGGTCCAGTGCCGCAGCTGCTGCAGCTGCTTATACAGCTCGCGAATATATTTTTTCCGGCCTTTCTTAAGGAACCGGGCCTCTCGTTTCATCCGGTCGTCAGAGGGTGTTTGATGCAAAACCTTCACTTCCCGTCTCCGGTATAAATTTTTATCGATTAATGCGCATCGCGCCGGATCAGCTCTTCCACGGTATCCAGCAGCTGCAGCGGACTGAACGGTTTGACAATATATTGCGTAACACCCGCCGCCTTGGCACGTTCCCGGTCCTTATCGAGCGCTTTGGCCGTCAAAAGAATGACCGGCGTATCTGCATTCGGGTTCGTATGGCCGCGCAGCCATTCGCAAACTTCCACACCGGTGCGTTCGGGCATCATGTAGTCCAGAATAATTAAATCGAACGGCTTCTCCTGCAAATAGGCAAGCGCCTGTGCCCCATCCTCCGCTTCGGTAAGCTCGTATCCTTCCTCGGCCAACGTTTCCGTTAGCAAAAAGCGCAAGGCCGCTTCGTCATCGGCCAATAAAATTTTATAAGGTGCCATAAGCCGTCGAACGCTCCTTCATGGTGCATGCTCTATGGAAATCATTATAGCACGGATGATTGTCGTATGGTTGATCGACGCAATAGTTTTAAAGCATGCTGCCAGACTCTTGCTTCCTGCGGGCATATTCGCGCCAAGAGCCGCCTTTAATGCGCGGATATCCCCGCGGCTTATTCCATAAATAGATCCATCCCTCGCATTCTTCCCGCCGGCTGTCGCGCACCCAGACACGTTCATAGTTGTTCCGTGCGCCGGGCCCGCCATACTCCTCCAGTTTATCCATCCGATGCAGACCTTCCTGCGTCACGATCAGCCATTCGCCTTCGATGTCCGTCTCGCCGCCACAGCCTGACAGGACGAGTCCGGGATAAGCTCCCGCATCGAACAATACGCCGCGCACCCGTCCGGGACGGACCGAGAGCACGTAAGGCGCGACCACATGATGGTTCGATTCTCCAACCAACAGCGTTCCATAGACGAAAACCCGGATCAGATCGGCTCCCTCCTTCAAGCCAACCGGCGAAATTGCTTCCCTGGTGACTATTGCAGGCTGGCGGGAATTCCATTTTCTTCTATTCTACCATAAACCAAGCTTGGGGAATCGGGTGATTTGCCCTATCTTTGACCGCGGGCCCTGTCCGAAAAAGTCAGACTAGCATACATTGTCCATAAGCCGAAGTTTAAGGGGGAAGGGGGGAGCGCCATGCTTAGTCCCGAAGATGCGAACAAGATGATCCGCTTTTTGTCCGCGGCTTATTTCTGCACCGACTCGGAGAAGGCGCGTGAAGAGTTTAACCGGTTGGCCAACGTGCTGCGCAAAGCTTCCGGACAGCCGGAACAATAAGGGGTTGAAGACAATAGAAAAAAGCCAAAAGCGTCCACTTCTGGCTTGTTCTGTTTGCGATTATTTTCGCTATCCTTCCGGCTAGTGCCTGGTGGACGCCGTTTCCTGCTGCCGCGAATTCAGCCCGCGGGTTTTCACGATGATTTTCCGAATGCTGTCCTCCGACAGATGAAACTGACGGATCAGATCAGTGACCGTATGTCCATTCTCGTACAGCCGGAAAATTTCAAAATTCCGAAGCATAATCGACTGCCGGGTGCCGTTGTTCTCCCCCCAGCCTGCGCGGGTCTGTTCTTTTTTCGGTATATAAATGATTTCGCCCTGAATATAGTCCTGCAACTGCTTGAGCAGGCTAGGCGGCAAAATATCCTTCCCATTCTTGTACCCCACCGATGAAAGCCTCCTTTCGTGCCATGTTGGCCAAAGCCTCGAAAGTTATAAGCATTTTCATCTTTACACCTCCTCTGAGTTTTGCCGAAGCAAAACTGACGTCGCAAGCTTTAGGGGCATGAAATCCAGGATAAACAGCTACGCCGTCCTTGTCATAATTTTAAGGAGAAGCTCGTTTATCAAGGTTGACGCGAAACTATAAGTTGCGCTAACTTATAAGTTCTTATCAACAAAAAAACACGATCGCCATATCGTGCCTGAATGCCTCTATATGTCATGTATCATTCAATGACGGTTCAGGTGACGGTGAAGGAGAAAAATGCTTATTCACTTGTTAGCAAACCCTTTTCCTTTTTTCATTGTGTCCAGTACTATTACCATTGCACGACACTCCTTTCACCTGAAATTTTTTGAAGATACGGAATTTCCCTTACATTATAACCCATCGATTCTTGTATTGTCCATCCGCGAATATATAAGGGGCCCGAAGGCCCCCTTGACTGGCGTCTCCGCTTACGCGAAGACCACCTCGGTTACCGTAATCATTGTATCTGATCACTCCTTTCCTTAAGCGTCAGCCGGCCGGCTACATCTCTTATTAACTCATATCGGCTGCGGTGCCGCAAGGTGGAAAACGTTTATAACGATTTTATCCTTATTTTGTCCGCTGCTGCGCCTCTCGGAAGCTTATGCCGGGAAAACGCCGTTTCCCGTATTTTTGAACTGGCGCAAACCGCCCGCATCGTATATAATGGCATACAGTAAAGCACCGGAAACGAATATAAAAAAGCTCGTATAATTGCAGGATAAATCGGCCTGCGAGTCTCTACCCTGCCTCCGCAACGGCAGGACTACGGGCGGTACACACGCGGACGCAGAAAGGAAGACCGCCGCTGCTTGCAGCCCGGCCGACCGTTTTGCGCCTTTTCTTGCTTTTGCGTATCGCTCGATTGCCCGTTTCTTAATGTTGAAACGGACGAATCGGGCTTTTTGTGTTTATCGGGCTTAGGATCTTGTTGACATTCGGGAGGAAAAAGCTATGGAACTGCTTAAAAACAAAGTGCTGGAGGAAGGAATCGTGCTCGGAGAACAGGTGCTTAAGGTCGATTCGTTTCTGAACCATCAGGTCGATCCTGTCCTCATGATGGAGATCGGCAAGGAATTTGCCGCCCGCTTCGCCGGCGAGCGCATTACGAAGGTGCTGACCATCGAATCGTCCGGCATCGCTCCCGCTGTCATGACGGCGCTGCAGCTCGGCGTGCCGCTCATTTTCGCGCGCAAGCGCAAGTCGCTGACGCTTCGGGACGATCTGCTCACGGAGAAGGTATATTCCTTCACCAAGCAGGAAGAAAGCGAAGTATCCGTCTCCAAAAAGTTTTTGTCGCACGGCGACCGGGTGCTGCTGATTGACGATTTCCTCGCCAACGGTGAAGCGGCGTTCGGCTTGGCCCGGATTGCCGAGAAAGCGGGCGCCGAGGTGGCCGGTATCGGCATCGTGATCGAAAAGGCTTTTCAGCCCGGGGGCCGGAAGCTTCTGGACGCAGGCTATCGCGTAGAGTCGCTCGCACCCGTCGCTTCATTGGCGGACGGACGGGTCACGTTCGCGGACAAGCCTGAGCCGCAGACGAACCCGGTATAAATCCATGCCCAACAATCCATTCCCGGAGGTATCCTTCCCGTGTCTATGAATGCCAAAACAACCAGCCAGCCGCCGATGCGGCGGTTTTCGCTCGGCCTGCAGCACGTGCTCGCCATGTACGCCGGCGCCGTCATCGTGCCGCTGATTGTCGGCAGCGCGCTGAAGCTGTCGCCGGAGCAGCTCGCCTACCTGGTCTCGATCGACCTGTTAACGTGCGGTATCGCGACCCTGCTTCAAGTATGGAGCAACCGCTTCTTCGGCATCGGCCTGCCGGTCGTGCTTGGATGTACGTTCACGGCCGTCGGACCGATGATCGCCATCGGGAACCAGCACGGCATCTCGACCATCTACGGCGCCATTTTGGCCGCGGGCTTGTTCGTCGTCCTCTTCGCCGGACTGTTCGGCAAGCTGATCCGCTTCTTCCCTCCGGTCGTGACCGGTTCGGTCGTCACGATCATCGGGCTCACGCTCATTCCCGTAGCGCTGAACGATATGGGCGGCGGGGTCGGCAATCCGAATTTCGGCGCGCCGGTCAACCTGCTGCTTTCGTTCGGCGTGCTCGCGCTGATTATTGCTATGAACCGCTTTTTCACCGGCTTTTGGCGGGCCATCTCGATTCTGCTTGGCTTGATCGTCGGGACGCTTGTCGCGGCGCTGCTCGGCAAAGTCAGCTTCGCTCCGTTCCATGAAGCTTCCTGGTTTCATATGGTGCATCCGCTCTACTTCGGTATGCCGACGTTTGAAATCACCTCCATATTGACGATGATTCTGGTTGCCGCGGTCAGCCTGGTCGAGTCGACCGGCGTCTTTCTGGCTCTCGGCAAAATATGCGACCGCGACATCCGCTCCGAGGATTTGACCCGCGGCTATCGCGCGGAAGGGCTCGCGATCATCCTCGGCGGCTTGTTCAATGCCTTCCCGTATACGACCTACTCGCAGAACGTCGGGCTTATCCAAATGAGCGGCGTCCGGACACGCGACGTGATCATGGCCGCAGGCGGCATTTTGATCGTCCTTGGCCTGATCCCGAAAGTCGCGGCACTCACGACGCTGATCCCGACCCCCGTGCTCGGCGGCGCGACCGTCGCCATGTTCGGCATGGTCGTCTCTTCCGGAATCCGCATGCTGGGCTCGCAGGTCGATCTGAACAACCATGAGAACCTTCTGATCATCGCCTGCTCCGTCGGCATGGGCCTCGGCGTGACGGTCGTTCCGACGCTGTTCAACCAACTGCCGCAAGCCGTGCAAATTTTGACAGGCAACGGCATCGTCGCGGGCAGCTTTACCGCGATCGTGCTGAACCTGGTGTTCAACCTCCGGCGGAAACGGTCGGCTGCCGACGCTTCGCAGCCGCAAGGCGCTGCAAACTGATTGAAGACAAATGCTTGATATCGTATAAAAAGACTGCTGCCCTGTCATATTCGAACAGGAGCGCAGTCTTCTTTTTTGCCACATTTCCTAATGGTTTAGTCCCAAACTACTTCCCAATTCCGGTTCAGCGAAGCTTCAATCGTTCCCCGTTCCATAATATAGCCGGCCAGCAGCTCCGCCATATCGGTCGGAATGTCCTTCACGACCGGCTTCCCTTGAAACATCAGGTAATTGCCGCCGCCCGCCGCCCGGTAATTGTTCATGACGACGTCGTATTCCGCCTCCGGGTCGATCGGCTTGCCGTTATAGCGCAGGTCGACGATCCGATGTCCTACCGGGCGCGAAATGTTGATCCGGTAGTCGATGCCTTCCCACATGTCGTAATTGTAATGCTGAGGCTTCGGATTGCTGAATTCCGCGCTGACTTGCACCGGACCTTTTCCGTCATATGGGGCAAAATACGAGGCCGAACGCTCCAGCGCAGCGCGGATATCCTGCCCCGACACCCGGACGACCTGCAGCGTGTTCGGATAAATATAATTGGAGACGATGTCCCGCATCGTAATTTGCTCGGGAAATCCCGGCGAGATGTTATCAAACAGCGCGGTGTTCGAAATCGGAGCCCCCGACAGCTCCATCTGCACCCGGTTGATAAACTCGATGAGCGGATGCTCCTTCAGCCGGACCTGCATCGGATCGGTGACGCGCATATCGCCAAGCAGACGCCCGATCGGCTGATCGAGCCATACCTGCGCAAGACGTTCGTGCGGCTCCACGATCCCCAGCATCGCAGAATCCGGCGCTTCGCCTTGCGGGGACACCAGCTCGGACGCGGCTTCCAGAATGCGCCAGCTTCCCGCTTCCAGGCCCAGCGTCAGCGTAACTTTGCCGAGCCACGCGCCTGCGCTGCCGGGCTGCACGACCGTCACCCCATTGATGCTCGTTCCGCTGATCGAACGGTGCTGGTGACCCGTGAGCAGCACGTCGATGCCTTCCACCTCGCGGCAGAGCGCATAGCCTTGATTTTCGCCCGTCAACGGCTCCGTCGGCTCGCCGGATTCCAGGTGCCGCTCGAACCCTCCGTGATAGGAGACGATCACGACGTCCGCTCTCTCTTGCTCGCGCAAATGCTTCACCCACCGCTTGGCCGTCTCTACGGCATCGTCAAAACGCAGGCCCGCGATATGCTCGGGCTTCTCCCAATGCGGGATGTAAGGCGTTGTCAGCCCCAGCACGCCGATTTTGAGCCCTAGCTCAAGCGTCTTGACCAGATAGGGCTTGCCGAATAGCGGTTCGCCCGTTGCCTCATCGATGATATTGGCGCTGAGCCAAGGGAAGCTCGATTCCCCGACCGCTTTGCGCAGCAGCTCCATCCCATAATTGAATTCGTGATTCCCGATGACGGCCGCGTCGTACCCGAGCTCATTCAGGCACTGGATCATCGGATTCGGCTCCCCGACGTTCAGTTTGGCGTGATGATACGCCAGCGGCGTCCCTTGAATCAAATCCCCGTTATCGATAAGCAGCAGTGGTCCGCCCTTCTGGCGCTCCTTGCGAATGATCGATGCGATTTTGGCCAGCCCCGTTTCCGTTGGGCTATTGTTGGCATACTGAATCGGAAGCAGCGCCCCGTGAATGTCGCTAGTTTCCAAGATCGTGACTGTCAGCTTTTGAACCACCTTGCATTCAACTCCGTTTTTCCATGAATTGAATCCACTATATCAAATTTAGCGCCGGAGAACCATCCATCGGGATTCAAAAAATAATTTTCGACATATTCAGGTCTTTTTCACAAAAAATTTACTATGGGTTATTCTAATCTGTGGTATAGTAGAAAATGGGATTTTGATCTAACAAGTTAACAGGAGGTCCATTCCATGTTTAAAAAGTTTGCAGCAGTCAGTCTGTCCCTGGTGCTTTCCGCCGGGATTGCAGCAGGTTGCGGTACAAAAACAGAGAACAAATCGGCAGCCCCTGCTCCTTCCGACAAAAAGCAAGAAGCGCCTGCGAAAGGCTACACGCCTAAAGAATTGAAAGTGCAGTTTGTTCCATCCCAAAACGCGGAGACGCTGGAAGCAAAGGCGAAGCCGCTGGAGAAGCTGCTTGGCGACAAGCTCGGCATTCCGGTCAAAGTATCCGTCTCGACCAACTACAACACCGTTATCGAAGCGATGGCTTCCAAGCAAGTCGACATCGGATTCCTGCCTCCGAACGCTTATGTGCTGGCGCATGATGAGAAGAAAGCGGCAGACCTGCTGCTGCAAGCTCAACGTTACGGCGTAGACGACAAAACGGGCGCCGATACCAAGGATCTGGTCGACTTCTACAAAGCTACGATCATCGTTAAAGCGGATTCCCCGATCAAAGAAATGAAAGACCTGAAAGGCAAAAAAATCGCTTGGCAGGGCGTAACGTCCTCCGCAGGCTTCGTATGGCCGGCCAACGAAATGAAAAAAGCTGGCGTCGATCCGGAGAAAGACGTAACGGGCATCGAAGTAAAAGGTCACGACAAAGGCATTATCGCCGTGCTGAACGGACAAGTTGACGCCGCGGCTATCTTCCATGATGCCCGCTACAAGATGAAAACCGACTACCCTGACATCTATGAAAAAACGCGCGTGCTCGCCTTCACTTCTCCGATTCCGAACGATACGGTCACCGTTCGCAAAGATATGGATCAAGAGTGGAAAGACAAAATCGCTCAAGCGTTCATCGATATCGGCAAAGACCCGGAAGGCGGAAAAATCATTTTCGACGTATACTCCCACCGTGGTTACGTGAAATCCGACGACAAGAAATTCGATGTCGTTCGCGAATATTCCAAAGGCATCGGCCAGAAGTAATCTAAGCCTTCAGCTAAAAGGAGCACCCTGCTTTCCGCAGCGGGGCTCCTTTTTGCTTTACAGGCGCTCCTTGACTTGACTCAGCTCCAACGCCGAAGATACGGGGGTTCCTTCATCGGAGTCCTGAAGCCCGCCTTCGGCACAATGATCCGAAAAGCGGGCTTTGTGGTCTATACCTACACCAGACGTCTGCGAATGGCGGAAGAAATAATATCGATAATGGTGACCATGACGATGATCCCGAGCAGAATAACGCCGACGCGGTTCCATGCACGACCGTCCAGGGCCTGAATGAGCGGCGCCCCGATTCCTCCCGCCCCGATCAGTCCGAGGATGGAAGCGGAACGGATGTTAATCTCGAAACGGTACAGCGCAAACGAGAAGAAGTGCGGCAGCACCTGCGGAATGACGGCGAACCACAGCACCTGCAAGCGGTTGGCGCCACAGGCGGTCAGCGCCTCGGTCGGCCCGAGATCGAGATTTTCGAGCGCCTCCGAATACAGCTTGCCGAGCATCCCGATCGAGTGCAGGCCGAGCGCCAGCACCCCGGCATAAGCGCCCGGGCCTACCGCTTTAATGAAGATGACCGCCATGATGATTTCCGGGAACGTCCGGATAAAGCTCAGCATGAATTTGCCGCTGCCGGATATCCAGCGGAAACGGCTCATGTTGTTGGCGGCCCAGAAGGCGAACGGCACGCACAGAAACACCGAAATAAACGTGCCGATAATGGAAATGGCCAGCGTATCGAGCAGTCCCCGGATCAGGTCCTCGCCCTCGGGCATGTAGACGTAACCCCAATCGGGATTGAACAAGCCGCGGAGAATGGTGGTGAAATCCCGGCCGGCGTTTTCCGTCAAGCCTTCGAATTTAAGGCCGAGAAAAGACCAAAGATATATGGCCAATATAATGATAGCCACGAGCCAGAAGCGGATGCGGAACGGTTTTTTAGTCGTCGTCTGATTCATAGCAGCCTCTCCCTTATCTTCGTGCTCACGAAATCGATCAGCACCACGATCGCCAGCGTCAAAATAATGATAAGGGCCGAACGGTCATAACGGAACAACTGCAGCGTCCGGTCGAGCGTTAACCCGATCCCGCCCGCGCCGACCAAGCCGAGCACGGCGGCAGCCCGGACATTGACTTCGAACGTGTACAAAAAATACGCGATATATTGCGCCGCCACCTGAGGCACGACGCCAAAATGAATCCATTGCAGCTTGTTGGCCCCGACGGCCGTCATCGCTTCCAGCGGGCCCGGATCGATCGCCTCGATCGATTCGTAGGTCAGCTTGGCGATCAAGCCGAAGGAGAAGAAGGCGAGCGCCAGTACCCCGGGCATCACTCCGATGCTGAAGATCGCCACGAACAATCCGGCAAAAAGCAGCTCCGGAATCGTTCGGATCAGGTTGAGAATAATGCGCGCCGGATGATAAATCCACGGGTTGTGGGTTACGTTGCTGGCTGCAAGCAAAGCGATCGGAATCGCGGCCAGCCCGCCGAGCGTCGTACCGATCACAGCCATTTGGATCGTTTCCGCCATCGGCTTCCAGACGACATCGATATAGCTCCAGTCAGGAGGAACCATCTCAACGAGCAGCTTGCCCATCTCCGGAAGGCCTTCGATCAACTTGGCAATGCTGGAGTCGGTTTTATCGGCGCTCCACCATAACAGAAAAATTAAAACGAACGTCGTTATATACGACTTCATATTCGACGGCTTTTTCAGGATGTCGCGGCGTTCGGGCCCGGTCATTCCGCCTCCACCCCCAGAAGCTCGTCCTTCTTGATTGCGCGTCCATAAATGCCCGAGAAGGCCTCATCCGTCGCTTCCGATACGGGACCGTCGAACACGACCTCCCCTGCGCGCAGCCCGATAATGCGGGTCGCATATTCCCGCGCCAAGTCGATAAAGTGAAGGTTAACGACGGTCGTGATGCCGAGCTCCTGATTGATCCGTTTCAAGTCATCCATCACCTGGCGTGTCGTCAACGGGTCCAGTGAGGCGACCGGCTCGTCCGCCAAAATAATTTTCGCTTCCTGGGCAAGCGCTCTGGCGATCGATACGCGCTGCTGCTGTCCGCCGGACAATTCGTCCGCACGGGCATACGCCTTCTCCCGAATATTGACGCGCTCAAGCGCTTGGAGCGCAAGCTCCACATCTCGATTCGGAAAGAGCCCGAGCAGCGTCCGCAGCGTCGAATGATAGCCCACCCGGCCGGAGAGAACGTTGCGAAGAACGGAGGAACGTTTGACTAAGTTGAAATTTTGAAAAATCATGCCGATATCGCGGCGCAGATTTCGAAGCTGGACTCCCTTTGCTGCCGTGATCGAGCGCCCGTCGATTAGAATTTGGCCATCGGTAATTTCATGCAGTCGGTTAATCGAGCGCAGCAGCGTCGATTTTCCGGCTCCCGAGAGACCGACAATTACAATAAATTCACCTTTGTCCATGGTTAAATTAATATTTTTGAGACCTACGGTTCCGTTCGGATAAACCTTGGACACATTCTGGAATTCAATCATAGTCTAATGAAAGTCCCCTTTAAGTAATTTGAACTGACAGCTTTTAATTCGACATGAATCGCGGTTTTCCTCTTCCAGTTCGCCTCAAATGACCAGATTAATGAAAACTTAACACTTCTTACCTACGGGACATGACTGCGATTTTAAAATAACAACCCGCAAATGAACGCAATCACCTTCGCTCCCGGCAGGAGCAATAGCTGGGCGAGCAAGGTGCCGGCCAGCCGCGACAGCATAAGAATGCCGAACATTTTATGGAGCTCCGCCTGCTTTACCTTGCCGGACATCGCCTTATCGGACAGCAGCGCCACTCGCGGATCGATGAAGATGGTCAGCAAGATCGTGGCAATCCCGTTGATCAGACCTGACGATTGCGCGGCGCTTGTCCCATGCTCGGGAACAAGATAAGACGCGTACAGCGCAGATAATACGCCGACCGTGTAGATACCCGTGACCAAGGTGTTCATCAGCAATAGCCGCTTCGGAATCCCGCCGACCCGCAGCCGGCTGAGCATCTCCAGACGGGGCAGCCGAAATAGGCGCTTGACCGATTTCAGCTTGTTGATCGTCACGGACTCCCGGATCAGGACAGGCAGTGAGCCGACAACCTCAAGACGAGCGATCAGCCGCGCGGCCACGAACACCATTGTCGGAAAAACGAGAAGCGCCGCCAGTGTCCCGACGGAAGCCCCGATCAAGATCAGATGAAATTGAAACCCGAGCGCAATGTCCGGGTCATTCTTCGCTTTATCGATCAAATTGCCGAATAACGTGCCTTGAAGCATGTTCGATGTTCTGGAGATCAGAACGATGATGCCCGTGAGCGACAAGGCGACCGCCAGCTTTCCTGTTCGGATGCCGGCCAGCCTTACCGCATATGATAGCGTTTCCACGCCGTGAATGATCAAGGTTAGCGCGAATCCGAGCCATACCGATCCAACCACATTTCCCCCTCCTCCGGTATACAGACAAGCCAAAAACGCGACCGCGCGCTTGATTCGCAAGAACAAGGACGGCTGTCGCGTTTGCTAGTGGTTTGTCGGCTAATGATGTCTCTTTATCGCTGCTAGCTGCCTGCGACGTCCCTCTTCGTAAATAGCAGCCAGGAAACGGCATAAAATACAATCCAATAACCGGCCAGAACGGCCAGAGAGAAGCCGAGCGTCATCCCGGGGACGACAGGCTTGCCCCCGTGCAAATACGGAGTCAAATCCGTATTGGCGAACAACAAATATTTGACCCAGGCATATCTGAGCTGCACCAAAATGGTTACGAGCGTTCCGGACACAAACATCAGGAAGATGGAGAGTCCAATCGCCAGCGAGCTGCTCCGGAAAACCGTTGAAATCATAAAAGCCAGTGTCGCCGTCATCACGATCTCTACGGCTTTGATTCCATATCCTTGAAGGATGGCCGGCATCGTCCCGTCGGGCGAAACCGAACCGCTGACGCCGAACAGCACGAGCCCCGTAAAGTAAGAGATGATCAGCATAATCAACAGCAGCTCGACAATAAACAGCAGCACGGAGATGTACTTGGCCAATAAAATTTTTCCGCGGGAGGCCGGACGGATCAGCAGCAGCTTCACGGTGCCCCATGTAAATTCGGAAGCTACGCTGTCACCCGCCACAATAACGGAAAAAATCGTGACGAGCGGGGTGAGACTCGCCGAGAAGCTCATAAACTGAAGGACGTGATTCATCCCCGATTCGAGGACATACTTCATCATCGCGCCCATCGAAACGACCGCCAAGACGACAAAAGCGAGCATGATCCACGTCCGCAAGCGGGTGTAAATTTTCATCTGTTCGTTCTGTATGAGGCGAATTACGCTAGACAATCCGGTTCCCTCCCGTTACTTCGAGGAACTGCTCCTCGAGCGTTTTGGTCAGCGTCCGGATGCCGTAAACCCGGATTCCCGCCGCAACGAAGCGGGCGTTAAGCTCGGCGGTCGCTTCGCGCCGGTTCGGCAGCCATACGACGAGCTCCGAGCCTTCCGCTTTCGCATGATTCTCCTCGCCAAGCAGCTCCAGAGCCGCATCGGGGCGGTCAACTTCAAACCGGACCTCGACGGCCTCCGTTTCTGAAGGAGCCTCCTTAAACGACCGGACATCGAGCAGCCTTCCGTTCTGAATAATGGCTACCCGGTCACACATCAATTCCATCTCCGACAGCAGATGGCTCGAAACGATGACCGCCAGCCCTTCCTCCGCAGCCAAGCGGCGCAAATAATCGCGCAGCTCGCGAATTCCCTCGGGGTCAAGACCGTTGGTCGGCTCGTCGAGCACGAGCACCGACGGGCGGTGCAGAATCGCCTGGGCTACGCCGAGACGCTGCCGCATGCCGAGCGAATACGTTTTAACCTTGTCCATAATACGGTTCTCCAGCTTCACCAGCCGGACCACTTCGTCGATCCGTTCCTTTGAGACATTCGGCATCATCCGGGCGAAATGAACCAGGTTCTGATACCCGGTCATAAACCCGTAAAACTCGGGGTTTTCCACAATCGCGCCGACATGAAGCATCGCTTGCTCGAACCTTGTTTTCACGCTGTGTCCCTGAATCAGCACTTCTCCATCCGTAATGGCCATTAAGCCGACCATCATCCGGATCGTTGTCGTTTTGCCCGCGCCATTCGGTCCGAGAAAGCCGAACACTTCGCCGGGCTTCACTTCGAAGGACAGCCCATCCACAATCGTTTTGGAGCCGATGCGCTTGGTTATTTGCTGCAGTTGTACTACCGGGGTCGCTTCCATATTGCCTCCATATGTAAAAAATAGGGCATACCTTCCTGACACGGAAAGTATACCATACCTGAAATCTCGGACCAAATTTCGGACCAGGCCGACGCTCTACGTCTCGGATTCCTGCTCATAATAATGCGCCAGGCTGACGATCATGCTGCCCATCCGCTCCTGCTCCGGAGCAACGACCCGCTGAATGCCCTCTTCGCGAAGCGCTTCAGCCGTCACTTTGCCTACCGCCACGGCGATGACCCCGCTCGCAAAAGCTTCCTTCACCCGGTCCGCCATCCCCTTCTCCCGCGCATAGGCCATTAAAAACCTGACCTGCGGGGTACTGGTGAACGTCACGGCATCGATAGCGCCACTCACGATTTCATTCAGCAGCGTGTCCACCACCTCCAAGGCGGGCGGAACGTGCCGGTACGGCAAAATTTCGCGGTACGACGCCTGCCGCTCGGCCAGCCATTGGACAAGCCGGGGCGCGTGGTCGCCGTACAGCTGCAGCGCCACCCGTTGCCCTTGAAGCTCGTAAGGTGTCATCGCCGCGATCAGGCTGGCTGTCGTTCCGTCTTCGTCCCGCACGGTGGGGGTTAGCCCCAATGTTTTCAAATAATTGATCGTTTTGTAGCCTCTGGCCGCGATTCGGGCTTGGCTCAACGTTTCCACGAACGCTTCCTTCCGGCCCATGCTTTCGGCCGCTTGCACCAATAGCTCCGTGCCGATCCCTGTCGTAAAAATCACCCAATCGATCCCTGTCTCGATCAGCCGGGCGATTTCCGCCTCCACTTGCTCCCGCTCAACGGTAACGGTTCCTTGGGCCGGCCGCAAGATCGGCACCCCGCCCAGCTTTTCCACGATGACGCTGAGCTCCGCCGCTTTCCTCGGTCCTGTAAGTGCAATTCGTTTTCCTTCAAGTCTGCTCATCCCGATGCCCCCTTGTGCGGACCTTCTGCCGGCCGCGTATTCCTGCAATGCGTCACCATATCTGACATATAGTTCGTACTATACTGGAAGATTGCCGTTCAATCAATAGATTTGGAGAAACGAATTTTTACCTGCCGGTTTAAATTCGGGGATAGCAGGCAAATCTAGTACTATCACTCTAGTTTTTCAAAGAAGGAGTTGTAAGGAATGTTGAACGCTAGTATTTTACGGCTCACGCTTTGCCTCATTCTACTTGTCACTTTAGGAGCGGCTACCGAGCGGTCCGCCTATGCCTACCATACATCGGCGGATCTGGCCGAAACGACCATAACGTCCCAGGAATGGGACGCGATCCTACAAAGAGACGCAGAGGCCAAAGCACAGACGGAAAGCCCTGTCTTGAAGACCATACCTTCCCCCGTCTCTTATAAAGTGCGCTCAGGCGAAACGCTTTATCGGATCGCAAGATCGTTCGGAATCCCCCTGCAGACGCTGCTAACCGTCAACGGCATCGACGATCCGGGATCACTCCAGGCAGGACAGCAGCTGCAGATACCGTCGGAACAAGCCGGGATTGAGCTGCCCGGAGGACAAGGGGGCATCATCCGGCAGGTGCTGACTTCGACGCTAACAGCTTATACCGCGGGAGTCGAATCGACCGGTAAGAAGCCGTCCCATCCGGATTACGGCTTCACGTACAGTGGCAGCAAAGCCGAGGAAGGGCGCACGATTGCCGTCGACCCTTCGGTGATCCCGATGGGCTCGACCGTGTTCATCGACGGCATCGGCGTCCGCAAGGCCGAAGATATCGGATCGGCCATCCGAGGTACGCGAATCGACTTATTCATGGACGACGTGAAGCAGGCCCGCCACTTCGGCGTGAAGAAAAATGTGAAGGTATACGTGCTTGAAGGTACGGCCTAGGATTCTATGGCCGTTCTTCAACCGCCGTACTTTTCCCGCAGCCGATGAATGCGGTTCATGACGTCTTTTCCAATCGTGTCCTCGAATTCCTGATAGATCGGGTCCAATCGCTGCATCCACTCGCGGCGTTCCTCCGGCGTTTGAACATGAATTTGCAGCCCTCCCTGATGACTCAGCTCATCCAGTTGGCGACGGTTCATCTCGATCGCATTCTCATTGGCCCAGCGCGCCGTTTCTTCCAGCGCTTCTGCCAAGGGCTTCTTCACATCGCCCGGCAGCTTGTCCCAGAACGATTTGTTCATCAGCACCGTATACCCAAGATATCCGTGGTTGCTGATGGTCATATATTTTTGCACCTGGTAGAACTTCTTCGTACGGATATTGGAGATCGTATTTTCTTCGCCGTTCACGACGCCCGACTCCAGACCGCGATACACTTCGTTAAACGGAATCGGGGTCGTTTTTACCTCAAACTGTCGAAATTGCGCTTCAATCACTTTGCTGGGCAAAATGCGAAAGTGTTGTTCTTTGAAATCCGAAGGATGAATCAGCGGCCCCCGGTTGGAAGTCATTTGCTTGAAGCCGTTGCCCCAATAGGACAAGCCGACCAAATTTTTGCTTGCCAGCTTATCGAACAGCAGCTTCCCCAACTCGCCGTCAAACGCCTCTTGTACCGCTTCGTCGCTTAAAAACGCATACGGCAGGTCAAACGTCAGCCACGCCGGAACATGCTCGGACACATTTGCAAACGAAGGGGCTATCATTTGTATGTTGCCGCGCATAAGCGCATCCATTTCGTCGGTCTCGTTATAAAGAACCGCGTTCGGAAACACTTCGACCTTCACACGGCGGTCCGTCTTTTCGGACATCAGGCGGGCAAACCTTTGAGCCGCCAGGCCTTTGGGCGTATTTTCGGCAACAACATGGCTGAATTTAATGACCAGCGCCTGATCGAAGCCTTCTTGCTCGTCATCCGCCACGTCGGATGTCGCTGAGAATCCCGGATAAAAACCGATCGCCGCGGCAGCGGCAAGTCCGATGAATACAACAAGCAGCGTTCCGAACAAAGGCCTCACGTCCGTCCACCTCCGGAGTGTCATGATCATGATGTACAATACCATATGTCGTTTCCTAACTCAATGAAGACCGTACACCCGAACATGAATTTTGAAGAAACGGTTAAACTAAAGAAAACGCGGACGATCCCCTCGCAAACGAAGGAGGTTTCAGACGAGATGCCGGCAAGATTCGTACGGGGTCTGCTTTGGTGCCTTCTGCTGATGCCGATCGTATTGACGGGCTGCGGCGGCGGAAAAAAACAAGAGCAGCAACAAAGTAAAAAACAGCAGCAAAATAAGCCGAGCGATACGATGCTTCAACAGCAGTTGAAGATGTATCAGGATATAAAAAAGAGCGAGCACGAGCAGCAGGAAAAGATCCGCAAGGAAGAAAAAAAGCAGCTTAAAAAACTGCAAAAGGACCAGCAAAAAATGCTGAAGCGGGAACTCGAATTTCAAGAAAAAGTTCGTATGGGGGGCAACCCGTGGGCTGGCGGCAAAAAGGAAAAGCAACAGTCGGAGAAGCAGGGCAAAGCCGGGACGAAGGAAGAGTCGTCCGAGAAAAAATCCCCGGAACAAAAGCAAGACAAGAAGAAGGAAGAGAAAAAGACGCCGGGGGAATAATCCTCCCGACTCTATACGTATCCGCTTATCGACAGCCCGTCCCCGCTCCATCCCGGTTGCGGAAGATAGGGCTGTTCTGTTTTCCATCGGCCGCTTCCTGTTGTATGATAATATATCGTAGAAAGGGGGGCGGGACGGATAATGCCGCAGCGCTTGAAAATCAACTGGAAAATCGCGATTTTATCGTTCGGCATCGTCCTGTTCTCGCTCTGTATCGGAGGGACGATTCTCCTTGGCAGCATCGTCCAGCTGAAAGAGGAAGAGCTTGGACGGCGGCTGCTTATCACCGCCCGTACCGTGGCGCAGATGCCGGAGATCGTCTCCGGCATTGCGGACCCCGGAATGCGCGACGGCATCCAGCTTGCCGCCGAGCGCATTCGCATCATCAACGACGTGACCTACGTCGTAGTGATGGATATGCACCGGCTGCGGTTGTCGCATCCGGTGGAGAGCAAGATCGGCGCCGTTTCGTCCGGCGCCGACGAAGGCCCTGCCTTTGCCGAGCACACTTACGTGTCCAAGGCAAAAGGCGAGCTTGGCACGGCGCTGCGCGCTTTCGTGCCGATTATGAACGCCGACCATGCGCAGGTCGGCGTCGTGCTCGTCGGCCGCATCCAGCCGACCATAGGGCAGGTGCTGCTGGACCTGTCGAATCAAGCCTACGTCGTGTTGTTCATTTCCCTGCTCTTCGGGCTGTGGGGGTCGTGGAAGCTCGCCCAGCATATCAAGCGGCAGATGTTCGAGCTGGAACCGCACGAAATTGCCGCGCTGCTAGTCGAACGTACGGCGACGTTCAACGCAATGCATGAGGGCGTCATTGCCATCGATAAGTTCGAACGCATCAAGATTTTCAACGAGAAGGCGAAACAAATGCTCAAAGTATCGGGCGACGTCGTCGGCAAGTCGATCTGGGAGGTGCTTCCCGATACGCGGCTGCCCGAAATATTGGAGCTCAATCATCCGATTTTCAATCAAGAGCTGGTCATTCAAGAAACGCCGATCATGAGCAACCGGGTGCCGATCACCGTAGGCGGGGAGACCGTAGGCGCCGTCGCGATTTTTCAAGACCGGACGGAAGTGACGCGGATGGCCGAAGAGCTGACCGGCGTCCGGACCTTCGTCGATGCGCTGCGCGTGCAAAACCACGAGTATATGAACAAGCTGCATACGATTGGTGGCTTAATTCAGCTCGGCAGCAACGAGAAAGCGCTTGATTTTTTGTTCGAGATGACCGAGCAGAAAGAAGAGCTGACCCGTTTCCTCGACAGCCGTATTCGCAACGAAAGCTTGACTGGTCTGCTGCTTGGCAAGATCAGCCGCGGTCGGGAGCTTGGGATCGAGGTAACGATCGACCGGCAAAGCCGACTGGAACGGTTTCCCGAACGACTCGATCATCACGATTTCGTGATCCTGCTCGGCAACCTCCTTGAAAATGCTTTTGACGCATTGCATCATCAAACCAACGACAACAAACACATCTTTATCAGCCTTGAACAAGATGACGAGGTGCTGTCCGTCCTCGTCGAGGACAACGGCTGCGGCATGGAAGAGTCCGTCAAAACCCGCATATTCGAGCACGGCTTTACGACCAAAGGCGACGACGGACGCGGAATCGGCCTTCACCTGATCGACGATATCGTGAGGAAAGGCGGCGGCTCGGTTCAGATCGAATCGGCCCCGGGAGAAGGAACGACGTTTATCATTACGTTCCCGATACAGTAGTTTTTTGCAGTCCGATGCTCTTCATTTACAGGGAAAGCGAGGGAGATGACAAGCAATGGCAGACGGTATGAACGAAACAAAGCGGGATGCTCTCCGCGTCCTTCTGGTCGAAGACGATCCGATGGTGCAGGAGGTCAACAGTCAATTTGTCGAGCGAGTAGAAGGCTTTCGTGTCGCAGGCATTGCCTCCAGCGGGGATGAAGGCTTGCGCATGGTAAAAGAGCTGCAGCCCAATCTGGTCATCCTCGATATTTTCATGCCGATGCGGGACGGCATCGAGACGATCATGGAGTTCCGCCGAAATCAAACCCCCGTCGATGTTATGGTGATCAGCGCGGCCAACGATATGCGCACCATTGAACGGATGCTTCAGAACGGGGCCGTCGATTACATCATGAAACCGTTTAAATTTGAACGAGTGAAGCAGGCACTTGAGCACTACCGCCAGATGAAGGCAGCGCTCGATAGCGGCCGTCCCGCTTCCCAATCCGAGCTGGATCGGCTGCTTTTCGTAAGAACGCACGATGCATCTTCGCCAGACAGGCGAAAGGAAGAGCCGCCGGAATTGCCCAAAGGACTTCAAGCTGCAACCCTTAAGCAGATTGTGCAATTTCTGATCCTGCAATCGGAGGCGCTTTCAGCGGAGGAGGTCGCCGAAGGCGTCGGCATCGCCAGAGTGACGGCTAGACGCTATCTCGACTTTTTGGAGAAAAGCGGTCAAGTCCGTCTCGATCTCCAATATGGGGTCGGCCGCCCCGTTAATAAATACAGATTATCCTCTCCGCCCGGCGGATCGCGTTAACAAACAACGCGGTCCGCTTTTTTTGTACCCGACCTTTCCAAAGACCAAAAAGACCAAAACAACCAATATGTCCAAATGATTCACAAGTCATTATGAAAGCGATAGCATAAAAACACGAAAAGAGAACGCAATGTAGAAATGAGGGAATTTTCATGAAAATCAATTTCAAAAACCTTACGGTTCAGGTCTTGATTGCCATTGTCCTCGGGATCTTGATCGGACAATTTTTCCCAACGTTCGGAGTGCAGCTCAAAGTGCTCGGCGATATATTCGTCAAGCTGATCAAAATGGTCATCGCCCCCATCGTCTTTTTCACAATTGTAATCGGTTTCGCCAATATGGGAGATATGAAAAAAATCGGCCGGATCGGCGGCAAAGCGCTGCTGTATTTCGAAATCATCACGACCTTTGCCATGGCGATCGGGATTGCCGTCATGTATCTCGTCCGTCCCGGTTCCGGCATGGATGTCAGCAAAGTCGGCGCCAATGCGGCCGACGTGGCAAAATATGCGAAGCAAGCGGCGGAAACTCCGCACGGATTCATGGATTTTCTGCTCAGCGTCATTCCGGACAGCGTCGTAGGCGCGCTCGCCAAAGGCGATATGCTGCCGGTGCTCCTGTTTTCCGTCATGTTTGGTTTCGCTATAGCCGCCCTGGGCGAGAAATCGAGACCCGTCACGCAATTTTTCGAGAAATTGAACGACATCTTCTTTAAGTTGGTCGCTATGATTATGCGCTTCTCCCCTATTGCCGCTGGCGGCGCCATGGCTTATACGATCGGGAAATTCGGGATTTCCTCCCTGTTCTCCCTTGGCAAAATGATGGGCTCCGTTTACATCACCATGATTCTGTTCGTCATCGTTATTCTCGGCGCAGTAGCCCGGTTTTACGGCTTCAGCATCTTCAATCTGCTGAAGTTCATCAAAGAAGAAATTTTGCTGGTGCTTGGCACGTCCTCCTCCGAATCGGCGCTGCCGCGCTTGATGGAACGTCTTGAGAAATACGGCTGCTCCAAGTCGGTCGTCGGCTTGGTCGTCCCAACCGGCTACTCGTTCAATCTGGATGGCACATCGATTTACTTATCGATGGCAGCGTTATTTATTGCGCAAGCCTATGGCATTGAACTGACGTTGCTGCAAATTGCAACGCTGCTCGGCGTGCTGATGCTAACCTCCAAAGGTGCGGCAGGCGTTACCGGCTCCGGCTTCGTCACCTTGGCAGCCACGCTTGCCGCGATCCCGGGCAACGTCATCCCGGTCGAAGGCATGGCGCTTCTGCTTGGCGTTGACCGTTTCATGTCCGAAGCGCGCGCCATCACGAATCTGATCGGCAATAGCGTCGCCACCGTTGTTATTGCAAAAAGCGAGAAGCAGTTCGACAATCAGACGATTGCGGTATCCCCTGCTTCGGAAGAAGGCGCTTATGTAAGCGGAGAACCCGAGGTACTCACGACAAATTAACCGTAAAAAAGCAGCCGTCCCCTTGCTGGGGCGGCTGCTTCATTATTTCCTATTTCGATCGTTCCACAACCGTATCCTCGAACACACATTCTTCCAGCTTCAGCATTTTCGTTTTATGCTTCCACTTATACGTCAGCCATATCGCCAAAAAGAGCGGGATGCCAATATAAGAAGCAAACAGGTAGGCCCAATCGATCGTACCGTTTTTCATCCCGCCGATACACTGACCGACGATAACGATAGCGCACAGGATCCCAGCCAGGATCGGCCCGAACGGAAACCATTTGGCTTTGTACGGCAAATCGTTGATGTCCCGGCCTTGAGCGACATAGGCTTTGCGGAAACGGTAGTGGCTTATCGCTATGCCGAGCCAAGCGATAAAGCCCGACATGCCGGATGCATTCAACAGCCAAGTGTAGACGACACCGTCCCCGAACGAGGAGGACAAAAAAGCGAACATGCCCAAAGCGCTCGTCGCCAGCAGCGCATAAACCGGAACGCCTCTCTTGCTCAGCTTGGCGAGGAAACGCGGTGCTTTCCCTTCTTTCGCCAGCACCCACAGCATCCGGGTCGACGCGTACATGCCGGAGTTTCCTGCTGACAGCACTGATGTAAGAATAACGGCATTCATTACCGATGCGGCGATGCTGAGACCGGCTTTTTCAAATACCATCGTGAACGGGCTCATCGCCACGTCATTGCTGGCCAAATTTTCGTTCGTATACGGAACAAGCAGACCGATCACAGCGATAGCTATCAAATAAAACAGCAGAATGCGCCAGAAAACGGAACGGATCGCCTTAGGCACGTTGCGGCGCGGATCCTCGCTCTCCCCCGCGGCTATCCCTACCAGCTCCGTTCCCTGAAAGGAGAACCCTGCGGCCATAAATACGCCCAGCGCAGCCAAGAACCCTCCGTGGAAAGGCGCGTCGCCAATCGTAAGATTACGCAAGCCGACGGCTTCGCTGGACCAGATGCCGATGATCATCAGAATGCCGATTCCGATGAACACAATGATCGTAACGACCTTAATTAATGCAAACCAGTACTCCGATTCTCCGTAGCTTTTTACCGAAAGCAGATTAAGCCCCACCATCAAGGCGAGAAACAACGCGCTCCAGAGCAAAGAAGGACTGTCCGGAAGCCAAAATTTAATGATCAGTGTCGCTGCCGACAGCTCGGCGGCTATCGTAATCGCCCAGTTGTACCAATAATTCCAGCCGAGCGCAAACCCAAACGACGGGTCCACGAAGCGGGCCGCATACGTGCTGAACGTCCCCGATACCGGCATATAAGTAGCCATTTCGCCTAAGCTCGTCACCAGAAAGTAAACCATGATTCCGATAACCAAATAAGCAAGGAACGCCCCGCCTGGACCGGCCGAATATATGGCTCCGCCGCTGGCCAGGAACAGACCGGTCCCGATGGAACCGCCGAGCGAAATCATCGTCATGTGCCGGGCGGCCAGCCCTCTTTTCAACTGATTCGGGGATGAAGATTTGTCCACTCGGGTAGAATTCATAGATCGCTACTCCTTCTGAAAATGTTAAGGGCACCCTCATCAAAAATTTCTTATGGCGCTTTCAATGGTTCGTAGGGCATAAAAAAAGCCGCAACCTGTATGCGACTACTTGGTGCTCTTAGGTTTATTCATAAAATCTAAACAATATGCCTACCCATTCTATCATATTTCGTTTCATTATATCTAGTCTTTCTTTTGATAGCTTTCTCTCATAAGAAAAACACCTGAAGGCGGGAATATTAAAATTGCTTCTCTCCTCTCTTCTTTCGACTCCAGACGTGTTGTTAGGGATCAGGAATACGAGAGCGGCCATTCTCCGTATGAGGCATCAAAGGGACCGTCAAATGGTTGACGATCCCGTCTTTGTTTAGTCTATGCTATCTGCCCGACGATAATGCTACCAGGCTTAATGTTTCGTTAATCAGCTTAACGATAGGCTCCGTTTGATCGTGAATGAAGAAATGTCCACCATCATACTCGACAATTTTGAAGGCACCATTGGTATGGTCATTCCAAGCGGTCAGATGCTCAGGAACCATGTCGTCTTCTTTCCCATTCAATACAGTAAGGCCGCAATCGAACTTCATATTTTTTTCATGGTAGACATAGGTTTCAACCAGTTTATAGTCCGATCTTAAAAGCGGTATAAAGATCTCCTTCAATTCCCGGTTTTCGAACAGTTCGCGCGGCGTTCCTCCGAGTTGCTGAACTTCAGTCATAAAGTCGGCTTCGGGGAGGAGGTGCATCACCTTCCTGTCATTCGGACACTGCGGCGCCCGGCGCCCGGATGCGAAGATGTGCACCGGTTCCACGCCCTTTTGCTGCTTAATTTTGCAGCAAAGCTCATACGTCAACAAGCTTCCCATACTGTGCCCGAACAAGGCAAACGGGGCATCGAGCCTTCCGCTGATCTCTCGGTAAATATCTTCGACCGCTTGCTCTACGTTAGCATAAGGGGGCTCGTTAAATCTCCGGCCTCTTCCAGCCAATTCCACAGGATATAATTCAATATCCGCATTCAATAATCTTTTCCATTTGGAATAAATCGTAGCCGATCCGCCGGCATAAGGCAGACAAAATAACTGAATTTTACTCATAAAATGAATGCACCCCAATTCGTTTGATAGAACGTATTTTGCGTTAATCGGTTTGCTTAAAATTGCAAAATAAATATGGTCTTCACTTTAAAGCTTCCTTGTCTGTGAAACTACCACAACCTATATTTTACCAAATAAAATAGGTATTGTATATTTAGTTTTTGTAGATTCGATAAGTTATTTTCCCACAAAATCTTTTGCCAAACACTATGACAAAAAGAGCTGTTTTGAAGTAAGTATTTCTACTTTCTTCAAAACAGCTCTTTGCTTAGGTCTGCTCTATTAAGAGCAAAATACGTGCCCTGAGAGATTCGAACTCCCGACCTTTTGATTCGTAGTCAAACGCTCTATCCGGCTGAGCTAAGGGCACATAATCTTTTCAATAAATGGAGCGGAAGACGGGATTCGAACCCGCGACCCTCGCCTTGGCAAGGCGATGCTCTACCCCTGAGCCACTTCCGCGTAAAGATGCGGTCGAGAGGACTCGAACCTCCACGGCTGTTACACCACTAGAACCTGAATCTAGCGCGTCTGCCAATTCCGCCACGACCGCATATTTGATTTTGGTGCGGTTGAGAGGACTCGAACCTCCACGAGCGTACGCCCACTACCCCCTCAAGATAGCGTGTCTGCCATTCCACCACAACCGCATATAACGTGAGCCATGTAGGACTCGAACCTACGACACCCTGATTAAAAGTCAGGTGCTCTACCAACTGAGCTAATGGCTCATAATCTTAAAACTGGTGGAGGCTGATGGATTCGAACCACCGAACTCGTCAGAGAACAGATTTACAGTCTGCTGCGTTTGGCCACTTCGCTAAGCCTCCGTGTTGCTAATAAATCATGGTGGCTCGGGACGGAATCGAACCGCCGACACGAGGATTTTCAGTCCTCTGCTCTACCGACTGAGCTACCGAGCCGGGCCCGTCTTATTCATGAAAAAACCCACGCTTGTGGGCATTCC
>JBHJMN010000032.1:0-73804 GCA_042219835.1 Paenibacillus elgii
ACAACAGAGGGTGAACGCAGAGCGAAGCGTCTATCACAATTCCCTTGTCCGATTTTCAAAGAGTTTCTGAAAATTCATAGGGCTTATTTACGCTCGTAGCATCGCTAGCGGCGAAGAGCCCGTTTTTTAAGGTACTTTTGAAAAGTATTTCATGATATAATGGGAATACATGTCTAGTTTATGGAGTCAGTTTATGGACTTAAGTATTATTATTGTTAATTACAATACGCGCGAACTCACCTTGAATTGTTTGAAATCAATTTATTTGTCGGAAACCGCCTTTACCTATGAAGTTATCCTCGTCGATAATCATTCCGTGGATGACTCCGTGGAGGCTATCCGGGCGAACTTTCCGATGGTTCATTTGGTGTGCAACGATGTCAATTTAGGGTATTCTAAAGCGAACAATCAAGGAATGCGATTAGCTAAAGGGCGATACGTTCTTTTGCTAAACTCGGATACGGTTGTTCAAACGGACACTTTGCATACGATGATCCAATTCATGGATCAACATGCGAGCATCGGAGCGGCGGGCTGCAAAGTAGTACTGCCTGACGGATCGCTGGACAAAGCATGCCGTAGGGGGTTTCCAACTCCTTCTGCTTCCTTCTATTATGCTTTTGGATTTTCGAAGTTATTCCCAAATGATCCGAAATATAATCAGTATCAGTTAAGCCATCTGGACCCGGATCAAGATTATCCGGTGGATTGCTTGGTCGGCGCATTTATGATCGTTCGTAAAGAAGCTATTGATCAAGTCGGGATGCTGGATGAACAATTTTTTATGTATGGCGAAGATATCGATTGGTGTTATAGAATAAAACAAGGTGGATGGGATATTCATTATTATCCGTACACTCAGATCATTCATTATAAAGGCGCCAGCAGTCGTCGCAAGCCTTTCAAAATCATCTACGAGTTCCACCGCGCCATGTTTTTATTTCATCAGAAGCACTATCGAAAAAAGTACTCTTTTATTGTGAACGGTCTTGTATATGCAGGGATTACAGTGAAATTATTGACTTCATTATTATTAAATCGGTTTGGATCAGTGAGGTGAGAAAATGGTACGGCAAAGTCAGGGGTTTTTATCACAAATTTATGCTTTTACTGACTTTATTTGCGTGCAGCTCATTTTCTTATTTTCATGGTGGCTGAAATTTAAAAGCGGCTGGATTCCCTCAGATAACCCGCTTCCACTTCATAAATATGCTTTGTGGAGCTTAATATATGGCGGCATAGCGATTTTCTTAAGCTATTCCTTCAACTTCTACACGCCGAAGCGCAGGAAAAAGTTTTCTTATGAGCTGTTTACGATCATTCAGGTGTATACAATAAGCTTGTTAATATTGTTAAGCTTCCTGTTTATTTTTAAAGAGCTTGACATTTCGCGTTCCTTCCTGCTGTTGTTTTTGGTGAATAATATACTGGCCATAAGCTTTTACCGCTATATTCTTAAGACCTCTTTGAAACGTTTGAGGCAAAAGGGATACAATAAACAATTCGTATTAATTCTGGGAGCCGGTTCGATCGGGAAAAGGTTCTATCGGAATTTGTTGAAGCATCCCGAGTTAGGTTATGAAGTAGCTGGTTTCCTGGATGATTTTCAAGATTGTCATGAAGTTGGTTTTGAGAACTACAAACCCATTCTTGGCCGGGTTGATGAACTTGAGGCCATTCTGGAAAAGACATTAATTGATGAAGTGATCATTGCGTTGCCGTTAGACGCTCACCATAAGTTCGGAAAAATTATCAACACTTGCGAAAAGGCCGGAGTTAAAACGTTAATCATTCCTGATTATTTCGATTATCTCCCGTCCAGACCGTATTTTGATAATTTCGCAGGCATTCCGTTAATTAATGTCAGGGACATTCCGCTGGATGAATTTAGAAATCGCTTCTTCAAACGAGCCTTTGATATTGCATTTTCGTTAGCCGCAATCCTTATTACGCTGCCATTATTGATTCTTATAGCAATCGGAGTGAAAATCACCTCCCCAGGACCGATCATCTTTAAGCAGGAGCGCGTCGGTTTAAACAGACGGAATTTTATGATGTATAAATTCCGTTCAATGCGAGTACAAACAGAACAATCTTCCGATACCAAATGGACGACGGAAAATGACCCGCGCAAAACAAAGTTCGGAACGTTTTTGCGTAAAACAAGCTTGGATGAACTGCCCCAGTTTTTCAATGTACTGTTCGGGCATATGAGTGTAGTCGGCCCCCGGCCGGAACGGCCTTATTTTGTAGAGCAATTTAAGGAAGAAATACCGAAGTACATGGTGAAGCATCATATTCGCCCCGGGATTACCGGCTGGGCTCAAACCAACGGGCTGCGCGGCGATACGTCCATCGAGGATCGGATCAAGCACGATATTTTCTACATTGAGAATTGGAGCTTTTTGTTCGATATCAAGATTATCTGGAAGACGATTATCAATGGCTTTGTTAATAAAAATGCCTATTGAGCTCAACTCCTATAACCAACCCGTTATAGGAGTTTTTATTTCCTCCCCTAACCTTGTCTGCATAATTGGCCAAGTCCCTACATAGACATGGTATCAATCTGGATTGATTATGTGGTGGAGGGGATGAGACGATGCGGCGGTTCACGTGGGTGGTGGCCCTTGTGATGGTTTGTTTAAGCCTGGTAGTGTCCGGGTGCGGCAAAAAGGATGCAGGATCGGTGGTAAAGGAATTGGACGGTGTGATGAGCAAGCTGCAGAGCTATCACGGAAAAGGGCAGATGACGCTACGTACGGGGCAGGATCCCCAGGAATACGACGTGGAGGTTAGCTTTCAGGCCCCTTCGTTTTACCGGATCTCGCTGACGAATGCGAAGAAGGATATTACGCAAATTGTGCTGCGCAACGATGACGGGGTATTCGTGCTGACACCGCATTTGAACAAAAGCTTCCGCTTCCAAAGCGATTGGCCGGAAAATCAAGGCCAAGTTTACTTATACCAGTCACTTGTCCAAAGCATTCTGATGGACAATGAACGGCATTTTACGTCGGACGAGAAGGCGTATGTATTCGATGTAGTGGCGAATTACCAGAACGGCTCCTTGGCGCGGCAGAAGGTGTGGCTGGACAAGAGGAACTACGCCCCGCAGCATGTGGAAGTATCGGATGCCAACTCCAATGTGATGGTCATTGTAAAGTTCGATCAATTTGAGTTCGGTACAAAGTTTGAGAAAGATCAGTTTGACATGCAGCGCAATATGACGGGCTGGAACCTGAAGACACTGCCGACGATGATTCAGGGGGATTCGAAAACCGGCGAGAAATCGGGAGCGACCGACTCTAAGGCCGGCACGGGGGCAACTAGCGGCAATCAAGGGACTGGTACGAAGGAAACCGCTCAGGAAGCAGGCGACAAGGGGGCAGCGCCCAACGGGGAGCAAGCGGCAGCTACAGGCGCCAAAAAAGACACCTCCAAGCAGCAGTCGTTCGGTATCATCGAGCCGCGATACATGCCGAGCGGCGTGAAGAAGCAAGACGTGTCGGAGCTTAAGCTGGGCGAAGAACAAGCGGTCATGCTCCGCTACTCTGGAAAATACAACTATACATTGGTGGAGTCGCGTCCGCAGGTACAGACGGTGTCGATCTTACCGGGGGATATTTTGGATCTGGGCTTTACGCTCGGCGTTGTAACCGGGGATGCGAAAAAGACATTGACCTGGACCTACGACGGCATCGAATTCCGCTTATCTACAGGGGACTTACCGCCGACGGAGATGATTAAGGTGGCGCAGGCGGTGCAAGGGGAAATCGGTAAATAGTTGAAGCGGCAATCCGATGGCTGTCCTTCGGCTTCGTAACACGCACCGAACCGCCTAATAACCAAAAACTGACGGACGCGATGTTACTATTCTGTTCGTTGACAGGGCCTGCGGTACGCATTACCATGATCATATGCATGTTTAAGCGGGAAGCTTCTTTACAGGTGCAAGCTGCGGCCTCGTAGGCGGCTTCCCTTAATTTTATGAGACCGAAGAAGGTGGATCAGGTGGATTCGTTTTACCGGCCGACCCGGGTGGAAATTTCATTGGATGCGCTGCGTCATAATTTGGGCGAGTTTCGGCGGGTGCTTCCGGAGCATGTAAACATGATGGCAGTCGTCAAGGCGGACGCCTACGGACACGGAGCGGTGGAGGTATGTCGGGAGGCGCTTCAGTGCGGCGTGGAATATATTGCGGTCGCTTTTTTGGATGAGGGTCTGGAGCTTCGGCAAGCAGGCATTACGGCTCCGATCCTCGTATTGGGCTATACGCCTCCGGAAGGGCTGGAAACCGCATGGGCCCATGGGATTACTCTCAATATATATACCCATGAGCTGCTGGACGCGTGGGAACGATTAGGGGTTAAAGAGCGCTCGTTGAATATTCACATTAAGATCGATTCCGGAATGAACCGGCTCGGCTTAACGGATGCGGAAGAAGCGATCGCGCTGATCGAACGGGCGATGCGGACGCCGGGGATTCGAGTGGAAGGTTTGTTTACCCATTTCGCTTGCGCGGACGAAACTGACAAGAGCTATACGCTTGAGCAGTACGGCCGATTCGAACGGGTCGTCGATTATTTTACGCAAAAAGGAATTCAATTTCCGTACGTTCACGCCGGGAACAGCGCTGCGGGGATCGATACGCCGAATTTAACCTTTAATATGGTACGGCTCGGGATCGGGATGTACGGACTGTATCCGTCCGAAGAGGTGAATAAGCAGCAGGTTGATTTGCAGCCGGTACTGAGCATCAAATCCAGCGTCGTCATGGTGAAGCAAGTGCCCGAGGGTTCAGGCATCAGCTATGGCATCGTCTACCGGACGCAGGGCGAGGAGACGATTGCGACGCTGCCGATCGGGTACGCGGACGGCTTTTCCCGGATGCTGACCGGTAAGGCGCAAGTGTTGATTCGGGGACAGCGCGTTCCTGTGGTAGGTAGAATTTGTATGGACCAATGCATGCTGAATGTATCCGAAATGCCAGATGTCCAAATGGGCGAAGAAGTGGTTATTTTGGGAAGCCAGGACGGAGGCCGGATTACGGCGGAAGAGCATGCGGCCTGGCTCGGAACGATCAATTACGAGGTCGTCTGCATGATTTCGCATCGGGTGCCTCGCGTGTATATAACGAACGGCCGCGCAGCCCGGACAGTGAATCCGCTGCTGCGGCACGTATGGGAGCCGGAGATGTAACATGGGCTCCCGCTTTCAAACAGTTCTCCAGCGTCCGACAGTCCCGGCGTTGTGCTTACCGACAAGCGTGGGGCGGAAGAAGTCGACTATGGTCCAGTATCACCGGCCATACTTTTTGTCCAAAAAAAGAACTGGATGCATTTGCCATTGAATTTTTTCTCCTAACATGAGAGGATTTTCTTGATTTGCCCCGAATAAGGTATAGAGGCAACATGCTACGGAGCGCGTCAAGGTATAACATAATTGCTATACCTTCGGCATATATTGATTTTGTATATTTTATCTGGAAGTTTGCCATAATGGAAATAGGTTCTTGTATGTTTTTGGGGGTGCATGTATAGGTGGCGGGTGCGCATAACACGAAGCGAATCATGATCAGCTTGCCGGATTATTTGCTGCGGGAAGTCGATCATCTGGTCGAGAAGGAAAATTCCAACCGCAGCGAGTTTATCCGTCAGGCGATGAAGCTTTACTTGTTGGAGCGTAAGAAACGGCATTTACGCGAATCGATGCAGCGCGGCTATATGGAAATGGCTAAGATCAACCTGAACATGGCCTCGGAAGCGTTTCAGGCGGAGGAAGAAGCGGACAATACGCTGGACCGTCTGGTAAGCGGGGTGTGACGCTTGATTGTCAAACGTGGCGATGTTTTTTTCGCGGATCTTTCACCGGTCGTCGGTTCGGAGCAGGGCGGGATTCGGCCCGTACTGATCATTCAGAATGATATCGGCAATCGCTTCAGTCCTACGGTGATCGTAGCGGCGATTACGGCGCAGATTCAAAAAGCCAAGCTGCCGACGCATGTGGAGATTGACGCGGAAGCGCACGGTTTTGACAGGGATTCGGTCATCCTGCTGGAGCAGATTCGGACCATCGATAAGCAGCGCCTGACGGACAAAATCACGCACTTGGATGAGGAAACCATGCGCAAGGTCGATGAAGCTTTGCAAATAAGCGTAGGTCTGATTGAGTTTTAACATGCTGACGAGGCGGGGGTGCGGGTACCCTCGTTTTTTTATGTCTGGGAGGAGAAAAGTCGGATGACAAAAGAGCAAACGGGACTGACAGAAGAAGTTCGGGCGGTTGTGGAACTGACGGAAGAGATGAAAGCGGCGATTCAGGAGCGCATTCTGAAGCAGATCGCATCCGAGCTGCAAATCGCGGCGGGGCGGGTGAAGACGACGGTCGGCCTGCTGGATGAGGGGAATACGATTCCTTTTATCGCCCGGTACCGGAAAGAAATGACCGGAGAGCTCGACGAAAATCAGCTGCGGGACATCGAAGAGCGGCTGACGTATTTGCGCAATCTGGAGGACCGGAAGCTGGAGGTCATCCGGCTGATCGACGAGCAGGGCAAGCTGACGGCCGAGCTGCGTACGTCAATCGAGCAGGCGGTTAAGCTGCAGGAAGTCGAGGACTTGTACCGTCCGTACCGGCAGAAGCGCAAAACGCGCGCCAGCGTGGCGAAGGAGAAGGGGCTCGAGCCTCTGGCTCTCTGGATTCAGACGCAGCCCAAGCAGGGCGATCTGCTTGCCGAAGCGGGCAAGTATGTGAGCGAGGAGAAAGGCGTCCAGACGGCCGAGGAAGCCGTACAAGGCGCGATGGATATCATTGCGGAGCAAATCGCCGACGATGCGAAAATCAGGGCGTGGGTGCGCCGTCACACGTTCGAGCAGGGCATCCTGCGGACCGAAGCCAAGGACGCAGAGCAGGAATCCGTCTACGAGATGTATTACAGCTACCAGGAGCCGGTCCGCAAGCTGCCGCCGCACCGGATTCTGGCGATCAACCGCGGAGAACGGGAAGACGTGCTGAAAGTCGCGCTGGACGTTCCCGTCGAGCGGATTCACGAGTATATCGCGAAGCAAGTGATCAAGGGGCCTTCCATCGTGCGCGATACATTGACGGCTGTCATTGAAGACGCGTACAAACGGCTGATCGCCTCGTCCATTGAGCGGGAAGTGCGCAATGAAATGACGGAGAAGGCCGAGGAAAAAGCGATCGAGGTATTCGCCGAAAATCTGCGCAATCTGCTGCTCCAGCCTCCGGTCAAGGGCAAGGTGGTGCTTGGCGTCGATCCCGCGTACCGGACAGGCTGCAAGCTTGCCGTCGTTGACGATACGGGCAAAATGCTGGAGATTGCCGTCACGTACCCGACGCCGCCGAACAATAAAATAGCGGAAGCGAAAGCGACGTTCAAGCGTCTGATCGACGCTTATCGCGTCGAATTGATCGTCGTCGGCAACGGGACGGCGTCCCGCGAGACGGAGCAGTTCGTAGCCGAGCTGATCGGCGAGATAAAGGCACGGAAGCTTCAGTATTTGATCGTGAACGAAGCGGGAGCGAGCGTCTATTCGGCTTCCAAGCTGGCGCAGACGGAGTTTCCGGATTTGGACGTGGCGGAACGGAGCGCGATCTCCATCGCGCGGCGGCTGCAGGACCCGCTGGCGGAGCTGGTCAAAATCGAGCCGAAAGCGATCGGCGTCGGCCAATACCAGCATGATGTGACGCAAAAAAGGCTCGAAGAGAGCCTGAAGTTCGTCGTCGAGTCGGCGGTAAACCACGTGGGCGTGGATGTGAACACGGCGTCTCCATCGCTGCTGTCCTATGTGTCGGGCGTCAACAGCACGCTTGCCAAAAATATTGTAAAATACCGCGACGACAACGGGAAGTTTACGAGCCGGGCGCAGCTGCAAAAGGTTCCGCGGCTCGGAGCGAAGGCGTTCGAGCAATGTGTCGGCTTTTTGCGGATCGCTGAAGGCAGCAATCCGCTGGACAACACGCCGATCCATCCGGAATCGTATGACGTGGTGGACAAGCTGTTCCGCGAGCTGAAGCTGGAGCTGTCACAGCTTGGCAGTGCCGAGCTCAAGGCGATGCTGCAAAGCTTGGAGCCGGAAGAGCTCGCTCCGAAGCTTGGCGTCGGGGTGCCCACGCTGCGCGATATTCTCGATTCGCTGCAGCGACCGGGACGCGATCCGCGGGAGGAGCTGCCGGCGCCGATTTTCCGCACGGACGTGCTCCAGATCGAAGATTTGAAGCCGGGCATGGAGCTGCAGGGAACCGTGCGCAACGTGATCGATTTTGGCGCTTTTGTCGATATTGGCATCAAAAACGACGGACTCGTTCATATTTCGCAGTTAAGCAATTCCTACGTGAAGCATCCGATGGACGTCGTGTCCGTAGGGGATGTCGTGACGGTATGGGTGCTCAACGTTGATCTGAAAAAGGGCCGCGTCGGCCTGACGATGAAAAAGCCTTCCTAAGCATAAAATAGAGCATAAGCCGGAGAAAAGGGATATAGCGGAAGCCGCGTCCTTCACTCTGGCGTATGCTCTTTTTTGTTTTTGAGCGTTGAGCTCGTGCTTATTGAAGCTGGGATGTCGTGGGGTCCGTCTCGCTTTTGCGGGTGCGGTAAAAAAACCAGCAATCGTTCAGCAAACGGATTTGCCGGCGGTTTTTGTTGTAAAATGCCCGCATCAGCTGGTTGCAAAGCCATTGTGGCAACACCATCAGTCCCTTCCCATCTAGCTGCCGTACACTATACAGCATATGGGCGGGAGCCGCTTCGGGTGCAGGTCCTTTTTTAGGCGAAATCTTCTTCCTCTTCGTACCACTGCTCGAGCTGTGCCTGAAGCGCGCGAATCTCGGTTAAGAGGGAGATGAGCGGATACTCTTTTTCCTGCTCTTGGATCGCCCTGAACGTCTGTTCCAGGCGGTTGATATATTCCAGACCATGCTGGAGCGTATAGCCCGGATGCACGAGCTCAAGCCCGTCGAACTCCGCGATAAATACCGGCAGCCCGGGGACGTTAGGCGTGGTCAGCTTGTCCAGCTCCTTATGCAGACGCTGGTTAAGCGCAGCCAGTTGGTACATATGAGTAGCGGGCATTTCCACGAATTCGATCCGGTCCTCCAGCTTAAGCAGGGCGCATTTCTTTTTGAACATCGGGTTAAACTCCTCTCTATGGGTCAAAGGGACGATTTGTCCGAAGCAATGCCAGATTCCTACTTGACAGTTTAGCCTAACCTGCGGTTACAATTCAAGAGAGAAACGAATAGAAACCAGAGAGTAAGGGTGGGAAAACGATGGATGACCGACAGCTGCAACTATGGGTAGAGCAAATATCGCTGTCGTCGTTTGGGTGTCCTTTTTTGCATCGGGCGAGGTTCAACCGGAGATTAAGGTCGACAGGGGGGCGCTATTTCACCCGGACGCATGATATCGAGATCAGCTGGCTGCAGTATGAGCAGTTCGGAGCCGCCGACGTGGAGAAAATTATTAAGCATGAACTGTGCCATTACCACCTGCATTTGCTGGGAGGGGGATATCAGCACCGGGATGACGATTTCAAGCGGCTGCTGGCCAAGGTCGGAGGGACGCGCTATTGCCGGTCGCTCCCGCAGGAGCTGAAGCGTACCGAACCTTACCGGTACAAGCTCGTTTGTACAAGCTGCAGCGCGGAGTATATGCGTAAACGCAAGACCGACCCGAAGAAATACGTCTGCGGTTTCTGTAAAGGCAAATTAAAATTGCTTGCCCTTGACTTACAGCCGCATTCATGATAAATTAAATTTATCTTTCCCTGATAGCTCAGTTGGTAGAGCACTCGACTGTTAATCGAGTTGTCACAGGTTCGAGTCCTGTTCGGGGAGCCATTCTTTCTTGGAGAGATACCCAAGTGGCTCAAGGGGACCCTCTGCTAAGGGGTTAGACTGCGTAAGTGGTGCGAGGGTTCGAATCCCTCTCTCTCCGCCATACATAAAAGGACCGGCTACCTGAAAAGGTAGCCTTTTTATGTATGGCGTGGAGAGGGATGAGGACCGGAGGTTCGTCGGAGCGGCAGTCATGCGCCGCGAAGTCTTGCGGGCTAAATCCATTTTTTCCACTTAAAAATAGCCCACATGGAAATCGTGACAACGATCATGACGATCCAAACGTATGCATACCCGAAGTTCCAGCTGAGCTCGGGAATATCTTTGAAATTCATACCGTACAAACCAACAATAAAGGTCAGCGGGAGAAAAATCGAGCTGATAATGGTCAGCGTCTTCATGATCTCGTTCATACGGTCGGATTTAATGCTCATTTGCAGCTCAAGCAAGCCGGTTAGCGATTCCCGAAATACGTCCAAGGAATCGACAACACGGGAAATATGATCGTAGATGTCGATAAAATAGACATCCGCTTCCTGGCGAATATACGGGAAACTCTGGTGCGTTATCGTGCCAAGTATTGTTTTCTCTTCGGCAATAATACGGCGGAGACGATGCATCTTTCGTTTCGATTTAAATATTTCCTGGGATACCTGGACGTAAGGATTACGGTAAATCATTTGCTCCAAGCGGTCGACGCGGTCCTCGATCTGATTGATGATATCGGTATAATCGTCGACACAATGATCCAGTATTGAATATAAGATGCGCCCGCTGTGTTCCATGCTGCCTTCGACCTGCAACATATGCGTTTTTAGCTCGTCGAAAAAAGGAAGAGGCTCTTTACAAATGGTAATGACAAAATTCGTGCCGACCACGGTAGCGATTTCGACTGTAGTAAGCTGCTTGTCCACGACGGCAAAGAACGTGATGAAGATATGGTCTTTGTATCGGTCCATTTTGGGACGCTGATTCAGCTTGATGCAATCTTCGACCACAAGCGGGTGGCAGTGAAACTGGTGTTTAAGCACGTGTTCGACCTGCTTCGCTTCGGGAGCTGTCATATGGAGCCAAATATTCTCGTTGTCGTCAGGAATGCGTGCTTCCTGTTCCGTAACCTGACCGGTAGCATGGTTGGATACCAGCATCGAATACACCTCTGTAGGGGAATAGGGTCCTTTTGCAGTTGATTGTAACATAGGGAAGGACTACCTCCAAAAAAGAAGAAAATTTTTTTGGCAAAAGGGGCTTGTCAAGCTCATCCCATTCCGCTATAATAACACTTGTCGCTCAAAAAAGCGGCAATCATATGCAGCATGGCCCGTTGGTCAAGGGGTTAAGACACCTCCCTTTCACGGAGGTAACAGGGGTTCGAATCCCCTACGGGTCATAGTATAGTAGGGATGAGAACCCTTCGGGGTTCGCCCTACGTTAACCTGCGGTTGTGGTGGAATGGCAGACACGCTATCTTGAGGGGGTAGTGGGCGTACGCCCGTGGAGGTTCGAGTCCTCTCAACCGCATACCAAATAGCTTGTTGATCGTGCAAAGCCCTGGGTTTTCAGGGCTTTTTGCTTATTCTGGACAAATAAAAAATCTTTTTTGTGTTAGCGGCAAACTGCTTTCGCTTTGACGTCGTTTCCTCTATTGATTGACTAAAAATTCGGTGTAACCGCAAGCTACTTGTCCCAATCGACGACCCGCTTGCAGGCGGCGATTTTATTCCTGCGGCTGCAAGGCATGGAGAGCGAGGCTCTGGGCTTCAAAGGGAGCACGAATTTCGACGATGCCGGCACAGTCAATGAAAGCAACCAGGCGGTATTGGGCTACTAGAAGGCGAATCCGCAGTTTGGATGGACGGGACTGAGAGCGGAACAAGAAAGGCGTCCGGCCGATTGCTTGCTTCAAAAAAAGTCAACTCTCTTCCAAGCGCCATAACGAATGAGCAGTCACAAGCGCGTAAAGTCTTGACGCTCCGCTTTTGGCCGGCAGGCTCGGCAGATGCCGATGACTTTGCCGGCTGTGGCGTAAAAGGCCAACTCCTTCGAAGGAACCTTTCGTCGGCAAAAGGAGCAGCTTTGCGTGGCCTGACTTTTACCGGTAGTTCGGGACTTGGAGCCGGGCCGGCCGAATCGGTTTCGTCTGAAAAACTTCGGAAGAAAGTTAGCCAGACAGATCAAAAACAGGATAACGGCGATAACGATGACGTAGGGCTGGATAGGCAGGGGAAACACCTCGCGTTACTACAGGATTGTGTTGATACGAATAGGTTCGGCAGAAAACGACAATTCCCTTTATTGTATTGAAGGACTTGTTTGTATCGATTATACTGGCGTTAGCGAACGGACTTTCGGCGTTTGCTCCATCTTTCGAAGAAATGAGGCGAGCTTGTGCAAATTAACGCAACATTGAACGCCATTAGCGGCGGCAACCTGTTAAAGCAGGCGGTCGGCATTGCTCTGCTAAGTCAAATGAAGGATTCTCAGGTGGCCCAAGCGGCAACGCTGCTTCAGGATTTTGCGGCGGCACAGCATCCCAACCTGGGCAAAAACCTGGATATTCGCATCTGATCTCTCCTAGCCTTTCAATTCAAAGAATGAAGCATGAATGAACCTGCCTGCGCTTTAAGTAAATCTGAGGCGCGGGCAGGTTTTTTTGCGTTGCCGCTATAGGATAGGTTTTGCAGATCGAAGAATACTAAATAGACGACATAAGGAAATCGTAAGCAAGCGGGAGAAACTATGGACAAAGCGAGTGGATCGATCGATGAACGGTTTTCAAATGGCATGGCACGATATCCGGCAAATGTGGAGCTCCAACATGGCTCGCCGCTCGGTGCTCGGCTTGATGGTCCTGCCGCTGATGTATAGTTTCATTTATTTATGGGCGTTTTGGAATCCGACCGACTTTTTGCCCCATTTGCCGCTAGCGGTTGTTAACCTGGACAGCGGAATGTCGCAGAGCGGCAATCCGGTTAATTTGGGCCGGGAGCTTACGGACAAGCTGCTTGCCGACAAGCAGACTTCTTGGACGGAAGTCAGCCCGGAGCAAGGAGCGAAGGGGATCGAGAAGCAGCGCTATTTTATGGTGCTGACGATCCCGCCCGACTTCACCGAAACGGCCTATAGCCCAAGCACTCCGAAGCCCAGAGCGAGACCAGCTCTCGGCGCATAGGAACGAGCTGCAGGCCGGCCTGCAGGCGATGCAGGCCACCGTGCGCAACACCTTGGACCAACTGAACAGGAATAAGCAGCTGGTGGACGATTTGTCCGGACGGCTCGGCCAACTCGCCAATGGCGTCCATCAGCTGCAGCAGGGCAGCACGGCGCTGGTCGAAGGCCTCAATGCCTTCGGCAGTGGATTCCATCAGCTGCAGGATGGCGTGACGAGGCTGTACGACGGCAGTACGCAACTTTCCGCGGGCCTGAAGGACATTAACGAGAGCCAGCAGGAGCTTGCCGCGAAGCTTGGTGAGGCGGCGGGCATGGCGGCGATGGACGGGCAGGCGGAGCAGCGGATCCATACGATCGTCTCCCTGGTGAAGGTAACGGAGAACAACCTGCATCCGGTGCCGAACAACGGCACGGGGTTTGCGCCTTATTTTATTGCGCTGTCTTTGTGGGTAGGGTCGCTGGTGCTCTATTTCGTTATTGATCTGAACAAGGTCGTCTCGATGCCGAAACGGCCGATCTCATACCTCATCAACAAATATCTTGCGCTGGCTTCCGTCAGCGTGTTTCAATCGATGCTTTCGGTGTTCATTCTCCATACGGGACTTGGGATTCCGACGGTGCTGCCGGCGATGAATTTATACGGGTTCGCGCTGCTGCTTGGATTGACGTTCGCCGCGATTCTGTTCATGCTGATCTCGATTCTTGGCAGCGATGTGGGACGTTTCGTCGCCATTGTCATTCTTATGCTCCAGCTGACGTCCAGCAGCGGCTCGTATCCCGTCGAGATGGAAGCGAGGTTTTTCAATTTCATCCACCCGGCGCTGCCGATGACTTACGCGGTAGAAGGCTTCAGGCACCTGATCTCGATTGGCGACGCTGCAACGATCGCGAACGATGCGCTGATATTGGCGGCATATGGCGTCGGTGCGCTTGTCCTGCTCTACCTCGTCAAGCGGAAAACGATCATGCATCAGCTTCAGGAGAAGTCCGTGCAATCCTAGGACAAAGGCCCCCTGCGGCGAATTTTACAGTTTCTTCACATCGGATTTACCTAGCAGGGCTTGCTCCCACGTTCCTTCCGTCGGATAATAGACCCAGGACCCAAGCGGTTGAACCAGGGGAGGAAACGGATATGTCCAAACAACAACAACCTATTGTCATCGGCCACCGCGGCGCTGCGGGTGAGGCGCCGGAAAATACGCTGGCCTCGTTCGAGCTTGCCTTTCGGCAAGGAGCGGACGCGATTGAGTTGGACGTGCACCTGTCGGCTGATGGAGAAGTGATCGTCTGCCACGACCATACGGTCGGACGTACGACGGACGGCACTGGTGCAATCGCAGAGCTGACGGTGGCGGAGCTGAAGCAACTGGACGCCGGACGCTGGTTCGGCGAGCGGTTCGCCGGGGAGCGGCTGCCTTTGCTGGAAGACGTATTCCAGCTCGTTCCTTTGGAAATCATGATCAACGTTGAGGTCAAATGTTCCTACACTCCGGAGTTGGCGGAACGACTGGCGGAGCTGCTTGCACAGTACAATCGGCTGGGTAGCGTAGTTGTCTCGTCGTTTAACCATAAGGTGTTGAAGCAGCTGCAAGCGGCGATTCCCGATCTGCGGGCGGGGCTGCTTTATGTGGCCAATTTTGTATCGCACCGTCAGATGGCAGCGGCAGCCGAGGGGCTGAACGTCTATTCGATTCATCCGCAGCATCACACGATCGATGCCGGGGATGTGGCCGAAGCGACAGGCTATGGCCTGCGGGTCTACCCTTGGACCGTCAACGAACCGCAAGACCTTCGGCGGGTCGTCGATGCCGGAGCTTCGGGGATTATTACGGACTTTCCGGGTCGTCTCCGATACCTGTTGAACGAAGGCAAGTAAAGTAGCTTTGAATGAGGTAGCGCATAGGCATACGCCGGACGATAAGGGTTCGGCAGCGGCTTATGCGCTTTTTTTGAGAGCAAAGATGCCAAATGGTAACATTTTTCGCCCGTTCGTCCGATAATAAGGAAAGAGATGGGAGGTTTCGCAATGAACAAGATGTATTCTTCATGGTACCGCAAGCTTGCAGTTCTGCTGTCGTTGTCCGTGCTGTTGTCGTTGTGGCCCAGACCCGCAGCGGCGGAAATTAATGTGTTTCCGGATGTCGATGCGAAGCAGTATGCCTGGGCCGTTGAGTCGATCCGACTTATGGCGAAAAAGCAAGTGCTGACTGGGTATCCCGATGGCAACTTCCGTCCGAACAAGACGATCAGCAAGGCGGAATGGTCGGCTATGGTATATCGGCTGTTCGATAAGTATCGTCCGAACGCGCTGGCCACCGGGAAACAAAAAATTACTTATTTTACCGACGTACCCGAATTGCATTGGGCGCATAAGCCCATAACGGAGATGTACAACGCCTCGTTCAAAATCGGGGGGTACGGGCTGAGCCGGGACGGAAATTTGGCTTTTCGCCCCGATATGCAGCTGACCCGTCTGCAGCTTGCCCAGTTGTTGTATGTGTATTTCGACAATCGTTTAATGGAGAAGCGTTTTAGCGACAATGACGTATGCTCGGTCGTATCGGAATTGAAAGACGTTCCGGTCAAAATGTTCAAAACGGAAGCGGAGTACCAAGTCGCTCAAGCGGACGGACGGTATGTCGAGGACGGCTTGATGGACGTGGAAAGCAACGATGTGTTTGTCACACTCATTCTCGGCAACAACACTGGGGATTGCAAGCTGGGCGGGGACGAGCTGTCCAACGTGCAGGCCAAAGCGCTGGCCAGCCTCAAAGCAAGCGGCATTATGACGCCGAACGATATGGGATATTTTCGTCCGAAAGACTACGTGACCCGCGCCGAAGCGGTAACGATTCTGGACCGTATGTACACGTATCTGAAAAGGAACGGCTGGCTCTGGGATTATACGACGGTGGATTTAACGCTTCCTTTTAATCCAGTCGGGGCAGGGACGAATTCGAGCGGCACCGGCGGTTCGAACGGGTCTTCCGGCAGCAGCAGCTTCAATAACAACCCGAACAGCAATACGATCACGCCTCCGAACGGCGGCTATTCACAGGACGGCCCGGTCAATTGGTCGGATAAATCGATCGTTCGAGTCATCGACTATTTTAACGACAAGGGCGTTATTGTGAAAAATTTGCAGCAGAAGGGCGAAATCGAAGCTGCCGTGCAGCCAAAAGGGTCCAAATATTTGACCATTGCGTTGAACTCCGACGAGAAGGTTGATATGTACGTGATCATTGACGGCCGCGTCGGCTTCGTCAAGCAGGAGGAGTTTCCGCTAACGCTTGAAGTCAGCGGCGTGACGACGGTCGGTCTCCGCTCGCAGCTGCGCAATCCGGATAAGAACAAGCGGACCGACGATCTGACGACGCTGTCGGTGCAATTGTCGGAAGTGGAGCCAAGCAAGAAGAAGGAGAAGACCAAATCGACTTCTCCGAAATCTTAGAATACGCCGGATGTTTCCTAAGCTGGGATAAAGGATCGCCCCAAGGATCATACTAAACGGTGTCTTCCCGACAAAACGGACAACCGGAGGTTTTCCATGGCATCCAGCAGAGGACATCAAGGCGCGCACGGCATAGGTCAAGCGGAGGAGCAGCTCGCGGACCAGGCGGCCGCGGCGGCCGCCATCCAAGGGCAGAGCGAGACGGATCAAGACGTGCTAGAAGCTGCGCGCCAAGATCAAAACGAGCAGGAAAAGGTTCTCGACGAGCCTTAATCCCGATGTACGACAACGAAGCCCGGACGAACAGGTCCGGGCTTCGTTACGTTTGCTTCCCTAAGGCGGAGGAAGCAAGCTATGAAAGGGCAATTTATTGAAGCAAATGCTTGAACGGGCTGTAGTCGATTTGCTTTTTGTCCAAATACGAGGTCAGACTGCGGTAATCGCGCTTGGGCGTTGCCAAGATGTACCCCTCGATGCAATGCTCCCGTGTGACCGCGTCGGCCTTTGCTTCCAGCGCTACTTGACCGATCCGGGCGGCGATGGAATGCTTCGCGATGTCGCGGAACGGAGTAGGCACGGGCTCGACCAGCATGTCGAGGAACGCTTTGGAGTCTTCCGTCCACAAGTGGCGGGACGATTCGACGTAATGATTTTGCCAGTCCAGCTTCGATTTGCCGTCCTCCCGGGGAAGCACCTTGAAAAACTTGCGGAACATAAAGTAGCCGCCCACCGACATCATGAACAGCAGCACGAATACCCAGAAAATAATAAACCACATAAACCCCTCGGGCGGGGCATTATTCATCGCATACCACATGAAACCTTCACCTCCCTTCCATTATACCTCACTTTTTGCTGGAGGAAAACGGAACCTGCAAGAGAATATTTCCTATTCTAGATTTCTTGTCCCGATCCTAGTAAAATAGATGAAAGTAATGAACAAAAGGAGTGATTCCCGGTCATGGTCAGAATCGGATCGCACGTTTCGTTTTCAGATAAAGGGCTGCTGAATGCGGCGAACGAAGCCGTTTCTTACGGCTCCGGCACGTTTATGATTTATACGGGAGCGCCGCAGAATACGCGACGCAAACCGATCGAAAATCAATATATCGAAGAAGGCAAAGCCGTGATGGAGCAGCATGGTATCGGAGAAATTATCGTCCATGCTCCGTATATTATCAATCTGGGCTCTTACAAGGAAGACACGTACGAGCTGGCGGTCCGCTTCCTGCAGGACGAAATCCGCCGTACGGATTATATCGGCGTGAGGCAGATCGTGCTTCATCCCGGGGCTTATACGGATAAGGATGCCGAGTACGGGCTGGCGCGCATCGCGCAAGGATTGAACGAAGTGCTGAGCGGTGTGAAGGATACGAACGTGAACATCGCGCTGGAGACGATGGCAGGCAAAGGTACGGAGATGGGCCGCAGCTTCGAGGAGCTGGCCACCATCATCGAAAAGGTGGAAGACAACGGCAAGCTGACCGTCTGCCTCGACACGTGCCACGTGAACGATGCGGGCTACGATATCGTAAACGATCTGGACGGCGTGCTGGAGCAGTTCGACCGCACGGTCGGATTGGACCGTCTGGCCGTCGTGCATCTGAACGACAGCAAAAACCCGAAAGGCGCGGGCAAAGACCGTCATGCTCCCCTCGGCGCCGGTTGGATCGGCTTCCAAGCAATGCATAACGTCGTTCATCATGAGAAGCTGAAGCATCTGCCGTTCATTCTGGAGACGCCGTGGATCGGCAAGGAGGACAGCTCGCAGCGGCCGATGTACGAAGCGGAAATCGCGCTGCTTGGCGGCACGGTCAAGACGCGTTTCGGCGACGGGTTCCTGTCGGATGTCGAGCGTCTGGCTCATTTCTTCACGAAGCAGGATATCGATCCGAGAGCGTACGTGCTGCAAACCTGGGAAGTGCTCAAGACGGACGCCAAGGCGAAAAAGGCGGACGGCCGCGAGCCGATGGAGCGCCTGTACGACCTGATCGTCGCAGATAACGTGTTCCCTGAGCTGAGTGAAGAACAAATCAACCACCGTCTGACCGCGTGGTTCGCGGGCGAGCATTTATTCGCTACGGTATAAGAAGAGACATTCTATGTTTTGACAACGAAGGAGATTAACAACGCATGGTTTCGAATGTTACTTCCAAATCGAAAAGCACGAATTTGACGAATCGGGCGCGGATGCTCGTGTCCTGCCCGGACCGCCCCGGTATCGTGGCCGCGGTATCGCGCTTCCTGTACGAGCACGGCGCCAACATCGTGCAGTCCGATCAATATACGATGGACCCGGAGGGCGGGCTGTTCTTCATTCGGATCGAGTTCGATCTGGCCAATCTGGATGAGCGCCGCGAACAGTTGAAGGCCGATTTTGCCGTGGTCGCCGCCGAGTTCAACATGAAGTGGAGCATCGCCCGGGCAAGCCGTAAGAAGCGGCTCGCGATTTTTGTCTCCAAGGAAGATCACTGCCTGCTGGAGCTGCTGTGGCACTGGCAGTCTGGCGACCTGGATGCCGATATTGCAATGGTCATCAGCAATCACGACGATATGCGCGGGCTGGTGGAGCCGCTCGGCATTCCGTACCATCATATTCCGGTTACGCCCGATACGAAAACGGAGGCGGAGAAGCGGCAGCTTGAACTGGTTAGCGGTCAAGTGGACGTCGTCGTTTTGGCCCGATACATGCAGATTATTTCGCCGAAATTTATCGAGAACTTTCCGAACAAAATCATCAATATTCATCACTCGTTCCTTCCGGCCTTCGTGGGCGGCAAGCCGTATGCGCAGGCGTACAACCGCGGCGTGAAAATTATCGGCGCCACCGCGCATTACGTGACGGAGGAGCTGGACGGCGGACCGATCATCGAGCAGGACGTCCAGCGCGTAAGCCACCGCGACAATGTGGAGGATTTAAAGCGGATCGGCCGCCATATCGAGCGCACGGTACTGGCGCGCGCCGTCAACTGGCACATTGAGGACCGGGTCATCGTGCATCAGAACAAAACGGTTGTGTTCAGTTAAATTTCATCATGTGCGGAGCGAAGAGCCATCCTTCCGGATAGGGGGCGGAGGCCTTCGCTTTTTTATATGGCCCGATGGCGGGCGGGAAGCAGGAATGAAACGGAATCCCGCGGAAACGCGAAAAAACCGGAATGCTGATAGCGCATTTCCGGTTTTTGTGCGTAGGTCCGCCCGCTGTGGGCATAACCGTATTTATTTGAACCGGCGCACGTAAAACAGCTGAACGACCGGATACAGCACCAGGCAAAAGCATAGAGCGAGGAACAGCGAAAGGTTGCCGAAATCGTCCTTGCGGACAAATACGATCCGGTCGGCGATCCAAAATACGAACAAAGCCAGCGTTAAAATGTGATAGCTGATTTTGGCGCTTTTCGCTGCGATAAATTTCCCCATCTCGTCCTGCTGCGCTTTGCGGTCCGTCCCCCAGGTCAAAAATTGAAGGCAGATGGCCAAAACTACGACAACCGACGTTACGCTCGACGTGCCGATCGTTCCGTTCTTGTAATCCTTAATGGCCATCAATGCAAGAAATGCAAGCGTCGCCGCTAAAAAGATAGACATTCCTAAACGTACTTTCATGATAGGCTTCCTCCAATATGTGCTAATCTTCTTGTTCTTCTGAGTTGTCCCGGTATATAAAAAGCTCATCCACTCTGCAATGAAGCTGCTCCGCCAGACGGAAAGCCAAGAGCAAGCTTGGATCGTACTTGTTGTTTTCAATCGCGTTGATCGTTTGTCTGGAGACGTCGCAGCCGGAGGCCAAGTCTTCCTGAGACAGCCCTCCGGCTTTCCTCATTTCTCGGATACGGTTTTTCATGGACACACCCTTTAACACCAAAATGTAAAACATGTTTTACAAAACCGATGTACCAGCCCTCGATGAATATGTCAAATACTTTTTATATTTTTGTTGGGAAGAACTATAACCGAGGCCATGTTCACGGGTTGGATATGGTAAACTGAAACGTAGAGTGGTACAATAAAGCAAGCACTTCAAGCGAGCAGATAGTAATGCAAACGTTAACACCCCTTTTGTTTACCGGGTCACGTGAAGCCCGGCGCTTTCGCGCGAAGGCGGACCAGAGCTTTACCACACTGCTGATCAAAAGAAGATCGATAATTAGGAGGATCACAATGACGGTATCTAACAAGACGATCGAACAACTCTCCGTGGACACGATCCGCACGCTTTCCATCGACGCGATTGAAAAAGCCAAGTCCGGACACCCCGGGATGCCGATGGGAGCGGCGCCGATGGGCTATGAGCTCTTCGCAAAGCTGATGAAGCATAACCCGGATCAGCCGACGTGGATCAACCGCGACCGTTTCGTGCTGTCTGCGGGACATGGTTCGATGCTGCTGTACAGTCTGCTCCACCTCTCCGGTTACGACCTGCCGATGGAAGAGCTGAAGCAGTTCCGCCAATGGGGCAGCCTGACGCCGGGACATCCGGAAGTGGGCCATACGCCGGGCGTCGACGCGACGACGGGGCCGCTAGGTCAAGGCCTCGGCATGGCGGTGGGGATGGCGATGGCGGAAGCGCATCTTGCAGCCGTTTACAATCGTGAACAATACCGTGTCATCGATCACTATACATATGCCATTTGCGGCGACGGCGACCTGATGGAAGGCATCTCGTCGGAGTCCGCTTCGCTGGCCGGCCATTTGAAGCTCGGCAAGCTGATCGTGTTGTACGATTCGAACGATATTTCGCTGGACGGCGAGCTGAATCTGTCGTTCTCCGAGAATGTCGCCCAGCGCTTTGAAGGCTACGGCTGGCAGGTGCTGCGCGTCGAGGACGGCAACGATCTGGAGGCGATCCACAAAGCGGTGCTGGAAGCGCAGGCGGATTATCGCCCGACGCTGATCGAAGTGAAGACGGTTATCGGCTACGGCAGCCCGAACAAAGCGGGCAAAGGCGGCCATGCGGGCCCGCACGGTTCCCCGCTCGGCGTGGACGAAGTCGTGCTGACCAAGCAAGCGTACGGCTGGGACGAAGCGCAGCACTTTCATGTGCCGGACGAAGTGCGACAGCATTTTGCCGATGTGAAAAGCAAGGGAATTCAAGCGTATGAGGCTTGGAAGCAGTTGGCTGCCGACTACGCGAAGGCGCATCCGGAACTGGCGAAGCAGTTCCAAGCGGCCGAAAGCGGCGAACTGCCGGCAGGCTGGGACAAGGACATTCCGTCCGACGTTTCGGCGGACAAGGGTACCCGCACGGCTTCCGGAACGGTGCTAAATGCGATTGCCAAAAACGTGCCGTGGCTCGTCGGCGGCTCCGCCGACCTGGAGTCTTCGACCATGACGCACATGAAGGATCTTGGCGTGTTCACGGCTAAAGATTACAGCGGCCGCAACATCTACTTCGGCGTGCGCGAGTTCGGCATGGGCGCGGCTACGAACGGCATGCTGCTGCACGGCGGCGTGAGAGTGTTCTGCGGAACGTTCTTCGTCTTCTCCGACTACTTGCGTCCGGCGATTCGTCTGGCGTCGATCATGAACGTGCCGGCGATCTACGTATTCACGCACGACAGCATCGGCGTCGGCGAAGACGGCCCGACCCACGAGCCGATCGAGCAGCTTGCCGCGCTGCGCGTCATTCCGGGCGTGACGATTCTTCGTCCGGCGGACGGTCCGGAAACGGCAGCCGCTTGGCGCTATGCCGTTGAGAACAAAAAAGGTCCTGTCGCCTTGATCTTCTCCCGTCAAGCGGCTCCGACGCTCGAAGGCACGGCGAACGGCGCTGTCGACCGCGGCGCGTACGTCTTGTCCGACGCAGCAGGCGGCAAGCCGCAGGCGCAAATTATCGCAACGGGGACGGAAGTGCAGCTTGCGATGGCCGCACAAAAGCAGCTGGCGGAGGAAGGCATCGCGGTTCGCGTGATCAGCATGCCGAGCTGGGAGCTGTTCGACAAGCAGCCGCAGGAGTACAAGGACTCCGTCATTTTGCCGGAGGTGAAAGCGCGTCTGGCGGTCGAAATGGGTCATCCGTTCGGCTGGGAGCGCTACGTCGGTGAGCAAGGCGACGTGCTCGGCATCGACAAATTCGGCGCATCCGCTCCGGGTCCGGTTGTCATCCGCGAGTACGGCTTTACGGTGGACAATGTGGTAGCCCGCGTGAAAGCTTTGCTGAAATAAGAAGTGGGCGTTGAACAATAGACGACGAACGACAGCGGGCGGTGGCGGATGAACGCACCGTCCGCGGTTGGTTCAGATGAGAAAGAGGGAAATCGGTCCATGTCGCAATTCGAGAACGTTACCGCAGTGAAGAAGGCCAACATCTATTTCGACGGCAAAGTGACCAGCCGCACGGTGATTTTTGCGGACGGAACGAAAAAAACGCTCGGCATTATGCTGCCCGGCGAGTATGAGTTCGGTACGGATACGAAGGAAATTATGGAGATTCAAGCGGGGGAGCTAAAGGTACTGCTGCCCGGTGCCGGCGAATGGCTGGAAATTAACGGAACAGGCGAATTTACGGTGCCGGCAGGCGCCAAGTTCAAGCTGGACGTCCGCACGGTGACGGACTACTGCTGCTCTTACATTAGCGAATAACGAAAAGCAAACCCCGCACACCCGATCCGGTATTACGTACCGGATAGGCCGATGCGGGGTTTTTGCAAAAAAACGGAATCAGGCTTGCGAAGCTTGCTCTTCCGAGCGGACGCGGATGTATTCCTCCAGCTTGAGCCGCACGTACGGCGACAGTCCTGACAGCATGCAGCCGTAGCGGAACAGCCCGTTGTCCGGATCGATGCGGATGATGCGCGCCGTGATCGGCGGCAGGTCCGCTTCCTTCGGAAAGTGAAGCACGATGAACATATCGCGGGCGAGCGGGAACGACGAGACGATGCGGATGCCGCTCTCCGACAGGTCGACCAGCGAGCCTTCGATCAGCTGCCCGGAGAAGGAGCCTTCCTGCTCCCATTGGTAGACGGATAAATGCAGCTTGATGTCGAGCCGAATGCGCGCGTTGCGGCGACGTTCGGTCGTGACTTCGGGAGACTTGTCCCGGCTTCTGACTTGCATGTGCATCCAATCCTCATAGCATTGGATGACCGAGCACAAATCATCTTCTCCGAGGCCTTTGGCAAGGCCCATCTGGAACAGGCCCGTAGCGGTGCGGAGCATCGGCGAAGGCATCTGGAACCCGTCGGCCACGTCTCCGGCGAGCAGCAAGTCTTTCAACATGAGCTTGGTTGAGAACTGGTTGCTGAAATCGCGGCTTACGATTTTAGAGCCTTTCAGTTCAGCTTGTCTGCTGTTCGCGCCGCCGGCAAGGACGATGCTCAGGAAGCTTTCCGGGTCAAGACCGGCTTTGGTCACCATGGACAAGCCCTCCATCAGCCCGAGCGCATTGATGCCGACCATCGTATTATGCGCAAGCTTCGCATAGGAACCGGAGCCGCTTGGCCCCATGTAGACGATTTTGCTGCCCATCGCTTCGAAAACGTCGCGCTGCGCGTCCAGCGTTTCTTCCTGCCCGCCGACCATGAAGACGAGCGTGCCGTTTTCGGCCGCAGGCTTGCTGCCCGTTACCGGCGCGTCCAGGAAATCGACCAGATGCGAGGCCAGCTCGTCGTAAATTTTGCGGCTCGTCGCGGGGGAGACCGTGCTGCAATCGATCACGGCTTGTCCGGGGCGCAGGCTGTGAGCCAGTCCGTTCTCGCCGAACAAGCTGTCAAGAACGACCTGATCGTTGCTCAGCATTGTGACGATGACGTCCGCTTCTTTCGCGGCTTCAGCGGGGCTTGCCGCCTGTGTGGCGCCGAGGGCGACAAGCTCCAGCGCTTTGTCCGCCGTCCGGTTGTAAACGTTCACGCGAAAACCTTTTTGGATCAAATTGGCAGCCATAGGTTTGCCCATGGTGCCCAGTCCGATAAACCCGACAGTTTTCATGTTCATCCATCACCTCTCGCCTGTATTTTAACATTTTGCCAGGAAGCTGTGAATTGTTCTCTTGCGTTTCGGCTAGAAAGTAAAGTATTCTATACACTATAGGAATTTAATGTGTTACCGTACGACCAAAACTTTGATTCGAAGTAAGGACAAGTCTTACCCACATGTCACAGAGAAAAAAACGAATCGGACGGGAGGATGTATTTGGAATGGGAGCTAAACTTCGTTTTGATTACAGCAAGGCTCTTGGTTTCATTCAGCAGCACGAGGTGGATTACTTGGCGGGTGCCGTAGCCGCCGCGCACAATCAATTGCACGACAAAACCGGCGCCGGGAACGATTATCTCGGTTGGATCGATCTCCCAATCAATTACGATAAAGAAGAATTCGCCCGCATCCAGCAGGCGGCCAAGCGCATTCAATCGAACTCCGACGCGCTTGTCGTCATCGGCATCGGGGGCTCCTATCTGGGGGCCAGAGCGGCGATCGAGATGCTGTCCCACAGTTTCTACAATCTGCTGCCGAAGGATAAGCGCAAGACGCCGGAAATTTACTTCGTCGGCCAGAACATCAGCTCCACTTACGTGACACATCTGCTGCAGCTGCTTGAAGGCAAGGACATTTCCGTCAACGTCATCTCCAAATCCGGCACGACGACGGAGCCTGCCATCGCTTTCCGGATTTTCCGCGAGCTGCTTGAGCAGAAGTACGGCAAAGAAGGGGCGCGCGAACGCATCTATGCGACGACGGACCAAGCGAAGGGCGCGCTGAAAAAGCTGGCGACCGAGGAACGCTACGAAACGTTCGTCATCCCGGACGATGTGGGCGGCCGTTACTCCGTGCTGACCGCCGTCGGCCTGCTGCCGATCGCCACCGCCGGCGTGGATATTGAAGCGATGATGAAGGGCGCGGCGGACGCGCGTGAGACTTACTCCAATCCGAACTTGAAGGAGAACGAAGCGTACCAATACGCTGCGGTTCGCAATGCGCTGTACCGTAAGGGCAAAACGACGGAAATTCTCGTCAATTATGAGCCGTCGCTGCACTACGTCTCCGAATGGTGGAAGCAGCTATACGGTGAGAGCGAAGGCAAGGACAACAAAGGCATTTACCCGTCTTCGGTCGATTTTTCCACAGATTTACATTCCATGGGTCAATTCATTCAGGAAGGCTCGCGCAACTTGTTCGAGACCGTTATCCAAGTCGAGCAGGTGTTGGAGCAAATCGCCATCGGCACTGATCCGCAAGATCTGGACGGCTTGAACTTCCTGAGCGGACAAACGATGGATTTCGTCAATAAAAAGGCGTTCGAGGGCACCATGCTTGCGCATACGGACGGCGGAGTGCCGAACCTGATCGTCACACTGCCCGATCTGTCGCCTTATACATTCGGTTACATGGTTTATTTCTTTGAAAAAGCCTGCGGCATCAGCGGTTACCTGCTGGGCGTGAACCCGTTCGATCAACCGGGCGTGGAGGCATATAAGAAAAACATGTTCGCACTGCTCGGCAAACCGGGCTACGAGAAAGAAAAGGCTGCGCTCGAGGCCAGATTGTCGAAGTAACTCGCAGCGCGCGGAAAAAGCGGTTCATCCCCCGGGATGGCTGCTTTTTTTGCAGGCATTCCGGCCGCCGGATGTTCCAGAGGCTACGGCCTGATAAGGAGGCGCCAGGAAACGTCCATGTTAACGCGGTACAGAACGGTTAAGCGATTCGGCTCAGCGGAGATCGTCATTAAGAAATCCCGGTTTATCGGGTTTGCGAAACCCGCCAGGACCGAGGAAGAAGCCGTTGCTTTCATCGAAAGCATCAAGAAGGAGCATTGGTCCGCTACGCATAACTGCTCGGCTTACATGATCGGAGAACGCGACGAAATTCAGAAAGCGTCCGACGACGGGGAGCCGAGCGGGACGGCGGGGAAGCCGATCCTCGAAGTGATTAAAAATCAAGGCCTGAAAAACGTCGTCGTCGTCGTGACCCGTTATTTCGGGGGTATTATGTTAGGGGCGGGCGGCTTGATTCGCGCCTATACCGACGGGGCGGTCACCGGGCTTGCCGCGGCGGAGCAGGTGTATAAGGTGCTTCACCGGGAAGTGCTGGTGGAAGTCGATTATACGTGGCTCGGCAAGGTTGAGAACGAGCTGCGGAACCGCGGTATGATGATGGGCGAGACCGTTTTCACCGATAAGGTGACGCTGAGCTGTCTGCCTTTCGTTGAGGAAGCGGATACATTTGCCGCGTGGATGACGGACTTGACTCAGGGTCAAGGGACGATCATCTATGGGGAAGAACGTTACGTAGAGCATGCCGAGCTTCCGTGAAGCGGAAGCCGGCGGCTTTTAGTATAAATCACGCATAGAAATGAGGGAGGCACTTGGCAAGAAAAGCAGTTGCACAAGAACTAAGCCGGACGCGCATTTTGGAAGAAGCGAAGCAGCTTTTTATCGAACACGGTTATCATGCTTTAACCATGCGAAGCATTGCAAAGTCGATGGGTTATAGCCACGGAGCATTGTATTACCACTTCAGTGAAAAAGCGGAGCTGTTCTATGCGCTGGTCAACGAGGATTTCAAAATGCTGCTGGAGCGCCAAAAAGACATGCTGAACCGATCCCGTCTCGGGGATATCGGACAGCTGGAGAAGCTGATGCTGGAGTTTATCCGCTTCGGGCTGGACAATCCGCATCATTACGAGATTATGTTCATGATCAAAGACCCGGAGCTGCTGCGGTACTCCCGGGAAGAGCAATCGCAATGCCTCGATCTGTTTGCCGCGGTTGTCCGGTACGTCGTCTCCCGTCAGCCGGGGAACGAGAAGAAAATGCACAGCTTGCCCTGGAGTTTGTTTATGTCCATGCACGGCTTCATCTCGTATAACATACATTACAACCAAGTGTACCAGGATGTTCGAAAGCTGGCAGAGCAGCACGTCAAATATTTGTGCGAAGGACTTCACGATAAGACGTTACCGGATCGGTAAATTTTTTTCAGCCTGGTGCTTCATTACACTAATGCGTTATCGCTTCCTCGCTTTATCCTCGGATGAATTTTACAAGGTAAGAACGCTCGCGGGGCCCGTCAAATTCGCAGAAATAAATGCCTTGCCAGCGGCCTAACATCAATCGCGAGCCTGCTACTAGCACGGTTTGAGAGGAGCCCGTCGTTATCGCCTTCAGATGCGAGGCGGTGTTCCCCTCGGCATGACGGTACATCGGATGCGTCCAAGGGTATACTTCATCGAGCCGCATCAGCACGTCGTGAAGGACATCGGGGTCCGCATTTTCTTGAATGGTGATGCCGGCCGTCGTATGGGGACAATAGATGACCGCAAGTCCCTCTTCCAGTTGTTCCTGCTTCAGCAGATCTTGAATCAGACGGGTAATTTTACACCGGGCATCCCCCTACAAAACATGGTACAATGGAAGGGAGAACGAAAGGCGCACGAAAGGGTGACCCCGGTGAATTTAACGACGAACACGTTTGAAAACACGGAATTTATGATTGAAGAAATCAAGAAAAAGCTGCGGATGGCTTCCGGCGCCGCGCTGAAGGCTTCCCAGCTCAATGACGAGCAGTACGAAGAGCTGCGTGACATTTATGAGATGGTTGCCGGGAAGAGTCAATTCAGCATCAGCGAAATCGAAGCGATTACAACGGAGCTTGGCCGTTTGCGCCGAGGCTGACCGGAGCGGCGGCACCTGCAAATGTAGGACAGGACGATGACACATCTTGCTTGGACGGCGGGGCATTTATACAAGCAGCCCCGCTGTCCATTCCGTACTATATAGCGTATCCAATCTATTAGGGCCACGGCCCGACGCTACTATTCGGAGGTGTGCGCATATGCCAAAAGCAGTCAGCAAGCAGGATGTCGCGAAGCTGGTAGGCAAGCAGATTTATGCGGTCAAGAAAGACGGAACGATTGTAGAGGGCAGGCTGGTGCGTATTAACGGTAACAAATTGCTGGTTTCCACCGGCAATGGCAAGCAGGTGAAAACGTCAGCGATCCTTCCGCTCGTTCTGTTCGATTTGCTCGCTATTGGAACTGCTCCATTCGCCTTCGGCGGCTTTGGCGGCTTCGGGCCGTTCGGGTTTGGCGGGCCCTTTTTCTGGTAATACGTCCGCAGAAAATGCTCGGTCCATGTGAAAAATCCCGTTCTGTGCGGTATCCGCTGCAGGACGGGATTTTTGACTTGGTCCGGGAGCTACTTAAATCCTTTGTCTTAAGCTTTGCCGCTCCAGATGAAGATGAACGCAAGCGAGGCCGCCACAATAAGCGGCGGGAGGTACATCATCATGAACTGCTCCAAGAAACTTCATCCTTTCTTCTGGCCTTGAACATAGCCGGCATCGAACAGGAACAGCCGCAGCAGCAGCCACATGGACGGGATCAGCAGCGCTGTACCGTAGTAATAGGCCGTGTGCGGGAAGAAGCCGACAATTCCGACGACGAAGAAGATCAGGAAAACGTTCGTTACTTCCCACACCGGGGACAGGTAGCGTTGAATGATCTTATGAATTTTATTTTGTTGCTTGGTGAGTGGCTGCATCGGATACTTTCATGAAGCCGTGCAGGATCCAAGGCTGCCGCCCCAGCTCCGGGCGATCTTCATAAAGCTCGGCCACAGGAGACTGAGCTGGAGGCTAATGGCGGTTCCCGTGACGACGCCTACGGCGACCGTGATGACGAAGCCGCACGTCCAGCGGCGGGCCAGCAGCAAGTAGTGCGGATCGTTCGCCCGGATGCCGCGCCATTCGGCAAGAGCGATCATGACCGGAACGCCGACGCCGATCGTAGCGAAGATGATGTGGAACGACAATGTCAACTCGGTAAGCATTCGGCTGAAAATCACCGGATCGTATTGCATATGAAGCTCATCTCCTTCAGGCGTAGCCGGATTGGTTTAAGCGAACAGTCTCCTGAGAAAAGCAAGCAGCATGATGAACCCGATGATGAACATAAGGATCATCAGATGCTTTTCATGCCTTTTGTAAGGCTCCAACGGATCATCACCTCTCCTAAGAAACATGAAACAAAAGGGTCCTTTGTTCAATCTTGCCCCATTACATGTGATTCTTTTCACAAAATTTTGGTGAACTGTTGAAAAGTATGCATCTTGATGAAAGGATGTGCGGCGAGGAAAATAGGAGGGCGCAGGACAAGCTCTGGCCTGGGTCGGCGTCTTGGATTCTTTTTTGTTCAGGCTGTCCGACGAAAAGGATTATAGCGAATGATGTCGAATTATGGGTAAGTTACTTGGGAATTGAGGAGGCGAGTGCCATTTCCGGGCTGTGCGGGATTGACGTTGCGAAAAAGAAGAAGATCAGTCTTGCTACGCTTTTAACGGGGCTGGTTTCCCTTTCTGTAGCGCTTACTTTAACGATTCTGCTTCTGGCGTCCTATCATTCCAATAAGCAATCATTATTCAAAACGAGATTCGCCTTGAACCATTCGGCTGCAACCAATATGAGTCAGTCCATCGATTCTTTATTCAAATCGATGCGGGCGGGATTGAAATACACCGCTGCCTATATTATTTCGGTAAATCATTTCTCGAACGAGCAGGAGCTGCAAAAGCAGCTTGAATTGCTGCGCCTCAGCGGCAATTTTTTCAACTCCATCACCGTCGTGAACGAAACGGGTCTTGTCCGCAGCGTAGCTCCTTCTTACATCGGTACGGTGGGACAGCATATCGCAGCGGAAGCCGCCAAAGAAGCGCTGGCATCCAGGAAGCCTTATATATCCAAGCCTTACACCTCGTCAACCGGACGTCGAATCGTTTTTATGAGCGAGCCGCTTTACGACAAAGACGGAGTATACCGCGGTTTCATCGGGGGCAGTCTTTATTTGCAAGAAGACAATATATTGAATATGATGTTTGGCAAGCATAACATCGATAGCGACGGATCGTATTTTTACATTGTGAGTCCCGACGGTCATTTATTATATCATCCGGACAAATCCCGGATCGGCGAAGATAACAGTGCAAATCCCGTTGTTCAGAAGGCATTACGGGGCGGAAGCGGATATGATCAGGTGACCAATTCCCGAGGAATTTCCTTTCTCTCCGGTTATTCCCCCGTTCCGGAAAACGGCTGGGGAGTCATCGTGCAATCTCCCATCAACGTCGTATACGAGGAATTGAGCCGTTATATTCGAACGATCCTTTTCTATACTCTGGTTCCGTTTGTCCTCTTGATGATCACTGCCATATGGCTTGCCCGACGCTTGGCCCGTCCGTTCGTATCTTTGGCCAACCTGGCCGGTCAATTGGGGAGAGGCGAAAGAATCGTTCTCCCGGACATCAAGCATCACTGGAACAGGGAAGCCGACTTGTTGACCCAGACGATTACGATGGCGTTAAACGATCTGCAAAAGCAGACAGATCAACTGGCTCATGCCGCTATGACCGATTCGTTAACGGGATTAACGAATCGAAGAACGTTTGAATCCATCATGGCTCAATGGACGGAAAAGCGACAACCCTTCGCTCTTATCGTGATGGATATCGACCGGTTCAAGTCCATCAATGATACGTACGGTCATCAGGCAGGCGACGAGGTATTGAAGCATCTGGCCCGTATCGTCGTTTCGTCCGTACGCTCCAATGACGTATGCTGCCGCTATGGCGGAGAAGAATTCGTCGTGCTTCTTCCGTTCACTACCGCGCCGGATGCACGGATTACGGCGGAACGGGTTCGCACAGCTTTTGAAACACAGGAGAATCCCCTTGGAATCCGGCCGACGATCTCACTGGGTATCGCTCACTATCCATCCCACGCTGAATCTGCTGAACTGTTGTTTCAACGAGCCGACCATGCTTTGTACCAAGCCAAGGAAGCGGGGAGGAACAGGACGATCGTGGCCGACTAGAAGACAGAGCGCCTCCGCGGTTCGAATTGTGGAGGCGCTCCGTTCGTCATCAGTTGCCGTCCGGGCTCTGTGCATTCCATTCGTCCGCAAGCAGGCTGTATACGGCCAAGTCGATGAAACGGTCATACAGCTTCGAAGCGCTGCGGGCGACGCCTTCCTGCGTAAAACCGAGCCGCTCGGGAATGGCGCGGCTTCTGGTATTCTCGGTGCCCGCCATAATCTCGACCCGGTGCAGCTTCAGCTCCCCGAACGCGTAATCGATCATCGCGCGGCAGGCACGGGTCATGATCCCCCGGCCTTGAGCGGAGGCGGCCAGCCAATAGCCGATGGCTACCTTGCGGTTCGTCCAGTCGAGCGAATGATGGTCGATCACCCCGCAGAGCTTTCCCTCCGCAAGAACGCCTGCGATCATTCCTTCGCCTTTGGCCCACTTGTGCCGGGCCGATTCGATAAATCCGCGGCTGTCCTCCTCTGTCTGCGTCGTCTCGATCCAAGGCATCCATTCCCGCAGATAGGCGCGGTTGTCGTCCGTCAGCCGGAACAGCTCCCCGGCATCCCCGGGCTCGAGCAGCTTCAGTTCCAATTGCGAATCAATGCGGTATTTAAACATCGTTCTGGTTCCTTCCCACTGCGTTCGGCGAGGTTATTTTTCCTGCTCGAACAAATACAGGTACGCTTCGTAGCCTTCCTTTTCCAGATCGGCCTTCGGAATAAACCGGAGCGCCGCAGAGTTAATGCAGTAGCGCAATCCGCCTTTATCTTTGGGGCCGTCCGGAAAAACATGGCCCAGATGCGAGTCGGCTTTGCGGCTGCGGACCTCCGTACGGATCATGCCGTGGCTGTAGTCGGGCTTATCCTGCACGAGGGCCGGTACGACGGGCTTCGTGAAGCTCGGCCAGCCGCAGCCGGAATCGAACTTGTCCCGGGAGCTGAACAGCGGTTCGCCCGAGACGATATCGACGTAGAGCCCCTCTTCCTTATGATCCCAAAATTCGTTGCGGAACGGAGGCTCGGTGCCGTTCATTTGCGTCACTTCCCACTGCATCGGCGTCAGCTTATCCTTCAGCTTCGCTTTGTCGGTAGGCGTATTCCAATGGCGCTTGATGAAATCGTCGCGTCCCGATGCCTTGCGGTACGAGTTGTAGCGCAGCGGATTGGTTTTATAGAAATCCTGATGGTAGTCCTCCGCAGGGTAGAAGACGGATGCGGGAAGGATCGGCGTCGCGACCGGACGGTCGAAGCGGCCGCTGGCGTCGAGCTCTCGCTTGGACGCTTCCGCTTTTTGCTTCTGCTCTTCCGTATGGTAGAAAACGGCCGTTTGGTACGACTCTCCCCGGTCGCAGAACTGTCCGCCCGCATCGGTCGGGTCGACCTGCTGCCAGAACAGCTGAAGCAAATCTTCGTAAGGGAAAACGGCCGGCTCGAACGTAATTTGCACGGCTTCCAAATGCCCGGTCGTTTCGGAGCATACTTCCTGATACGTCGGGTTTTCCTTATGACCGCCCGTATACCCGGATACGATCTTAACGATGCCGGGCAGCTCGTCGAACGGCTTGACCATGCACCAGAAGCAGCCGCCGGCAAACGTGGCCAGCTCGGTCGGTTGTTGACTCATCGGATTCACCTCTTCGATAAAGTTGGGGAGCTATGCTCATGTCCAATCGTATATACCATTATACTGTACGCGGTCAAGGGGACCAAATCGCTTCATGCCTGCGTCCGCAGCCGGGAGGACAGGAGATGCAGCTCCTCCCGGTATTTCATCACCGTTCGCCGCGAGATCCGAATTCCTTCTCGCACGAGCAGGTCCGTAATCTTCTGGTCGGACAGCGGGTTGCGTTTATTCTCCTGCTCGATCAGCAGCTTGATCTTCGCTTTGACGCTTGCAGCCGATGCCGCGTCGCCTTCCTCCGTCCGCAGCTTCGCCGAGAAAAAATAGCTCAGCTCAAACAGTCCCTGCGGCGTCTGTACAACCTTATGCTGCACGGCGCGGCTCACAGTCGATTCGTGAAGCTCCAGCTTTTCCGCTATCGCCTTCAGATTCATCGGCTTCAGCCGGTCGATGCCTTCCGTGAAGAATGCCGCCTGTTCCGAGACGATGCACTCAATGACACGGCAGAGCGTCCGTTTCCGCTGTTCCACGCTGCGGATCAGCCACTGCGCGGCCTGTTCGTGCTGGCGCAAGTAGGTTTTCGTATCTTTACAAATGCTGTCGGCAAGCATCTGCCGGTAGGACATGTTCAGCGAGAGACGCGGTAAATGGGCCTCGCTCATCCGAATCACGAGCTGCCCCCGCACGAATTCGATGTAAGCGTCGGGTTCGACATAGGCGGCCTGCGTACTGCCATACAGCAGGCCCGGACGGGGATGCAGGCTGCGGATATAAGCGAGCGCCTGCATGACGTCGTCCAGCGGAATGCCGAGCTTATCCGCAATGGTCTTGTGCCGTCCGGCGCCGAGATCGGCCAGGTGACGGCTGACGAGCGGCTCCGCCCAAGGATGCGCGCCGGGGTCTCTGCGAATTTGCAGCAGCAGGCACTCCTGCAAATTTCGTGCGCCGACGCCTGCCGGGGCCGCGTTCTGCAGTCTGTAAAGCGCTTCCATAACCTCGGCGGTGGAAACGTCGAATACTTCGCCTACTTCTTCCGGCGAGATCGTGACATGACCGTTTTCGTTCAAATTGCCTGCCCAATAACATGCGATCCGGTGTATCGGCTCGGGCAGTTCGAGCAGACGAAGCTCGCCGAGCAGCGCTTGCTCCAGCGTCGGAGCCTGCCCGCCGATGTTGTTCAGCGCATGGTCCTGTCGCGCCGTATCGGACCCAGCGGTCCGGCTTCGCGACGGGGGGAGCCACTCGATGTCGAGGACGGGATTTTCCACCGCTTGCTCCTGCAAATATTCCGATAATTCCGTGGCAGACAGCTGCAACAGTTGAATGGATTGTCTAAGCTGAGGTGTCAAATGAACCTTCAACGTCTGCGTTTGGATCAAAGAGGGACGCAGTGACATTCGGATCACCCGCTTCGTAAATAATTCGTATGTGTGATCTATTATACAGCACCTTCGGGTGAAAGTTTTACCGTATTTTTTTCCTTTCTTTCTTTTTTATTGTATCCAGAGGATGCCTGCAATATGGATTAACGTGGAAGAGATCGCTGCGGTGGCGAAAAAGTAAAAAGATGGGTCGGCCCCATTGCGGTGGGGGGACCCATCTTTTCCGTGTTCCGGATCAGAGCGTCTTCTAGGAGGAGACGTTCGGCTGCTGTATGCGCGTCTTCGGCTTCCCGGCGAAGGAGAAATACGTCCACATGCGCAGCAGCCGCTCCATCGGCCCGAAGGAGAACCGTTTCACGTACCAAGCGCTCGCGAAGAGCTGCACCAAATAAATGGCGACCGCCAATCCACAGCCGACCGCGACGCCGAGCTTGTCGAACAGTCCTAGACCGTATCCGTAAAAAATCGACGTGCAGATCGCCGTCTGCATCAAATAGTTGGTCATCGAGAGCTTGCCGACCGCTTCAAACCGCCGCAGCCATAGCGAGTTCTTCACAGTCAAGCAGAGCAGGGCAAAGCCGAAAATATAGCCCAGCGCCAGGATGCTGCCGCCAAGCAACTCGCCAATTCCCGCCCAGCCGAGCTCCGGAAACAGGGGCTTCAGCGATTTCAGCAGCAGTCCCGCCGGCAGAAAAATCAGCATCCCCTTCAAATAAGCGCTTCGCTCCCCGGCCGGGTCCGCAAACCACTGCTTCTTCGCGGCGTACATCCCGAACAGAAACATCGGCCCGGTGAACACCGGGGCAAGCACCAGCATGAAAAAGATCATGAGACCGTCCATCCCGAACGGGTCCGCCGTCTGCCGGTGATGCTTGATTTGCTCATACGTGCCGGTTCCGTAGATAAGGTTCGTATCCTTCACATATTGCTCCATGCGCACCCGGTCCTGCTTCGAGGCCGGATCGTCAGGAGCCTTGGGCGCAAGCCCCAGCAGACCAAACAGGCACAGGAGGATCGTCCCCCAGATCAGCAGCGTCTTCGCTTTCCGATTCATAAACATCAGCAGAAAAAAGCCCGTGATTCCGTAAAAAGCCAGAATGTCGCCTTCCCACAAATACGTATAGTGCAGCAAGCCGAGGCCGAGCAGCATCAGAAAGCGGCGGGCCAGATGCCTCCCGGCTTTCAGCCCCTTCGCTTCCATGCTCTCTTTCATCTTGATCATGCCAAACCCGAACAGAAACGTAAAGATCGGCATGAAGCTGCCCTCAACGATGATTTTGACGAGATTATGCACGACAGAATCCGCCGAGGACAACGCGAAGAACTGCATCTCGCCCCTCCCCCAGATTCCATACTGGAAGACAAGCATATTAGCCATCAAGATGCCAAGCAAGCTGAAGCCCCGCAGACCGTCAATGACGCTTAGTCTGTTTTTTCCTTCAAGCAACGATATCACCTCAAATCAAGTATAGCACAATTGGTTAAATTTCCAAAGAAAGCCAGCCTGAACGTTCGCTTAACGGCTGCGCGGAAGTTTAGCCGGAATTCAGGTATCTCTGGTACAATAAGGATGGAGAGATACGACGCTTGATCCGAAGAGGAGGAGAAGCTATGAAAACTACAGGCTTGCGGCTTGCTTACATGTGCGCCGTATTGAATGCCGTTATTATCGGATTTTCATTTCTGTTCACGAAGCAGGCGTTGGAATCGGCAGATCCGCTGGATACGCTCATGTTCCGTTTTTTGCTGTCGGCGGTCGTCATGTCCGTTCCGGCAGCCGTCGGCTGGATCAAGCTCGACTACAGCAACAAACGGATCAAGGACGTCCTGCTGCTGGCCGTATTTTACCCCGTTGCGTTCTTTGCTTTTCAAGCGTTCGGGCTGGTGCACGCCGGTTCTGCCGAAGGCGGCATTCTGTATGCCTTCACACCGGTCATTACGATGCTGATCGCCTCTTGGTTTTTGAAGGAGCGGACCAACGCGAAGCAGAAGCTGTCGATTTTCCTGTCCGTGTTCGGAGTGGTTTTCATCTTCGTCATGAACGGCGGCTCGATCGATGTGAACAACATGAACGGCTTGCTCCTGCTGTTCCTATCCTGCGTCGCCTTCGCCGGATACAGCGTTCTGGCCCGCTCGCTGTCGAAACGATTCAGCCCTTGGGAGCTGAGCTTCGTTACGACATGGCTCGGCTTCGGCGCGTTCCTGCTCATTTCGCTCGGCAAGCACGGGATGGACGGCACGCTTGGCAAGCTGTTCGAGCCGCTCGGCAGCGGACGTTTTATCGTCGCGATTGTGTACCTGGGCGTGCTGTCCTCGCTGGTGACTTCGCTCTTGTCCAATTACGTGCTGTCCAAGATGGAGGCGTCCAAAATGAGCGTCTTCTCCAATCTCGGCACGGTCGTTTCCATTGCGGCGGGAGCGCTGGTGCTCGGCGAGACGGTAACGGTATATCATCTCATCGGCTCGGTGATGATCATTGCCGGGGTGGTCGGGGCGAACCGTTTCGGCGCGAAGCGTCCGGCTCCGGGCCGACCTGCGGCCGCCTATAAAAGCGGGGAGGATTCGTCCCGGGCATGAAGGACGGGCTAATGACAGCGGCCCTCGTCTCTACAAGAGAAACGAGGGCCGCTATGATTTTATAGCTTGAATTCTTTGACGATGCCCTGCAAGTCCTCGGCCATTTTGGCCAGGGATTCGGAAGAGGAGGTGACTTCTTCAATGGAAGCCAGTTGCTCCTGCGTGGAAGCCGAGATATTCTGGGTACCGTCCGCCGACTGTCGGGTCACCTCGGAAATTTGGCTCACCATTTCAACCGCTTCTCCGGTGCTTTCTTGCATTTGCTTCGCATATTCCGTTACTTTTTGAATTTGCAGGGTCACTTGGTTGATGGACTGGCGGATCAGGTCGAACGATTTTCCTGCTTCGTTGACCACTTCGATGCCAAGGCTCACTTCTTTCGTTCCTTGCCCCATGGAGGCAACAGCGTTCCGAGTCTCGTTTTGGATCGTGGAGATCAGCTCCCCGATCTGCGCTGCCGATTGGGAGGATTGCTCGGCCAACTGCCGGATTTCGTTCGCCACCACGGCAAAGCCGCGTCCGTGCTCTCCGGCGCGCGCCGCCTCAATAGCGGCGTTCAACGCCAGCAAATTAGTCTGTGCAGCGATTCCGGAGATGACTTTGGCGATATTTTCGATTTCGGTCGATCTGGCGCCCAAGCTTGAAATATTGGCGGCAATTTCGTTGACTGTTGTATTGATCGATTGCATCTGCTTGGTGACGGTTTGGATGGCTTGGTTTCCTTCCGCGGCCGTCTGCAGCGTGTGCTGGGAAGAATCCGTCACCTGCTGGGCATTCGCCGCCACCTGCTGAACGCCGTTCGCCACTTCCGTAATGGCGGTGACGCTGGCTTCGACGCCTTGCATCTGCCGTTCTGTTCCGTCGGCCATCTGCTCAATGGTTACGGCAATCAGCTGCGTAGCCTTGCTTGTTTCTCCGGCATTCACCGACAGTTGCTCCGCCGAAGCAGCGACCTCCTCGGCTGTCAGCGTAACCTGGGAAACAAAGGTATGCAGACTTTTTACCATGGTATTGACGGACTGGGCCAACTGCCCAACTTCATCCTGCGTGCGGATGGGCAAGGGCTCGACCTTTAAATTCCCGCTGGCAACCTGCTCGGTAACAGCCGCCATCTCCGTAATCGGTCTCGCAATTTGTCTGGCCAAGACATAAGCTACAACAATGACCAGAGCCACCACAATCAGCAGGATGATAAAGACGTTCTGCTCGATCTTCGTGGCTTCCGCCGTGATTGTCTTCACCGGCAAATGAAGATACAAGCCGTACCCCGTCTGCTCGATCGGGGAATAGGTGACCATATAGGTTTTTCCGCCGTCGGTGTAAGTGGTCGAGCCGGTTTGCTTGTTTCCGGCTTTCAAGATGTCGGCCAGCAGTGGCGAGATGCCGGACTCGGCCGCGCTTTTTCCGATGAGCTCCTTCACCGGGTGAAGCTGAATAATCCCGCTGGAGTCCACGACGATCGGATAGCCTTCGCCGTCGTTAATCATCAGCGGCTTCACGTATTTGTCCATAAACCCTTCGAAGTTGACAAGTCCGGTAAGCACGCCGATGACCGTACTATTGTTTGCATCCTTTACCGGCGTTGCGACGATGATGGAGCGTTTGCCGGTCGTTTTGGCCAGCAGTACCTCGGTATAGGTCGAGTTTCCTTGCAGTCCGTTTTTAAAAAACGGTCTTTCCCCCAAATTAACCCCGACGCTAGCTTCGTTCGTGTCGGCCGTCACGATGCCGTTAGACGAAATAAATGTGTTGCCGTCGAAGACTTTGGTGCTTTCCGTAAAATTTTTGAGAAACTTGTTCTTCGCCGCCGCATCGTTCGACCGGATATCGGTGGTGGATGCCAATATTTTCATTTCGGTCATACGCTGGGATATGTATTGGTCGATCAGTGTCGCGGTGCTAACCACCAGCTTTTCGTACGATTCGGATTGCTTCTTGATCAATTCTGCGGAACTCGTCTTGGAAATATAATAGGAAATTGATAGGACAGGCACAAGCGATACGATCAAAAACCAGGCAATCATTTTATTTTTCAGCTTTTTGTGTAACCATCCGAACATCCAGCCGAATGATCCGGCTTTCATCTGCGGTTTGGCACGTTCTTCCATCATCTCATCCTCGCTTACTTCGTTAATTTTAGGTAGGCTCGCTGCAAAGGAAAAACGGACTGCTGAGCATAGAGTCGGCAGTCCGTTAGGGGGTTAGTATCCGAGTGCCGCCCCTTCACCGCGCGGGTCGGCTCCGCCAAATTTCACGTTTGTTTCCGGATCAATCAGAATGGCTCCCGATTGCCCGACTGCATCAGTATAATCGTCTATCTTTTTTACAGGATGACCGCGACGGATCAGCTCATCCTGAACGCTTTTTGAAATGCGTCCTTCCAGTTTCAAGTCGTTGGAGGTAGATCCCCAGTTGCGTCCGTGCAGCCAGCGAGGCGCTTCGATCGCATCTTGTACGGGCATGCCGAAATCGACAATACGGGTGACAAGAGCGGCTTGCGTCTGCGGCTGTCCCTCTCCGCCTTGGGTACCGTAAATCAAGTATGGCTTGTCGTTTTTGAACAGCATCGCCGGGTTGATCGTATGGAACGAGCGTTTTTTCGGCTCCAGGTGGTTGACTTCCTTCGGATCCAAGGAGAAGTAGCTGCCCCGGTTCTGAAGCAGAACGCCGGTGTCCTTCGCGACGATTCCCGCACCGTAATCGAAGTAATGGCTTTGAATCAACGATACGGCGTTGCCTTCTTTATCGATGAAGCCCATCCAGGTCGTATCGCCCTTCGGATCCATCGGCACGACATCAGCTGCGGCCTTGTTCATATCGATCCGCTTGGCCATTTCTTTGCCGTGCTCAGGGGAGAGCAGGGCATTCACCGGAATGTCGACAAATTTCGGATCGGTCAGCCACTTGTTGCGGTCCGCGAACGCTTGCTTCGTCGCTTCTACGATCAGGTGGTAGTATTCCGGCGTTCCTTCGCCCAAGCTTTTCACATCGAAGTTGTTCAAAATATTCAGGATCGAAAGGGAGGCCATGCCTTGCGAGTTCGGCGGAACGTTATATGCCTTGTACCCGCGGTAGTCCGTCGAAATCGGTTTTTGCCACTCGGCTTTGTAGCTTGAAAAGTCGTTCAGTGTCAGCAGTCCGCCGTTTGCTTGAACGTCCTTGACGATTTTCTCGGCGACATCGCCTTTATAGAATCCGTCCGCGCCTTTTCTGGCAATGGCCTTTAATGTTTTGGCCAAATCCGGCTGCTTCATCAGCTCGCCTGCTTTGTACGGCTGTCCGTCGGGCTTCAAGTAGGTTTTGGCCCAGCCTTCGAAGCGCTGCAAATGCTTCAGCTCGTCATCTTTCGTATCCAGATTGATGTTGGTCCAAAGCGCCTGGTTCGGCGAAACAGGGTATCCTTCTTCCGCATATTTGATCGCCGGTTTGAGCAAAGAACGCCATGACTTGCTGGTGCCAATCTCTTCGTCGGCGTAATTGTACGCTTCCCACCAGCCGGAAACCGTTCCCGGTACCGTGTTAGCCGACAAGTACCCTCTGGAAGGAATTTTGCTGTAGCCCAGGTTTTTATAGTAATCAATGGTCGCTTTTTCGCCGGAAGGACCGCTTGCATTTAACGCTTTTAACTCTTTCTTTTTGGCGTTGTAGATCAGCCAGAAGCTGTCTCCGCCGATGCTCGTGTAATGTGGATAAACAACAGCCAGCGTAGCCGCTGCGGTGATGGCTGCGTCTACGGCGTTGCCGCCGTCTTCCAGCACTTTCAAGGCTGCTGCCGAGGCCAGATAATGTTGAGTCGTGACCATTCCGCTAGGCGCCATGGTCGTCGGACGGTTAGCAGCGCCGGCGCTCGAAACGGTAGAGAGGCATAATGCCGCTACGGTTCCTAAAATAGCCATCTTCTTCTTGCTTGCTCGCATTCGTTTTCCTCCTCTTCGTTGTCTAGCAGATTTTGTTGGCCTGTCAAAAAAAGAACGGAAAAGCAAAAAAAGGCGACAGTTTGGTACCGTCACCTTCGTTCTTATCCTTGATGACAGGTAGCTGGCTGGCATAGCCGCTATAGGAATAGCAGCCTTAGCCCCTCTAGTTTTGCGTCCTATTCTTTCGAAATAGTTTGCCTTTTTCATGTTAAAAGGATTTGCGTGGAAAATTCAGCCTATGGCCTTGTAGGAAATATACACCATTTTTCCTAGTCAGGCAATTGTTTTTTTTGTAAAATCCTTCACAATCAGACATATAGTTTGGAAAATCGACATAATTGTCGAAAATGGTCGAACAATTCCCGGAAACGGCAACAAGCGAAGCACGCGGTGATCCAACCCGCCCACTAGAGCTTCGCTCTATCGTAAGGCACTGCGCCCACAGGCACAGAACGCTTCTATGTCTATGGACTTACAAAAACTTTTGCGCCGCGCTGCGTTCCTGATTTACCCGGATTTCATCCAGATAGTTGTAAAGGGTGAATTTGGAAATGTCCAAAAATTGACACACCTTGTCGCCGGCTTTTTTTACCAGAAACGCGCCCCGGGCATCCAAAAACTGCACCGCCTTCATCTTGTCCTCTTTGGCCATATGGGACACGGGCTTGCCGATCGACTTCTGGCATTCCTGCAGTAAATAATCGACAAGATCGTTTACGTCGTTCACAAAAACTTCCTTGACCTCCTGATCAAGGCTGTGCATGGTGAGTGACCGGATCGTATTTTCCGCCACGAGCAATTCCGAAATATCGAAATTGATGCACAAAGCGCCGATTGTCTCGCCTTTGCCATTCTTAATGTAAGTGGTCGACGAGCGCAAAATTTTGCCGTCCTTCGTCTGCGTAATATAGTTGTACCGGTCTCCGTCGGTAACCGTGCCGCGCAGCACTTCGAGTCCGAGGTTGCTGCCGCAATCGCCGACCTTTCTTCCGGTAATGTGGCCGTTCTCGATGGCGACGATCGTGCTTTCGTACCCCTGTGTCAAATCGTGCAGCACGACCTCGCATTTATCCCCGAACTGCGCAGCAATACAGTGAAGCAGGGGAAGGAGGAAGCCGATCTCCTCTTTAACCGATTCCAATCCGTCTCACTTCTTTCCTTCAGTGTGCAAACCCCATGAATTTCAAAAAAATAGTTTGAGCACCAAAAAAGTTTTCTGTATCTTTAGTATCTTCGCAATCGGAAATCTTGTCAACCAAATTCGGGCGGTCGGCAAGTGTCTGGAAATAATTGTAGGCAGGACTTCAGAAAGGTATAATGAGGGGGAACGATCCTTTCACAGCGTACGAGGGAGGCGGTCTTATGAATCACCGATGGTTGGAATGGGCCAAGCAGATGCAAGCAATCGCGCAGACCGGATTGGCGTACACGAAGGATGTCTACGATCGGGAGCGGTTCGAGGAGTTGCGGCAGATGAGCGTCGACATCCTGGCCCATTATACGGAGACGGGCTCCGAGAAAATCAAGCTGACGTTCGCCAGCGATACCGGCTATGCCACGCCGAAGGTAGACATTCGCGGCGTCGTGTTCCGGGACGGGAAGCTTCTGCTCGTTCGCGAAAAGCACGACGGCGTCTGGGCGCTCCCGGGAGGATGGGCGGATATTGGCTTGTCGCCGTCGGAGGTTGCGGTTAAGGAAATCAAGGAGGAATCGGGCTTCGATACAGTGCCCGTCCGGCTGCTTGCGGCACTGGACAAGAAATTTCACGGGCATCCGCCGGAGCCGTATCATGTTTATAAGCTGTTTATCCAATGCGACATTACCGGAGGAAGCGCCCAGAGCGGGATTGAAACGTCGGCCGTCGGTTTTTTCGGCGAAGACGAGCTGCCCGTCTTATCGGTAGAGCGCAACACCGAGGCGCAGCTGCGGACGATGTTCGAGTTTCAGCGAGATCCGGATAAACCGGTCATTTTGGATTGAAGAGAGGCGGGAGCCTCTCTTTTCTAGTTCAAGCGCCCGAGGGCGGGAAGCAGCTTCTCGTAGAACGGTAGGACAACCCGCCCAGCCAGACCCGGAAGCCGCGGATTTCTCCTTGGCGGCGGAAGGGATCACGGAAGCGCGGCTTCCAGGATCGTCAGAAGATCCTTCGGATGCTGCAGACGGTAATTGGCCTCAATTCCGGCATCATACGCTCCCCACAGCGCCAGTCCGGAGGCGACGCCCGCTCCGACCGCGCACTGCATATCATAGATGCTGTCTCCGATGTATATCGTATCCTTCGGTTCTGCCTCAAGCCGCTTCAAGGCGGTCAGTATCGGCTCGGGATGCGGCTTATGCCGGGCCGTATCGTCGGCGCAGACGACGACATCGAAGTAAGGATGCAGATCGAACCGGGCAAAATCTTTGATATATTCATTGCGGGTCTTGGAGGTGACGATGCCTGTCCGCAGCCCGAGCTCTTTGACCTGGCGCAGCATCGTCTCGATGCCTTCGAATACGCGAATTTGGTAGTCATGCCGTTCCATCAGCTGGTTCCAGCGTTCCGAAGCTTCCTCAATATCTTGAATCCCGAAGCGGGGGAGCGAGCGGACGCTCGGTATCCCGAGCACAAAAGCAAGGTCCTCAGGCTCATAAGGGATGTTCCTCTCTCGCAGCAGGTCCGACAGCGAACCAAGAATCGCCTGCTCCGTATCAAGCAGCGTGCCATCTACATCGAATAATAGACAAGGATACATGGGGAATCCATCCTTTCTTCATAAATAATGCAAGATAACTTAATTATACTTATAATAACTTGTATTAACAAGTTATTTTCAATAAAATTAAGTGATTTTGCCTGATTTGGATAATGAATTTTGCGGGTTCTGCAACAAGCACGCGTTTCCAATAAACCGGTCACAGGCAGGTGTTTGAAAAAAGTCACAATTGCCCGATGCTTGGCGGATTACGGCAGTTTATAATAAAAGATGAATCTTTTGGTTCGTCTAAAGCAGGCCGAAAGATAGCGGTTACATCCTATTTCGTAATTTTGGAGGTCATGTCATGTTGAATCATCCCATCGGCCGATTGCGCATCATCGCTTTTATTGAAGGGATGTCCTATCTCGTTCTGCTGGCCATCGCCATGCCGCTCAAATATTTGCTGGACATGCCGCAAGCCGTCAAAATTGTCGGGTCGCTCCACGGCCTGTTGTTCGTGCTGTACGTGCTGGCCGTCATCCACGTCACCTTCGTTCACCGCTGGTCCGTGCTGAAAGTGCTGTTTGCCATGCTTGCCGCCTTCATTCCATTCGGCAATTTCGTGCTGGATTCTCGCCTGCTGAAAAACAACCGCTAGGCGACCCAAAAAAGGCAGCCGCATGGAGATGCTTGCAGGTCTGCCTTTCGCTGCAGATTTATAACGTTTTGCCCGAAAAGACTCCGGTAAGGAGTTTTTCTTATTCTGTCCATCGGAATTCCTCTCTCAAGTTCCTCTGCTAGGTTAGCTTATCCCACTTGGTCCACATTTCTTGCGGGTTCAGCTCGTACCCTTCGTTGTCCCGGAACATGAACTGGTGCATAATAAACTCCCTGCGGATCGTCGCGAAGTCTTCGTGATACTGCCGGATGAAGTCGTTGATTTCTTGTTCCGTGTACTTTCTTCCTTGCTCCAGCCTGGAGACGATATGCTCCAGAACGATCAGCTTCTTCTTCAACTGGGCAGGTACGTGCTTTAATTTACCTTCGGAGGTGAAGAAGTTTTTCAGAACGGATTGTTGAAGACGTTCAGCTTTGTCATCGGGCATAGAAGGCCCTCCTGTCTCGTTGGAATGGGTGTAGATCAGCTCTACCGAAGCGGCTGCGTTCGCCTTGATGAAATGGTGATTCAGCGAAAAGTAGATGGTATTCTTCACACGGCGCTCATAAAGCAAGCCGGCTTCCCGCAGCTTGGCGGCATGGTGGGTAATGGTGGCAGGGGTTACGCCTAATTTGTCGGCAAGTACCTGTCCGTTCAGCTCCCCGTCCGCCAGCAGGATAAGGATGCGGATTCTTGTCGGGTCGGCGAGCGCTTTATGATAGTTGACGATCTTATCCAGCTGCATGGGTTGATGATCACCATCCATTTTAATATTCATCTAATTTAAAATTCATCTAATTAGATAATATTCGAATTAGCTTCTGTTGTCAATGAATCCAGTGGATGGGAGTTAGGTGTATCTGGTGGAAGCGGGCCGCAGCCGGCTCATTTGAGGGTACGGTCGTTTTTCCAAGGAGGATATTCAGGAGAGGAAGCCTGGAAATGAAAACAGCGACAGCCATGGAGGAGAAAATAAGTCATGGACTGTCGCTGTTTTATTCTCATCAGGAGGCGATATTGGTGGCCTTCAAGTTGTTCTTTTTAGCTTTTACCGATACAACGAAACAAATAAACAATACCATGCACGCCAGTATATACGGATAGTTAACCTCCAAATCGAATAAAAAACCAGCTGCGATAGGACCTGCAATATTGCCGAGGCTGGTAAAGGCAGAGTTTAAGCCGGCAACATAGCCTTGCTGATCCTTAGCCACCATTGACATTTGCGTGCTGATGGCCGGTCGTAAAATATCGATTGCCAGAAATATAATGAAGGTAACGGCAAAAACCATCCAGAATGTGTGAACAAAAAGTATCAGTAGAATAAACAAACTAGCAAAGAAAAGGCAGAGCGCTATGACACGTTGCTCCCCGAAACGCTTCAATATCCAGCTGAAGGCCGTAGCCTGAACCACAGCGCCGGCTATCGACCCGAACGTAATGATAAAGGCGATATCTTTAGGTCCAAACCCAAATTTATGATCCACAAACAGCCCAAAGACCGTTTCAAAATTAGCAAGCCCAAACGACATGACAAAAACGATGATCAAGCTTAAAAAATAGGGCTCTCTATAGGTATACCTCAATTGCGAGAGAAGACCGCTTCGTTTTGTTGTGCTGGACGGAGTATCTGCTATATTTTCTTTTGTAGGGAGCGATTCCGGAAGAACAAATAATGTAATGCATGCAGCGATGATCCCCGCAACCCCCGCGACGTAAAAGGGCACGCGGATACCAAATTCAGCAATATAACCGCCAATGCCTGGTCCGATAATAAAGCCTGTTGTAATGGCGGCGGTAATGTAGCCCATTCCCGCCGCTCGTTCTTCTTGTGTCGTGATATCTGCCGCGTATGCCATAACGGCCGGCATAATCATTGCAGCACTAATGCCGCCGAGCATCCTGGAAACAAACAGCAGGACAGGTGAACTTGCTATCCCGAACAGCACTTCTGAGAAGGCGAACACGATCAAGCCGATGACAATCATCTTTTTTCTACCGAAGGAATCGACCAACCGGCCGGCAAACGGCGAACAAAGAAGCTGCGTCAGTGAAAAAGCTGCAACCAACAGGCCGACAATCCCCCCGGTTATGCCCAAACTCTCCATGAACTTAGGCATAATGGGGATGACAAGGCCGATGCCCGAGAAGACCAGAAGCAGATTGAACATGAGAATCATTAAGGCTCCCCGATTTTTTAACAATAATTTCATTCTCTATTCCTCCATACATGTTGAAAAATACTTAATATTTATTCAGAATCATAGCGAAAAAGGGCTAGCGGGCTGGCTTGGCAATGCCATACAGAAACACGTCCATTGCCAATCGATAAGCCTCCAGCGCTTCCTCTCTTTCCATTCCTCGGCTATGTTTATTCAATCCGAGCAACAGACTGTCCAAAATAATGGCGAGCCCGGTAGCATTGGCGATTTCGAATTCATTGTTATCGATCCCTCTCTGCAGCAACTGCCGATTAAAGTCAAGATAACCTTTGACCAATTCATTTATTCGCTCCTTTATATCTGGAGCATTCTCCGAGTTATTGAAAAATTCATCAGAGGCTTTGGTTAGCGGATGATTTAGTTGATCGATCGCCAGATGTTCAGCTATGCCATATAATTTATCGATCGTGGTGGGATATTGCATTTCTTTGGCCAGCCATGTCTTATCCCATTCCGTATCCCACTCTTCAATTAAATATAAAAAAAGCCCTTCCTTGTTCTTGAAATGATAATAAATGTTACCGGCGCTGCATCCGGTCGCTTTCACGATATCTTCTATGGATGTTGCTTTATATCCTTTTTGGGCAAATAAAGCTCTAGAGGCATCGGCGATCTTCTTCTTCGTTTGCTCGGTTTGCTGTTTCTTTTTATTCACATCTACTTCACCACTTTTCTGGATGACAGATTTTTAACACTGAACTTTTATTCAGTATTATAGAGGGTGAAAGAAGTCTTTGCAAACTTTAAAAGCCGGAATTCCTCCTGGTGGGGAAATTCCGGCCTCGCTTCAAGCTTCATTCTATAGGTCTAGCCTTCACCACGGCTTCGTGAAGTCCTGCCGCATTTCGTCGCAGTACTGCCGCAGCTCGTTCTTCAGCTCGTCAAACCACTCGGGGGCCTCCTCCAACTCGCTGTTTTCCAGCGAAGCAAGCAGTCTGGAGAAGCTGTATAGTTCGGCGAATCTCCGAAACCGCGGAAAGGCCTGCACCATAGCCTCATCCAATGGTCTGACGGAGCGGTACCCGCGCACAAAAGCTTGAAGCTGAGCCTCGCTTTCCGGGCTCTCTTCTTCCAACTGATCCACAAGCGCCGCTGTAATATCCATAGCGAACCAATGGTACATGGAATCGTCGAAGTCGATAACGCTGAGCTGCTTGTTTTTTTTCTGCCAGAAGACGTTATCCGTCTGAAAATCGTAATGAACCAGACCGTAAGTTTCTTCGGAAGCCGGCATCGACTCCAGCCAAGCCTTCACTCTGGCGAACTCGGCCATCGCTTCGTTCTCGTGAGGATGCCAGTGCAGGACGTTCTCTGCGGACAGGAGCACCTCCCGCCAACTGCGGCGCTTCCCTCCCGCCGGTTCGTAGGTCTGGGATAAGGCATGCAGAGAGGCCAGCGACCGTCCCCACGCCTCGCAAGGAAGCTCGTCAACATCGTACAGCGGCTCTCCCTCGGCTTTGCTAAACACGGCACCGTAGTACCGCCCTTGCGGCAGCTGTACGGCTTCGATGAGCCTGCCGTTTACGGACGGAAGCGGAATGACGCAGGGGAACCCGTGTCGATGCAAATATTGCATGAATTCCAGCTCCGCTTCGATTTGTTTCGGCGGGATCAGCTCCAGAGCGACAGCGTCGGACTCCAGGCCCTGCACCATGTTTCGTAAGTTCATCATTGTGGATCTGCCTCCCGACATACCTGGCGGGAGAACAAGGCCTGGTTAAGCGGCGAGTCCTCCCACCGGCATGCAATTTTGCAGGCCGCACACAAACAATGGTCAAACCGGAGAGGACATTACAGGAGGATCGGTTTATAGGCCAGCGCCTTGTCTACAATCTCCTCGGCCGACAAATCTTCGTCGCTCCAAAAAATATAATTGCTGATGCTCGGGTCCGCGACCGAACTTGTAATCATATCCAACCAAATGTCCATTTCCCACTCTTCTCCCGAGCACCGCATCACTTGTTCCACGAGCCCGATCAGCTCTTCTCGACTCAAGTCACCGGGTAGCACGGATCGGTGATGGAACAGTCTTTTGGCGACAAATTCGGCGCTTTGGTCGGTATGCCTCAGCAGCTCTTCGACATCCGGATAGGTGACATTGGCCTTGAGCAGCTTCAGCTTTTCTTCGTACGGCTTCCCGGAATCACGGGCATCCTGTATTTCCCGCACCCATTCGAAGATTTTCTCGTAAGACAAGGTTTGCTCCATTTCGTTCACGTCCTAAGCGATTTAGATTGAGAAGATGTTTGCCTTGTAGTCGATTTCCAATATGTCTTTGTTCCGTTGCATATAATAACCGCTTTGGAAGGGACTTGAATCCAGATCAGAATCCAATTCAAGATATCCAAAGAAGACGACAACGAGTTTAAGACGATCAACAAAAGGATGAAAGGGGAGAGTGCCCCCAATAGGCCCAGCAGGGCCGGAAGTATGATGGATATGACAATAAAGGGCAAAAGCGTAATGACGATATATCTCGTTTTGGATACTTGTTCTTCCGTATATACGTATCCCCCGAACAAGGTAATGCCGACATATGTGCTCTTCGACGCGATAAAGTTCGGGATCAAGATGAAGTGCAGCAGCTCATGAACCAAGAGCAGCGATACAATTCCCAATATGCTCTTTAAGTCGATCGTGATCGATATCGATTCAGGCAAATAGTTTCGGAGAGGGACAGCCGAAAACATACTTACGATACCGACGGTCACGATGAGATTGATGATCATGAAAGGAACGGACAGGATTAGAGCGCGCATAGGAGATTTGGGCTCCTTCAGCAAGGCCCATCCGTTGCGGAGGAACTCCGCATGCATTTGTTTGTCGGTTTCCGGAAATCGGTTCCGTATTTTCATGGATTTCACTCATTTCACTCGCTAAACGAATTTAAAATATCAAGCAGATTTTGACGCAAATCTTCCATTTCTTCATTCACGTACTCGTAGTGCCCGTTGATGCCCCGATGAATGATGGCGTTCATCGTCGGATGATGGTCCCGGTCCGTCGCTTGGATCAGATCCTGGGCGAAAGCGGCGGCTTGATGCTCGCTGTATTGAAATGCGCGTATCAGCATCGCGATGGTCAGCGCATGCGTCTGCGGTTGATCCAGGTCATCCCGGATCGCAACCGCCATCACGGCGCCGAAGCTGAAAGCGGCGATCAACTGCCGTTCGAGCTCGGTCGTTTCGGTAAAAGGAATCTCGATCAGATCGAACAGCCTGTCCGCGAATTCCGTAATTTCATTGAGTTGTTCCATGGAGTGACATCCTTTCTTGCTGGCAAATTTTCAAGGTAGGCCGGCGATAGCGTTCCATCTTCCGGTATATATACGTGATAAGACGAGAAAAGGAAGCAAAGACGGCATGAAGATTCGTGCGGACCTTGAATCTTCTTCGCTAATGGTCGAATAGGTCAGCTTCCCTTCCGGCAACCTCGCATTATTCCAGTTTACGAAATTGACGGGGCTTATGCCAGACTAGCTTGTACTTTTGTTCGCAGGGGCCCGGTTCCGACAGATTGTGATTTAGATCATATCTTTGGCCCCGTATAGACGTTACCATAAAAGTGTAGACGTTGCCATAAAAGTGTAAACGATCCAAGGGGAGGTTTCCAATTATGCCATTCCAAAAAGTGCTGGTTGCTTTTGACGGTTCCGAGCTGTCCGTTAAGGCTCTTCAGAAAGCGGTCGCTATTACTCAGGAAGATTCGGCGGAATTAATCGTCATTCATGTATATCAAACTCCGGTCTTCGCTTATGGCGGTGCCTTCGTCTCCGCCCCGGCCAATCTCGATCCGGAGTACGAAGAGTTGGCCCGCTCCGTACTGAAAGAAGCGGAAGGCTTGACCGCCGGCGCATCCCGGGTGAAGCACGTGCTGCTGCAAGGCCAGCCGGCCGTTACGATTCTGGAGTATGCGGAAGAAAACGGCGCCGATCTTATTGTTATGGGAAGCCGGGGACTAAGCGGTCTTCGCGAGTTTGTCCTTGGCAGCGTCAGCCACAATGTCGTTCAGCATTCGAAAGTTCCGGTGCTCGTGATTAAGTAACGGCAGCGGACAAGCCAAGCACCTTAGCGGGTGCTTTTTCTATTGCTGGCGAGGTCGTGTCCAGCGTATTATTTGAGAGGCGCAATATGATATAATATGGGAATCGGAACGTGCGGAGGAGCAAGGAGCAGGGATGTGACGCCGAGAGGTCAAATTCAGCAAGGGACGCGTCTGCGTCCACTGCGGCAGCGTCTCCGTGAACCGGAACAGAAAATACCGCTCTCGCCAGCGTTACCTTTGCAATGGCCGTGGCAAATCTTTTAATGATATGACGGCAAGCCCGCTCTGGTTCCGCTTCTTGGAAGTTGCACAATCATATGAGCAGGAACGCAAAGAAACGATGAGTAGATTATATTTTAGACAAAAGGAGCTTGTAGTTGGTGAGTGACCTGAATAACGAAAAAATACCGAAGGAAGCGATCCAAGCATTTAAAGTTGTAGAGGAGCTGCTTGGTGGTGCAATAGTCGGGGTATATCTATTTGGTTCTGCAGTAACCAGCGGCTTACGCATTAATAGTGATGTAGATGTCCTCGTAGTTGTAAATCAAAGTTTGACTGAAGTAATTCGCAGAAAACTAACAGACAGACTAATGCATATATCCGGAAAGATAGGAAATACAGATTCTGTGCGACCACTTGAAGTCACGGTAATAAACCATGGAGATGTTGTCCCCTGGCGATTCCCGCCAAAAAATGAATATATCTATGGTGAGTGGCTCAGGGATGAGTTTGAGAATGGACAAATTCAGGAACCAACTTATGACCCTGATTTAGCTATTGTTTTAGCACAAGTGGGAAAGAATAGCGTTTCCCTTTTTGGTCCGGATGCTACTGATATACTTGAACCCGTGCCGATGACACATATTCGAAGGGCGATTATGGAATCTTTGCCAGGATTAATTGAGGGTATCAAGGGCGACGAACGAAACGTAATTTTAACCCTTGCACGAATGTGGCTGACAGTGGCTGTTGGTGAAATCTCATCAAAAGATATAGCTGCAGAATGGGCTATACCTCAGTTGCCTAAAGAGCATGCGACTTTACTCAACTTAGCAAGGAAAGCCTATCGCGGAGAGTATGTTGATAAGTGGGAAGGACTGGACAGCGAGGTAATAGCACTCGTTCATCATATGAAAAACTCTATAGAGTCTTATTTTAGTATCTGAACATGCGTTGAAAGACTTAAAAACATGTGAAAATAAGAGGAGTGGCTTCAAATCAAGGGAAGGGGGAACTACGAATGAGCTTTACCGCCGATGAGGTTGCCGAGTGGATGCTGAATGAAGTGAAGTCTGCGGGCATTCTTTATCAAAGCGATGCCGTGCGGCATATCTCCGCTCATTTTGGCGAAGCGTTTATTTATGTCAACGAGAACGGGAACGCGTCCATCGATAAAGAAGTGAAGAAGGCGTTCAAGAAGCTGCACAAGGGAAGGGTAGCTTGGGACCGGGACGCTTTCTTTTGGGGCTGGACGTAGGAGGAGCACATGCCGGAAACCTCGGAAGGAGGGCAGCTCTCGCTAAGAGAAGCAGCCCTCTTTTTTCTATGAAATCAGTTTAAGTCCGATGACCTCGCACAGTCCGGCGGCCAGCGCAGCGATGAGCACGAGCTTGAGCGGATGAGCCGGTTCCCCGAAGAGCACAATTTCGGTAATGACCGTACCGGCGTGCCGAGCCCCGTAAATATTACGTACACCGTACTGATCGGTAATTTGGCGGCCGCCTCCAGAAACGTTTTGAAGCTAAAGACAATAAATACGAGGGTGAGCAGCCATTCCTACCACGCCGTCGAATGCTTCAGGCCTATGACCCAGACGACCTCCGTTGCCCCGGCCAATAGTAACAGCCACCATTCTTTGTTCATACCTTGCTTTTCTCCTCCTTGCTTGCTTAAAAACGCTTGATGTCATTGTAATTCAATAGGGGTATATCGTATAATGATCAATATTGATAAATCCATCATTATTTTTGATATCTAAACGGAGGGATATCCGGTGGAATTGACGGATCTTAAAGTATTTGCGGTCATTGCTGAGGAGGGCAGCATATCCCGCGCTGCGGAACGGCTGGGCTACGTCCAATCGAATGTGACCGCGAGAATCCGGAAGCTGGAGTCCGAGCTGGGGGTCCCGTTATTTCACCGGCATCCGAAAGGCGTTGTCCTGACGGAAAAAGGCGGCGCCTTTCGCGATTACGCCCTAACGATCTTGAATTTGTCCGAGGAAGCGATGAGAGCGGTGCGGGAGACGGATTATCCAAGCGGCCCACTGGCGATCGGGGTGGTGGAAACCGTGAATTGCCGTAATTTAATGAATGCTCTGGCGGAGTTTCAAGCCCGGTATCCCGGCGTCTCTCTCTCGATCACGACCGGAACTTCCGCGAATTTGCTTGCCAAATTGCTGAATCATCAGCTCGACGGAACGTTTGTTACCGGCGAGATCGACTCGTCCAAGCTCGTTGTCGAACATACAGCAAAAGACGAGCTTCGGCTGCTAACCCGGACAACCGGGGAGACGTACCCGGATCTGGCCCATACGAAATGGGCCGTTTCTCCGGAGGGCTGTCCGTTCCGGGCGGTTCTGGAAGCGTGGCTTCGCAGCGAAGGAATTCCTTTGGCCAATATGCTGGAAGTGAGCTCTCTGGAAACGCTTCTGAGCTGCGTACGTTCCGGACTTGCCGCTACGCTGCTGCCTCAATCCGTACTATCCGGGGAGTTCGAGTTGGGCAGCTACCCGGTTCCGGAAGCGTTCCGCTATACGACTACAAGCTTTGTCCGCCGCAACGACGGATTTTCGAGTAAAGCTTGTGCCGCTTTTGTGGAGATGGTGAAGGTTAACGGGTTGTAACAGCCCTTGCTCTGCTTTTATTCAAACAGGTGCCGGTTTTCATAAACCGTTACTTCGCAGACCGGCTCAAAGCCCGATCGCTTATAAATATTGATGCCGTCGGGCGAAGCTTGGAGTACACACCAGCCGGTGCGGTGCTTCCGGGCTTCCGCAAGCAGGAAGTTAAACATGGCGGACCCGAAGCCTCTTCCGCGGCATTCCTGCCTTGTGGCAATGTCGTAGATGCCGACGCTATCAGGAGCGAAAATCAGACATCCCGTAGAAACGACGCCCTTGTTAAGCATTTGTCGGGGGCCATGAGAGCCATCATGATTGTACCATTTTTTGCATACGGACACACGTACTCGGTTTATTGCCATAAACAGACGGTTTGGCTACTTTTCGGGTGCGAACACGACCAGCGGTCCGGTCATCAAATCTCCCAGGGCGCTGCCGTCGTTTAATGCATTGTTAATGGCGTTAAATTCCGAGCTTTGGAATAGGATGGTTTGAATTTTTTTGTTGTCGATTTCCACGCTGAGCTTGTCCGCTACTACGCTTTGAATGACCTTATAGACCCGGTTGTTGGAGAGTAAAGTTTGCTGCTGCGTGTCGTCAGGGAAAATCATGATCATTTCGTTCGTATATTGAACCTCTTTGATGATCATCCGGCAATAGGCCGATGGGATTAAGCAGTACAGCTCCCAAGCCAAACGCTCGTCCGTGGTGTATTGAGCGATCTTTTCGATGATTTCCTCGTGGCTTTTCGAATCGGCGTGTTCCATGATCTCGATCGCGTATCGGATGGATTGGATAAGGTCGTTCTCTTGAGCCTGCGGCTGCGGGTTCTTTTTAAACAAATCAAAAATTCCCACGGTAGCTCCTCCACTTCAATAAAAGTTGTTTTAGTATTATATCGTCCAGATGGAGATTATTGTTAACCTTGGAATGTAGTCGATGAGGCTGCAAAGTATTCTAACCGAAGGAGAGGGTTTGCGTGGCAGTAACGATCATTGCAGGGGATTTGCTGGAGGCTAAGGAAGACATCATTGGTCACCAAGTCAATTGCCAAGCCGTGATGGGCTCGGGCGTAGCCAAATTGTTAAAAACGAAATATCCGAACCTGTATACGTCCTACTTGGATTATTGCAAAGATAAGGCTCCGGAGGAGCTTCTCGGAACCCTTCAGCTTGTAGCTGTGCAAGGGAAGTTCGTCGCGAACCTATTCGGTCAATTGACCTATGGCCGCTCAACGAAAGTGTATACGGATTATGCCGCGCTAAAAGAGGCCCTGCTCTCGTTAAAAAATTATGCAAAAGAGCGCGGTTTAACGGTGGCGCTTCCCTATGGAATCGGCTGCGGGTTAGCCAACGGATCTTGGGAGATTGTGGGGAAGACGTTGGAAGAAACGTTCAAAGATTATGAAGTGACGCTTTATCAAATCCAATAAGCGTTTAACGGGGAGGAGCCTCGACGAATTAGGGCAGGTGGATAAATCGATATGATTGAATTAGAGCGACTGCATCATGCAACCGTTGCTACAAGAAACTTGGAGGAAGCGAAGCATTTTTATTCTGAAGTTCTTCAATTCAAGGAGCTCGCTCGCCCTCCATTTAAGTCAACAGGGGTATGATACGATTTGGGGGAACAGCAGCTTCATGTCGTAGAGAATCCCCATAGTGAAGCGCTTTGGGCAAACGGAAATAAATTCGTTAGAAGGTCACTAGGGCAGAGGCTTTTCACTCACTTATTCAAAAGTGATCGGAGAGCCTTCCAAGGCTTGGGAATTTGAAAGTAGAGGCGGAACATTATTAAAGCGAAACTTTACTGCCGCAAGGAGAGAGAGACCAAATGAAACCAAATACTCAGAAGCTCAGCAGACGGGAACAAATGAGATTGCTGCTGAAAAAAGCAGGATGGTATAAAGGCAGACATGTGGATATTTCGGGCTTTGAGCACCGCTGTAAGGAGGAAGGCATCGAGTTATTGGACAGTGCGAAAGCGTTTCTTCAAGAGTTTTCCGGTATAGACGACAGTGTCTTTTTCAAATATTATCCGGACGAACCGGATAGCGGTTTTGCCGATGTATGGCATGATTACACCTTTAACTTTATTCCGGACGCCCTTTCCGAAATTAGCTGCCCTGAGGATTATAGGGAAATTGTGAGCTTTGCGGACGAGGACTGCTTTTGTTTAGGCGAATCGGGGTATTATTACCCTGCTGTCGTGGCGATTGGGCGATCCGGCAAGCTGTATTTTAAGCATGATTACGAAGATATGGTCCGTGTCTTTGATACGCTGCTCGACAGCATGGAGCACGAACTGAAGGGTCATAATCTCGTCGTCTCGACGCTGTACGAGAAAAATGAAGTTTTACTTCCCACCCCAAAGGGAAAGCAATTGTTTCCTGTCAAATGACCGAACCCTTTTGTCTAAGTTATAGGCCACTTTCGAAATCCGGGATTAATAGAGAGGTTCGGGGAAAATATTATGATAGTATCAGAAACAATAAAAAGGAAATTAGAGGATGAAAAGGATAGAATATTATCATCTTTTTCTGTTATTAAACAAGATGAAGGATTTATTGTTGATTTTATTGCTGACTGTGATGAAAATAGTGCAGAGAGTGTGTTAGATACATCAAAAAATATATTACGATTAATTATTGAGAATAGCCTTACAATATGGCCTAGCTTAGATGAATGGAGTTCCATTTTACCGAAAGAATTTGTAAATTCTTTTGCTGACTCCACTGATAGTGACGACTGGACACTTAGTGATTGGCTCTATTGGTTGGAACCAGAGAATAGGGCTTGGTTTATATGGAATATAGAGTTAATAGGAAATAAATCTTTAAAAATCAGTATATTGGTGTATGAACATCCTTTTCCATGGGAAGCATTGGAGGTTTTATTTACAAAACTTGGAACAGGGGGAGTAAAAGAGATTGATATATTTTATATAAAAGGCCATAGGAGATAATAATTGTATGAGGTCATAAATTGAAGTAGTGCTATCTTAGATGTGATAGGGGCCGCCGCCTCCTCTCGCAGTATTACCTTATTCCATGACAAGCGTAACCACGCTATTGTAGAAGTTTTCCGCCAAGAAATATCCCAGCTCGCTCAGCAAGACACCTGCCGTTGGGGAGTACAAATGATTGAAAGATTCGAAGCTCTCTTTATTCACAATCTCATAAATCATGCACTTTTCCCAGGCATGATCCATAGACGGGAATTTTTCGCATGGGATAACCAGCAATTCGCTCTTTTCTTCCTACTCAGCAGAAGTCATCAGAATGTAAAAGCAGTTATTTTTCCTGAGGTAAGTTAGGTCCTGCACGGCAATAATCGATTGGTGCTATTTGGAGAAACAGGAGATTGTATTGGTCGACTGGAAGGGCGAGTTAATTTTCGGGTTGAGCTATGACGACGATGGTATTTACGGCAATCATATCATTATGGTATTTGTAGATGAGCATGGGGAACCTTGCGGTGTAGATATAGCGGGATAAAACACGAGTATAAAGAGGGAGGGCTGCGGTCACGGCAGCCCGATTCCACACAATGCGGTATTGCGGTAACCCGTCAAGCGGATCTGATGAAAATCCCGCGCATTAACGCAGGCAGCTCTTGGACCGCCCCGGGAGATTTTCACGCCGTCATTCAAAGTAAAATTGTTTCATAAACGCCGAGAGTACAAATTTATACCGTGACCCGCACCAGATAGCGTTCAAATGTGACAGGTAGGCCCTCTTTTGCGGCGTTTATTTCGAATATCCGCGTAACTTCGGTAAGGCATTTCTCCATTACCCATTCGTAAATGGAGGGTGTCTGACCGAAGCAGCGCATTTGGATTACATCAACAGGCTCATGGAAGTATTCCTTACTTCTCACCGTTTCAATCTCGGCATGCCCCAGGCCGCCTTGCTCAAGGCGCTGTTTGAGATTATCCAGGACGGGAGTCCCTGTCGAAATCGGTTCGAACAAGTTCGGGAACCATTCCGAGAGTTCCGCTGCTATGCTGTCCCCCGGATGCAATCCGAGAATCTTTCCTCCTTTTTTCACCACTCTTCTAACGTCCAGATAGGAGGAGGTTGGCCCTCTGCGATTATACGCAACATCAAATTCAGCCGACTCGAAGGGGAGGCTGTGTTTCGTATTTCCCGGAATGAAGGTCACATTGGATAGATTCGTTTCATTCCCTGTTTTGATGAAGTCGTTCGTAATATCCAGTCCAGTAATATGTTTAACGATGGGACTCCATTGGATCGTAAATTGTCCGTGTCCGCATCCGATGTCCAATACTTTCCTGCTCCGAACCGCTTGCGATACTTCTTCTGCAAATATGGTTTCGGCGTTAGGCTCGGAAATTGTGGAGTGCCACGAAAACGAATATTGCCCTTTTAATTTCCCGAGCTGTGCGTACCATTCGATAGAATGAGGACGCAGCCAGTCCGGGTGGATCTTTGGGTCTAATAAGCTTGCGTTCATAAAGCACCTCCGAATTTTGCCCGCGGCTTCAAAATGGCTTGGCCGCTGCCGAAATGCGCTCCATATATATGGCGATGCCGCATCTTAGACTTTGGAAAACAACGACATAATACGGCTTGCGGCTTCTTTGTACCCGCCAGCGTTACGTAAGGAATCCCCGATCTGCTTAGCCTGCTCTTTATAAGTAGATTCGTTCAATATTTGCAACAACGCAGACTTCAAAGCTGCGGGTGTAAGCTGACTTCGATCTAAAATAATACCGGCTCCTAACTCTTCCACCCGCTTCGCAACAATAGGTTGATCCGAGCTTAATGGAATCATGACAAGCGGCACATGATAATATAGAGCTTCACTTGTACTGTTCATGCCGGCATGTGTAATGAAAGCATCCGCTTGCTGGAGCACTTCCAACTGGGGAACATATGGCTCAATGATGAAATTAGGAGGAATACGGTCACCTACCGAGTCAAGATTCGTGTCTTTCCCGCAAGATAACACAAATTGAGCTGGAATATCTCGGAAGGCTTCAAAGCAAAGCTTGTAAAATTCAACATCTTTGGTCAAAATACTGCCCATGGAAATGTATACGACTTTGTCATATTGAGATCGAAGTTGTTCAAGCGGAAATGAAGGAGCGTCAAGTCGTGGTGTAATTGAAGGTCCGGTAAATATATAGCTATCGTCAAGCTTGTCAGCATCGGGTTGGAAATCACGGCTTGTAAATACAACCTTTAACTGACCATACTGGCGGGTAATATCTTCAATGGCAGGTACAGCTACGTTACATTCCCTAGCGATACTCTGGGCAGTCTTCGTTACTCTTTCATAAAGAGCTTCCACATCTAAATCAACTGCATCAAACACTTCTACAATATGGCTTAGAGGTTCGGCAAAAGCCAGATTTGTCACGGAACAGATCGTCGGGATACCCAGCTTTTCCCCTAAAATAGCCCCTCCCCAACCAAACAACGAGTCAAAAATCAAGTAGTCAAAAGAATCGTTCTCTATCTGCCTTAAGATTTCCGGAATGCGGGGTTCAATAATGCCTCGCAGCATAAAATCAGTGAAGTGAAGTGGGTGTTTAAATTGTGTCGGGTTAAAACCAAGCTCTCTAAATGCTTGTTCATCCAGTTGATAGGCCCGGAATTGTGCGCCGGTCTGGGCAAGCCTCGCCCGATATTCTTCTGAGCACATATAGACGACTTCTTCTCCGTTGTCGACCAGCTGCTTCACCAATCCTAAGGTAGGATTAACGTGACCTTCTGCTGGAATCGTTACATACAGTACGCGTGCCATTTATTACACCTCCGATATAATACTAAAATAGAATAACCTACTATTTTAGTATAAATGAGGGCAAAGGCAGGATCAAGCGACAGAAAATAGAACTGGATAGCGAAAAGTAGTTCTAAAGCTGAAAGCCAACAGTAGCGATCCAGCAGGAGCAGCGTATTCCCGAACGCTTTATCGGCCGCGCAAGCTCGGCCGATATCTTGCACGACATGGGACCCTTGCCGCTCCTTGGGCTGTTTGCCCTAGCCAAAGATCGTTTTTACGCTGTCCTGATGGACTAAGCCGGTCAATCATTCAAGTATTGGAATAATGTTTTCCCAATTTAACTGTTTTGCATAATCTAAAGCCGTTTTTTTGTTTTTGTTCTTAGCATTTTTAGCTACTCCTAACTGCAATAAAACTTCAACTGATGTGCGATTACCTGCAATAGACTCCCTATGCAAAAGGGTATTTCCTAAATCATCTTTTGAAGTTAACTCGCCAGGGTTTTGCTGTAGAAATTCAATCAGTTTCTCTCTCATATTTTTACTCATTGGATGTTCTTCCAAATTTTCAGGGTACTTTTGTTGGTTAGTAACAACCCAAATGTCATTGTAGTCACCAAAATCCAGTCCCCAAGCTTCATCATGCTCTTTTCGTTCGTTGTCACTCATTTCAGAACGCGCGGCTTGTATAGTAAATCCTCCGAAGGTTATACCCCCTTGTGTGAAAAGCCAGTCGCTAATTTGGCTTAAAGGAACTATGACGGTATCTTCAACCTTAATATTTGTCAATAAGTTCGGTTCATTGATCAATATGCCTTTTATGTTCTCACCATCAAAATCTATTTCATTCACCCACATATGTTCTACCGTAGGCGTGTCATTATCCTCCATAATCTGAGAGAATCTAACTTTTACACAAGCTACATCTAGTGCAGGTATGATTCTTCTGTACTCCCATGATAATTCTCTCCAAAAATATTTGAAGGTTTCCTGTGCTTTTTTATATGCCTCTAACATTTTTGGACTTTCCTCTGCGAAAAAAATGTCTGTCATTGTCTTATTTCCTCCGTTATCTTCAGGTAGCACCCCTCGATTTTTCACTTCCGACATACAAATCCATCCTCGCTTGCAGCACTTTTAAGGCAGCTTTATTATGTATTTTTTTACGTAGTTGTTTAAATCTGCGTCTGCCAATACGTCGGTCAGCACAACGCAAAATATTAATAAGTCCCCAATGATCGTGTTCAAACACTTTGCTCATCAGTTCATTTTTCGGAGTTTCGATATATTCACGAATCAGTTTGGAAATGTCCGAAATATCTGTAGTGTAGGGATAACCTGCAACGAAACCAGTTAAATTGCGTACACCACCGTCATAAGTCACAAACTGCTTGGGATAATCCCAAATTGTATCCTGGTCAAGTGTGATCCAATATCGGGGCAAGTCGGTGCTCCCATATACGCTGTCCATCCGATAAGCGACACAATGAATTTGAAAGTCGATTTGATCTGTGATGATCAAATATAGTTCTTTTTGCAATTTACTCCATCTACTCATACATTACCGTCCAAAATCTCCTTTTATCATTGATCAACTAAATAATTTTCAGCATCTACATACCCAAGTTCCAACAAAATGTGATTCCCGTTAAAATGATACTGACCGACTGACGTATCGTCCAACTTGTGATCCAATACATACTGCAACATTTCCGCCGCAAAACGAGGTTGATTAAGATTGATCACAATGTTCTCCTCGCCTCTAGTCATAAATAAACCTTCATTTAGCGGATTACCTGCTGTAAACGTATCATGCGTCTTAAAGTTCAGTATAATTCTCAGTTTCCTATTTTCTGTGCATAGCGTTAAGGTCGAATGACATACAAAATCCCGATTTCCTTTGTGATTCCAAAAATAGGTCCGGTTGCGAACAACTATTTTTCTCATGGTTTTTCTCAAACTCCTCACCCCTCCAAAGTCTTCAAGATCTCTTCCATACTTACAGGGGCATACAAATTCGCATCCACTCCAACATCATAGCGTTTGATACCTTGTTCAAGCATTTCAAGATTATACGAAATATTCGAGTGAATGTGTCCATGCAGTTGAATGGAGCCATGCCTTTGTTTATGCCACTCAAGGATTGGATAATGGAACAAAATGAAATGATGATTGCCATGTTTTAACTCAAAATAATCTTTGATCCAGACAAAGTGGCTTTGGTCAAACGGTTCATCATAAACGAAGTTATCGTGATTCCCTTTAATCAAATATTTCGTTCCATTTAGCTGTGATAAATAATGATTAGCCACCATACCGCCTTTCATCGGCACATCGCCCAGAATATATACCTCATCAGTGTAGGATACTTTCTGATTCCATTTTTGGATCAATTTACGGTTCATCTCTTCCAAGTTGCGAAAAGGACGATGCGTATGCTTCATGATCTTGTCATGTTCAAAATGCAAGTCGGCCGTAAAATAGATCATACTGTTCACCTCTTAATACGTTTCTCCAATTCACTGACTCACCTTTTTAGATAAAATAAGTGTGCTGCACCTCATTTCTATACTAACATGGACAACCATCTTTTACCTACCATTAAATGTTCTTGGCATTTTAGCCCTACATATGGTTTCACTAGAGAAGGTTTTTGGTGTAATATGGAAATAGGGGGCGCTATAGGAGGAGAAAGGCTGTTCTAGGCCATGGCTCGTTTGGAGAGGAAGATTAAAAGGGGAGATTGTCTTTCCATAACTAATACGGAATATGTAAACGGGGTTGATACCGATGCCGGAATGGTTATGCGAGTTTATATGTGCACTAATATTCGGATAAAAGAAAGGAATTTGGAACTATGGAACAGTGGGAATATAAGACTCTTAAGTTCTTCACAAAAGGTTTCTTTAGCGGGGGTACATTGGATATAAAAGAATTTGATAAGGATCTTAATGTAATGGGATCAAATGGATGGGAGCTTGTATCTTGTTTTGATACAAACCAACATCAAGGATCTTCAAAGGAAGTCATTTGTGTTTTCAAAAGAAAGAAATAGATAACAAAATGTCAGTCACCCTGCTCATGAATATACTGAACTGCCATTTTACAGAAATAAACCAGCAATTCAAAAGGCACAATCGTTCCCTTGCCAATCGTTTTTATGTCAGAAAGGACCTGCTTGACTTTAGCTGACCTTAGCTTTGGGAAACCACGTGTTGGATAGATTCCTTATAAATTTGTTCTTTGGATGCGTTTAAAATTTCGAGTAAGGCCGGTTCTCCTTCAATTTACCGATCAGAAAGTATCGACCTGCAATCAGGGAGCAAAGACCTCCGGATTATCGTTTCGCCAGGCGCCTATGCAGCCAATTAAACAGGCCGTGTAGCTCCTCATCACCCTATCGATTTCGCTGTCCGCATATTGAATTGCGATATTTATGCCCGGCTTGCGCCATGCCAAAATTCGACCGGAAAATCCAGGCCACCAACATTCTTCATCCAGTTCAGGTTGGCCATATGCCTTTATCGACTCATCCGGCGTTGAGCTCATCGTGATTCCCTTGGGAAGCTTTCCGGGAAACGGAGCTTTAATTCTGTCATCCGACCCGGGCGCAAGAAAATGTATGGCGCCAATGATCCATTCATCTTGACTTGTATATTGGAGTCCAGTCAGATCATTTATTTTTGGTGCGCGATAAATATCGATGCGTATCGATGTTTTCACAGACCAGATGATATCGTCGTTGAAATAGCTGTTCGGGGGTGGCATTCGCTTGACGCCGAATGATTGCAGCAAAGCTTGAACATTCTTGGGATTGTACGGATGGCCAAGCATTTCAACGAGTTGTTCAGATGGTTCTTTCATGCTGATATCCATTCCTTTCGCTCCGCTCAAGGCACACAACAAGGCAAAATTTTCTCGATAGTGGAATCGGATGAGCTTCTGAATATGATGTTATTGAAAAACACGGTGACAGGGATATATCCCCGATACCGCATTGTTCCATACTGTATAGTATACTGCTAAAATTACAAATATGGAAATGATCTTGCAAGCCAAACCCGAGCAACAGACCATAGATCGCTTCTCAAATATCCCCTTTCCCAATAGACTTAGGTTAGCCAATAGCCTAAAGGGAGATACGCAATTTCGGGGGACAAATGATTAAAACCAAAACAACTAAAGCAGTCAATGCTTGTCCGCGCGCGTACTCGTTCGCTTTTGTATTCTCGATTAACCCCAATAGCAAATCAATTTCTCCATTGTACACGGACGCAAGAATTCTACCAATATCTTCAGTTTTAGCATCTTCAAATATATTTTCGCAAATCTCGCTGGGGTTGGATAAAACAGCGATCATAATTGGAAATAATTCTTTCACCTGAAACTGTGCCAACAGGAAATAAGCATAAAAAAATCTATTCGAGTTGGACGATCCAACACTTTCTCATAATCGTCTTTCAGGTCGTTCATAATTTGAAGCAAGTAAGGAATAGCCTCTTCCTTCTGCTCAATGATTTGCTGTAGTTCGTTGCGTGGAAATTGACCATTTTTATACCGAATTGCTTGAAGTATCTGTTCCATAACAATTTAATCCCCCTTTTACTATTTGCATACTCAATCCTCGCGATATATCCTTACCACGCACTCCACATGTGTTATGCTGGGAATAGGAACCTGAATTACTTCTCGTATAATCGTATTTGTAAGATGCTCTTTTTCCAGCTGATCCGGACGGTTGAAAAGGGCAAAATGAATTTCCAGTTGGAGCCCCTGAGTACAATGTTTTTCCCCATCTTCTTCAAAAAAAATCACGTCCTCCAAGGGAGAACGCGATATGAAGCAGCTTGACTCCATGTTTCAACATCGTCATGTACGCTTTCGGGCGACCACCGCTAAACGGCCGTCTTCGGTTGAGTATTCACACGTAGACAGAACAACAAGCTTGTCGCCATACCGGGCTGTCACGCCCGTATCGTAAAGAGCGAGTTTTTTGATGTTCTGAATATATGAGTCAAACTCGGCGGATGTATCTACCTTCTCGATCTGGTAGTATTTAAAAACGTCGTCCGTTTTGCGATAAACCTTTGAGAGAATAACGGCAACAATTTCATATTCTTCCTTTTCGTAAAGCGTACTGAACTGGAACGTAGCATGTTCCTTATAATAGCTTTCTTTCTTGTACTTCATCAAATCTGCAAACATCACGCCGCTTTTCATGTGATGTCCGTGAATCAGCAAAATGTCCGAACCGTTTATCCGACTATATGCGTCTAAAAAGGGGAGTCCATTTTTGTTTATCTTTTTATCGAAATCATGGTTGAGATAGTATTGCGAATCCTGTTGGTTCTGCATAATCGGGTATTCAATTCGGGTGCCGTCAATTTTCAGCCAACCGACGATGTCCGGGTTTCTCCTGTAAAGCTCTTGAAATTCAGGGAGCATAACCTCATGCGTCTTCGTGATAAAAGGTGAGGGTGCTGCAACACCCCCGCCTGTATCCGGTTCTTTATTCCACATTTCCGCCAGCTCTTTGATTTGCTGCTGTTCCTCATAATCCCGTAGGAAAGTTCTCGCAATAGAGACGAGAGAAAAAACCAACAGAAGAAAGGAAAAGGCGATAAGAAATTTTTTGATTTTACTCATTTTCTTACCGCCTTTCCTGTTACTGAATGTGCTTTTTCTTCTTGCTGCTGAACAGACAGAATCCGATTACAATCAAGGACATTAGCGCCAAAGCCATATAGAAGATTGGCGATATGCTATTATCTCCTGTTTTCGGAACATTGTCCAACTGGTTGTTGCCATTGTCGGAACTGTTGCTGTTGTCAGTTCCGTTGTTGCCGACGGTTCCGTTGCTGCTGTCAGTTCCGTTGTTGCCGACGGTTCCGTTGCTGCTGTCAGTTCCGTTGTTGCCGACGGTTCCGTTGCTGCTGTCAGTTCCGTTGTTGCCGACGGTTCCGTTGTTGCTGTCAGTTCCGTTGCTGCTGTCAGTTCCGTTATTGCCGACGGTTCCGTTGCTGCCGTCAGTTCCGTTGTTGCCGTCAGTTCCGTTGTTGCCGTCAGTTCCGTTGTTGCCGACGGTTCCGTTGCTGCCAACGTTTCCGTTATTGCCGACAGTTCCGTTGCTGCCGTCAGTTCCGTTGTTGCCAACGGTTCCGTTGTTGTCAACGTTTCCGTTGCTGCTGTCGGTACCACTACTGCTGTCGGTTCCACTGCTGCTGTCAGTTCCGTTGCTGCCGTCGCCGGGTTCGGGCTTACCAGGTTCGGGGTTGCCGGGTCCAGCTCCGCCGCTATTGCCACCGGAACTTACCGGCTTCAACTGTACATCGTAGCGTACGATGTCGCTTCCGACAGAGATGGTTGCGCTCGTATGCGTCTCATACCCGGCTTTCGTTACAATCAGATAGTAATCTGTGTCCGGGAATACCATGTACGCATATGAGCCGTTTGCGTCGCTGTTCTGACTTGGGCTGGCGTTATCGTTCGGTGCAAAGCCCGGAATCGCAGGCAGCGTTACTTCCGTGCCTGGCATGATGCCGTTCGCCCTGTTCTTTGGCGTATCCGCATAGTACAGCGTCACTTTAGCTCCCTCAATTACTGCGCCAGTGGTTGCGTCCGTAATTTTGCCATACGGGTCGACAAGCTCTTGCGAAATATTCAATTCGCCATTCGCTATAACGTCCAGCTTCGCATCCCGAATGAGCGTCAGTTCTTTGCCCGGCGCAACTTCGTAACGCACTTCCATTTTGTAGCTCTTCGCAGATAAGCCATCTACGAAGAATGTGCCGTTAGACTGCAATTTGAATGCTTTCGGAGCGCCGTTCTGATCCAAAATATAGTTGCCGTTCGCATCCTGCAAATAAATGTGCATCTTGTCGGCGAGCGCGCTGTTCAGCTGCGAAGACTGCCCTCCAGGCTGCTTCTGGAGAACGATGCCTACGGCCGTAATGTGCGCCGGAACCAGCTCGCCGCCCTTCACATTGCTGCCAACCTCTGCTTTTTGCGTGAAGGTAATCGATTCATCAACGCCATTGATTTTGATCTTTTTCGTGAAGCTGTTCGTATAGTCTCCACCGTACGCCACAGGGAGGAAATACGCGCCAGTGGCATCGGTCGTGATCGTGTGCTTCTCGCCATTCGCATTGTTGGTGATTACAACGGTCGCATTCGGAATCACTTCGCCCGTTGTGTTGTCCCGCAGAACCCCGATGATTGCCGCCGGCATGGCGGTTACAATCGTGGTGGCGGTCAAATTTCCTTCTGTCGGACTGTTCACCTTGGCCGTGATGTTGTGGTCCTCAGGCGTTGTTGCGTCCAGTCTTGGCGGTGCATAAAAGATAACCGCTTTTCCTTGCGCATCGGTCGTAGCCTTTACTTCCGATTGATCCGGCAGTGTAAAGACGACTTCCCTGTTCGCAACCGTGTTGCCTTCAGAATCGGTCAGCGTAGCCGTCAGCTGCGAAGACGTTTTACCGTTGCCGGGAACGAATGCAGGATCTGCCGTCAGCGTCAGCTTGCCCGGGAGATACTTTGCATTGACGAAGCGAGCTTCGTCAATCTGCTTCTCCACGATCGTGCCGCTATGCGTCCGATTCACTGGATCGGTAATGTAACCCTCGCCCGAATAATCGGTCTCGGTGACGATATAGCTGTCGCCGCTCGGAATACCTTCAATGACGACGTCTTGCCCATGCTTGAGGGTAATCGTGTCACCGGATTTGATCGATCCTTTGTTGCCGTCCGACTTCGTGTAGGCATACGACTCACCGGCAGCTGCATTCGGGAATTTGACCGTAAACTCAAATTCCTTGTTCTTGTCCGCACCGCTGCCGACTACCGTCTCTCCAATGAGCAAACCGCCGGACACAATCCGTGTGTTGACGAACTCTGCTTTATGGTCGCCCTCATCGGTAATAGTGCCGGTAGTTTTCCAGTCCGGCCAATTCGTCGTATAGCCGTCAGCCGTATAAGCGGTCTCAGTGACGGTGTAGTTCGTATCCTTAGGAATTCCAACGATAGTGACCGTTTCTCCATGCTTGAGGGAGATCTTGTCGCCGGATTGAATGGTTCCTGTGGACTTGTCCGATTTCGTATAGGTATACTTCCCGCTTGCACCCTCGCCGTCAAAGGTGACGGTGAACTCGAACGCCTTATTCTTGTCCCCGCCGTTGCCCACCACCGTCTCCCCGATCGTCAGCTTGCCAGGGAGGTACTTGGCGTTGACAAACTTTGCTTCGGCAATTTCCTTCGCCGCAATGCTGCCGGTACGCGTCAAATCCGCCGGATTGGTAGCGTAGCCCTCGCCTGTGTAATCCTTCTGGACGATGGTGTAGGTGATGCCATCAGGGATATCCTTGATGGTGACGGTCTGGCCGCCTTTCAGCGTAACGATTCCGCCGCTGGCCACCGTGCCGCTTTTTGAGCCGGTATAGTTATAAGACTTGCCGTTGCTGAAGGTAATCGTATATTCAAAATCCTTGTCCGGGTCCGCCCCTTTCCCCTCTATCGCCGTGTCCAGCTTCAAATCGCTGGGCACCCATACAGGGGTTGGTACAACCAGCGGTTTGTTGCTGGTTACCTCCACTCCGTCCACCCAGATGGGATTCCAAGGAGTAGAAGCCACACGCACCTGATAAACCGTCGTGGTCGGCAGATAGGTGATCGGGTCAATATAGGTTTGCTTGAGCACGTAAAGCCCCGCTTTGGCAAACAGGCTAAGCTTGCCGTCCGCACCTGTAGTTCCACCGGTGACCTCTGTTACGCCATCAGGCTCATACAGCGTGAATACTACGCCGTTGAGCGGCTTGTTTTCAGGGTCGATCTTGATCAGATCCAGCTTGCCTCGGGTTTCCGCGCTGCCGCCTACGTCGCTATTGTCGACCGAGCTTTCGCTTTTGGCGCCGATGTCCTTCAGCGTGTCATCGCCCATCAGCTTAATCTCGTTGCCCACTTTTCCGCCGTTAGGCACTTCGGTGACCTCGGTCTGATACACGATCTGATAGAGTTTGTTCGGGTCCGCCATGCGGAAGATCAACCGGGTTGCACCGCCTTCTGTGACGGTTTCCACCTTGACCTCGCAGTTCGGGTCATACAAGTTCAGCGCATCGCCGTCCCTCGTCAGTTCCCCGCTGGGGGTCGGCTTGGCGTGGTACACCGCCATGTCAGGGCGTCGCAGCGAGAGGTTCCCGCTCTCGTCCTTTCGCAGCACCAACCCTTGGCCAAGAGTGTCCTGCAAATAGACGCCTTTCTTGATCTCGAAGGGCGGGGTGTAATTCACCGTCCACTCCAGCACGCCTTTATTCGGCTTGGTCACCGATTTGCCCAACGACTTCATCGGGACGATGACCTTGCGCTTGTCGGTCCGAATGGTGGAGATGTCGCCCCATTGGATGTGCAACTCGGCGGTATTTTTGACCTCTGTCCTTGGATTACCGCTCTCGAAATAGGCCTTCTGCGCGCTCTCCGTGGGCTTAGCCTTAACCAGAATGACATAGGGCGTTTCCAGCTTGGTAAAAGAGAAGGTCCCCACGTTCCCATTGGCAGAGAAGCTCACCACATGGCGCGGGTCAGTCGGCTGAATGATCTCTTTAGCGTCGTTTCTGGTTCCCCACTCATAGTTGTTGCCGTTGCCTGACATCCCCCGCCACAGCTCGAAAGCCTTCCCGTCGGAAAAGGGGACGAACTCCCAGCCCTCGGGCAGGGTGTCAACGAGCCGGATGTCGCTGGCCACCCGATTGCCGCCGTCCTTCGCCATCTCATCCGTTCTCAGCCCGTTCATATTGACCGATAGCCGGAAGGTCACCGTATTGGTCACCCGATCATAGGCTGCCAGTGTACGGGTCTCATTGCTGTCGTCGCGGATGTAGTTGTGGATATTATTCGGTTTGCTGCCATCACCTTTGCCATTGATGATGGGTTCTGACGCATAGAGCATTTCCTTGTTGAGCATCCGGCCGTGATAATTGACGTAGCCATCATAGTACGTTGCGTACTCGTTGCCGTCAATCAGATGGACGCGGTTATAGCGGGTTTTATCAATTTCAAATTCCTGCCGCGCGAATTTATCCGGATGATTCTGTACAGAGCGGAAGGTGAAAGTGGCTGTCTGGTCGGTGTTATATCCGGTGACGCGCAGCAGATCGGCCACTCGCGTGCCGTTCTGGGTCAAAGGGATAACCTCCAGCTTCAAGCCGTCCTTCGTCGCGAAGGAACCCTCCTTATACTTCTGCCAATACTCCCGGGTCGTACCGCCTTTGGTTTTCAGCAGGTTTAGAATCTCCTTGCTGACCTCTGCATTGTCATCCACCTTAGCAAGATCGATTGACCCGCCGTACACTAGCAAGTCGTACACCGCAGCGTTCGGAATGGCTTCTTGGGGCTTCAGGCTGACCGCCCATGTAACTGCGCCGGTATTGAAGTCGTCCTCGGTGATCGCACCGCTCTTGGACAGGGTATGTGCGCCAATGATGACAGTGGTCGTGTCCGACACGGTAGCTTGGTCGTTGTCCTGCACGGTATTGACATCCAGCTTCCACTGGGCGATGGCCTTGTTGTCGAAGCGAGTTATACTGCCAGTAACCTCGGACACAATGACCAGCCTGATCGGTCCGTTTACCTCACCGAAAGAATACACATTGTCTGTGGGTTTAATCGCCGTTGTGGCTGCGGACCAGTTTTTTGTGTCATTGTCCCATGACTGCCATGTGGCGGATTTCCAGGTAAGCCCGTCTGGCAAGGCATCGGTGATCGTAAAGTCCTTCAAGCCTTGCTTCTGGTAGTTCTTGTTAACATCAATCGTCCATGTAATAGTACGCGGGTCATCCGAATTCTCCCGCTTGTTCAGCGTGCCGCTCTGCTGAATCCAGTCGGGCCTTACGGCGGGACGCCACGAATTCGAGGAAAGCGGCGGCTTACCCGACTCCCTCAGTTCCGCGTTATTTGTGACATCCTTCCACCCACCACCACCGGTCCCATACTCATAGTAATACAACGCCTTGGGAATCCACGTCTTGAAGGTGACGGTCGCCTTGTCGCCGAAGCCCGCAGGGAAGGTATAGGCCAGCGCGTTTGTGGTGCCGCTGTCCGGTGCCACCTTCTCGCCGTTGACTTGGAGGGAACCCTCTACATAGGTACCCGACTGAGCCGGATCGAGCGCGTCATAAAACGTCAGCCCTTCCAGCGGCTGCGGGATAGTAGGGTCAAACATATCCGTGGCGGAAATTTCCACCTGCCACTCGATCGCACCCTCTACAAAAGCCGCCGGATTGATCCAGCCGTTTACGGAAGCATTGCTCTTGGACTTCATTGTGATGCTGTACGCAGGCGTGGTCCGGGGGTTTTCGAGCAAGTAGCTCCCCCCGAAAATATTAATCGGCTTTTTGTCGCCATGGTTTATGCCCGACACATCCGCCTTTGCGGTGGATTCAAAGCCGAAGGTGATGTTCGCCCCCTGACCGTTGAAAAAGCGGTCTTCGCCGTCAAACACAACCTTGATGCCCGCTTCGGAGAAATAGGCGGTTCCGATTGTAAGGCCCGATCCCTCCTTAAGCGTCTTAGTGGCAGTCGGCAGAATCACTTCCTGAAAGTAGGTCGCTTTGTCCAGCATCACATAGTCGCCTTTCAAAATGACCGTGCTGCCATCCACTTCGTTTGGATCCTTGGCGTCGCCCTTCACCGGAACCTTGATGCCGATCGACTTAAGAGAGAAGGGCTTTCTGCCATGAATGGGATCATTTGTCTTTAAGACTTTCCCGTCCTGTGTGACTTCCAGCGGAAAGGGCGAATTAGCTTCCATGAGCACCGCCGTTTTGTCCGCTGGGACTGCCGCCATCGCTAAGAATTTGACTGGCGCAGCGTATACCGCCTCAGGTACCGCCGACGGTGCCGAGCCAGATTCGTCTGGCGTAGCGTACACCGCCTCAGGTACCGACAACGGTGCCGAGCCGGATTCGCTAACGGCTGCCGTCCCAAGATCGTCCGGCGCACTCTCCGCATACGCAATAGAGAACGTCACTGTCTGCAAAACAAGCAAAACGGCTAGGCAGAAAGATAGCACAGCTTTGCCTACACTGCGTCTTCGTTTCATTACAAAATTCTCCTCCATTCCCGAAGTTTTTGTCGACAGCAAGATCATCTGTCCTATATAGCGCACAAGCCAATAGACATATGCTATTTGCTTGACCCCAGCGGCCCTTTACATCTTCGAACTCTTGCGGAGTTCCAGATAACGAACAAGCTCCGTGGGTGTGCAGGCGGTTGATCAATGCTTAGTAACTTTCCTCCCCCTCTCCGTCGACCACCTTCGCCAATCACATACTGTAAAATAATGAAATACGCCAAGCTTACACAGCGTATTTCATCATTTTACTACCACGAAATATACAAAAACTATACAACCACTCGACAATAATAACTCATCTTCCGCGCAGACTCATTTAGGAAATTGGAAACGAGCTAGGAACGTCGTCTGACGGGACCCTATCTTGGGATTTCAAAACCTTCTTGGCGTTTCCTTTGGTTCAAATAATTAAAGCAGAAAACCAAAAGGCTCTGAATATGATGTTCAGAGCCTTTTGATTCAATTATTATTTTTTTCCGAATTGAACTTACGAAACAAAAGTACATTGCCTATCACATTATTTTGAGCCAACCTGTCACATCTCATCTATTCCTTGCAAACCATCAATATTAGGCACTCCATATGTGTCGAGAAGGTGAAAGGGATATACTATATACCTCCGATGCCGCACTGTTCCATACTGTATAGTATACTACTAAAGTCAAGAACAGGTTAATGGCTTAAAACGATTGTAATTTCGTTACTGTAACTGAGCGGGTCAATAAGAGGAGGTGGTTGAAACCAAACGAGTGTTAATCTTGCTGTAAGCCGGGGGACGTTTACCTGCACTTTGACTTACGAAAGTTGAATGCTATTTATTGGGTAATTGAAGAAATTGTGAGTCAATTACCTCCTCGTCCATAAGGAGGATTTTGCGTGAAAAGGAAAGGTATTATCCTGATATGCGAGAAAAAGCGATTATATATCACGTATATAAAAACTATGCTTTTTGTCGTGGTTAATCGTAGTCAAAATAAGAGAGCAGGACATCGGGATCGAAAAAACGGCTATTATCCAAAGACTTTCAAACGACTGGATTATTTACTTCACGGGATATAACCAGATGGAGGAAGAGGTTTTTGGATATCCAGACCGCGGGGAAACATCCTCTAGGCGTGAGACTAATTCAAGAATCGCAGGTGTCGTCCACTTTGATCGGGTTTAAATCGGATGTTTTAACGCACTCCTGTTGATTAACCAAATTGTGTAATCCAAACAACCTCCTGGGGGTTATGTGTTTGTACGAGAACGGATGGAAAGATCGCCTCTTTCTTGAATCGGTTTGGTGGTACAAACGATACTACAGAAAAGGCGATCTTGTTTCTACCATTTGGTGGAAACTCAACAAGCCTGCTTTATCCTAATCAGTCAAGGAATCAAAACCACCAGGACCAAAACCTAGTTGATATGCATATATGCTCACTTGGCAAGAAGAATTGCATTATCAGATATTTTGAATCCATTTTTAATATAAAATTTTTCTGATGGGAATCCCTTGGAAGTTGTTAACACGATAGTATTTATATCCTGCTTTTTAATGTCAGATTCGATAAGCTCTAGAAACTTGCTGCCTGCTCTTTGTCCTTGGAATTTTTCACTTACACAAAATTGATCAATGAAATATTCCATTCCTTTTAGACATGGCTTTTTTGCGCCTAGGCTCAATCCAACAATTTCATCGCCTATTTTTAGAACGTAACCAATAAAATAATTGTTTTTCATGTAATTCTCAAAAAAATCTACAACTTGTTTTCTTGACTCATAGACATCATTCCAAGGTTCTTTTGAGAAGGTGTCAATGAATAAATCAACGCAGTCATCGAGCATGTCGTATTTCAACGAATATAGATCAACCTCTAATCCCATATATATGTACCTCCTCAAATTTTTCGCCTAAAATAAACACTTTCACTTCATCACTATAAACATTACCAATTATGCTCTTAAGTACACAATCATATCACGTGATTGGAGAAACCTAAAGCGGAACCTGAATTTTTTTGACTATTAGGCTTCTGTAAGTAACAGAAATATAGACGGGCATCTAGTACGGTGATACACTATTTTCTGGAAGATACTTCTGTTATTGAAAGGATTGATGTACATGGGGATGTTAAACAGATCGTCTTAGGAACAAATAGACTCCTAATGAGACGTTACAAGAAAGAGGATGCAGAATCCATATTCCAAGTAGTTAGCCAACGTGAAATCGCAGAGACTACGATTATGCTTCCCCATCCTTATCCAAGACAAACCGTTGATTGGTGGATAAACTTTGTAAATGATAATTTCGATAAGGGTAAGGCATATGAATTTGGTTTATTTAAAGAGGATTCACCAAACGATTATGTTGGGAATTGTGGATTGGTCAGTATCTCAAAAGAACATAACAATGGCGAACTCGGATTCTTTATTCGTCAAGAATATCGGAATAGGGTTTTGCCACAGAAGCTTGTCAAGCTTTAATTGATTTCGGTTTTAACGACTTAGGTCTTGAAAGAATACATGGAAGATGCATGGTCAAAAACAATGCTTCAAAAAGGGTCATGGAAAAGTCCGGCTTAATTGTTGAAGGATTAACAAGACATGAAGTGTTGAAATGGGGTACATACGAGGACGTGTATCACTTAGGAATACTTCGCTCTGAATGGCTGAGTAGTCAAGCATAAAAAAGAAATAGAGGGGCGTAAGCCCCTCTTAACTATTTTCGCCAATACAT
>JBHJMN010000033.1:0-73166 GCA_042219835.1 Paenibacillus elgii
CAGTATGAGCTTCAGATTAAATTAAAGTCTGTCAACATTTTTGTGAAAACTCGGAAGTACCAAAGTCTGGAGCCGGACTTAACATGGAACCTTCAGCGGGCATGACGAGTCTGTCTTGCTCGTGCCCCTCCATGTAAAGTCCTTTAGCGGACATGTACGTGATGTTTGCATGCATGTGCCTCGATATGGATTTTTCGATATCGGGGCTTTTCTTCTTTTGAAGCGTCTTATTCATAACATAGGAAAAAAGAGGAGAGCGGTTGTGAAGCAGAACATTTATGTCAATGAAACTTTTTTTGAAGGCTACAGATAGCTAAGGGAAACGGAATCCGGATTGAACGAGGTTTTGGAGCAACCGGCTCTCAGGGGGTTGCTTCCGGCGCTAAAGGATCTGTCTATTTTGGAATTTGGCTGTGGCATGGGGCATTTTTCAAAATATTGCATAGAGCATGGTGCTGAGCGCGTTGTAGGTACCGATATTTCTGCCAAAATGTTGGACACGGCTAAAAGACTGCATGTTCACAAGAAGTATCGAATAGCGGTTGTCCGCAATCGAAAGACGCAAATACCAGTTTGATGGGAAGATTTAACGATTGGTCGGGATTCGTCCCGCTAGATTTGGCAATCATACTCTTTACGAACAAGGTTGTATCCTATATATTAATATTGTGCATTAATTAAAGCTTTTTCCGCTATATGTGATACAACGTTAAAAAGTCGATCCACTTGCAGGGGATATCGGGGGAGGAGAATTTGTCATGGGAGTTCAAACAAGCGGGAGTTATACGATTATTTTGCGGATGGAGTCTGGACCGAATGTTCCGTTCATTCATATCGCGAATGCGATTCACGAAACTGGGGGCGAGATTGTCGCCGTCGATAACGTGAACCGAAGTAAAAATGTGACGATCCGCGATATTACGGTGAACGTGTCCAATGCGGAAAACGAAGCCTCCTTGATTAACAATGTGACCAAAGTGCCGGGAATTAAAATCATTAACTTCTCCGACCGCACCTTCCTGATGCACTTAGGCGGCAAGCTTGAGGTTCATTCGAAAGTGCCGATCAAGAATCGGGACGATCTCTCCCATGTATATACCCCCGGTGTAGCCCGCGTTTGTATGGCGTTGCACGAAGACCCTGCCAAGGCGTATTCGCTGACAATCAAAAGAAATACGGTCGCGGTCGTCAGCGACGGGACGGCCGTCCTCGGGCTCGGTGATATCGGGCCGATCGCGGCGATGCCGGTGATGGAAGGGAAAGCGATGCTGTTCAAGGAAATGGCGGGCATCGACTCGTTTCCGATTTGTTTGGATACGAAGGATACGGAAGAAATCATCCGGATTGTAAAAGCCATTGCGCCCGCGTTCGGCGGAATCAACCTGGAGGATATTTCCTCCCCTCGCTGCTTTGAAATTGAGGAACGGTTGAAGCAGGAGCTGGATATTCCGGTATTTCACGACGATCAGCATGGGACAGCCGTCGTCATGCTGGCGGGACTGATTAACGCATTGAAATTGGTCGGCAAAAAGCTGACGGATATTAAAGTCGTCTTCAGCGGGATCGGCGCGGCCGGGGTGGCTTGTACCAAGATGCTGATGGCCGCTGGGGTGACGAATATCATCGGCGCTTCGCGGTCCGTCGGGATCGTGCGCCGGGGTGAAACGTACAGCAATCCCATGTTTCAATGGTATGCCGAGCATACGAACCCGGGTAACATTGCGGGCACTTTAACGGACGCGATGCAGGATGCGGATGTATTTATCGGCCTGTCCGGTCCGGGCGTGATCGGGGTCGAGGATTTGAAAAAAATGGCGAAAGATCCGATCGTATTTGCCTTGGCCAATCCGACGCCGGAGATCCTGCCGGAAATTGCGGAACCGTACGTTCGCGTGATGGCAACCGGAAGGTCGGATTACCCGAATCAACTCAATAATGTGCTGTGCTTCCCCGGCATTTTCAGAGGGGCATTGGATTGCCAGGCGACGACGATTAACGAGGAAATGAAGCTCGCCGCCGCTTACGCGATCGCCTCCACCGTGGAGGACGACGAATTGAACGAGCAGTATATCATTCCGAGCGTTTTTAACAGTCGTGTAGTGGAAGCGGTTAGAAAAAAAGTGACCCAAGCCGCTGTGGAAACCGGAGTGGCCCGCAAAATTCCGCACGAGTTTGCGTAATTCGGTTACCCCGGCATCAGCTGGTAAGGACTCGATATTGTATTAGCTAACTTTAAAAGCAAAAACAGCTCCACTCCTTCCGAAGCGGGGCTGTTTAGGTTCCAGAAGTTTCCTAAGCCCCATTGACAGTAGCTCCAGAATCCCCTATCCTGAAATTATTTAGCCGACAAACTAAAAGGAGGACTCCCCATGTCGCATGACGATTCGCTGACCCGCTTGATGCGGCATGTGCTCAAGCTTCACCGGCACAGCGTCGATCTGATGATTCAGAAATACGACGTCTTTCCCGGACAGCCTCCGCTGCTCATGCGGTTGTCGGAGCGGGACGGGCAGAGCCAGAAAGAGCTGGCGGACAGCATGCTCATCAAGCCGCCTACGTTAACCGTGATGATCAACCGCATGGAGAAGACGGGGCTCGTCGAGCGGAAGCCGGACCCGGACGATCAGCGCGTGTCCCGCGTCTATTTGACCGGGAAAGGGCGGCAAGCCGCCGCCGGCGTGCAGGAAGCGCTGCAGGTATTGGAGGCGAAATGCTTCGAGCATTTTAGCCCCGAGGAAAAAATGCTGTTCCGGCGGCTGCTGCGGCAGGTTCGCGACGACTTGGAGACGTTTCAACGACATTTCAAAGATAAATAGTTAGCCGACAAACAAGCGGAGGACAACTCAATCGGAGGAAAATGAACGTGTGGAAGCTTAGAACCTACTTGAAGCCTTATACATGGGCTGCGCTGCTCGCGCCTCTGTTTATGGTGCTGGAGGTGTGCATGGATCTGCTGCAGCCGAAGCTAATGGCGAGCGTCATCAACGAAGGCGTCGTGCGCAGCGATCTGGCGCACATTTGGCATACGGGTCTGCTGATGATCGGCGCTGCGCTCGTCGGACTGCTCGGCGGTGCGGGCTGCACGATTTATTCCAGCCGGGCGGCGCTCGGGTTTGGGGCGGATCTGCGTCTCAGCCTGTTTCAAAAAGTACAGACCTTTTCGTTCGACAATTTGGACCGGCTGACGACGGGATCGCTTGTCACCCGGCTGACAGGGGATGTCATGCAGGTGCAGAACCAGGTTCAGATGCTGCTGCGCGTCATGGTTCGCAGCGCGTCGCTGGCGGTCGGCAGCATCGCGATGATGATCGCGCTCAGTCCTCGCCTCTCGCTGATGCTGCTTGTGATGGTGCCGCTCCTGATTGTCATTTTGTACACGCTGATCCGGCTGTCCGTTCCGCTGTTCGGCCGGGTGCAGGAAAAGCTGGACGGGCTGAACACGGTGCTTCAGGAGAACCTCAAGGGCATTCGCGTGGTGAAAGCGTTCGTCCGGTCGGCCGTCGAGCGCGAGCGCTACGGGAAGGCGAATCGGGATCATCTGGAGGTCGCTCTGAAAGCGGCAAGAACCGTTGCCGCCAATATGCCGCTCCTGATGCTGGTGCTGAACGCAGGCATCGTGGCCGTGCTCTGGTACGGAGGCGCACAGACGTGGGAAGGCGCGATGCCGGTCGGCGACCTGATTGCGTACCTCAGCTATATGTCGCAGCTCCTCTTTTCCCTGCTGTCCGTCGGCATGCTGCTGATTTCGTTCTCCCGGGCCAAAGCGTCGGCGGACCGCATCTACGAGGTGCTGGAGACACAGCCGGGCATCGCGGAAGCTGAACAGGCCAAGGCCGGAGCGATCCGGGCCGGACACGTGAGGTTCGAGCAGGTATCGTTCTCGTTCGATCCGGGGAAGACCGCCTTCGTGCTGAAAGACATCAGCTTTGCCGTCGAGCCGGGCCAGACGGTCGGCATTCTCGGTGCGACCGGCTCGGGCAAATCGTCCTTGGTCGGCCTGATCCCAAGGCTGTTCGATGCGACGGAGGGCCGGGTATTAATCGACGGTACCGATGTGAGAGCCATCGACTCTAAGCATTTGCGCAGTCAAGTCGGCATCGTGCTGCAGCAAGCGATCTTGTTCAGCGGCACGATTCGCGACAACATCCGCTACGGGCGGCCGGACGCTTCGCAGGAGGAAGTCGAGGCGTCGGCCCGGGCGGCGCAGGCTCATGAATTTATCGAACGAATGCCGGACGGCTACGATACGGAGCTGGGCCAGCGGGGCGTCAACCTGTCGGGCGGCCAAAAGCAGCGTCTATCCATCGCGCGGGCGCTGCTGCTCCGGTCCAAAATTCTTATTCTCGACGACAGTACGAGCGCCGTCGATCTGGTGACGGAAGCCCGCATCCGCGAGTCTCTGGAAGCTTTGAAGAGCGAAACGACCTGCATCGTCATCGCCCAGCGCATTGCGTCGGTGACGGAGGCCGATCTGATCCTCGTGCTGGAGGACGGCGCGATTGCCGCCCGGGGCACGCATCAGGAGCTGCTGCGGTGCAGCGCGATTTACCGCGATATTTACCGCTCCCAGCACGGAAAGGAGGCGAGCGCCCGTGACACCTCAAGCTCAACCCTCAGTCCGTCCTGACGGAAAAAAAACCGCGGACCTTCCGGCGGCCGCGTTCGGATTCGGACGCCGGGGCGAACCGGCGCCCAAGGTAAGGGCGAAGAACACCCGGGCTGCAATTCGGCGGCTGTGGGGGTATCTGAAGCGGCAGCGGGCTGCCTTGACCGGTGTCATCGCGCTTGTACTGATCGGGCTCGCGCTGTCGCTTGCAGGACCGTATCTGATCGGGACGGCGATCGATCGCTATATTACACTTCACGATCCGAACGGCCTGCTGTGGCTGTGCGTCCTTCTGCTGGCCGTCTATATCGGCGGCAGCGCCGTTTCATGGCTGCAAACATACGTTATGTCCGGCATTGCCGGGCGGACGGTGTGGGAGCTGCGGCGCGACCTGTTTGCCCATATGCAGGAGCTCCCGGTGCGATTCTTCGACAAGACGCCGCACGGAGAGCTGATGAGCCGCACGACGAACGACATCGACAACGTCTCGAACACGCTGAACCAAAGCTTGCTACAGCTCATCATGAGCGTCGTCATGCTGCTCGGCTCGCTGACGATGATGCTGCTGCTGAACGGATGGCTGACGCTTGTGGCGCTCGTGATCATTCCGCTTGTCACCTTGGTTGCCCGGCAAATCGGCAAGCGCACCAAAAGCCAATTCAAGGAACAGCAGCGCCATCTCGGCGAGCTGAACGGCTTCATCGAAGAGACGATATCCGGACAGAAGGTCGTCAAAATCTACAACCGTGAGGAGCTGGCGGCGCAGCAGTTCCAAGAGATAAACGTCAGGCTGCGGCAGGCGGGGACGCGGGCGCAAATTTTTTCCGGCATGATGGGCCCGTTCATGAACCTGTTGAACCATACGAGCTTCATTTTGCTGGCGGTCGCCGGAGGCTGGATGGCGTACAACGGCTGGACGACGATCGGAGTCATCGTCAGCTTTCTGAATTACTCCAAGCAGTTCAGCGGTCCGGTCAACGAGCTGGCGAACCAGTACAATATGATTCAATCCGGCGTCGCCGGAGCGGAACGGGTATTCGAAGTTTTGGATACCGACACGGAATTCGGCAACGAGGATGGCCGGAAGCTGCAAGAAACCATCCGCGGGGAAGTCGAGTTCGACCGGGTGACGTTCGGTTACGGTGACACGCCGGTTTTACGGGATGTATCGTTCGCTGTTCAGCCGGGGCAAGTCGTCGCCTTGGTCGGTCCGACCGGCTCGGGCAAGACGACGATCATGAACCTGCTCACCCGCTTCTACGAAATTTCAGCAGGGACGATCCGGATCGACGGGAAAGATATCCGGGAACGGGACAAAAACAGCCTCAGAAGCCGTCTCGGCATGGTGCTGCAGGACGCGCATCTGTTCTCCGGCACGATTCGCGACAACATCCGGTACGGGAGGCTGGACGCGACGGAGGAGGAGATTCGGTCGGCGGCCAAGCTGGCGAACGCGGACGGCTTCATCCGCAAGCTGCCCCAAGGGTACGACACGCCGCTCTCGGCGGAAGGCGGCAATCTGAGCCATGGGCAGCGTCAGCTGCTTACGATTGCCAGAGCGATTCTATCCGATCCGTCCATTCTGATACTGGACGAAGCGACCAGCAGCGTCGATACGCGTACGGAGATGCACATTCAGGAAGCGATGAAGGCGCTCATGCAAGGGCGGACCAGCTTCGTCATCGCCCACCGGCTCAGCACGATACAGGAGGCCGACCTGATTCTCGTCGTGCGCGGAGGCGAGATCGTCGAGCGGGGCACACACGAGCAGCTTTTGGCGCTGCAAGGGTTATATGCCGAGATGCATGCCAATCCGTCGGCCGACACCGATTAAAACAAAGTCTCAATCTTCGACATTTTTTGGAGATTGAGGCTTTTTTTATCGGAATATTGCATAAACTTTAATTCTAAAAATTTTCGTTGAAAAACATCGACTTCTATGATAATTTATCCGTGAGAATAATTATCATTATCATGGAATGAATCCATAATGATAGGTAAAAGGGAGATTGAATTTATGTCGAAGACGTTCACGGCCGTTTCCTCCATCGTGCTTTGCTCTGCGCTGCTGCTTGCCGGATGTGGTGAGAGTACCAAGAAAGCAGCCCAGCCTGCGGCTGCGCCGTCTGCAAGCGATGCGGGCGCGAAACCGGCAGCTGCGGCGGTAGATTTTAAAAATGCAACGGAGCAGTACCGCAAGTTTGTCATTGAGCAGTGCGATGCGTTCGTCAAAGCAACGGGCGAATTCACGGCGGCGGTCAAATCCGGCGATTTGAAAAAAAGCCAGGAGCTGTACGCCCCGACCCGGATGTTCTACGAGCGGATCGAGCCGATTGCCGAAGCGCTCGGCGATCTTGACCCGAACATCGATGCGAGGGAAGGCGACGTGGACGAGAAGGAGTGGCGGGGCTTCCACCGGCTTGAGAAAGCGCTCTGGGCCGAGCAATCGACCAAAGGCATGGAAGAGACGGCCGACCGTCTGCTAAGCGACAGCAAGCTGCTGCGGGCGAAGGTCGAGACGGTGGACATTGAGGCGAATATGCTGGTTACCGGCGCCGTGGAGCTGCTGAACGAAGTGTCGGCCACGAAGGTGACCGGAGAAGAGGAACGTTATTCCCATACGGATCTGTACGATTTCGCTGCAAACGTCGAGGGAGCGAACAAAATTTTCGAGCTTTTGAAGCCGGAGCTGGAGAAAAAGGATGCGAACTTGGCAAAAACGATCGAGACGCGTTTCGCGGAATTGACCCAAGCGCTCGCGCCGTTCAAGAAAGACAGCGGATACGTGACATACACGGAGCTGACGCAAGAGCAGACCAAGAAGCTGAGCCAAGCCATCGACGCGCTGGCAGAGCCGTTGTCGGGCATGGGCAAGCTGCTGGGGGCGTAATCCATGGATGAGGCGAATAGACAGGTGACGGAAAAAGGCCCGGAAGGCAAAAAGTCGCACAACGGGCAGGGCAGCTCATCCATCAGCCGCCGCGACCTGCTCAAGCTGGCCGGGGCCGGAGGAGTCGGACTGCTGCTCGGATCGGTCGGCGTCGGCGGCGTTTGGGCGGGGACAACAAAGCTGGCGTCTCCGGCTTCCACCTCGGGCGTTAATGCCGGGCCGAAGCAGGCGATCCCGTTCTACGATGCGCACCAGGCGGGCATTGTGACGCCTGCGCAGGATTTTATTTGCTTTGCGGCCTTCGATCTGACGACCGCGAAGCTGTCCGAAGTCAAGGACTTGTTCCGCCGTTGGACGGAAGCCGCAGCGAAAATGACGGCTGGGCAACCGGTCGGCGGCGAGGAGGATCAGCCGAGTATGCCGCCTGCAGATACGGGCGAAGCGGTGGGGCTGCATCCGTGCCGGACGACGATTACGTTCGGCGTCGGCGTCTCCATGTTCGACGGCCGGTTCGGGCTGGGGGCCAAGCGGCCGGAGGCGCTGGCGGATTTGCCCCGCTTTGGCGGAGACAGTCTGCGGCCCGAATGGTGCGGCGGGGATATCGGCGTGCAGGTGTGCGCGGACGATTTGCAGGTCGCCTTCCATGCGCTGCGCAACCTGACGAGGCTTGCCCGGGGCGTCGCCGTGCTGCGCTGGACCCAGGAAGGCTTTCAGCGGACGGGCGGGTCCGGTCCGGCAGGCGAGACGCCTCGCAACTTGCTGGGCTTCAAGGACGGAACGGGTAATCCGGATATCCATGACAAGCAAGCGATGAACGATATCGTCTGGGTGCAGCCTTCAGAGCAGCCCGCATGGATGAGCGGCGGCAGCTACATGGTCGTCCGGCGAATCCGGATGCGCATCGAGGTGTGGGATCGTTCCACGCTTAGCGATCAGGAAGCGACGTTCGGGAGATACCGGAGCAGCGGAGCGCCCTTGGGGGCGAAGAACGAGTTCGACCCGCTGGCGCTGGATGCCAAGGACGAAGCCGGTCAGCCGCTCATCCCGCTCACCGCGCATGCTCGACTGGCGCATGGCGAGCAGCCGGCGGAAAAAATTTTGCGCCGTTCGTATTCCTACTCCAGCGGCATCGACCGTCAAACGGGTCAGTTGGACGCCGGGCTGTTATTCATCTGCTACCAACGGGACCCGAGAATCCAATTTGTCCCGATCCAGCAGCGTCTCGCAAAGCGCGACAAGCTGAACGAATATATCGTGCATGTCGGCAGCGCGCTGTTTGCCTGTTTTCCGGGCGCGCGGCAAGGCGGGTACATCGGGGAGGGGCTGTTCGAATGAGCCGGCGGATGAAGAGGGAAAAAGCGTACGGGATACGCACTCCTCACAGACAGAGCTTCTTCGTCTTTCTGCTGGCTGCCGCCGTGCTTCTGTTCGGCTGGGGCGGCCGCAGTACGCTTGCTGAAGCGGCCGTACCCGACTCGCTGATGCCGCTCGTCGGCGGAGCGCTGGTTCATGCGGGCGAGCACAAGTGGCAGGAAACGGCTGCGGAGCTGGAGAAGTTCGAGGCGGAATGGCGCGAGCTGAACGCCCCCTCCGGCGAAGCGGCGAATAGCGTCGCGTCGGCCTTGGCCGAAGCGAAGAAGGCGGTGACCGATGCCGCTTCCAAGCCCGATGAGGCCTACCAGGCCGTGTCCAAGCTGACCAAGGCGGTCGGCCGGTTCGCGGGGGCCGGAGCGAAAAAGGAGTCGAAAGCGGACGGGAAACAGGCGGCTGGCGGGCTGCTTCCCATCCTGCGGCAAACGCAAGCGGATATCCAGAATAGCGACTGGGACAAAGCCCGGAGCCGCTACAAGCAGTTCGACAGCCAGTGGTCCAAGAGCGAGGCGGCCATCCGGTCGGATCCGTCCGGCGTGTACGGACAGATCGAGACGAAGCTAAGCCTGATCCGGATCGCGCTGCAAGCGGAGCCGCCGAAGGCGGAAGCGGCCAACAAGGGCGTTCGTGAATTGATCCAGCTGATCGACGATTACGTCAGCGGCAAGCTCCGGGAGGACGCCGCCGCTTCCGGCCAGCAATCGCTATCCGACGCGCTGGCGATTTTGCAAAAAACCGCGGACGCCATCAGTGCGGGCCGCAACGCGGAAGCGGGCGATCAGCTTCAGGCCTTTATCCAGATCTGGCCTTCCGTGGAAGGAGAGGTCCGTACGAGAGCTCCGGACACGTATGACCGGATCGAACGGGAGATGACGGAAGCGGCCAGCCGGCTGCTGTCCACCCCCCCGCAGCCGGAGGAAGCGGGCCGCATCGTCTTGAAGATGCAGACGGAGCTTCAGCCGTTCACGGCGCAAACGAGCTATTCGGCTTGGGATGCCGCGATTATTTTGCTGCGCGAAGGGCTTTAAGCGCTGCTCGTGCTGGCTGCGCTGCTCGCCTTTTTGCGCCGGACCGGCAACGCCTCCAAGCAAGGATGGGTATGGAGCGGCGGAGCGGCAGGGCTGCTTGCCAGCGGCGGCTTGGCCGTCGTGCTCACTTTCACGATTGCCAATGTGGCTTCCGGGAGCACTCGCGAGCTGTTGGAGGGCGTCATGGGCCTTGTATCCGTGTTCCTGATGCTAACCGTAGGCGCATGGCTTCACCGCAAATCCCATGTCGATACGTGGAATCGGTATATTAATAATCAGGTCGGCGTGGCTTTGGCCAGCGGCAACCTGTGGTCGCTTTTCCTAGTTGCGGCGCTTTCGATTTTGCGGGAGGGCGCGGAGACGGCCATCTTCTATATCGGCATGGCTTCCTCCATCGATCCGGCGCAGCTTGCGCTGGGCATCGGCTCGGCCGCCGTGCTGCTGTTCCTGTTCGGCTTCGTCATCGTCCGGGGTAGCGTCCTGCTGCCGCTCCGCCCGTTTTTTCTGGGAGCCACGGTATTGATCTATTACCTGGTCCTCAAATTTTTGGGCCAGAGCATTCACGCCCTGCAAATTGCGGGACAGATTCCTGCGCATGTGCCGGGCTATCTTCCTTTCTGGAATTGGCTCGGCGTCTACCCGACTTGGGAAACGTTCGTTCCGCAAGTGCTCGTGCTTCTTTTTATCGTGTTCCAATGGACCCGTCAAGAGCGGAAAATGCGAGGAAACGTTCAAAAAAATAACGAAACTTTTGTCTCGTAGCCGGTTGGAAAAAAGCAGGAGTTTGGACGCAGAATGTCGAATTCGTCATAGGAAACGGGGGCACATCACTGCAGAGTAGCGATCAGCTTCGCCCCTGCCGGAGGAGGATGGCAATGAAATATGCGATTTGCCAAACAGTCAAAATTGTAGACATGAACGAAGAAATTATGGCTGAGGTGCTGTTCGACCACGGAGAGCACGAGGCGCCGGCCTTATCGATCGGCTGCTCCGTCGTTTCGTACCAGCTTGGGTTAAAAGAGTTCGAAGTGGTTTATGACAAGCGTGAAGGCAAGGAGGAGCGGTTCAAGGTCATCGACATCGAGTTTGACTTGCTCAAGCAGCCTGCGATCACCCGCGTCTTTCTGGAGCCTGTTACGCTGATCGTCGGCCAGCACGATATCGGCCAAATGTAATGCCGTATCCATCATCCGCATAACGTAAGAAGTCCTGCTGACAAAGCCGAATTCGGCGAGAAGGCAGGACTTATTTTGTTCATTTGGCAGTGGGGAAAAAATACTATATCATGAAAGAGAGGTGAAGTTGATGAACAGAACGTTTGTGGCTCTTGGCGGCATTTGCGCATTTCTGTCGGTAGCGCTCGGAGCATTCGGCGCACATGCGTTGAAAGGAAAGCTCACAGCGGATATGCTGGCTAATTTCCAGACCGGCGTCCAGTACCAGATGATGCATTCGCTCGGGCTGATCGCCATTGGACTTGCTGCCTCCCTGCTTCCGGCCAGCGGACATGTACGCCGGGCCGGCTGGTCGATGTTTGTCGGGATCGTTGTATTTTCCGGCAGTTTGTATGTTCTAAGTATAACGGGAATAAAGCAGCTGGGCGCGATTACGCCTATCGGCGGGGTGGCCTTTTTGTTCGGTTGGCTGTCCTTGGTCCTGGCCCTTCGGGCAAAATAAGTCCTAAGCCTCTTTCTCCACATTCGGCAGGTTCTCATGCCGAATTTTTTTATGCCTACCCTTCTGGAACAACTCGCTTTTTTTGTCGAATTAGCAGGAAAAATACAGCTGTGCGTAGAATTTCTATGAGCAAGATGTGGGAATGGAATACTCTGACAAACGAGCCTATCCGGGAAAGGAGGCCTGCATGTCTAGGACCGACGGACTAGCAAATGGAACACAACCGCGCGATGAAAAAAGAACGATGCTGTTCGCATGCGGAGGGACGGCGGTCGGATTCCTTGTCTGCTGGGGGGTCGGAGGGGCTTTTTTATGGGGATTCGGCATCGCCGTCTTCCTGTTGATGGCTTATTCGTGGAAACGTATTGTTCGGCTGTCCCGGGCTGTGTCCGAATCGGACGCCAGAAGCCGTACGGCGGAGAAACGGCTTCGCAGGGCGGACAGCCAATTGAACGCGTTGTTCCATCACCATCCGAACGCCGTAGGGCTGATCGATCCAGGGGGATGTTTTCTGCACTGGAATCCGGCTGCGGAACGCACGTTCGGATACCGGGAGGAAGAGCTAAGAGGGAAGCATTTGCGCACCCTGTTTCCGGAAGAGTTGTCCGGCAGGATCAACAACTTTTTCGTCGAAGCGATGCATGGCTTGCCGCTCTCGTTCAAAACGTCGCTTCTGCATAAAGACGGATACCGCATCGATCTCGATACGACGGTCGTTCCGGTGAAGGAGCAGGGGATCACGACAGGGGTTCTGATCGTTTGCCAGGACATTACGTCCGCTACGCGGACCGAAGAGCAGATTCGGCATCTCGCCTACTATGACGACATGACGGGGCTCCCGAACCGCAGACTGTTCGTGCAGCATTTGAACGCCGCCATGGCGGCCACGTCCCGCCACGAACGAAAGCTGGCCGTCTTGTTCGTCGATATCGACCGTTTCAAGATCGTCAACGATTGCTTCGGGCACGATTACGGAGATATGCTGCTGCTGCAGGTAGCGGAACGGTTTTCCCGCTGCTTGGGCCCGGACGATTATCTCGCGCGTACGGAAGGAGACGAGTTTGCGCTTTTCTTCCAAGTGGCTGACCAAGAGGCGGAGCCGGTGGGAACGATCGCGAAGGCGATTTTCGACGTGCTGGAGGAGCCCTTCGTCCTGGGGCAAAATCTGGTTCACCTGACAGTCAGCATCGGCATATCGCTGCCGTCGCGGGAGGACGAGTCGGCGGATTTGCTTATGAAATGCGCGGATATGGCACTGACCCGGGCCAAGGAAAAAGGCAAAAACAACTATCAACTGTTTAACAGCGAGATGAAATCTGTATCATTGAAACGCTTAACTCTGGAAAGCGAGCTTCGCCGGGCTTTGGCCAAGAACGAACTGCTGCTGCATTACCAGCCGCAGATGGATATTGCGACCGGACGCATTGTCGGGTACGAGGCGCTTGTCCGGTGGCAGCATCCGGAGCGCGGGCTGGTTGCGCCGGGGGAGTTCATTCCGTTCGCGGAAGAAAGCGGTCTGATCGTACCGATCGGCGATTGGGCGCTGAAGGAAGCCTGCCGGCAGAACAAGCAGTGGCAAGATGCCGGGCTTGAGGTCGTGCCGATTTCGGTCAACTTGTCGATCCGGCAGTTCATGCAGCATCAGCTGTGCGCCGGAATTGGCAGGATACTTCGGGAAACGGGGCTCGATCCCGCCTTGCTGGAGCTTGAGATTACGGAGAGCTGCACGATGGATGTCGATTATGCCTGCGATCTGCTGCATGAGCTTAAGAAGCTTGGGGTTAAAATCAGCATTGACGATTTTGGTACCGGCTACAGCTCGTTGTCCTACTTGAAAAAATTCCCGATCGACAAATTAAAAATCGACCGCTCTTTTGTGCGCGACATTATGACCGATCCCAACGACGCGGCCATCGTCGCTTCGATCATCGCCATGACCCGGCATTTGAACATGAAAGTGATCGCAGAAGGCGTCGAAACCGAGGAACAGCTCCGATTTTTGCATGACAATCACTGCCATCTCATTCAAGGCTTTTATTTGAGCCCGCCCCTTGACGTTCCCGACGCGGAGCGTCTGATGAAGCTTTACTCTAAGCGGGCAGCGGCCGGAGAGTAGATTCACTCTGTTCATTAAAAAAGGCCCGCTTCAGCGGGCCTGAAAATCGTCAATTTCGTTAATTTTAAGCAGGTACACTTTTTTCTCGTCGACATGATAAACTGTGAGGTTTCCGCTGGCCGGGTCCGTATTGATAATACGGCATGGCATGCTGAGCTTGACCCCTTTTTCTTTCACGATGGACAAACGTACAAGCGTATTGCTTTGTTGAAATACATTCATTTCCTCCCAGATCTGCTTGAATGGATCGACTTCCGGGCGTTTTGGCTCCGCAGTCTTGGTCTCTTTAACGTGTGAAGCGGCTGGGGCTTTCGGGGCGATTTCCGCAGGAGCGGTGTTCGACTGGCTTTTCGTCAGTTCGGCAGAAGGGTCGATTTTTTTGAGAATGGCTTCTTTCAGCGAGGCCTCGATCGTTTTACCTAATTCTACCCCTTGCTTGATTTGATAATCGGTTACAAATTCCGAATTGAGCTGATGCAGCAGCTTCTCCAAGGCTCGCCCGTTGGTATCTTCCTCAATCATGATGTCTACATTGAACAAAAACTTTCGTTTTTGCGGTTTGTTGGCTTCCACAGGCGGCTCCTCCTCATTTGATGCTTGCATAATCTTTACTATATCATTTTTTGCTATAGGAAAATAGAAGTAAACAGACTGGAATTATTATTTTCTAAACTGTTCGTACGCGATGGAAATAACTTGAAGGTCGAAAACGACGAATGGTATGAATTTGGCTTGCTGCCGCTGCGGTATGTTGGAACTAGGTTCAGGATAAAAATGGTAGGCCTTACTAACTAAACATGATGCGAGGATACTACATCTAAAGGAGTTAGTCAAATTTTTTGCACTCTTCAGTAATTATGGATGGATTTGCAATTGTATGGTAAATTGTCTGAGTAGTGGAAAGCGCTGGACTATATAGAACTGCTATTTAGTCGCTGCCCGATCATTTGAGGGACTATACGAATTGGAGTTGATCGTACAATGAGTTCTCCACCGAAAGAGTCGTTCTTGCAGATAACAAAAAATTGTACTTAAATGTAGGATTCAAGTCTGTAAGTAATGAGTGCAGATGGCTAAAAATAGACGATGAAAATCAAACAACTTACGGAATTGGACATGAAAAAATTAATGAACTTATGATTAAAGAAGTGGGCAATATAAAATAGGAAAATGGCAGTATAGATTTTTTAGGATACCTTTATTAAGCTAAAATGTGCTTTAGTTGAATAACTACCGTTGCATAAAGGCCCTGAGTTTTTTAGGAAAGAATCACGTCATTAAGTTCATAGTACATAATGCGCGATGCTTCCAATATATGCTATTTTTTGTAAAAAGTTGCTGAATTCATAATAAAGTCGTTTAATTTAAGAATTAAGTTGTTTAAAATTGGCTAGATCGTTGAACAAACGGGCAGAATAGTTGAACGAAATCTGGAACAAATTGAATAAATTAAACGTTATTATATTATGAGGGGGAGTATGTTGATGAAGATAATTATTTCGTTTTTAATCACTTTATTGATGCTTACGGGATGTAATCAATCGAAAGTAATCAATTCTGAAAATTCAATAACTGAGTCTATTCATAATCCGACAGCACAGGAAATTATCGCTCAAAATCCGAATGCAGACATTTTTCAATACAAAGGAGTTATTTACGACAATGCAAGTAATATTGAATGGGTACAACAAGAAAAGTTAACAGTTGGAGAGAAGGTTGGAATGATTACAAAGCAATATAAAGATGGTCTTAATTTTGAAGACGAAATGGCGACGAAACTTCCTGTCGAAGTAGAAATTTTTGAGCCGATTAAGAAAAATGGACCAGTTTTAATAGTCAAATTAAATGGTAAGGAAATTAGATATTTGGGATTAATCGAGGGTTGAATCTTTGCATGGCGTTCCGTTAACGGGAGACGATAATTCAATGCGTTTTTAAACAACTTTATTATCGGACAAAAAAACGAGACAAGGAAATTGGATTGATCTTATTTTGTTGATCAAGGAGCGCTTATAAGGTGCTTCTTTTTTTCGTTAGAAAAAGGGATACGGTTAAATACCGCTCCCATTTACTTTGACATTGAGACACGACGAATCTAAATTGGAATAGATCTCTAAAGTGAAAATTTCAGTTTACAAATATGTGATATTATGTATGTTTTTCAATAACTCCACCGTAGTCAATGACTTCATTTTGTTGGTATACAGTTACGGGGATAGCAAAGAACATAGCGTTATCGAAATCAGCAGGGGAAACGAGTGGTTGATTATATTTGAACATGGATGGATTCTCCAGAAAATATTTGTGTTCTTTGCGGTCACACCTTTAAATTATGATGAGGGGATACTTATCCCATCATCAATGAGAAAGTTAAAAAGTTTCCCTGCGGGTTGGGAAGTCTAAATAAAGAGGTATATATTTAGGGAGGCTAATATGGACGAAAAGCAAAAGGTTCAAGCAGTTGTGAATAAGAAACAATTAGCTTCGATTATGAACAACACGAAATGGGGGCAGTTTCAAAAATCTGTTATTGACACATTGCCATTTACGCCTGCATACCAAGTTAAGTATGTATTAGAAGATGCTCCTTATCCAGAAAATTTTGAAGAAGACGTATGGTATTGGGCAGATTGGGAGCAAGGGATACATCCATTTTATTCCGTTGAATGGTTACGGGTTAGACCAAGATATGTAAAAAATAGGGGTAGACTTATTGAACCTGAAATAATTGATATTACCGGTGAGTTCATAGAGATGTTACAAAAACTAAAAATTCCGTTTGTTAAAGAAAATAGTACAATTTGCATTTATGGATATGTAAAAAGTACAGAAATATTCAATTGATCCGTATTTCAACAATAAATTTAGCAGAGCAAAAAATCAAGGACGCTTTGACGTTCATGTTCGGGGCGCTGCTTACTTACCTTAAAAAGAAATAGACCGCCCTTGTGACGAGGGATGCGGTCTATTATTCGCTGACACAGTTATCTTGGAAACCAACCGCCCTTAAAAGCGGCTATTGTGTATGGGAGAGTAGATGTTACCAGCATCTGCGTTTTTTAATATACGCTTAATTGTACCTAACCATTCTTGCCTTACAAATTGCTGTCTTACATTAATAGTACCCTATAGTTTTTATATTGACAATATGGAAAATTGGCTGAATTCCTTTTTGGCAAAGATACATTTCTGGCGGAAATATATTTGATGTGATTAGACAAGAAGACTGTTCTTCTCCTTAATCCCAATGTTGACTCATAGTACGCTTCCTTGTGGATATCATATTTTTGAGTCTATCCAAAGTAATTTCGTAATACTTACCCTCACTGATGTATGGCTTATCACCGATTAACTCGTAAATAGAATAATCGATATTGAGTTGAGTAAATTCTTGCATCATGACTATCAATCTTTCAGGAAATTCAGGATCATGTGTATCATCAAATAATTCTTTTACAAAGACAGGAGTATTTGTTCCAACTTTTGTTAAGATTGAGTTCAGACTTATATCTACACATCTACGAACAGCAGAAACTAATCTCGTTTTATTATCACCGAAGTTCCTAATGATTAATGCAATAGCCATGTTTCACCTCTAAGAAGAATCTGGTATATAAACATTTTACCAAAGATTCAGAGCTCGTTGCATGTTTTTAAAAACATGATCCGCGTACTGTCGAAAACTGTTATATTATGGTATCATCAATTTGCGGTAGTCAGGGAGATTAGGAAAAGGAATGAGTTAATTTGGCAAAAAAGAAAGAAATAGAAGCATTGAAAAATAGATGGGACGAAGAGTATGTCGCTCAATTAAACAAAGTTTTATGGAAAAAAGATTGGCGTAATCGTCAAGATGCAAATATTAATTTCCATAATTCTCCTTTTGGCGAGATAGCGTCAAAACGAGACTTTAGAGGCTTGGACTTGGAATGTTTTTCTTATCAAAACTTACACAATGTGGATTTATCATGTTCGACTATAACGTCGATTACAAGAAGTGTATTAAAAGATGTAACTCTTGATTATACAGATATTAAATCTGGAATCAGCTCCATATTAATTGATTGTTCATTTGAATATGCGAATTTGCGCAAAACTGTCTTAAACAACGACGGTGAACCCATACAAAATACATCTTTTTACAAAGCGAATTTGTATAAACTTTTGGGAAGCGATCTTGTTTTTATTAACTGCAATTTCAATTCTGCCAACCTAAAGAGAGTTGATCTTAGATATTGCCGTTTTGAAAACTGCACATTTATTGGAACCCAATTTTTTATGAGTACCCTAATTCATTGTACTTTTATTGGAGAAGCTCCTCAAATCGAGCAATTAGATAACAGTAATATAGAAAATATGGTCATAAACGGGGAGCCATTTGATATTTCTAAAGTAAATCGCAATGAAACAAAAGAATTAATTGAATTGGCAAAAGATATAATTTCCGGAGTTTAGTGTTTTATCTCTTGTTTTTCAAAAAAATCGTGTCTTGACATTGGGGAGCATTACATCATTCCCCGACCCCGCGCACGGATGAAAGCCCAGGGGCATATAGTGTAGGCATACGGGTGCAAAAGGGGATGCTTGGGTCAATGATGCGCATGGAACCGGTGGAGCTAGAAGGGAGCACGGCGCTGGCGATCGAGGTGAAGCTGCCGAAGACGACGCTGCTCGCCGTGATGACTGACAAAGGGTACATTATGTGCGGGGCGCTTGATGTGGGATTGCTGAATGAACGTCTGAAGGAACGGGGCATTATCGCCGCTCGGGCGACGGGCGTACGGACGATCGAGGAGCTTTTGGAAGCGCCGCTGGAGTCGGTCACCTACGGGGCCGAGTCGCTAGGCGTGGTGCCGGGAATGAAGGGCCGGGACGCGGTTGCACGAATGTTTTGACCGAAGTCACTTGAGGTAAAGCGCCTGAGAAAATCGGGCGTTTTTTCATGGACGGGGACATCTTTCCCCTAAGGAGGAGTTCGTCCTATAATAAGACGGTAGGATATTTGGGAGAACGGAGGAGTCCGATGAGAGACAGACAATTTACATTTCCAGACGCTGACGGGGAAGCGATATTCGTCTATGAATGGCTTCCGGAAGAGGACGTACCGGTGAAGGGCATGGTACAAATCGCGCACGGGATGGCCGAAACGGCCGCTCGTTACGAGCGATTCGCCGGGGTGTTGACGGGGGCGGGTTATGCGGTGTACGCCAACGACCATAGAGGGCACGGCAGGACGGCCGGCAGTCCGGAGCGGCTCGGCGTCATCGGCGAGAACGGTTTTCAACGCATGGCGGAAGCGATGGGGCAGCTGACAGACCTGATTCGCGAATGGTATTCGGACGTTCCTTTTTACGTATTCGGCCACAGCATGGGGTCGTTTTTGACCCAGAAATACATGTACTTATTTCCCGGGAAAGTGGACGGCATCGTCTTGTCCGGAACGAACGGGCCGCAGAAGCTGCTCGGAATCGGCAGCGCGCTGGCGCGGAGACTGGCGGCACGCAAAGGGGAACAGTATCGCAGTGAGCTGCTGATGAGGCTTACGCTCGGCAGCTATAACCGCCAGTTTCGGCCGAATCGGACGTCGTTCGATTGGCTCAGCCGCGACGAACGCGAAGTCGATCTCTTTGCCGCGGACCCGGAGTGCGGTTTCGCGATGACGACGGGCTTCTGGATCGATTTTTTAGGCGGGCTGCAAGAGATTCACGATGAGCGGAATATGCGTCAGATTCCGGTCGATTTGCCGGTCTATTTATTTTCCGGCGAGCTTGATCCGGTCGGCCGTAGAGGAAAAGGGGTTGTCGAATTGGAAGGGATGTACCGGGAGCTGGGCTTGCGGCATGTGACGTGCAAGCTGTATCCGCAAGGCCGGCATGAGATGCTGAACGAGATCAACCGCGATGAAGTGATGCAGGACGTTCTCCATTGGCTGGACGAGCAGACGGCCCGTCAAAACAACGGTTCATGAGCCGGAGGGCGCACTGTTCCTGCGCTTCCCGGATAGGCTGCGCCCGGTTGTGTCCCTTGCAAAAGCGGGTATAATGGAACTGACGTGTCAAGACGAACAGGGGGACGGGAAGGTGGATATTCAAAAAATTACGCCGCGCAAAATTTCTGAAGCCATCGCTGAGCAAATCAAGGAGCAGATCGTCAGCGGTTCGCTCAAGCCGGGCGATAAGCTTCCTTCTACGAAGGAGCTGTCGGAGAGCTACCAAGTGGGGCGGTCCACGATCCGGGAGGCGCTCAGCGCGCTGAAGGCGATGGGCCTGGTGGAAAGCTACCAAGGGGAAGGCAGCTATGTGCGCAGCATCGAATCGCAGGATGTGGATTTGCCGGAATTCAATTCGCTGCTGATGAGCCGGGACACGGTGATGGAGCTGATCGAGGCGCGCCAGGCGCTGGAGGTTTCCAATGCGGCGCTTGCGGCGGAAAAGCGGACGGAGGACGACCTGCGGCGTTTCGAGGCGGTGCTGAAGCGGATGGAGGAGCATCTGGGCGACGAAGAGGAAGGCGAGCGGGCGGATATCGAGTTTCATCTCGTGCTTGCCCAAGCGACGCACAATTCGATCATGGCGCGGATGATCGACTCGATCTCGACGCAGATGCAGACGGCGATCCGCGAAACGCGCAGGCTGCAAATGTATGCGAACCGCACGGTGTCCCGGCAGCTGCTGCAGGAGCATCAAGCCGTGTACGAGGCAATCCGACGGCAGGATACAGCGGCTGCCCAAGACGAGATGCGGCGGCATTTGTTTCATGTCGAGCAGGTGCTGATCCGTTATTTGAAAAAGTAGGGCGAGAGAGGTCCCGGGAAGGGTCCGGCCGTTGCTGTGCGGAGCGGCCTCTTTTCAAAAAACAACTTATCTGATAACCTGACAAGTAAGAAAAGAAACCATAAACCGAAGGATGGGGACCCGTATGCGAGTTTCTTTATTCATCACGTGCTTGGCCGATCAGATCTACCCGGAAGTCGGCGAAAGCGTTGTCCGGCTCCTGCATCGGTATGGCTGCGAGGTTGATTTTCCGCAGATGCAGACCTGCTGCGGACAGCCTGCGTACAACAGCGGCTACCAGGATGAGGCCCGCGAGGTGGCGCGCAACCTGATCCGTGCGTTCGAGCACAGCGATTATGTCGTCTCGCCTTCCGGCTCCTGTACCGGAATGGTCCATCATTATTACCCGCAGCTGTTCGAGAACGAGCCGGAATGGAAAGCCAAAGCGGAGAAGCTGATCGGGAAAACGTACGAGTTTTCTCAGTTTTTCGTCCATATATTGGGCGTTAAAGATCTCGGCGCGGTGTACGAGAGCAAAGCGACGTATCATCCGTCCTGCCATGCGATGCGTTTGCTCGGAGTGCGCGAGGAGCCGGGCGAGCTGCTGGCGCATATCGAGGGGCTGGAGCTGGTCGAGCTGCCCCGCAAGGAAGATTGCTGCGGCTTCGGCGGCACGTTTGCCGTCAAGATGGCCGATATGTCGGGAGCGATGGTCTGCGAGAAAGCCGCCAACGTCTGCGCGACGAATGCCGACCTTTTGATTGGTACGGACATGGGCTGTCTGATGAACATCGGGGGCCGATTGAATAAAGAAAACAAGCCGGTGCGCGTCATGCATCTGGCCCAACTGCTGGAGGAAGGAGTGAAGCGCGGTGAGCGGCATGGCAAGTGAGAAAGAATTGATCGGCACGGGCTTAAAAAAGCGCACGGAAGAAGCGCTGGCAAACGATTTTCTCCGCAAGGCGGTGGCGTTTACGACCGACAAGCTGAAGACGGCCAAGCTTCAGGTGACGGACGATTTTGGCCATTGGGAGGAATGGCGGGAGCGGGGGAGACAGATCCGCAAGCATGTCGTGGAACATCTCGACTATTATTTGACGCAGTTTACCGATAACGTTTCCAAAGCCGGAGGCCACGTCTATTTCTGCCAGACGGGGGACGAGGCGGTCAAGACGTTTATGGAAATAGCCGAGAAGCGCCGAGCGAAGCTGGTGGCGAAAGGAAAATCGATGGTATCGGAGGAAATTCATCTGAACCGTCATTTGGAGGAACACGGGATCGAGGCGATTGAGACGGATCTCGGTGAGTACATCCTGCAGCTCGCGAAGGAAACGCCGTCGCATCTGATCATTCCGGCGATTCATAAAAACAAGCAGCAGATCGCGGATATTTTCTCGGAGGAAGCGGGCGAGACGTTTGCGCCGGAGACGAAGGTGCTGGCGAACTATGCCAAGCAGCGGCTGCGCAATTATTTCCTGGAAGCGGACATCGGGCTGACCGGCTGCAATTTCGGCGTGGCCGAATCGGGGGCGATCACGCTCGTGTCCAACGAAGGCAACGGGCGGATGGTGACGACGCTGCCAAAGTGCCACGGCGTCGTGATGGGCATGGAGCGGCTCGTGCCGACCTATGACGACCTGGAGGTCGTCCTGAACCTGCTTGCCCGCAGCGCTACTGGGCAGAAGCTGACGACTTATACGTCGATGATCACCGGGCCGCGACGCGAAGGTGAGCTTGACGGGCCGGAGGAGCTTCATCTGATCGTGCTGGACAACGGCCGGTCGGCGCAGCTCGGCGATCCGGTGTTCCAGGAGGTGCTGCACTGTATCCGCTGTGCGGCCTGTCTGAACGTGTGCCCCGTGTACCGTCACGTGGGCGGCCACACCTATGGCAGCGTGTACAGCGGCCCGATCGGGGCGGTGCTGACGCCGCTGCTCCAGCAGGACATGAAGGAAGCGGGGCAGCTGGCTTACGCCTCCAGTCTGTGCGGGGCCTGCTACGAGGCATGCCCGGTCAAAATTCCGCTGCACGACATGCTGGTGCAGCTTCGGGCGCGCAAGGTGCGGCTCGGGCTGACGCCACTGGCGGAGCGCGCCGCCTTCAAGACGTTCCGGACGACGTTCGGGAACGTCACGCTGTACAAGATGGCGACGAAGTCCGCCTATTATATGATGAAGCCTTTCGTGAGCAAAGGCGTGATCAAGAAGGCGCCGGGTCCGGCAGCGGGCTGGACGCAGTCCCGCCATTTCCCGATGAAGCCGAAGCTGTCGTTCCGCGACCGCTGGGACGCGCTGCAGCAGGAGCTGAAGCAGACCGACAAGCGGAGCGGCCGGAGCGAAGATAGAGCAGCCCGCGGGCAAGCTGTGCCCGGACGGGATGAGGCGGATGGCTTTGAGAAAGGAGGCGGGCGCCATGAGTAACGGAACGATCCGCGGTCGTGAAGCGTTTATCGCGAATGTGTCGTCGAGGCTCGGACGCCGGGAGGTCGCAGCGGCGGCTCCGGCGCATCCGTTTCGCGGCGCGCCGGAGTTTTATAAGCAGATCAAGCTCACCACGGAGGAAAAGATCGAGCTGTTCGCCCGCAACTGGCAGGCTTTGACCGGCAAGGTGCTGGTGGTGGATGAGGCCGAGGCAGCGGACAAAATCGGTGCTTGGCTGCGGGACATCGCCGCCGAGCTTGGCGTTACGCATGTGTCCCGCTGGGAGGACGAAGGTCTGAAGGCGCTTGGCTTGGACGAGGCGCTGGCTGCCTCCGGCATCGCCGTCGCGCCATGGCGGCCGGTGGAGACGGACGGGGAAGCGGGCGACAGCGGGGTATGGCCGAAGGAGGCAGGGGGCGCGAACTGGGCGCAGCGGAGTGAGCTGTTGAAGCGAACCGAGCGCTGCCAGCTCGGGATCGTCTGGCCTGACTTCGCCGTAGCGAATACGAGCACCTTGGTGCTGCAATGCTCCCCGCAGCGCGGCCGTTCGGTGAGCTTGCTGACGGAAATTTTGTTCGCCGTCTTTCGTGCCGATCAGCTCGTGTACCGGATGGGCGAGGCGTTCGAGCAGATTACCCGCGGCAAGCAGCTGCCGGGGCAGTATGCTTCGTCGCTTAACCTGATTAGCGGGCCGAGCCGCAGCGCGGATATCGAGAACGATCTGACGATCGGCATCCACGGTCCGGGCAAGGTGTACGCGGTCATTATCCGGTAAACCGGACTTAAATCGAAGTCGAAGTCGGGGGTCGGAAGCATATTCCAGCCGCTAGTGCGCATACTATGACGGTTACCTAATCCAAGGAGGTTATAGCCATGAATAAACAGCGCGCCCAGGAAATCGCCGCTTCGCCGGTGATGGAGAACGTGACGTACGAAGGGGTTCCGATTTATATCCAGCATGTGGACGAAGAACGGGAGAGCGCCAGAATTTATCCGCTCGGCCAGCCGGAGCAGGAGCAAGAGGTCCCGCTGAACAGCTTAGTGGAAGGTTAACTATTTCAATAACGCGGCAGCTCCGCCAAGCTCGACTTGACCGGGGCTGCTTTTTTAACGCTCATTTGCGGTATCCGTTTGAGATAAGGCGGTGCACTCCCGAAAGGCAAAATGCCGGCAGCCCAGACACTTCTGATGCTCCAACCGGGTCAAAGCGTAATCGATCGCCTCGCCCGTATGCTCAAAAAAGTGCTCTTTTCCAATCCGTTCGTCGAGTCCGGTTCTTTTCAACATGTCCCGGGGCTGAGACTGTAGGCCCGAGATGAGAACGATGCCGCCTTGCCGGACGATATCCCGGACCACGCCGGCCAAAAACGATTCCCCTGTCGTGTCCATGAACAGCACTTTTCCGAGGCGCAGGATCACCATTTTCGGTCGTTCGTCGAGCGTCCCCGAAATCGACTTTTCAAACAGCGTTCCCGCTCCGAAAAACAACGCTCCCTCCACTGAAATAATCGCAATCTGTGGACAGTCGTGGCTTTCATTGACGATATGGGAAGCTACTTTCCCGCGGTGCGAAGCCGGGTCAGGCAAAACCTTGGCTACCGTGAGCATGCCGCTCATCCGCCGGACGAACAGGACGACCGCAAGAATCAATCCGGCGAGCACGGCCGTCGTCAGATCGGTCAGAACGGTGAGCAGGAAAGTAATGATCAGGACGACGGAATCGGCTGTTCTTGTTTTCACAATATGAACAAACTCCCTGCGCTCGCTCATATTCCAGGCTACGATCATCAGGATCGGCGACATGCTGGCCAGCGGAATCGCGGAAGCCAAGGGGGCGAGCATAATCAGCACGAGCAGGACGAATACGCTGTGCACCATCCCCGACACGGGACTAACCGCCCCGTTCTTAATATTCGCCGCGGTTCTGGCAATCGCGCCCGTCGCTGGAATGCCGCCGAACAAAGGGGTGACGATGTTCGCAATCCCTTGTCCGATCAGCTCGCGGTTGCTGTGATGGCGGCTTCCTGTCATGCCGTCGGCTACGACCGCCGACAAGAGCGACTCGATTCCTCCGAGCGCCGCGATGACGCAAGCCGGGCCAAGAAGCGGGATGATTTTCTCAAGCGTCACCTCCGGCACGTGAAACTGGGGAAGCGTCCCGGGAATGGCGCCGTACGTCGACCCGATCGTATCGACCCGGCCCTCGAACAGCACAACCGACAGCACGCTGGATACGAGCAAGCCGACGAGCGAGCCGGGCACTTTGGGCAGCAGCTTCGGGGTCACCAATAACAAAGCGAGACAAACGACAGCTGTAATGACGCTGTAAGGGTTTACCGTCGACAGGTGCAGCCCGATCTCTTTCATGTTGGATATAAAATCATCATGCTTGCGGATGCCGCTCAGCCCCAGAAAACTGGCGATTTGGCCGGTGAAAATGATGACGGCGATTCCGGCGGTAAAGCCGATCGTCACCGGACGGGGAATAAATTGAATCAGCGCTCCGAGCTTGAATACCCCCATCAAGACAAGGATGATTCCCGCCAGCCCGCCGGCGATCAGTAAATTTTCATACCCGTACTGCATCACAATAGCGAACAAAATCGGAACGAACGCGCCCGTCGGCCCGCCGATCTGAAATTTGGACCCGCCGAGCAGCGAGATGAGAAATCCGGCGATCACCGTCGTATAAATGCCGTACTGAGGCTTGACTCCGGCCGCAATGGCAAAAGCCATCCCTAAAGGAATGGCTATAACCCCGACAATCGAGCCTGAGATCAGATCCCGGCGAAAATCATTTGCGCTGTACCCGTCAAATCTACCCGACCGCTTCATGACAAGACCTTCTTTTCATATATTTGATTATTTGAATATATGGGGAATATACACCCGGAAATCCGTTCTTGTCAATGACGGACAGGTGCCGATTTTTGCCGCGTCAACGGATAACACCAAAAAACCGGCCTCCTTGTTGCTAACAACAAGAGCCGGTTTTTGCCAGTTGCTTTTCATTCGTCTGCACGATTATTCGTTGCGTATGTTTTCAAGCAGTGAGATGGCGTCCACCAAATGATTATCGAAGATTTGTCTGGCTACCCCGAGGAGGTCTTTAATCAGAGGATCGCGTAATGAATAAATGACGGAAGTTCCTTCTTTGGTTCCGCTGACTACATTTTTGCTGCGGAGCACGGCCAACTGCTGCGATACGGCGGAGCCTTCGCTTCCCAGGATAGCCTGAAGCTCGTTGACGTTTTTGTCCCCTTCACACAGCACCTCAAGAATCCGGATTCGCATCGGATGCGCCAACGCCTTGAAAAACTCCGCTTTAAACTGCTGGATTTCACGATTCATCGATCTAAGCCCCTTAAAACGTTGAACGTCTGAATATATGAATATCATACCACAGATAAGAAGCGGGTTGTAAAACAAACCGTAACCGTATAATATTGTTACATTCAAATAATCAAAGATTTGACAAATTTGAGCGGTTATTTTTCAGAAAGAGGCGATTGCGTATGTCCGGCTTTCGGACTTGGGAACAAAAAGAGCTTGCCCGCCCGACGACCAAACAGGAAGTGATCGAAGCGGGTTTGGCTTACCTCGAAGGCGCGGGAGCGGAGCTGATCTGCAAAGTTTGTATTCCGAGCGGCGGCTCCTGCTGCTTAAGCTGCCCGTTTCTGGCCGACGGCGTCGGATGCGGACAGCGCAATACGAGCTGTACGGCCTGGCTGTGCGGTTTCTTGAAGTATATCTATTACGAAGCCGGTTTGATCCGGGAATGGCAAGACTTCTGGGATGAAGTACCGGGGCAGCAGTTCCGGTACGATACGACCCCGCGCCACTTTGCCGTACGCGGCTGGCTGGAGCCGCCGAAGCTCCGTTTTTTATCCGAAGCCTTCGCGGATGATTTGCAGCGGCTCCGGCGGGAGCGTCCCGCTTTCTGGCTTGTGGAGTTAAAAGGGAAGCTGGACTGGTATATCGACGAAATATTGGACAGCGCGAATCCGAAATTCGTGAAAAGAACGGAAGCCAAGCTGGACCGTTTGACCAGCGATTTCCAGCGGTTTCATCAGGCCAAGGCCCAGCTCAACTAGCCCGTAAATCTGTTCCGGATAGCGGAACAAGCGCTGTTTCCGGCATCCCGAAAGCATCCCCCGGTTCACCCCGCGCCCAAAAAGAAGTACAATAAGCTTAACCTTAACGAAAGCGGCTGAACGCTGCGCTGGAATGGCTGGAGCGGTTCGGCCAAGAAACGGATACAAAGCGGACGGTCAACCGGTCATTTGTACAATCATATGGTGAAGCGGGTCGTTCCCGTGCTAATGTTTCGATGAAAAGAGGTAGGCAGCATGTCTGACAAACAGCGCGAAGAGCGGATGGAGCCGGAGATCTTTCCGCTCGGCGATGCTGCGGTTTCCGTCCAATTAGGGAACGGCATCGATCCGAAGACGCATCGCCGAGTTCAAGCTCTGGCCGCATATTTTGAGCGGCATCCGTTTCTGGGGCTGATCGAACTCGTTCCGGCCTTTGTGACGGTTACCGTGTTTTACGATCCCCTGAGGCTGCGTGACCCGGTGACAGGGGAAACCTGCAGAGGTCGAGACGGCAGCGGATTCCGCTCTCCGTATGAGATGATCCGAGGCATCGTCAAGCGGGCGATTGCGAACGTGGATAACGCCTTTGAAAGCGCTTCGACTATTGTGCATATTCCTGTATGCTACGGAGGCGAGCTGGGGCCGGATTTGAACAGTGTGGCCGTATACCACGGGCTGACTCCCGAGGAAGTCATCGAAATCCATTCGTCTCAAGATTATTTGGTCTATATGATCGGGTTTGCTCCGGGCTTTCCTTACTTGGGCGGGCTGTCCGAACGCATTGCCACTCCGCGGCGAAGCACTCCGCGGCTGCATATTGAGACGGGAACGGTGGGCATCGGAGGAAACCAGACCGGGATTTATCCGATTTCCACGCCGGGAGGCTGGCAGCTTATCGGAAGAACGCCGCTGCCGTTATTTCGCCCCGACCACCCTTCGCCAAGTTTGTTAAAGGCGGGAGATATTGTTCGCTTCCAGCCGATCGGACTTAAACAATTCGAAGAGTGGAGAGAGAACGACGCATGAGCATACACATCCTAAATCCGGGATTTCTGACCACCGTACAGGACAAAGGGAGATTCGGATTTCAACGACAGGGAGTTATCGTAAGCGGGGCTATGGATTCGTTTGCGCTCCGTGCGGCGAATGCGCTGGTCGGCAACGAGGACAACGCAGCCGCTTTGGAAGTCACGTTAATGGGAACAGTCATCCGGTTTGAAGCTGATTCGCTCATTTCCATCTGCGGGGGAAATCTTTCGCCTGCGATTGAAGGAGAGCCGGTTCCTTTATGGAGGCCCCTCTTGATCAGGGAAGGCTCCACGCTCGAATTCGGGCCGTGCCGGTCGGGCGCCCGCGTTTACTTGGCCGTAGCGGGCGGAATCGATGTTCCGCTTAGGATGCACAGCCGCAGCACGTATTTGCGAGCGGGAATCGGAGGGCATGAGGGGAGAGCTTTGAAGGCTGGCGACCGGCTCGGCTTCGGTCTTCCTTCCGAACCGGCAGCGGGGTACTTAAAAGACCGACAGACCGCTCTCCGTGTGAAAAGATGGCTGGCAGCGGAATGGTTTATGGGGAACGAGGCGCTGCCTGGTTATGCCCAAGATCCCGTGATCCGGGTGATCCGGGGCCGGGAATACGATTTTTTTACAGAAGAAAGCCAAACCGCGTTTGTCACCCGGCCCTTCCGGATTACGCCGCAGTCCGATCGGATGGGCTACAGGCTGCTGGGGGAAACGTTGGCTTTGAAGAAATCGCTGGAGACACTATCTGAAGCGATTTCATTCGGTACCGTACAGGTGCCGCCTGAAGGGAATCCGATTGTGCTGATGGCGGACCGGCAAACCATCGGAGGCTATCCGAGAATCGCGCAGGTCATCACGGCGGATCTTCCCGTTTTGGCTCAAGCCAAGCCCGGAGACAGCATTCGTTTCGCCGAGGTTTCTTTGCAGGAGGCGGAAAAGCTTTATATCCGGAAGGAGCAGGAATTCGTACGATTGACCAAGGCGATAAAGCTTTATTTGAAAATCCGGTGAATCGCGCGCGCAGCGGTCTGTAATTCACTGAAAGTTGAGAGGAGGCGGAAGTCCATAGATGTTGTGGATTTGAATTGCGATCTTGGGGAAAGCTTCGGGGCCTATAAGCATGGAAACGACGACGAAATGCTGTCGTTGGTTACTTCGGTGAACATCGCTTGCGGCTTTCACGCCGGAGATCCCGGCACGATGCGCCAAACCGTCAAGTCCGCGCTCGCTAAAAAGGTGGCCATCGGCGCCCACCCGGGGCTTCCGGACTTAATCGGCTTCGGCCGGCGGAATATGGATATCTCGCCGCAGGAAGCGTTTGATATGGTTGTCTACCAAATCGGGGCGTTGAACGGCTTCGTCCAAGCGGAGGGCGGCGTAATGCGTCACGTCAAGCCGCACGGGGCGCTATACAATATGGCGGCCCGCAGCGCCAAGCTGGCCGAGGCGATTGCCGAGGGCGTTTATAAAGTCAATCCGCAGCTGATCTTGTACGGCCTGTCCGGAAGCGAGCTGATTCGCGCGGGAACCAAGCTCGGCCTGCTGACGGCAAGCGAAGTGTTTGCCGACCGCACCTATCAAAAGGACGGAAGCCTGACTCCGCGCAGCCAACCGGACGCCTTGATCAGCGACCCGTCGGTGGCGATTAAGCAAATTACGAACATGGTGAAGGAAGGAACGGTAAAATCGCAGCAGGGGACGGACGTTCCGATCCTAGCCGAGACGATCTGTATCCATGGCGACGGGAAACACGCCGTGGAATTCGCCCGCAGGATACGGGACATGCTCCAAGCCGAAGGGATTGCTCTGGTGCAAGCTCATGATAACCATAACATCTAAAAGAAGGAATACAATGATGTTGACGCTGCTGGCGAGGGGGATGGGATAGTGGAAAACGTTCTTGTTACCGGGTTTGATCCTTTCGGGGGACAGCGGGTGAACCCCGCTTTGGAAGCCGTCCGAAGGCTGCAGGGAATAACGGTGGAAGGCCATCGGGTGGAAATCCGCGAGATCCCGACGGTATTCGATAAATCGATTGAGCGGCTTCTTGCGGCTGTATCGGAAATCAAGCCGAAGCTCGTCATTTGTGTCGGTCAAGCCGGCGGCCGTCCGGATATTACGGTCGAACGGATCGCGATTAATATCAATGACGCCAGGATTGCCGACAATGACGGACAGCAGCCAGTCGATACGCCGGTTGTCCCCGGAGGCCCTGCCGCCTACTGGTCCACGCTTCCGATTAAAGCTATGGTGAAGGGGATGAACGATCACGGCATTCCGGCTTCCGTCTCGCATACGGCCGGCACATTCGTTTGCAATCATCTGTTTTACGGCTTGATGCATCATCTGGCAGCGACAGGCAACGCAGCGGTTCGCGGAGGATTTATTCATATTCCGTTTTTGCCGGAACAAGCCGTGCAGCATACAGGACAACCGAGCATGAGTCTGGACGCTGTCGTCAAAGGACTGAAGGCAGGGATCGGGGCTGCGATCCGTTATCAAGAGGATATCGTCGTTTCAACAGGGCAGATCTGTTAACTGTCTTTTCGTCGCAGATTTACACTAGCATTACACTGTTCGTTCTGTAAAATAAGGAAAAGAACGGCGGCGTCCGGGGTTTGCCATTCCCCAGACGCCGCTTCGTTGTTTAAATTTTAGTTTTTAGCCGGTTCGGCAGGCTTCTGATCTTTACCTTCCTTCGCATTCTTGGCATCCTGCTCCTGCTTGGCTTTAATATAAGCTTCCTGCCCTTTTTCCTGTATCGTCTTGAGCGCATCGTCCACCGATTTCTTGCCTTCGACCACGGACATGATTTCGGTTCCGGCCAACTCTCTGAACGGTCTTTCAAATCCCATCGGTATTTTGCCAAAGTTTTTGAAAACGCTGTTCTCGCTCATTTTCAGCATATAGAACGGCTCCATACTGCGTCCGTCGCGTTCCTTAACGTAAGCCGTTCGCGAAAGGAGAGAGCCGTCCTCGGATTTGGCTTGCAACTTCGCCATGTCCTCGCTGTTCATGTACTTGACGAGCTCCCAAGCGGCTCTAGGATTGGACGTATTAGCGTTGACGGCAAACAGACCGGAAAGGGAGACGGAGTTCGAGACATCCGGATTTTTGGGATCGACCGGTACGGTGACGATATCCCAATTAACCGGCGTCACATCTTTCAGCACTTCCTTGGCGCGTTGAAGGCTGCTCATAGTAAAGGAGTATTCCAGCGACATCGCGACTCTTCCGGTGGCGAACAAATCTTTCCTCATATAGTCTTCCATGGTCTGCAATTTACTCGAATCGAATTTTTCGTCGTTGCCGGGAAATACCGCGCCCGATTTCAACGCTTCAACAGTTGCCAGAAGCGCATTTTTCCAGCCATCCGATTGAACTGTGACCGCCCCTTTGTCCGGATCGACGACCGATAATCCGCTAGTCAATCCGATGTTGCTCATATATTGATAAGCAAGCTGCTTCTTATCGCCGAAAGCATAAGATGAGTTCTGGGCAAAGCCATAGATTCGGTTATCGCCTTGCCCGTCCTTCGGAAACCGCTTGGCGAGGTCCAGCACTTCGCTCCAGGTCATCTTGTTTTTCGGCAGCGGGACGCCATGCTTCTCGAATAAATCCTTATTATAAAATAACGCTTGACTGTAGAAGGAAGGGGTCAACCCGTATATATTCCCGTTGCCTTTCGCTTTGATTTGCTCTACGAGGCTTGGCAAAATATTTTCGATATCGAACTTGTCCTGCCGGATAACGTCGTCGAGCTGGTACAGCTTGCCGTCATTGGCCCATTTTTCGAACAGATCCGGCGTTTGAAACATCAGCACGTCCGGCTTCTCGTCGTCGACAAGCTTCTGGAATTCCTCGTTCATATCCTTGCCGTTGCCGAGGGAGATCCCTTGTGTAGAAACAACTTGTACGTCAATATTCGGAAATTTCGCCGAGAACAAGTTACCATACTGCTGGAAAAAGGAGTTTTTATCCCAGAATACGACCTTGATGCTTGCTTTCTCGTCTTTGCCAAGCTCCTTAAGCGTCTTGGACGGTTTGGCTCCTCCGGAATTGGAATTACATCCCGCGATCAGCACGGCTACAGCCAGCCCGGCCGTGAGCCCAATACGACTTCGTTTCATTGCTTCTCCACCTTTTCCGAAAGATAGCAGATTACCTTACTATGCTTTCTTTTCCAATTATTTCACTACCTAACACTATATACGAACAAAAAGAGGGAAGGAATTCATTTTTTTATAAATTTTTCTTTATAATTGCGATCTGGGGAGGTTCGTTCGATCTGTGGAATAAGAAAAAAATGGCGGCGTCCGGGGTTTGCCATTCCCTAGACGCCGCCGCGCTGTTTAAACTTTAGTTTTTAGCCGGTTCGGCAGGCTTCTGATCTTTGCCTTCCTTCGCATTTTTGGCGTCCTGCTCCTGCTTGGCTTTAATATAAATTTCCTGCCCTTTTTCCTGTATTGTCTTGAGCGCGTCGTCCACCGATTTCTTGCCTTCGACCACGGATATGACTTCGTTTTCGGCCAACTCGTTGAACGGTTTATCAAATCCCATCGGTATTTTGCCAAAGTTTTTGAAAAAGCTGTTCTCGCCCATTTTCAACATATAGAACGGCTCCATACTGCGTCCGTCGCGTTCCTTAACGTAAGCCGTTCGCGAAAGGAGAGTGCCGTCTTCGGATTTGGCTTGCAACTTCGCCATTTCCTCGCTGTTCATGTACTTGACGAGCTCCCAAGCTGCTCTCGGATTGGACGAGTTGGCATTGACGGCGAATATCCCGGAAAGGAAGGCGGAATCCGAAACTTCCGGGTTTTTCGGATCGACCGGTACGGTAACGATATCCCAATTGACAGGTGTTACGTCTTTCAGCGTTTCCTTGGCACGTTGAAGGCTGCTAATCATATAAGGCTCTCCAAGCGTCATGGCGAGTCTTCCGGTGGCAAACAAATCTTTTTTCATTTGGTCTTCCATCGACATGGGCTTACTCCGATCGAATTTTTCGTCGCTGCCAGCAAACACCGCCCCCGATTTTAAAGCTTCGACGGTCATCAGAAGCGCCTCTTTCCAACCGTCCGATTGAATCGTGACCGCTCCTTTGTCGGGGTCGACGAAGGATAATCCGTTGGTCCCTCCGATACCGTTCATCATTCGATAAGCAACCTGCTTCTTATCGAAGAAAGCAGGCGATGCGTTATCCGCAAAGCCGTAGATCCGGTTATCGGCTTGCCCGTCCTTCGGGAACCGCTTGGCGAGGTCCAGCATTTCGTTCCAGCTCATCTTGTTTTTCGGCAGCGGGACGCCGTGCTTCTCGAATAAATCCTTATTATAAAATAACGCCTGACTTCTAAAGGAAGGAGTCAATCCGTATATATTGCCGTTGCCTTTCGCTTTAATTTGTTCTACAAGGCTTGGCAAAATATTTTCGATATCGAACTTGTCCTGCCGGATAATGTCGTCAAGCTGGTATAGCTTGCCGTCGGTGGCCCATTTTTCGAACATATCCGGTGTTGGAAACATCAGCACGTCCGGTTTCTCGTCGTCGATAAGCTTCTGGAATTCCTCGTTCATATCCTTTCCGCTGCTGTAGCTGCTTTGCATAGGAACGACTTGCACGTCAATATTCGGAAATTTTGCCGAGAAATAATTGCCATACTGCTGGAAGAAGTAATTTTTATCCCAGAATACGACCTTGATACTTGCTTTCTCGTCTTTACCAAGCTCCTTCAGCGTCTTGGACGGTTTGTCTCCTCCCCCGGAATTGGAATTACATCCCGCAATCAGCACGGCTACAGCCAGTCCGGCCATGAGCCCAATACGACTTCGTTTCATCTCTTTTTCTCCACCTTTTCCGAAAGACAGCAGGTTACCTTACCGCGCCGTCTTTTCCAATTATTTTCCCACCAAACACCTTAGACGGATGAAAGCGGAAAGGCCTTCATTTTTTTTCTAAATTTTTCTTTATAATTGCTTTACCATCCGTTCTCGGGGGCGAAAGTTACGTGGGGATTAGGCTGGCTGTGCTCGCGAGGTAGAAACAAGCGCTGCTTATCCAGCGGCTGAGTGCGAGATACGAGGGTTTGGAAAAACGATTCGTTCTGTAAAATAAGGAAAAATGGCGGCACCCGGGGTTTGCCATTCCCCAGACGCCGCTGCGCTGTTTAAACTTTAGTTTTTAGCTGGTTCGGCAGGCTTCTGATCTTTGCCTTCCTTCGCATTTTTGGCGTCCTGCTCCTGCTTGGCTTTAATATAAATTTCCTGCCCTTTTTCCTGTATTGTCTTGAGCGCGTCGTCCACCGATTTTTTACCATCCATGACGGACTGGATTTCGTTTTCGGCCAACTCGTTGAACGATTTATAAAAAAATTCGTACGGGATTTTGTTGTAGTTTTTGTAAAGGTTGTTCTCGCTCATTTTCAGCATATAGAACGGCTCCATACTGCGACCCTCGCGTTCTTTGGCGTAAGCCGTTCGGGAAAGCAGCGCCCCGTCGTCGGACTTGGTTAGCAATTTGGCCATGTCCTCGCTGTTGATATATTTGACGAGCTCCCAAGCCGCTCTCGGATTGGATGAGTTGGCATTGACGGCGAACAGCCCGGAAAGGGAGACGGAATTCGAAACTTCCGGGTTTTTCGGATCGACCGGTACGGTAACGATATCCCAGTTGACAGGCGTTACGTCTTTCAGTGTTTCCTTGGTGCGTTGAAGGCTGTTGATTATATAAGACCCTCCAACCGTCATGGCGAGTCTTCCGGTGGCGAACAAATCTTTCTTCATATGGTCTTCCATCGACATCGGCTTATTCGGATCGAATTTTTCGTTGCCGCCGGCAAACACCGCCCCTGATTTTAAAGCTTCGACGGTCGTAAGAAGCGATTCTTTCCAGCCGTCCGATTGGATCGTGACCGCTCCCTTGTCTGGGTCGATGAAGGATAATCCGCTGGTCGCTCCGATAGTGTTCATCATTTGAAAAGCAATCTGCTTCTTATCATCCATGAAAGCATACGATGCGTTCTCCGCAAAGCCATAGATCCGGTTATCGCCTTGCCCGTCCTTCGGGAACCGCTTGGCGAGATCCAACACTTCATTCCAGGTCATCTTATTTTTTGGCAGCGGGACGCCGTGCTTCTCGAATAAATCCTTATTATAAAATAACGCCTGACCGTAGAAGGAAGGGGTCAACCCGTAAATATTGCCGTTGCCCTTCGCTTTGATCTGCTCTATGACATTCGGCAAAATATTTTCGATGTCGAACTTGTCCTGCCGGATGACGTCGTCAAGCTGGTACAGCTTGCCGTCATTGGCAAACTTCTCGAACGTATCCGGCGAGTCGAGCAACAGCACATCCGGTTTTTCTTCGTCAACAAGCTTCTGGAATGCCTCGTACGGGTCCTTGCCGCTGCTGTAGATGTTTTGCATAGAAACGACTTGCACGTCAATATTCGGAAATTTTGCTGAGAACAAATTGCCGTACTGCTGGAAAAAGTAATTTTTGTCCCAGAATACGACCTTGATGTTTGCTTTCTCGTCTTTGCCAAGCTCCTTCAGCGTCTTAGACGGTTTGGCTCCTCCCCCAGAATTACATCCCGCGATCAGCACGGCTACAGCCAGTCCAGCCGTGAGTCCAATGCGACTTCGTTTCATTTCTTTTTCCCCACCTTTTCCGAAAGACAGCATAATACCTTACTGTGCGGCCTTTTCCAATGATTTCCCACCAAACACTATAGACGGATGAAAAGCGGCAAAGCATTCATTTTTTTTTCTAAATTTTTCTTTATAATTGCTTTACCATCCGTTCTCGGGGGCGAAAGCTCGTTCTGTGAAATAAGGAAAAAAACAGCGGCGTCCGGAGGTTTGTATCCCCAGACGCCGCTGCGTTGTTTAAACTTTAGTTTTTAGCCGGTTCGGCAGGCTTCTGATCTTTGCCTTCCTTCGCATTCTTGGCATCCTGCTCCTGCTTGGCTTTAATATAAAATTCCTGCCCTTTTTCCTGCATCGTCTTGAGCGCGTCTTCCGCCGATTTCTTGCCTTCGACCACGGATATGACTTCGTTTTCGGCCAACTCGTAGTACGATTGATAAAATCCCGACGGGATTTTGCTGGAGTTTTTGTAAAGGCTGTGCTCGCTCATTTTCAGCATATAGAATGGTTCCATACTGCGGCCCTCGCGTTCTTTGACGTAAGCCGTTCGGGAAAGCAGCGTCCCGTCTTCGGACTTGGTAAGCAATTTGGCTATTTCTTCGCTGTTGATAAACTTGACGAGCTCCCAAGCCGCTCTCGGATTGGACGAGTTGGCATTGACGGCGAACAGCGAGGAAAGGGAGATGGCGTTCGAAACTTCCGGGTTTTTCGGATCGACCGGTACGGTAACGATATCCCAGTTGACAGGCGTTACGTCTTTCAGCATTTCCTTGGTGCGTTGAAGGCTGCTAAACATATAACTGCTTTCCACCGTCATGGCGACTCTTCCGGTGGCGAACAAATCTTTCTTCATAGGGTCATCCGTCATCGGCTTACTCGGATCGAATTGTTCATTGCTGCCAGCAAACACCGCCCCCGATTTTAAAGCTTCCACTGTCGCTAGAAGCGCCTCTTTCCAGCCGTCCGATTGGATCGTGACCGCTCCTTTGTCCGGGTCGACTACGGATAATCCGCGGGTTTTTCCCATAGTGCTCATCATTTGATAAGCAACCTGCTTCTTATCCGAGAAATAAGAGCCGCTATCCGCAAAGCCGTAGATCCGGTTATCGCCTTGCCCGTCCTTCGGGAACCGCTTGGCGAGGTCCAGCACTTCGTCCCAGGTCATCTTATTTTTCGGCAGCGGGACGCCGTGCTTCTCGAATAAATCCTTATTATAGAATAACGCCTGACTGCTAAAGGAAGGGGTCAACCCGTAAATATTGCCGTTGCCTTTCGCTTTGATTTGCTCCACAACGCTTGGCAAAATATTTTCGATGTCGAACTTGTCCTGCCGAATGACGTCGTCGAGCTGGTACAGCTTGCCGTCATTGACCCACTTCTCGAACGTATCCGACGAATCGAGTAACAGCACATCCGGTTTTTCTTCTTCGACAAGCTTCTGGAGTGCCTCGCTCGGGTCCTTGTCGCCCATGAGGACGTTTTGCATAGAAACGACTTGCACATCAATATTCGGAAATTTCGCCGAGAACATATTGCCGTACTGCTGGAAGAAGTAATTTTTGTCCCAGAATAGGACCTTGATACTTGCTTTCTCGTCTTTGCCAAGCTCCTTCAGTGTTTTGGACGGCTTGGCTTCTCCCCCGGAATTGGAATTACATCCCGCAATCAACACGGCTACAGCCAGTCCGGCCGTGAGCCCAATACGACTTCGTTTCATCTCTTTTTCTCCACCTTTTCCGAAAGACAGCATATTTATTATCTTACTGCGCCGTCTTTTCTAATTTATTTCTTTATCCCACGTTAATATGACGGAAGAAGGGCAGAAAAGAATTCATCTTTCTTTCTAAAGTTTTCTTTAGAATTTCTTTACAATCTGTTTTCTTTCGACGACGATTTTATTATAAACGCTTTCATCCCGCCGCCCGTAGGGCCAAATTCCGATTGACACCTTCGAAAGCGCGATGGTACTATAAAAGTGACAAAATACAAAACCATGGTTTTGTATGAAAAACCAACTGTTTTTTGGAGGAAGCATGGATAAGAAATATTGGGTACCTGCCCTCGAAAAATCCAACCTTGTGCTCCAAGCGATCTCGGAGCAGCCCTCCAGTCTGAAATTGATCGATCTGTCGAAGCGGCTCGGAATCAACAAGAGCTCGATGTTTTCCCTGCTTGCCACAATGGAAGCGCTGGACTGGGTCGTACGGGAGGAGGACGCGACGTATTCGCTAGGGTCCAAGCTGGGCTACATTGGAAACGCTTTTTTCAAGCAATTCAGCTTGATCGACCGGTTCCGCAAGGAAGCCTCTGTCACCAAGCACGTCATCAATGAAACGATTCAGCTGGCGAAGCTGGAACGGAACGAGGTGCTTTATTTGGCGAAGGAGGAGATGCCTTCCCCGGTGCGCTTATCGTCGGAACCCGGGATCAAATATCCCGCTCACGCGACGGCGCTCGGCAAGGCGATGCTGGCGTGGGTCTCCGAGCCCGAGTTCGGGGCGCTGTACGCTTCGGAAACGCTCGATCCGTGCTTGACGCCGCACACGCTGCAGCAGCGCTCCGACCTGATTCGCCAGCTTGAGGACGTGCGGACGAGCGGCTACGCGTACGACTTGCAGGAAGCGGTCATGGGCTTCTGCTGTGTGGCCGCTCCGGTTCGTTCCGGCAACGGGAAGGTCGTCGCGGCGATCAGCTGCTCCATGTTCCAGCACGAATGGGAGGCGAAGCGGGAGCTGGCCCGGCATGAAATATGCGCGCTCGCCGAGAGATTGTCGCAATATCAAACCACCACTTAACCGAAGGATGTGAGCCCCGTGAGATTGCACAATAAGGTAACGCTCATTACCGGGTCCGGCTCGGGCATCGGGAAAAGCACGGCGCAGCTGTTCGCCCGCGAAGGCGCGACGGTCATCGTAAACGATTTGGCGGAGGATAAGGGGCTGGAGACGGTCTGGGAGATACGTCAAGCTGGAGGGAATGCACTGTTCGTGCAAGCGGATGTGACGAATCCTGAATCCGTTCAAGCGCTGGTGGACACCGTCATCTCCAAATACGGCCGGATCGACGTGTTGTTTAACAATGCCGGCATCAGCGGCGTAGGGGCGATCCACGAAGTGGAGCCCGAGGCGTGGGACCGCGTCATTACGGTTAATATCCGCGGCACATTCCTGCCGTGCAAGTACGTCGTGCCGCATATGATGCAGCGCAAAGAAGGCTCGATCATTAACATGTCCTCCTGCATCGCCGAAATCGGGCTGGCGCGCAGGGCATCGTACTCCGCAACCAAAGGAGCCGTGCTGGCGCTGACCAAATCGATGCAGGTCGATTACGCTCCCTATAACATCCGTGTGAACGCGCTGCTGCCGGGGACGATCCTGACGCCGTTCGTGGAAAATTATTTGCGGACTTCCTACGACAATCCGGAGGAAGCTTACGAATCGCTTAAAAAACGACAGCTGAGCGGCGACCTGGGACGCCCGGACGACGTGGCCAATGCTGCGCTGTTCCTCGCTTCGGACGAATCGAAATTTATGATGGGCTCCCCGCTATATATCGACGGGGGCGCCGTTTTTGGCAAGAACGCGTAACGCATCGATTTTTTAAAACTAAACCTACAATAAGCCAAGGAGGCATATTCAAATATGAAACTGCTTACTTTTATCGAAGACGGACAGGAACAACTCGGCGTCAAGACCGACCGCGGCATCGTACATATCGCCAAAGCGCTTGCAGCGGTCCCCGTTGGAAACGCAGACGTGCCGCAGACGGCGCATGAAGTCATCGAAGGCGGACCTTTTGCGGTTACGGCCCTGCAAGCTTACGTGGACCAAGCGCTGGCGGCTGGCGGCAGCGAGGCGTATATCCTGGATGAGGCCGGATTGGCTTACGCCCCGTGCGTTCCGCATCCGAACAAAATCATCTGCGTCGGGCTGAATTACCGCAAGCATGCGGAAGAAACGAACGCGCCGATTCCGCAGTATCCGATCCTGTTCAACAAATTCAACAATACGCTGACGGGTCACGGACAGGACGTGCCGCTGCCGGTCAGCGTGACGAGCAAGGTGGATTACGAGGCGGAACTGGGCATCGTGATCGGCAAGAAGGCGAAGTACGTATCCAAAGAAGCGGCGCTGGATCACGTGTTCGGCTACTGCAACGTGAACGATTTGTCCGCCCGCGACCTGCAAATGCGTACCCAGCAATGGCTGCTCGGCAAGTCGTGCGACGGTTTCAGTCCGCTCGGGCCTTATCTGGTGACGGCCGACGAAGTCGGAGATCCGAACAACCTTTCCATCCGCTGCATCGTGAACGGCGAAGTGCGCCAGAACTCCAACACGTCGGATATGATCTTCCATTGCGACGAAATCGTCAGCTACATTTCGCAGCATATGACGCTGGTGCCGGGCGACGTCATTTTGACCGGTACACCGCAGGGCGTCGTGCTCGGATATCCGGTAGAGAAGCAGGTTTACCTGAAAGACGGCGACGTCGTCACGATCGAGATCGAGAAGCTGGGTTCGCTGACGAACCGCATGGTGAACGAGCAGGCGTAACGGCAGCGGACAAAAGGAGGAACGACGGATGGCAGGACCGATTATTGCAGGAGCGGACGCGCTCGTGATGGACCCGCGCGATCATGTGGCGACGGCGATCAAAGATTTGAAGCAGGGTCAGCGGATCACCTTCCGGGTGCAGGAGCAAGTCCAGGAAATAACGCTGCTGGACGACGTTCCGTTCGGGCATAAAATGGCGATCCAAGACATCCCGGCCGGGACAGATATCCACAAGTACGGCGAAGTGATCGGACGGACGTCGGTCCCGATCCTTGCAGGGCAGCATGTTCACGTGCATAACGTCGAAGGAATTCGCGGTCGCGGGGATCAGGCGAAAGCGTGAGAAGCGAAGGGAGAACGAATACTCATGAATCACATGATGGGCTATAGAAGACCGAACGGCGACGTGGGCATCCGCAATCATTTGCTTATTATCCCGACCGTCATTTGCGCCAACCAAGTGTGCACCCGGATCAACCAGATGGTTCCGGACACGGTGTCGATCCCCCATCAGCACGGCTGCAGCCAGATCGGCGCGGACAAAGACCGCACCTTCGATGTATTGGCGGGAACCGGCCGCAATCCGAACGTCGGCGGCGTGATCATCATCAGCCTCGGTTGCGAAGTCGTCGACCCGCATGCGCTGGCCGACGCAATCCGTTCCACAGGCAAGCCGGTCGAAGTGTTCGACATTCAATCGGTCGGCGGTTCCGTGAAAGCGATCCAGCACGGGGTGGAAATCGCGCGGAAAATGCGCGCCCAGCTCGATGACATGAAGCCTGAGCCGGTGCCTTTCAGCGAGTTGATCATCGGGGTCAAATGCGGCGGCTCGGACGCCACCTCGGGTCTCGCTTCCAATCCGGCGCTCGGCGCGGCTGCCGATTCGCTCATTCAGCAGGGCGGGGGCGTCGTGATCGGGGAAACGACGGAAATTATCGGCGCCGAGCATGTGCTTGCTTCGCGCTGCGCTACGCCGGACATTTCGGAGAAGCTGTATCATATCGTCGACCGCTTCGAGAAGGAAGTCGAGCGGATGGGCGCCGACATGCGGGGCGGCAATCCGAGCCCGGGCAATATTGCCGGGGGACTCACGACGATCGAAGAAAAATCGCTCGGCTGCATCAGCAAGTGCGGCAGCGCTCCGATCAAAGGCGTCATCGAGTATGCCGAGGACATTCCGAAGCACGGGCTCTATTTCATGGATTCGCCGGGCAACGACATCGAATGCGTCTCCGGGATGGCGGCGGGCGGCGCGCATCTGGTCTGCTTTACGACGGGGCGGGGGACGCCTACCGGAGCCGCCGTCATTCCGGTCATCAAAATTACCGGCAACAAAAGGATGTTCGAGAAAATGTCGGACAACATGGACGTCGACGTCAGCGATATGCTGGAAGGCACGCTCAGCCTGGAGGCGGCAGGTCAAGCCGTCTGGGAGGAAATTCAAGCGGTCGCGAACGGAAAACCGACGAAGGCGGAAATTTTGGGCCATACCGAATTCAGTATCAATCGGATCGGACCGAGCTTATAAGCTTACTGCACAACGAGGGAGGCACGGATTCATGGGAAGATTGGCAGGACGGGTTGCGCTCGTTACAGGGGCGAGCCGGGGCATTGGAGAAGCGATAGCCATTCGTTTGGCGGAGGAAGGCGCGCATGTTGCCATTAACTTCACTTCCGAGCGTTCGCGCCCGCTGGCGGATAACGTGAAGAAGCTGGCGGAAGCGCACGGAGTCAAAGCGATGGTGGTTCAAGCCGACGTAGGCAGCAAGCAGCAGGTGGAAGACATGTTCCGGCAGGTGCAGGAGCAACTGGGCGATGTGGAAATTCTCGTCAACAACGCCGGGATCGCACCGTTCGAACCGTTCTTGAAATGTACGGAAGAGACGTGGGACCAGACATATAATACCAACGTCAAATCGATTTTCCTCTGTTCGCAGTTGGCGGCGAAGTCCATGATCGAAAAGCGCTACGGCAAAATCGTCAACGTCTTGTCGACCGCCAGCCTCGTCGTCACAAGCCCGGTCATTCCGCATTACCAATCGTCCAAAGCGGCGGCGAATATGCTGACGAAGGGGATGGCGATCGAGCTTGGCAAATACAACATCAACGTCAATGCGGTTGGCCCGAGCACGGTCGATACCGATATGTGCACGGACTATTTGGCCGACGATGCCATCCGGTCCAAAGAAATCGAAGCGAATCCGATGAAGCGTCTCGGCACCGCCCGCCAGATCGGAGATGCCGTCGTGTTCCTGGCCTCCGAGGAAGCGATGCAGGTCAACGGCCATCTGCTGATGGTCGACGGCGGTCTGACTGTCAAAGCGGCCCAGCCGGAAGATCAAATGGAGCATTAATTCGCAGCAAAAAATCGAGCCCTCCACAAGCCGGGGGGCTTTTTGGCACACCGTGTTCGCATCTTTGGATTCCCTCCCCACGAGCAGCACAGCCAGCCAACGACTTTCCGCATTTCCTAATCCATGTTTAAACATTACAGGAAACGACACCAAGCGACATCAAATCTAATAATCTCCTAATATGTAACTGAAACTTTCATAATTATTCGGAATTATAGTAGAGATATCAAGCGGAGGTGATTGGTATGAAAGACATGAAGCTGCTGCATCAGGGGAAAGTTTACAAGGGGCAAGTGTCCTACGAAGGTTCGGAATTAATAGAGGTTTCCTTCACGGAGCCGTCCTCCTTTACGGGCGGGGAATCCGTCATCTGCTTTGATTTTCAGAAGAGAGTGCAAATGCGCGTGCTGCAGGTTTCCAAATCCAAGCTGATTTTAGTCCCTGCGGATTCGGAAATTTTCAATATAAAATCGAGCCCCGATGCCGTACTGGACGATATGTACCGCGACGAAAACCTGGCGTTTCCCAGCTTCAAGCTGAACACGTACGGCACGCTGATCGATGATTTTCGTACGACGGCGGTTCGTTTTTGCCGGATTAGCCGTCTCGGATTCGGGTTTGAAATTAACGATTTCTCCGTCAAAATGAACCATGTCTACGACACGATGATCATGTGCGACGAAGAAACGATTCATCCGAAGGTAGTGGTCCGCTACGCCCATATTCAAGAAAAAACGATCAGCTACGGCGCCGAAATTTACAGCATCTCGGTCAAAGACTTGAACAAGCTCCGCTTCTACATCGTGACGCAGCAGTTTATGGCGGAATAAAGTGATCTTCCTACAAAACAAACCGGCTGCTTCCGTCGGTAAGACGGAAGCAGCCGGTTTGTTTTGGCGCGATTATTTATGCAATTCTCTTCCTTGAACCCAGACGCGTTCGAGGTCAAGCTCCGGCGTGACGAGCAGCAGATCGGCCTGCTTGCCGGTTTCGATGCTGCCGGTTTCCTCCAGCAGCCCGAGCTGCTTCGCCGGGTTCCAACTGGCCATCCGGCTGGCTTCCTCGACGCTGACTCCGACCGTGCCCACCACATAGCGGAAGGCGCCGATCATCGTCAGCGTGCTGCCTGCGAGGCTGTCGCCGTCGCGGAGCTTTGCGACGCCGTCCTTCACCACGACGGCGAGCCCGCCGAGTTCAAAATCGCCGTCCGCAAGTCCCGCGGCGGACATGGCGTCGGTGATAAGCAGCAGATTGTCGTTGCGCTTCGTTTGGGTCAACAGCCGGATGCAGGCCGGATGAACGTGATGTCCGTCGGCGATAACCTCCGCGCAGATTTTGTCCTCGGTCAGCACGGCGCCGACGACGCCGGGCTCGCGGTGGTGCAGCCCTTTCATCGCGTTAAACGTATGCACGGCATGGCTTAGCCCATGCTTGACCGCTTCGCCGATTTGCGCATAGGTCGAATCCGTATGCCCGCAGGCGACGACGATGCCTTGTCCGGCGAGGAAGGCAATGACCGGCAAAGCTCCTTCGGTTTCCGGAGCAAGCGTGACGAGGCGAATCAAGCCTGGGTAGCGGCTGGTCCATTCCTTCACCCATTCGAGACTCGGCGTGACGATAAAATTCGGATTTTGCGCGCCGGGCCATTTCGGACTGATGAACGGTCCTTCCAGATGTACGCCGGCCAATTGCGCGTACGGCATCCCTTTTTCCCGGTACGCCTTAACGCTCTCCAGCACTTGGCCGATCGCTTCGGGGGAAGCAGTTACCGTGGTCGCCAGCATCGTGGTCGTCCCGTGGCTGGAGTGAAACCGGGTAATATTCTCAAGCGATTCGACGGTTCCGTCCATGAAGTCGCTGCCGTAGCCGCCATGCACATGCACGTCGATGAATCCAGGCAGCAGCCAGCTTCCGCGGGCGTCGATTTTCGTGCCGGCCGCTTCGGCCGACGCTTCGTTCAGCTCGGCCATCGAGCCGAGCGTTTCGATCTTTCCGTCCTTGACCGCGGCGTATCCGGCGGGAATGACCGCATCCGGCGTGACGACTTTGGCGTTAACGATCAGGGTATCCCATGCTTCGCGGCTCATTTTAACAGGCCTCCCGCTTCGGAATCCAACAAGACGACGACGTGCGGATGCGTCTGCAGCAGCGAGGCCGGGCAATCCGTCGTGATCGGGCCTTGCAGCGCCCGTTGTACGATTTCCGCTTTATCCGCGCCGCGGACGACGAGCAGAATCATTTTCGCTTTCAGAATCGTGCCGACTCCCATCGTCAGGGCATGCGTCGGCACCTGCTCCGGCTTGTCGAAAAACCGCGCGTTCGCCGTGCGGGTCGATTCTTTCAGCTCGACGAGATGCGTGCCGCCCTCGAGCGTAGCGTCCGGCTCGTTGAAGCCGATGTGCCCGTTATGGCCGAGACCGAGCAGCTGCAAGTCGATCTGTCCGTACTCTTCCAGCAGGCTGTCATAGCTGGCGCATTCCGCTTGCAAATCCGTCGCGGTGCCGCTTGGAATATGGCATTTCTGCGGGGGAATGTCGATGAGACCGAGCAGGTGCTCCTGCATGAACGTATAATAGCTGGCCGGATGCCCCGGCTCGAGACCGACGTATTCGTCAAGATTGAACGCCGTCGCTTTGGCGAAGCTGACCAGCCCTTGCCGGTGCGACTCGACAAGCTCCTGGTAAATACCGATCGGCGTGCTGCCTGTCGCAAGCCCGAGCACGGCTCTCGGATTCGTTTGCAGCAGTCCGGTAATGATGCCGGCGCCGGCTTTGTTCAATTCTTCTTGCGTGCGGAAAGTTAAAATGTTCATGGCTTATCTCCCTTTTTCTTTGCGGTATTTTTTCACTTCTTGAAACGATTGCTCCAGAAGCGGAACATAATCGTCAAAGTGCAAGCTGAGCAGCGCGGTAAACAAGATGTCCACCACGTGCAGCTGAGCGATCCGCGAAGCCATATCGCCGCGGCGCATTCCTTCCTCGAGCGAGGAGGCGTACAGCCGGATGTCCGCGAGCTGCGATATCCGGTTGGCCCCGAACTTGGTGAGTGAAATCGTCGTGGCTCCCCGTTCCTTGGCGCACAAGAGGGCGTCGAGCGTTTCGGGGGTTTCGCCGGAGTAGGAGAATGCAAACGCCACGTCGCCCTCGCCGAGGCTCGTTGCCGACGTAATCTGCATGTGGGAATCGGACCAGTGCTGCGCCATTTTGCCGATGCGCACCAGCTTTTGCTGGCAATCGAAGGCGACCATCCCCGAGGTCGCCATCCCGTACAGATCGATGCGCCGGGCATCGTGCAGCGCATCCACCGCCCGCTGGACCTCCGTGAGGTCGAGCTGCCGCGTCGTATCCGAGATCGAACGCAGATGGTTCGTTTCGATCGCCTGGGCGATGCTGTGAAGCGTGTTGCCCGCGACAATGTCCTGGTAGGACGGCTTCGCCGGAACAGGCTGGACGAGCTCGGCGGCCAGCTTCATGCGAAAATCCCCGTAGCCCTTGAACAGCAGGCTGCGGCAAAAGCGGGACACCGTCGCAGCGCTCGTTCCCGAACGCCCGGCCAGCTCCGTAATGCTCAAATGAACGGCCTCGTGGGCATGCTCCAAAATGAACTGCGCAAGAATTTGTTCCTTCGGATTCATGTGGTGCTGCTGTTCCCGTAAGGCTTGCAGTATACCGGACATCAGATCACCTGTTTTGCAAAGATTTTGTAAATCATTTTCTTCATATCGATAAAAATGATGAAAAATATTTTCTTCTTCATCATAGCCAATATCGTTGGTTTTCGCAACTGTTTTCGGCCTAACCCGGCAGCGTCCTTAGACTTACGGAACCTTGCGGGTGGAAGAACCGGTTTCTAAAATAAAACGGCCGTTTCCCATGCATAGACGCACGAGAAACAGCCGTTTTTATCGTTGTTAGAACGCCGCGGTTATTCCGTAAACAGCTTCCGCAAATTGTCCCCGTACGGGGCCCGGACGATGCCTTTTTCCGTAATAATGGCCGTCACATACTCGTTCGGCGTCACGTCGAACGCCGGGTTGAACACCTTGACGCCCTGCGGCGCAGTCCGCTTGCCGAACCCTTGCGTAATCTCGTCCTCGTGCCGTTCCTCGATCGGAATGTCGGCCCCGGTCGGCGTGTTCAAGTCGATCGTCGACATCGGGCACGCGACGTAGAACGGAATGCCGTGGGCTTTGGCCAGCACGGCGACGCTATAGGTGCCGATCTTGTTGGCAACGTCGCCATTGGCGGCTACGCGGTCGGTACCGACGATGACCGCCTGTACCCAGCCCTTCGCCATGACCGCGCCGGCCATGTTGTCGCAGATCAGCGTCACATCGACGCCCGCCTGCTGCAGCTCGAACGCTGTCAAGCGCGCTCCCTGCAGCACCGGACGGGTTTCGTCCGCGAACACTTTAAGCGTGATGCCTTTCTCCAGCGCCAGGTACATCGGCGCCAGCGCCGTCCCGTACCTAGCGGTCGCAAGGCCGCCCGCATTGCAGTGCGTGAGGACGCCCATGCCGTCCTCGAACAAAGACAGCGCATGCTCGCCGATCAAGCGGCACGTTTCCTCGTCCTCGGCCTGGATGGCCCGGGCCTCGTCCAGCAGCGCCTGCTGCGCGCTCTCCACCGTCGTTTCCTCCGGTGCGGCTGCGCCAAGCAGCGTCTCGGCCCGCGCCCGCATCCGGTCCAGCGCCCAGAACAAATTCACCGCCGTCGGGCGCGACGTCGCGAGGTAATCGCATTGGCGGTTGACTTCCGTCAGCAGCGCATCCCGGCTTCCGGAGAAGCTCCGCACGCCGAGATACACCCCGAACGCTGCCGCAATGCCGATTGCCGGCGCGCCGCGAACGGCGAGCTGCTTGATCGCATCCCAGACCTGCTCGGAGGTCGTCAGCTCCAAATAGACGATTTCGTCCGGCAGGAGCCGCTGATCGAGCAGATCCAAGCGGTCCTCCAGCGAATTCCAGCGGACCGATTGCAGCCAGTCTGCTTGTTTGGTTTGTTCCGTAGTCAAGGTGTCAGCACACTCCTTTATCTATTTCACAGCCTTCTCGGCGATGTCGATCATTTCTCCGATGGAAGACGCCTGACGGTTAAATTGAATGAGCGTCGTGCCGATGGCGAGCGCCAGCCGTTGGGCGCGCTCTTTGGCCGCTTCGTCTTGAATTTGATTGATATCGGCCACCTGCGCCAAGCCGTGGACGCGGCGCACCATCTTGCTGCCGGTGAAGCCGAACGTGTCCCGCAGCACTTCTTTCATATACCAGTCCTGGTAGCCCGGCGTTTTGGCGATCCGGTCGGACCCGTGCTGGTTCCACAGCTCCCGGAACTCACGCTCGAACGTCTCCCATACGTCGCGGATTGTGCCGGTCAAGTAGCCGCGGAAATCTTGGTGCGAAGCCTCGTCCTCGCCCCAGCCTTCCTGTGCGGCGAAGTTCAGCAGCAGATTGGCGAATACCGCGCCGATATCGAAGCCCATCGGGCCGTAGTAGGCGAACTCCGGATCGATGACCTTGGTCGAATCCGGCTTGATGAAGATGCTGCCGGTATGCAGATCGCCGTGCAGCAGCGCTTGAGCGTGCGTCAAAAACTTTTCACGCAGAATCGCTACTTCCAGATGGAGCCCGGTATCCTGCCAGATGGCGGCAACGGCGTCGCGAATAGCCGGCGGCACGTCATTGTTCGGCGAATCCGTATACGGATCGTCAAAAATCAGGTCCTCGGTAATTTTGCACAGCTCCGGGTTGATGAACCGCTTGACCCGTTCTTTTTTCTCTTGCTGGTTCATGCCGAGATCGGACGTGTAAAAAAGAGTACGGGACAAAAACGTTCCGATATGCCCGGCGAACAGCGGGTATTTGTTCCGCTCGATCAAGCCTCTGCGCATAATGATATGGTCGCTCAAATCCTGCATGACCGTAAGCGCCAAGTCCGGCTCATAGGCGTGCACGTGCGGGACAAGGTCGGGGCACAGCGATTCCTGAATCATCAACGCTTCGCTCTCGATCCGGGCGCGGTCCAAGGTCAGCGGCCACGATTCGCCTACGACTTTGGCATAGGGGAGCGCTTGCTTTAAAATGATGCTTTTCCCGGTGGAAGGCTCGGAAATATGGAACACCAGATTCAAGTTGCCGTCTCCGATTTCGCGGCTCGTGAGCTCGGAATCGGGCTGGAACAGGTCGGGTAATGTTCTTGCATATGCGATAGCTTCCGATTCCGTCAGCGGATGATATGTGGACATGGGATGAATTCCTCCTTTTTCCATATGAAAACTGCCATTCCTCTAGTATAAAGCAATTTGGATTGCGTTGGAATAGAGGAAATGCGTTTTCCTGACTGCGTTTTGTCCGGTCTTGGCCGTGTCTTTTACAAAATGTTCATACCCCGATAATACGCGCTTAACGCTGGAAGATACAATAAAGGGTAAATACGCGAAAGGTAAATACGCGGAGCTGGAGGTTTTTGATATGGAGAAACTGCTCGGTAGATTGCTGTTTGTCGCGGCGTGCTTCGCCATCCTGTGCGTGCTCGGGTGGACCTCGCCGGAAAATCCGTCCGTAGCCCTGCATGCCAATCCTCTAAAAGCGAGTTACGAGCAGGACCAACGAATCCCGGTTTTCAATTATTATGTACAGAACGGAAATTGATCGGGCAACGATTGCATAACAAAAAGGGGAGGCATGAGCGCCTTCCCTTTTTGATTGCCGGAACAAAAGTCCGGGGCTACTGCGTTCTTCCGCGATGCTCCACCAAGTCAATGGCTCCCAACACGACGTGTGCGAGCCCAAAACCGACGACCGCCGCGGCCGCCATCGGAAATTTGTTTCGCATAGCCGCGCCGGATGCTGCGACAGCAGTACCGAGAACGGTTGGAATTAGACCTTCGCGCATAGCTCTTACCCCTCCTCGCAGCGGATTGAATGATGTAGCGTTTTTTAGCATCGATTTTTGCGATCGTTTTTATGCTTTTACGGAATTGCAATGTTTTGGCTGGAAATCTATAATAACGTAAACGAATGGGCTAAACTAACCAAGGGAGGAAAACGCAAGAGATGATACGGGGAGGACAGGCGGTCGGATTGAAGGAATGGGCCGTGGCCGTCGAGGCTTTGAAGGGGAAGCAGATCCTGATTATGCGCAAAGGCGGCATCCGCGAGGAAACCCGGGAGTTTCAAGTGGAATCCGACAGCTTTTATTTGTATCCGACCTATGAGCACCAGCGCAAAGAGCTGATCAAGCCGGAGTACGCGGAGCGGGTGGACGATCGGGCGCCCGAATGGAGCGGCGAGCAAGCGGCAATCGGATGCTACGCCGAGCTTGCCGAGGATATTCTGATCGAGACCGAGGAGCAGCTCGCGAGGTTGAAGCCGTTTCACATTTGGTCGGACAGGCTGGCCGAAGAGCGGCTGAAGTGGAAGCGGACGAAGCCGCTGCATGTCATGCTGCTCAGGGTGTATGCGCTGGACGAGCCTGTGCGTATCCCGGTGCTGGACGAATATAACGGGTGCAAATCGTGGATCGGGCTTCCCGAATCGCTGCATGGGGCTCCGCGCAGGCCGGTGCTGACGGACGAAGCTTTTGCAATGGAGGCCAACCGGATTCGGGAGTCGCTTGCGCAAAAATAGTTCCGGGAAATCCGCGGACGGGACTTTCTTGATTTTGCATATTGAGATATAATATTATTATTGAGAATCATTGATAATCAGTTTGTAATGATTATCAATAAATAATAATTAAAACTCGGAGGCACGAACTATGGCAAACGTACCGCATTTTACTATAGACGGTTTGAAAGCGACTGTCGAAGGCAAAGAGATTTTGAAAGGTCTCAGCTTGACGATTAAGGGCGGCGAAGTGCATGCGATCATGGGACCGAACGGAACGGGCAAAAGTACGCTGGCGTCCACCCTTATGGGCCACCCGAAATACGAAGTGACGGATGGTACCGTAACGCTGAACGGCGAGGACGTGCTTGAGATGGCGACGGACGAAAGAGCGCGTGCGGGCCTGTTTCTTGCGATGCAGTATCCGAGCGAAATTGCAGGCGTGACGAATGCGGACTTCCTGCGCAGTGCGATTAACGCCCGCCGCGAGGAAGGCAGCGAAATTTCGCTGATCAAGTTCATCCGCCAGATGGAAGCGAAAATGAAAGAGCTGGAGATCAACCCCGAGTTCATGCACCGCTATTTGAACGAAGGCTTCTCCGGCGGTGAGAAGAAACGCAACGAAATCCTGCAAATGCTGATGCTGGACCCGAGCATCGTTATTCTTGACGAGATCGACTCGGGCCTCGACATCGATGCGCTGCGCATCGTGGCGGCGGGCGTGAACGCGATGCGTTCCGAAGACCGCGGATTCCTGATCATCACCCACTACCAACGTCTGCTGAACTACATCACCCCGGACTACGTTCACGTGATGATGCAAGGACGTATTGTCAAATCCGGCGGACCGGAGCTGGCTCAGCGTCTGGAGAACGAAGGCTATGACTGGGTGAAAGAAGAGCTTGGAATCGTGGACGAGCGGGTAGGCCAGGACGAAGAGGAATTCAAGATTCCGATGAATACGACGGCTCCGAAATACTAAGCTATCGAAAGGGAACAGGAGGATTAATCATGAGTACACAAACCGTTCTTCCGATCGATCGCGCAAGCTTGGTAGAGCTGTCCAAAGCGAGACAGGAGCCGGAGTGGATGACGACTCTGCGCGGGCAAGCGTTGGAGCTTGCCGGAACGCTCGAATTGCCGACATTGGAGAAAACAAGAATCGACCGTTGGAACCTCGCTTCCTTCGGAACCTATAAAGCGGGCGCCAAGCTCGCATCGCTCGAAGAGCTGCCGGCCTCGGCCAAGAGCCTGCTGCAGAACGACGGGCAAGGACACCCGGACAATCTGATCGTACAGAAAAACTCGGGCATTGTGTATAGCAGCGTCTCCGAGACGTTGAAGCAGCAGGGCGTCGTATTTACGAGCCTCGAAGAAGCGCTCCAAACCCATGGCGAGCTGGTGCAGAAATATTTTATGTCTGTCGTAGGCAAGGACGAAAACCGCCTGACGGCGCTGCATACGGCGCTTTGGAGCGGCGGCGTGTTCCTGTACGTTCCGAAAAACGTGCAGGTAGAAGTACCTGTCCAAGCGCTGTTCGTGACGGACGACGGCGAAGCGAGCTTTTCGCCGCACGTCTTGATCGTTGCCGAGCAGCATGCGTCGGTGACTTACGTCGACAACTTCGTTTCCGAAGGCAGCTTGAACGGTCTGGTGCAAAACGGCGTTGTGGAAGTCGTCGTCAAGCCGGGAGCAAAGGTAACCTTTGCCTCGGTGCATAATTTGGATGAATCGGTTACTGACCTGACGTACCGCCGGGCGCTTGTAGAGAACGACGGAAGCATCGAGTGGATCGTCGGCGAGATGCACTACGGCAACGCGATGTCGGATACGACGTCGATTTTGAAAGGCAACGGCTCCACCTCCGATGCGAAGGTTATCTGCGTCGGTACCGGCGAGCAGAAGCTAAACGTATCCACCCGGGCCGTTCACTTCGGCAAAAGCTCCGACAGCCAGATGATTACCCGCGCGGTTATGCGCGACGGGGCAACGGCGATCATCAACGGCATTACCAAAATCGAGAAGGGCGCGACCAAAGCGAACGGCGAGCAAACGGAAAAAGTGCTGATGCTCAGCCCGAAAGCGCGCGGCGACGCCAACCCGATTCTGCTGATCGACGAGGACGACGTTACGGCGGGCCATGCGGCCAGCGTGGGTCAAGTGAACCAGGAACAGGTATACTATATGATGTCGCGCGGCGTTTCGCGTGAAGAAGCCGAACGGTTGATCATTTACGGCTTTCTGGCACCGGTGGTGTCTCAAATTCCACTGGAGCAGATCGCGTCACAGCTGCAGCTTCTCGTGGAAAGGAAGCTGGGACAATGAATACGGCGGACATACGCAGTCAATTTCCCATTCTTCATCAGGATGTGAACGGACATCCGCTCGTTTACCTGGACTCGGCGGCCACATCGCAAAAGCCGGTGTCGGTTATCGAAGCCGTTAAACGTTACTACGAGTTCGACAACGCAAACGTACACCGCGGCGTGCATACGCTCGGCTCTCGCGCGACGGACGCTTATGAGGGCGCGCGAGAGAAAGTGCGCCGCTTCATCAACGCTTCGTCCACGGAGGAAATCATCTTTACCCGCGGGGCGACGACGGCGCTCAATTTGGTGGCTTCGAGTTATGCGCGGGCCGTGTGCGGCGAAGGGGACGAAATCGTCATTACGCCGATGGAGCACCACGCCAATCTCATTCCATGGCAGCAGGTCGCGAAAGCGACCGGCGCTGTCTTGAAATATATTCCGCTGCAGCCGGACGGTACGATCCGTCTGGCCGACGTGGAAAGCACCGTCACTGAACGCACGAAAATCGTATCCGTCGTTTACGTATCTAATGTGCTCGGCGTTGTAAACCCGGTAAAGGAAATCGCGGAAATCGCGCATCGCAAGGGCGCCAAAATGGTTGTTGACGGCGCTCAAAGCACACCGCATCTCAAAGTGGACGTGCAGGCGCTGGGCTGCGATTTTTACGCGTTCTCCGGCCATAAGATGTGTGCGCCGACCGGGATCGGCGCCCTGTACGGCAAAAAAGAGCTGCTGCAGGAGATGGAGCCGATCGAATTCGGCGGCGAAATGATCGATCATGTCGGTTTGTATGACTCCACTTGGAAGGACCTGCCTTGGAAGTTCGAAGGCGGTACGCCGATCATCGCAGGAGCCGTAGGCCTCGCAGCGGCGATCGATTTTCTGGAAGGCATCGGCTTAGACGCGATCGAGAAGCACGAGAAGCAATTGGCCGCCTACGCGATGGAACGCATGCTGCAAATCGAAGGCTTAACGGTGTACGGACCGCAGCACGACCGGGCGGGACTGATCACGTTCAACCTGGATGAGGTGCATCCGCACGACGTGGCAACCGTCCTCGACGCCGACGGGATCGCTGTCCGTGCCGGCCACCATTGCTGCCAGCCGCTGATGCGTTGGCTGAATGTCACGGCAACCGCCCGTGCGAGCTTCTATCTGTACAATACCGAAGCCGATGTCGACCGGTTGGTCGCTTCCCTTATTAAAACAAAGGAGTACTTCGGCTATGCAATTGGATGATTTATACCGCAGAGTCATTATGGATCATTACAAAAATCCCCGCAACCGCGGCTCTTTCGAGAATCAGTCCGTCAGTATCGATCTGAACAACCCGACCTGCGGCGATAAAATCCAGCTTCAAATGCAGGTCGAGGACGGCAAGGTCAAAGCGGCCAAATTCGTAGGCGAAGGCTGTTCGATCAGCCTTTCTTCCGCTTCGATGATGACGGAGGCCGTAAAAGGCAAGACGCTGGAAGAGGCGCTGGAAATGGCCGAGAAGTTTTCCGGCCTGATGAAAGGCGAATCCGTGGAATTCGAATACGAGGACTTGGAAGCTTTGTCCGGTGTGAACAAATTCCCTGCCCGGATCAAGTGCGCGACACTCGCTTGGAACGCGCTGCGTAAAGGAATTGACCAAGTGAAAACCAACAAATAAGGAGGTACGATACCCATGGCAAAGAAAATGCCCGAGATGGAAGAATATAAATATGGGTTTCGCGACGAGCACAAAAACGTGTTCCAGAGCGGAAAAGGCTTGACCCGTGAAATCGTGACCGAGATTTCCAGAATGAAGGGCGAACCGGAATGGATGCTGGAGTTCCGTCTGAAGTCGCTGGAGCAGTTTTTGAAAATGCCGATGCCGCGTTGGGGCGGCAATATGGACGATCTGGATTTCGACGACATTCAATACTACGTGAAGCCTTCCGAGAAGCAGGGGAAAACGTGGGAAGAAGTGCCGACGGAGATCAAGGAAACGTTCGACAAGCTCGGTATCCCGGAAGCGGAACAGAAGTTCCTGGCGGGCGTATCCGCTCAGTACGAGTCCGAAGTCGTTTACCATAGCATGCAGAAGGATCTGGAAGAGCAAGGCGTGCTGTTTATGGACACGGACACGGCGCTTAAGGAGCACCCGGAAATTTTCAAGAAGTATTTCGGGACGATCATTCCGCCGAGCGACAATAAATTTGCCGCACTGAACAGCGCGGTGTGGTCCGGCGGCAGCTTCATCTACGTGCCGAAGGGCGTGAAGGTTGAAATTCCGCTGCAAGCCTACTTCCGGATCAACTCGGAAAACATGGGGCAATTCGAGCGTACGCTCATCATCGCCGACGAAGGCAGCTTCGTGCATTACGTCGAAGGTTGTACGGCGCCGGTGTACAGCACGAACTCGCTGCACAGCGCCGTCGTTGAGATCATCTGCCTCAAGGATTCCCGCGTTCGCTACACTACGATTCAGAACTGGGCGCCGAACATTTACAACCTGGTTACGAAGCGTGCGGTTGCAGAAGAAAACGCGACGATGGAATGGGTCGACGGCAATATCGGCTCCAAGCTGACGATGAAATATCCTGCGGTTGTGCTGAAAGGCCGCGGTGCGAAAGGCATGGTTCTTTCGATCGCCGTTGCGGGCAAAGGCCAGCATCAGGATGCCGGTGCGAAAATGACGCACCTGGCGCCGGACACGACATCCACAATCGTATCCAAGTCGATCAGCAAGCACGGCGGCAAAGTTACGTACCGCGGCTTGGCTTCGTTTGGACGCAACTCGGAAGGCTCCAAGGCGAACATCAAGTGCGATACGCTCATTATGGATAACGAATCGACGTCCGATACGATTCCATACAACGAAATTATGAACGACAACATTACGCTGGAGCACGAAGCGACCGTCTCGAAAGTATCCGAGGATCAGCTGTTCTACCTGATGAGCCGCGGCTTGACGGAAGCGGAAGCGACACAAATGATCGTTATGGGCTTCATCGAGCCGTTCACGAAAGAACTGCCGATGGAGTACGCGGTCGAGATGAACCGTCTCATCAAGTTCGAGATGGAAGGATCGATCGGCTAAGTTTTAATTTTCAGGGAAACATGCAAAAATACGTGTCTGCGGCGATGTTTACGCTTAGGTGTAAAGTCGCCCGGATGCGTATTTTTTTATAGGGCGAAAAAAGAAAGGAGCAACTGCATTAAGCTGAAAATGAAAAACCTCCATCGCCGTCTTAAGGAGTAAAGTGGCTGTGGAGGTTTTAACGTTCCTAAGGAACGGCGCCTTTGATTGGTTATTTATAACCCAAATAGGCAACGACGGTGAAATCACCCGGCGAGTCCAAGACAAGTCGATACTCCCCGTCGGGTTGATTCGAAGCCAATGGAATATTTAAGCGCTTATATTGTCCGGCTACAATGGTTCCCGTCGAGTTGCTGCCTACCAGTACATCTCCGTTCGGTGTCACCCGGTAAAGCTTAAAGTTGACCCCGAGGCTGGTCCGACCGACGTTTATGAAATTGCCTTCGATATAAATATCGCCATGGGCTCGGACCGGCGCCCAAGTATCGTTGCCTGAACCTGGTCCGCTTAGGGCTGCCAAACCTGTGGAAGCAAAACTAAACAACAGGACAAGCACGAAAGCGATAGACGCGATTTTTCTTTTCATACCATCTCAAGCTCCTTTTTTAAATAGAATGAACTCGACAAATGCTTTCTTTGTACCTGACGGATGGTTTCAACATTTTGAATCCGCTTTCAATTTGAGTGTCGCCGTTTAATTGAACACCTCCTAATAGAAGAGTCATTGGGGTATTCTGGGCTGTTGATATAAACATACATTACCACTTATACCGGTGTCTATAAATTTTACCTTAATTTTATTTGAAGTTTTTAATGAAAACTATACCCGCAATTTATGCAAGGAGAACTGCGCTTATTTGTTTCCAGCCAACCGGATGCATAACCCCCTGACTCCTGCTTCATCCTATAAAGGGACCGAATTCCGGCGAATTCACTTATGAGAGGAGCATGGTGCGATGATCAGATCATGGCGGCGTCCGGTGGCGGCCTCATTGATTGTGTGCTTGCTGGCGGCAGGTTGCGGGCCTCAATTATCCAAGGAACAGCGGCTTTCGAATCAACAGGGTATTCCGAGCAACCAGGGTCAAGCCGCAAACCGGTTAAAAAGCGAAGAAATCAACGGAAAAACGACAACGATCGGCCTGAACGGCGGATTTATTCGCATGCTGCCGCAGGGCCGGGTGGAAATGACGATTCCCACCGTGACGATAGGCGGGACCGCTTATGTGGTCGGTACCGATTTTGCCAAAATTGTTGGATTCCTGTCCAATTGGGATCAGGCTAGGGGAGTATTTCAGTTGGGAGAGCACGATGCGTCTTACGAGCTGAAGCCGGGCCAAATGTCAGCGCTAAGAGACGATGAGATGCTGGCGCTTAAGGAAGCGCCTATTCTTTTTAATTCCCAGATACATATCCCCGTATCGGCGTTAAACCCGGTGTTTGAGAAAGATTTTTCATTCGAAATCAAGGAACAGGCGGCGGTCGTCCAAGCCACCGACTGGGCGGTTAGCGGGGCGATCAACGGCCCGCTGGAGGCGAGTACGGGAGCGGAGCTTGACTTCGGCGACGATCCGAAGGACCCGTTTCAAGGAACGGGAGGGGCTTCGGCGATGAGACTGGAGCGCGACCCGCTGCTGGAGGCTTCCGATGCTGTGGAGGCCATGAAGGGGCTGAACGGTTTTCACGGGAAGGATGACATGGCGGTCCCCGTTCTGAGGCAGGTCGATATGAACGCTTTGTTGACGCGGGCGCAGCGATACGTCGGCGTGAACTATGAGTTCGGCGCCGCGCCTTATGCGACCTCGGGCAAGTTCGACTGCTCCACGTTTACGCAATATGTGTTTGACAAATCCGGTATTACACTTAACCGGACAGCTCGGGCTCAAGCCAAGCAAGGCAACGCAGTCGACCGAAAGCAATTGCGGAAAGGCGATCTATTGTTCTTTTACGTTCCCGGTAAGTTTCGCAGCCAGAAGACGATCGGCCATGTCGGCATCTATGTAGGGAACCAGAGAATGATTCACGCTGCTCCGGAGCCAAAAGACGGCGTGCAGATTACCCATATCAACAATCTGTATTGGAAGCAGACGTTTTTGGCTGCCAAGCGGGTATCCTCTTAAGAAAGAACAGCCCAGTCGGTTATCCGTCAGGGCTGTTCTTCGTATGTAAGGCATTCGTTCATTAATCCGCGAAAATATGCTCAACTTCCAAATCCGTCCGTTCCGATAAATCGATGAACGTGCCGTCTAAATTAACGAGCGGCCGGAAAACATCGGTCGGATGGGTGAGTACGATGGTGCCCGTTTCGCCGGAGGCAAGCTGAATTTTTTTGCCGATAAAATTCGGGACCATGTGCCGGATAAATAATTGCGTAATATGTGGATCAATTTGCCCGAAGCTGCACCGGTGAAGCTCGCGCAGGACGAACAGCAGATCGCGTTTTTTCTGGTATACCCGGCTTGAGATCATAGCGCTGTAAATGTCCGCAACAGCGACGATCTTGGACAGCGGATGAATTTCTTCTCCGCGCAGACCGTATGGATATCCGGACCCGTCGAGCCGTTCATGATGCTGTAAAGCAGCCAAGCATACTTCTGCAGGAAGCCCCGAACGCTGCAACAGCTCGTATCCGTAGATCGAATGCTTTTTCATGCGTTCATATTCTTCCGCCGTCAATTTTTCGGGCTTCTGAAGAATGGCCGGATCGATGAGGCTTTTGCCAATGTCATGTAAATAGCCCGCTTTGCCGGTAAGTATAGCATCCCGCTCTGATTGCCCGAGCCACTTGGCGATATAATAGGAGATCATGCCTACTTGCACGCTGTGTTGATACGTATAATCGTCCGTATTGTTTAACACGAGCAGGAGCGAAACGACGTCCCTCACCTGATGAACTTGCTGGACAAGCGGGTTAAAACCGTTATCAATTTGGTTCTTGTACACAATGCCTTTTTGGATCGCTTGCTCAAAAATGTTTTTCATGCCGTCCACTGCTTCATGGTAGGCTGCTACTGCGGCAGCTGAAGCAGCGTGCTCCGTCCGCGCGGGTGGAGATTCGTCTCTTGCTGCGTCGGACTCTGGGTCATCCGGAAAAGCGATGTCCACTTCGTCGATTTTGTGCAGCTTCAGCTTCTCGATGTCATCGACGGAAAGCTCGGTATGTGCGGATAGGACCAGTAGTCCGTACCCGTTAAATATATCAGAGCCGAGCCGATCGCCAACTTTGACTTGATGGATCGATATGAGCACAACGGGTTCACCTCTGTCCTGGGGTCACGGGACTTTACCAGAGTAAAAGTCCCTTTTGTCTCATGATAACAGGAAAATGAACCCAAAGCACTCGAATTTTGTCGAATGAAGGTAAAAATTAATTAATATTTTTAATCAATTTTGTATTTGTAAACGAATTACATTCCGATATAGCGGCTGTACAGGCTTTTGGCCAGAGTTGGGTCTTCGGTGCCCTGTACGATCATCCGTCCGTCTGGGAATAGCACCAATGTCAACGATTCATCCAAATGAAGCTTGAGGAGAAACGGATTTTTCTCGATCCGTCCAAGCGGCTGAAGCCGTTCCGCCCATTCTTCCAAAGAGAGCGCGGCAGGCGCAACGGGCTGGATTTGGACGGAATTCCGGCCGCACAGCGTCTGGATCGTATCTTCCTCCAGCGAAGCGTCCAGGTATTCGAACTGACGTTTCGCGCAGCAAGGGCAATCCGCTTTGCGCGCTTTCGACACGTCGATCGCGGCGTATTGGTTGTACCAGAGGTCCCAATGGACCATCTTGCGGCTTAGCTGCTGGCGGGCCCCCACAAGCAGCTTAAGCGCTTCGGCCGCTTGGTGGGAGGCGACCGTATGAATGATCGATCCGATCACGCCTGCCGTATCGCATGTTTCCGTCGTGCCCCGCGCGGGCGGTTGGTCGAACAAGCATCGCAGACAAGGCGTTTCGCCGGGCATGACGGTGTGTGAGACGCCGCGGGAGCTTACGGCGCCGCCGTAGATCCACGGAATTCCGTGCTTGACGCTGACGTCGTTAATTAAAAAGCGCACCGCAAAATTATCCGTTCCGTCCAGAATAAGCTGGACGTCGGCCAGCCATTGCTCGGCATTGGCGAAGTTCAAGTCGGCCACGACCGGCTCGATGACAACGCCGGAGTTCGCCGCGCCAAGCCGGGCCGCAGCCGCTTCCGCTTTGGGCGCGGAGCCGGCTGCATCCGCTTCGTCGTAAAGCATCTGCCGCTGCAGATTGCTTCGCTCGACGAAGTCGCGGTCGATCAGGCGCACGAAACCGATACCGGCGCGTACCATATGATTGGCGAGCACCGTTCCGAGCGCGCCCATGCCTACGATGGCGACACGGGCTTGCAGCAGCTTGGCTTGGCCGGTTTCGCCGATGGGGGCGAATAGCATCTGCCGCGAATACCGTTCCCGGTCCGCGACCTCTACGTTCTCCTGCTCCGTTATGCTGTCGGATACGTTCATGCCCGCGTCTCTCCTTCCTGCGGAAGACCGGCTGCCGGATTCCAGGGACCTTGCTGATGTCCCTTCCACTCCGAGCCGTCCTCCCATATTTCCTTCTTCCAGATCGGCACGATTTGCTTCAGACGCTCGATGGCATAACGGCTCGCTTCATAGGCGGAGTCGCGGTGCGGGGAAGATACGGCAATGACGACGCTCGTCTCGCCCGCCGGTACCGTACCGAGCCGGTGCGTAATCGCGAGCCGCGTACCCGGCCACCGCAAGGACAGCTCGTCGCCGATTTGGCGCATCGTTTTCAGCGCCATTGGCTCGTAGGCTTCGTATTCCAGCATCACGGTCCTTTTGCCGTGGGTAAATTCCCGGGTGGTGCCGACAAACGCCAGCGTCGCGCCATGGTCCGGATGCAGCACTTTGGCCGTCACCTCATCGGCACGGATCGGATCGTGGGTGATGACGTAAGGCTCCGGCTCACCGCCGGAAACCGGCGGGATGAGCGCGACTTCGTCCTGCTCGGTGATACGGACCGCATCGTCCGCATATTGCTGATTCACCGCGACGAACGCTTGCTTAAGCACGTCCGATGCCGCGGGGTAGCGGGCGGCCAGCAGCGCTTTGAGCTCCTGCGGCGTCAGTCCGTCTTGTTCTATGTCCAGCTCCAGTACCGGAGAACCGAAATGCTCGGCCAATCCGGCGAAAAGCAGCAGCTTCAGCTTCATGGTTGCTCTACTCCTTCGTTCTAGCGGCCTTTCGAAGTCCGGCGATTGGAGTCTTTGTGCGGCAGGTTTGTTGCTCCAGCCGCCGCCAAGCTCGCGAATCACCGGCTTTGCGGGCTGTTCTTTTAAGTTTCAGCATACCATATTTTTAGCGAAAAATGATATAATGGTTGGTGATGTTTCAAGGGAGATGGAGGCTGCTCCGTTCATCTACTCGCTACTTGAAGGAAGGTGCCTTTGTGATCGAACGAATGAGGCTGCGCGTCCTTCATACGAACGATATTCACAGCCACTTTGAACAAATGCCCCGCATCGCTTCTGTCCTGCGGAAGCTTCGTGCGGAAGCCGGAGAAGAGCGGACACTTACGCTTGATATCGGGGATCATATCGACCGGATGCGTCCGGAAACCGAAGGGACGGACGGCCGGACGAACATCGCGGTGCTGAATGCATCCGGGTATGAAGCGGTCACGCTCGGCAACAACGAGGGATTGTCCTACACGGAGGACGTCCTTTCGGAACTATACGGCCGACAGGCCAGCTTTGCCACCGTCATCTGCAACCTGCCGGCATCGGCAACGGGAGCGCTTCCGTCGTGGGCGGTTCCGTATCATATCGTCCGAAAAGCGGGCTTGCGCATCGGGCTGATCGGAGTTACCGCCTGCTTTCCCGAGTTTTACAACCTGCTCGGATGGGACGTGCGGGAGCCGTTCGACATCGTGCCGCCCCTTGTCCGGCAGCTTCGTCCCGAAGTGGACGTGCTCATTGTCATGTCCCATCTCGGGCTGCGCAACGACGAGCGCATGGCGGCCGAAGTGCCGGGCATTGATTTGATCTTAGGCGGGCATACGCATCATCTGCTCGAAGAACCGCTGCGCATCGGCGGGACGCTCGTCTGCGCCGCGGGCAAATATGGACAATACGTCGGAGTCGTCGATTTGGAATGGGACCCCGCGGAACAGAAGCTGGCGCATGCGGAGGCTTCCGTGCAAGCGGTGACTATCGAGCCGGAGGATGAGGAGATTCACAGGTTGATCAGGCAGTATGGCTTTCGCGCCGCCGCCGAATTGGACCGAGAGGTCGCCCGCCTGCCTGTCGAGTTGCCGTTCGACTGGTATGGCGAATCGCCGCTCGGGAATTTGCTGGCCGGGGGATTGCGCCGGTGGACGGGAGCCGAGATCGGCCTGGTCAATGCCGGACAACTGCTCGGCGGGCTGCCGGAAGGCCCGGTATCGGCCGGTATGCTGCTTCAATTATGCCCGTCGCCGATCAACCCGTGCCGGATGAAGCTGACCGGAAAGCGGCTGCTTCGCGCGCTGGAGGAATCGCTGCTTCCCGAGTTCATGGACAAACCGCTGTACGGCTACGGCTTTCGCGGCAAAGTGCTCGGGACGCTGTGCATTGACGGACTTACGGTACATTACGACCCGGAAGGGGCCGAATATGCGAAGATTCGCGCCGTGGACGTCGGCGGGCAGCCGCTGGAGGCGGAGCGGCAGTATTGGGTCGGCTCCATCGACATGTTTACGTTCCGGGTCGGCTTCACGTCTCTCGGAGAAGGGACGGAGCCTCAATTTTTTCTGCCGGAATTTTTGCGCGATGTGCTGCTCCGGGAGCTTCGCGAAGAAGCGTCGCTTCAGCGCAGCTTTTCCCGGCGGTGGCGCGCGGTCGGAGAACCGCCGCACGATACTTAATTCCCGGTGTGTACAATCCGCAGCAAACAAGCTAGAATATAAAAAGCGATACATGATACGAACTGGATCAATTCGTGGGAGAGAGTAGGAGGAGCGTATGCACGATTGGTGGGTAGCGGTGATTATCGGCATCGTGGAAGGCTTGACGGAGTTTTTGCCCGTTTCGTCTACGGGTCACATGATTTTGACAAGCAGGCTGCTGGGGATTCCGGATACGGATGAATTGATCAAAACGTTCGAGATCGTCATTCAGCTCGGCGCCATACTGGCCGGGGTCGTCGTCTATTGGAAACGGATTTTGCGGCTCTTCGGTCTCAGCAAGGAAAAGCCCAAAGCGGGCAAAGGGATGAACCTGCTGCACATTATGCTGGCGATTGTGCCGACGCTGGCGATCGCGTATTTGACCAAAGACTTTATTAAAGCCCACCTCTTCTTGCCGTCTACCGTGCTTATCGGCCTGATCCTTGGCGGTGTGCTGCTCATCGTCGGGGAAAAATTCCAGCCAGAGGTAACGGCGCACGATGTCGACGAGCTGACGTACAAGCAGGCGTTCTTTATCGGTCTATGGCAGATCATTTCGATTTGGCCGGGCTTCTCCCGTTCGGGATCGACGATTGCCGGAGGGATGCTGGCTGGGGCAAGCCGCAAGGCCGCCGCCGACTTTACGTTTATTATCGCCATCCCCGTCATGGTAGCGGCTACTGGATACGAGCTGCTAAAAAACCTCGATACGTTCTCATCCGGCGCTCTCGGATTTTTTGCCATCGGCTTTATCGTTTCATTCATCGTGGCGCTGCTCGCGGTCGTCACGTTCATCAAATTCGTACAAAAGTTCAGCATGTCGTATTTTGCGTATTATCGCTTTGTCACCGCCGCGCTGTTTTGGATCTTCGTGCTGCGGTAGCATTGTTCGGAATTCGACAAAATTTTGCCGGAGATTGAGGGTAATGCCCTTGTTTCCGGCTTTTTTCGTCAGCTGTTCATATAAATTTTGTCAAAACGCGAAAAAATATATTGCTCTTTTTATTCGAATTCGATACGCTTAATCATATCGATAATTTTCTAAATTTTTCTTTTAGAAAGAAGACGTGGTTCGTTAATGCGTTTGCTTCCGCTAAGCATGGTCAAACCCGGCATGCGCCTTGGAAAAAAAATATATAACTCGGATGGGTTGACGCTGCTTGGCGAGCGGGTAGAATTGACGCAGGCGCTTATTACCCGCTTGGGCGAGCATGGTGTGGATTTTGTATATATTGATGATCCTCGAACCCGGGATCTGATTGTCCACGATGTCCTTAGCGAAGAGACGCGGCTCCATGCGATTACCCAGATCCGGACCTCCTTCCGTAAAATGATGGGGGATCAGGTCAAGCGCAAATTGGTGGGGCAGATGCAGGTTGGCAAAGCGTTTCGCGGGATGATGAGCATGATTTTGGACGATTTGAGCCAGCACAAGGATGCCATGATTATGCTGACCAATATCAGCCTCATGGACGAATATTTGTTCCAGCATTCGCTTAATGTATGCATCTATGCGACGATGCTCGGCATGGCACACGGGTACGAGCGGGAAGAGCTGATGACGCTTGGTCTGGGGGCGCTGCTCCACGACGTGGGCAAAACCCAAATCCCGCTTGAGCTGCTGCGCAAAAAAGGAAAGCTGTCGGACAGCGAATATGAGCGGATCAAGCATCATACGGTATTCGGCTTTCAATTTCTGAAGGACGAGCCCAACATTCCGCTGCTTGCTGCGCACTGTGCCTTTCAGCATCACGAAAGACTGGACGGCAGCGGGTACCCGCGCGGACTGAAAGGCTCGGAAATTCACGAATACGCGCGCTGGATCGGGCTGGTCGATTCTTACGACGCCATGACGACCCACCGCGTGTACCGCAGCGCCATGCTTCCGCATCAGGCGATGGAAATTTTGTTTGCCGGATCGGGCACCTTGTATGAAACCCAGCAGATCGAGCTGTTCCGCGATAAAATCGCCATCTATCCGATTGGCATCACCGTCACTTTAAACACAGGTGAAACGGGAGTGGTTGTCGATCTGAATGCGAACGTGCCGCAGCGCCCGGTCGTGCGGCTGCTGCTGGATGCGGAGGGACAGGAGCTGAAGGATACGCCCGAAATCGATTTGTCCAAAATGCTGTCGGTCATGATCACCGGCGTCAACTATAAACCTATATAGTTTCAGCGTGTGCAGAGGCAGCTTCCCGGAAGCTGTCTTTTTTTAATGTTGTCAGGCGCTTGGATTTTAATTTGAAGCATAGCTGATTTTTTAGTATAATGTTAAATAATAAACTAACTTCTCTTTCGTAAGGGGGTGATCGAGTGGACCCAATTTCAAACGGAGAGGAATGCATGGCTTCCGTTGAAGAGGCACTCCAAATTTTCGGAGGAAAATGGTCTTTCCTTGTCCTTCGTCAACTGTTTAAAGGTCCGCAGCGATTCAATCAATTGCGCCGTAATCTGGACCATATCAGCACCAAATCATTGACCGATATTTTGCGTCATCTGGAGGAGCATGAAATTATTCGTCGTCAAGTGTTTCCTACGGTACCGGTAACCGTCGAATATTCCTTAACGGATAAAGGCAAAGACTTTCAAACCATACTTGTGGAAATGGGAAATTGGGCAAGAAAATGGGGAAAGCTGCGCGGCAGCGACCTTTCCGAACAGCGGGAGTAAGGTACGATGCGGCAGGACGGCGGTTTTATTTTCAATCGTATTACGATACAATGGGTAATATATTATTGTTAGATTTTACTTTTTAAACAAGTCAGGTGTGAAAAAACAACATGTCCAACCGTTTAATCGTCAACGATTTGCCCGTATTGCCCCAGATAACGCCCGAATACGATCCGTGGGACCCGCTGCGCTCGTTGCAAACGCATGGCGAACACCGATTGACGAGCGTCGAGCTGACCGTGACGAATTTATGCAACATGCGCTGCGAGCATTGCGCCGTCGGCGAATCGCTCATGGTATCGGAAGGACCGCGCATCCCGCTGAATGTCATCTTGAAGCGGCTGGACGAAGTCGAGGGATTGGAGACAATCAGCATCACCGGCGGGGAGCCGAGCTATCACGAGCAGACGGTGCGCGACTATATTGTCCCCCTGCTGCGTTACGCCAGGGAGCGGGGAGTCCGTTCCCAGATCAATTCCAACGTAACGCTGGACCTTTCACGGTACGAAGCGATGGCTCCTTATCTCGACGTGATGCATATTTCGTTCAACTATTTGAACGCCGACGATTTCTACGAAGTCGGGTTCGTCCGGACAGACCGAAGAGTATCCGCCACGACAGCGGCTAAGCTATATGAACGGATGGTCGAGAATGCGAAAGCGCTCGCTAGCGGCGGGATGTTCGTTTCGGCGGAATCGATGATCAATTACCGGACGCACGGGAAGCTAAGCGGAATCCATCGGCTGATTCAACAGATGGGATGCCGCCGCCACGAGGTGCACCCGATGTATCCAAGCGCTTTCGCCTCCAATTTGCCGGTGCTGACACTGGATCAGACGCGGGCTGCGATTCATCGGCTGCTTGACGACCGCGACCGTAATTTATGGATGCTGTTCGGCACACTGCCCTTTTACGCTTGCAGCCCGCTGGAGGAGGACCGGGAGCTGGTAACCCGTCTTCGCCGCGAGCCGAACGTGACCGTACGCAACGACCCGGACGGCCGCAACCGCCTCAACGTGAACTTGTTCACGGGCGATGTTTTCGTCACCGATTTTGCGGATGTGCCGGCGCTTGGCAACATTCATGCGGACCGGCTCGATCAAGTATTCGAGCGTTGGAAAGGACATCGCCTGAATAAGGTCGTGAACTGCCATTGTCCGGCGGCCAACTGCTGCGGACCGAATCTTCTCGTCGTCGATACATATTATAAAGACGTCGATTTCGGTAAGCGGAAAGCACTTGTGTAATTCAGCCATTATCTCATTTTACTATTGCAAAGGAGACTGATCCTTCTTGGAAAGTCACAGTACGGGGTTCGATTTCGGATTAATTTCGCTTAATCTTCTACTGGTCTTGTTTTTGGTGCTCCTGAACGGTTTTTTTGTCGCAGCGGAGTTTGCATTGGTGAAAGTCCGGACTACGCGCCTGCAGCAGTTGGAGAGCGAGGGAAACCCGAAAGCCAAGTATGCGCTCGCCGTAACCCAAAAGCTGGATGCTTATCTATCCTCCACGCAGCTTGGCATTACGCTGGCGTCGCTGGGCTTGGGCTGGGTAGGAGAACCGGCTATCTCGCATCTGGTCGTCCAACCGGCTTTGGCAGTGTTCGGACTCGAAGAAGCCTGGTATGCCAACGCCTTATCGTTTGCGATCGGATTCGCCGTGATCACCTTTATGCATATCGTGCTCGGCGAGCTAGCGCCCAAATCCATGGCTATTCAGAAATCGGAAACAACCTCTCTATGGCTGTCGGCTCCTTTAATGCTGTTTTACAAAATCTTTTATCCGGCGATCTGGCTGCTGAACGGAGCTGCGAACAAGCTCTTGAAGCTGGCCGGGTTTCGGCCTGCTATCGAGCAAGAAGCCCATACGGAAGAAGAAATTCGGATTTTGATGGACCAGAGCGCCCGGAGCGGTCATTTCGACAAGGACGAGCTGGCGTTATTCGATAATATATTTGAGTTTTCCGATCGGGTCGCGAGAGAAATTATGCTGCCGCGGACTGATATGGATTGTTTGTTTACCGAGCTCAGCTTTGAGGATAACTTGAAAATCGTTTACGAAACGAAGCATACGCGCTACCCGGTGGCCACGCACGATAAAGATGAAATCATCGGATTTGTCCATATGTCGGACGTGCTTACTTGCGATCCGGACAAGAAACACGATCTCAAAGATTTCTTGCGTCCGGTGCTTATGGTGCCCGAGTCGATGGAAATCAGCCACGTGCTGCGGCTAATGCAGAAGAAGCGTTCCCAGCTCGCCGTCGTGATCGACGAATACGGTGGTACGGCCGGGCTGATTACCACCGAAGACATTCTCGAAGAAATTGTCGGCGAGATTCACGACGAATTCGACGAAACGGAGCGGCCCGAGGTGGAGAAGATCGGAGATGCTTACTCCGTTGACGGGCGCGTGCTGCTGGAGGATCTTGACGACCAGCTTGCCCTCGGGATCGAGGACGACGAGGTGGATTCGATCGGAGGCTGGCTGTTCAAGCAGTTGGAGGGCTCTGTCTCTAAAGGCCGAAGGCTGGAGCAGAACGGCTTCTTGTTCGAAATTACGGAGGTCGAGCGATTGCGTATTTTGCGTGTAAAAATTCAACCTGTTCAGAAACAGCACGTTTTGGGTCCGCTTGCTGCTCAAAACCATCCTGACGAATAGGGGGTACCCGTTCGATGTCGCTTAGAACGATCGTATTTTGCGTACTTGGCGCCGTGCTTTTGTACGGACTATTCACCATCGGCTTCCCGTTTTTACTCGCCATGTTGATTGCCCTGTTGCTCGAACCGATTGTTCTGCTGCTGACACGAATGTTCCGCGGCAGACGCGTGACGGTTTCCGCCGTGATCTGTACTCTTTTTACCGGTTCGCTGCTTGGTTTCGTCTATCTGATCGGCTTCAAAATCGTCACGGAGTTCATTCAATTCTGGAATTACGCTTCCGTGTATTTAAGCGACGCCAAGCTGTTGATTGAAGACTCGTCGGCAAGAAACAAATTGTTCTATAAGCTGCTGCCATACGACGCTGCCGAGCAGATGCAGCGCTACGTGGAAGCGGGAGCCGGGATGCTTATGGAAAACTTGAAAAGCATCGTTGCCGCTGTCTCCGGCTATTTTCTCGACGTGGCCAAAGCGATTCCGAATTTGTTCGTGTTTACTGTCGTGTTCGTGATCGGTCTTTACTTGATTTCGTTCAGCTTGCCGAAGCTGCACCAGTCGTTTCTGAATCTGTTCGAGACGCAGTCGAGACCGAAGGTGGCTGCGGTGTTGAACGATCTGCGCCGTGCTATTCTGGGCTTCCTGTTCGCGCAGGTGCTGATCAGTCTGCTAACGTATATGGTAACCTTGGTCGGATTGCTTGTTTTGAATGTCAACTATCCGCTTGCCGTTGCGCTGCTTATCGTGCTTGTGGATATTTTGCCGGTGCTTGGCACAAGCGCCGTGCTCGTTCCTTGGGCGGGATACAACATGCTCGCGGGAGATATGCGGCTCGGAACCGGGCTGATCATCCTGCTGCTTGTCATCATGCTGTTCCGCCGCCTGATCGAACCGAAAATTATCGGCGACGCTGTCGGGATCAATGCTTTGGCGGCGTTAGTCAGCATGTATGTGGGCTTCCAACTCGTCGGAGTGATCGGTCTGATTCTGGGGCCTGTGTTAGTTATCGTGTACCAGGCGCTTCGCCGGGTAGGATTGCTTAAAATCAACATCAAGTTGGAACAGTAACTATAACTAAAATTTGTCGTTCATACGGTTTTACGGCAATCTAAGGGGGAGAAGCAATGCAGGCGGGTCTTAAAAATGCCAAGCAGCATTCCAAATTAAAGTTGCCCAAACTGGTAATGCGCGCCGTCTTTATTGTATTGGGGGCGGCGCTCGTCTCGGTCGGACTGGAAAACTTTTTGGTGCCCAATAAAATCATTGACGGGGGAATCGTGGGCATCTCGATTATTAGCTCCCATTTATCGGGTATTCCGATCGGCGTATTTCTTTTATTACTCAACCTTCCGTTTCTGTTTATCGGCTACAAGCAAATCGGAAAAACGTTCGCGTTATCTACCTTATTTGCGGTTGCCCTTATGTCCTTGGGCACATGGCTGCTTCATCCGGTTCCTCCGCTAACAAACGATCCGTTGCTTGCGGCGGTGTTCGGGGGGATTATTGTCGGCATCGGCGTCGGCATGGTCATCCGTTCGGGCGGCTCGCTCGACGGCACGGAAATTATGGCCATTCTATTCAGTAAGAAGCTGCCGTTCTCGGTCGGCGAAGTAGTCATGTTTTTTAACCTGTTCATCCTGAGCAGCGCCGGTTTCGTGTTCGGATGGGATCACGCGATGTATTCGCTGATCGCGTATTACATCGCCTTCAAGCTGATCGACATTACGATCGAAGGCTTTGACGAATCCAAATCGGTTTGGATTATCAGCGAGAACAGCCGCGAGCTCGGAGAAGCCATTATGAACCGTTTGGGCCGCGGCGTCACGTATTTGCAAGGCGAAGGCGGCTTTACCGGCGGCAACAAGCTGGTCATCTTCTGCGTCATCAACCGGTTGGAAGAAGCGAAGCTGAAGTCGATCGTCGAGGAGCTCGATGAAACCGCGTTTCTCGCAGTCGGCAATATCCACGACGTGCAGGGCGGACGCTTTAAGAAAAAGGATATTCACTAAGGGGAAAAACCGTCACGGCCATTCGTTCAAGGCTGCGGACGGTTTTTTTGTCATGAAACCAAGGAGGACCTCCAGCAATCAATAGTAGCGGCGGGCGCCGAGATATTTGGGCCCCCAGTAGCTGTTATCCAGCTTTTGTACGGCGATTCCGGCAGAGCGGGTAGCGGAGATAAACTCGCCGTTGCCCATATAGATGCCGACGTGGGTGACAACGCCAGGCTCGTTTAATCCGAAGAATACCCAATCGCCGGGCATGAGACGATCCCGGTCAACCGCAAAGCCCATACCGGCCATGACGGACGAGCTGGCCCGGGGCATGGGGACTCCGTGCTTCGAGAGCAAGTAGTAGATAAAACCGGAGCAATCGAAGCCGGCAGGCGTGCTTCCGCCCCAAACGTACGGCGTGCCTATGTATCGTGTCGCATTTGCGAGGACGGACTTCTTCACAAGAGCTCGGGACAGCGCGATCCGCGTCGTTCTGTCAGCGGCGCCGGTAACCGGCAAACTGTAAGCTTGCTGAAAGGAGCGGACGGCCTGCGCCGTAAACTGGCCGTAATACCCGGTGGCGTTCGGGTAGGTGAAATACCCAAGCGTTTGAAGATTTTGCTGCAGTTGCGTCACCGCCGTTCCGGAAACGCCTTGGGATAGGACCGCTGTGGTTTGTTCGGCAGCCGCGTAAGTCAAATCCGGGAACACGGAGGGGACCGCGATCAGGCAAGAGGCGGCGACCGTTAGCAGCAATCTTTTTGAGAACGCTTTCTTAAACAAAAAGCTTCAACTCCTTTTTTCCTTCTGCAGGGGGCAGATGAAGTTGTTGTCATTTTATACGCATAATGGACGAGCGGCAATGTATAAATATTGGTAGATTGCTAAAGGAGGCATTTCCGGCCATGGATCTTGAGAAAGAATGGTATCCGTACGTCAGTCCCTTCGACCCTTGTCCGCCGATTATGGTTAAGACCTATGTTATTCCGCCAAATCTGTATATTCAGTTTCAACCGCCGGGGCTTCCTCAATATCCCCCGCTTCAGGCGCTCCGGTGCGGTACGCTCTGGCCTGTGCTGTATAGTCCATACGAATCCAAACATTGCTGAAAAGACAGGAGGTGAACGGCATGAAACAACCGCTGCCCCCCCATTACTACACACTGTTGGAAGAGCTGCAAGCGATCGATTTCGTGCTGGTGGAGCTGACACTCTACTTGGATACGCACCCTGAAGACGCCCAGGCGTTGGAGCAGTTTAATCAATGTGCGCAGCAGCGCCAGCTTCTGGCCCAACGGTACGAGTCCGAATTCGGTCCGCTTTTGCAGTATGGCCGCAGCTATTCGGGATATCCATGGCAATGGTGGGAGCCGCCGTGGCCGTGGCAGGTCTGATTCAAGGCCGAACGAGGAAAGGGGACTTGAGCGATGTGGATCTATGAGAAAAAGCTGCAATACCCGGTCAGGGTCAGCAAGTGCGATCCGCGCATGGCAAAGCTGCTGATCGAGCAGTACGGCGGTGCGGACGGCGAGCTGGCGGCCGCGCTGCGTTATTTGAATCAGCGTTATACGATACCGGATAAAGTGATCGGGGTTCTGACGGACATCGGGACGGAGGAATTCGCCCATTTGGAAATGATTGCCACAATGGTCTACAAGCTGACCAAAGACGCCACGACGGAACAGCTGAAGGCCGCAGGACTAGACCAGCATTACGTGAATCACGATCGGGCGCTGCATTACAATAACGCGGCGGGTATACCGTGGACGGCTACCTATATTCAGGCGAAAGGCGATCCGATTGCCGACTTGTATGAGGACATCGCCGCGGAGGAAAAAGCTCGCGCCACTTATCAATGGCTGATCGACATGACGGATGACACGGATTTGCAGGACGGTCTGAAATTTTTGCGCGAGCGTGAAGTCATTCATTCGCTCCGCTTCCGCGAGGCGGTAGAGATTTTGAAGGCGGAGCAGGGGGCGAAAAAAGTGTTTTAAAGCGAACAGGGCAGCCTATCTTGGCGTGCCCTGCTGTAATTTTTCGATTAAATGTCCAAACTCCTCAAATAAGTCCGGATTATCCCGAATAATCCAACGCTTAAATGCCGTAAATGGAATATCTTGAAAGTGATATAGTTCGTCAAGCAGCCTGCTCTTCAAGTTCTGAGCTTCTATGGTTTTAAGCGCAGTCCTTCCTCCGAAAACTTCCCGCAATAGTTCGATAGTGTGATGAACTATTTGGTCATCCCGCAAAGGAGTGAAAACAGCAGATGCTTTAGGGTAAGGGTCCTTTCGATAATGAATCCATCGTTCCACATCATGGGATGGGTCGGTGCAATTTAAGATATCATCATATTTGGCGCCTTTTATGTTGTTGCAATGACCGCAAGCATAGAATAGGTTTGTCCAATCGAATTCCAACTCCCGGTCGCCTTTATGACCTTGAAATGTTCCACGTTGATCGTCGTGGGCTCTTTCAACTCATAAATATAGCATTTGTTTTTAAAATCTTCTTTAATACGTTTGATGACTTCCGGCGTGCGATAGGTTCCCGGGACTTTGGCCTTTTCTTGAACGAGACAAGCCGGTCTTGGCATAGATTTTGGCAAATGAATCAACGGGGATCACTCTTTCTCTGTAATTCAAATTGCGTATACTTTAGTTTGATTTCTTTTCCAAAGTCATCGGGAATATGTTTCAAGTAATTCCGGAGGTCGTAGATTTCAATTTCCTCTTCTTCCGTCAGACTGCTTCTTTGTGCCAAGTCGATGTATCGTCCCAGTTTTTCCTTAGCTTCTTTGGAGTACATATCAACGTTAAAATAATTTTCGACGATACTTTCATAGGAGTAAGCCGATGGATCGGTCAGATGAAGCTTTGTTTCGAGATCATACACAACTGCATTGCTCAAAGAGTTGATGACAAATGGCGAATGGGTTGCAACGATGAATTGTACGTTTGGAAAAAACCTTGTTAGAAACGGAAGTATCTTTTTCTGTAAGCTGATGTGCAAATGAGTCTCGGGCTCGTCAATTAAAACGATACCTTGAACATTATAGTTTTTGGTGCGTCTCCATTCCATACGGATAATCAGATCGCTCAAAATATTAAGTATGGCCGTATATCCGTCCGAAAGCTCTGTCAGTTCAAAAGGTTCCTTATTCGGCTCATGAATTAAAAATTGGTACTCTCTGTAATTAAAGTTGAGTGACAATTGAGGTCTTTCCAATACTTCTCTAAGACAGGATTCGAACTGGTTAAACCATTCTTCAATATTCTGAGCGTATTGATTGTCATTTTCGTCCTTGGCAAACGCTTTTTCAGCTTTCAAATTGACCAGATATTGCAAAAATCGGTTACTGGGGCTGACGTCATCAATGCGGTAGCTTTTATTCGTATCTATTTTTT